>QCBT01000051.1 GCA_003281525.1 Prochlorococcus sp. AG-347-J06 | reverse complement strand
CAGAAACTATAATGTATGGAAATAAATAAAAAATATTGAAAAAGATAGATTTATTAAAAAAAATTGAAGAAGCGAAAATTAAACAAAAAGCAGGAAATTCTTTAGAGGCAAATCAAATATTTCAAGTGTTATTAAAATCAAATAATGATTCTTATGATTTACTCTACGCTTATGGTTTATTTTGTAGAGAGTTAAAAAATTTTAATTTAGCAAAAAGAGTATTTCTCAATTTAATTAATAAATTCCCATCATCCATTAAACCTTATATTTTATTAGCCGAAATATTAAAAATTGAGAATAAATTCAATGATGCAGAAAGAGTCCTCCTAAAGGCAATAAAAATTGATCCAAATCATGGAGATTTACTTTATAATTGTTCTCTTTTGTACATTGCTTTAAGAAACTTAGATAAAGCATTAGTTTATATAGATAAAGCTATTAAATTATCGATAAATAATGATATTTATAAACTTTTAAAGTCTGAGATTTACATCAATAAATTTAATATTGATCAAGCTTTATATATCTTAGAGGATCTAAATAAAAATAAAAGAATTAAAAAAGATAAAAACAAAGAAATAAGAATAAATATTCTTTTATCTAATGCAAATATAAAGAAAAGAGAGTTCGAAGAAGCAGAAAATATTCTTTTAAATTTAATCAAAAAATTTAAAGGATTGGAGTTAGCGTATTTAAATCTAAGTATCCTTTACAAAGAAAAAAATCAATTAAGTAAAAGTATACAAATACTAAAAAAAGGAATAAATTTATCTCCTAACTACATGCCTTTTTACACCAACTTGGCTAGTTTTTATAGAAATTCAGGACAGATTGAACTTGCTATTGAGACTAATTTATTTATTATTTCGAAAAATAAATTTGACTTTAATAGTTTTTATGAATTATCTGGGATTTATGATTTTAAGAATCATGTAAATGAATTAAATTTTTTATTAAACACAAAACTAGAGAATCTAAATCCAAACTCAAAAATCTACGCAGCTTTTGCAATCTCAAATTTGTTGCATAAAAAAGGAAATTTTAAAGAAAGTGCAAAGTTTCTTAAAATAGGTAACGACGAAAGCATGAAGTATAAAAAGTCTGACGCAAATTTAAAGATAAAGCATACTGAATTTTTTAGATCATTAAAAATCAAAAATTCAAAAAATAAAAGTTCTGAGGATTCTTTTAATTATGTCTTTATTATAGGTATGCCACGGTCTGGAAGCACTTTACTTGAAAATATTTTGAGTTTAAATTCTAAAGTAAATGATATGGGTGAGGTTAATTTTTTAGAAGAATCCATCAAGGAATCTAAAGATTTTGAGGATGTTTATGACCTCTACAAAAAAAAAGTTATTAGTCAATTTAAATCTTCTCTAATTTACACTGACAAAAATTTGTTTAATTATATGTACTGCCCCATAATTTCTAATTTTTTTCCTAATGCAAAAATAATAAATTGCATAAGAAACCCCCTTGATAATATTTTATCCATATACAGAGCTAACTTTTTAAATCAGACTTTCTCTTTTTCTTTGAACGATATTTCTAATTTATACATACACTATTTTGAAACTATGGAGGAATATAAAATCAAATATGATGAAAATATTTATGATTATTATTATGAGGACTTAATTGAAAATCCTAATGTTGTTATATCTGGGATAATAAATTGGCTTGATTGGGATTGGGACGAAAAATATCTTTCGCCCCATCAAAACAAAAGAAATGTATACACGGCAAGTAGCGCACAAATAAGAAAGAAATTTTATTATTCTTCTATAGGGATTTGGAAAGAATATAAGGAACTTTTGAAACCTGCAATTGAAATCATCAAAACAAATAAAATTCTTGGAGAAAAGATTTCGCAATAGTATAAAGTGTTTTTGCTAATAGCCGGCTCAAATTTTGTCTACTGGAAGTTGTTAATTCTAGGCAAATAGATTAACTTTAAATTACCTTAAAATGTGTGAGGATTTTTATGAAGCTTTTTAAAAGCTTGTTAGTAGCACCAGCAACGATTGGGTTACTAGCTCCATTTTCTGTTTTTGCTGGCGAGGCAAACTTAAATGATATTTCAAAATACTCTAATCCAGAGCAAATTGACCTCGCTAATGCTTTTCTAAATGATGAACCAAACCACAATCCTTTACTTGCTGGTGG
>QCBT01000050.1 GCA_003281525.1 Prochlorococcus sp. AG-347-J06 | reverse complement strand
TAAACCAGCAGAAATAAAGAATTTAAATAGAAAAAAACCAAATTGAGTCGCAACTAAACCTGTGCCTGCATCTCCTAGCCCATAAGAGAACATTAATCTTGTTGTTGATCTAGAAATATTTTTATTCGAGTGTGAATTTTCCAATCTTTTTGCTTTGTTGATTGTTTGATAAGGTATTATTGCAAAGGTAATTATATTGCTTAATGCGGGCGTGGTTTAGTGGTAAAACCTCAGCCTTCCAAGCTGAAGATGCGGGTTCGATTCCCGCCGCCCGCTTTAGAATAAATTATTTTTTGCCCCAAATACTTCTTCTGAAATGATTAATAAAGAGCTTCTACTCTTTATTGAAACAAATTTTTCATCGATAGTTAAGGGTTCAAAAATCTCAGACATGCTAGTGTCAATAACTTTTAACCAATTATATTTACATTTCGGCAAGGGGAAATCGATACTTTTTGAATATGCATTTAAACCTATCCAGACCAGCGGATTAGTAATGCCTTTGTTAATGCTAAAAGCAACTGTGTGAGACCAGCTACTCCAATCGGGATTATCTAATTTTGTTCCATGCCAATGATATGTTGGAATATTTTCATTAGTTTTATTATTAGGGAAGAATGATGGATTAAAAATGTTTATTAGTTTTTTTCTGATCTTTATAACGTATTTAAAAAATTCTAATAATTCTAAATCTTTTTGACCATTTTCCCAATTCATCCAGCCCAATAAATTATTTTGGCACCAAGAATTATTGTTCCCGCCTTGTGATCTTCCTATCTCATCACCCATGAGTATCATTGGAACACCTTTAGAAATAAGTAAACTAAAAATAAGATTTTTTTGTTGTCTTTTTCTTAAATCATTAATTAATAAGTTTGTAGTGGGTCCTTCCATTCCATGATTCCAAGAATTGTTATGGTTATCACCATCTCTGTTTTGCTCTCTGTTGGCAAAATTATGTTTTCTATTGAAAGTTACTAAATCTTTTAGAGTGAATCCATCATGTGAAGTAATAAAGTTTATTGATTTTGGGAAAATATTATCTTCTTTATAAATCGATGGAGAACCTTTAATTTTATCGCTCATATTCCAAGCTGTATCTTTATCCCCTTTCCAAAATCTTCGCAAATCATCTCTAAAATGACCATTCCAAGTGAAAGTATTCTTAGATGGGAAATCCCCTATTTTATATAAACCACCACAATCCCATGGCTCACTTATAAACTTTATATCAACAAGTTCTGGTTCACATTCTATATCTTCAAAAATTGGAGGATTATCAAGCGGTGAAAGATTTTCTCCTCTTGATAGGGCAATTCCTAAATCAAATCTGAAACCATCAACTCCTAATTCACTCGCCCAACATTTTAATGATTCAATTATTAGTTTTCTAACTAATCCTCTGTTTGCTGCAATAGTATTACCACATCCGGAGACGTCCTGATAATTTTTATCTTTTCCAATAAAGTAATAAAGATTTTCATCTATACCTTTCCAAGATATTGCGGGACCTTTTGAATCACCTTCGGAAGTGTGATTGTACACAACATCTAAGATGACTTCAATGTCTGCTTTATGACATTCCTCTACAAATTTTCTAAATTCCTCTCTATTCTCTTCGGCGGATTCATTCGAAAGATATTCAAAATGCGGAGTAAACCAATTAATTGGACTATAACCCCAAAAATTTTTTAGACCATTTGGTGCATCAGTAGGATCAAAACAAAAAATTGGAAGTAATTCGATTGTTGTAATACCCAGTTCTTTGAGATATGGAATTTTTTTTAAAAATTTCTTAAAACAACTTTCATCTTTATCAGTTGATTCAGTGAAAGCTTTGATATGGAGTTCATAAATAATTGTTTCTTCCCAAGAATGTTTTGGTCTTGGATAATCTTTAAAATTAAATAATTTTCTATCGCAAACAACGCTTTTAAGACAAGAATTAGTATTGTCTTGCGTTTTTAATGCATTTTCTCTTTTATAATTTCCCCATCCGGTAATACCCCTTGAACATGGATCAAGTAATACTTTTTTTTCATAGTTATTATTAATTTTATTATTTTTTTGTTTCACTCTAAACGCATAAGTGCAACCTTCATCTAGATTTTTTATTTCTGCATGCCAGTAAGGACCTTTATTATGAGTCTGATCTAATTTGAATATGCTTTTTGGGGAAATAGAGTCTTCTTTCTCAAACAATAAGATTTCTACATATTCTGCATTTGTGGCTATTAAGGAAAAATTAACCCCT
>QCBT01000049.1 GCA_003281525.1 Prochlorococcus sp. AG-347-J06 | reverse complement strand
AGTCTTTTTAAGATAAATGAAAAAGATGAACCTGAACTAATTGAGAAAATAGATAAAAATGAACAAATACTAAAAAATGCTGAAGCAGTCCTTCAAGAACATGATTTAAGACTTATCAGATCAGCAGTTACATTAACAGTATCAGGAGAACTTGAAGAACCAATTTACGATGAATTAGAAGAAGATTACGTCGATGATGATAGCGAGAGTTATGAATTGCTCGTTAACTTTAACCTTTTTGACCAAGAATATGGCTTATATATACCACTAGATCCTTTTTTTATTGTGGGTAAATTAAAAGACAAAGGTGCCTTTTTAGTTGAAGATGATGAGTTCGATAAAATTCAACCTTTGATTGAAACTGAGCTTGAAAAAAGTAGTTCTTAAAATCAATGAGATCTATCCTAAAAGTCAATTGGGATTCAGACTTACCAATATATAATATTTCTCAATCTGAGTTGCAAAAAAAAGGGATTAATTCTTTATTGCTAGACGTGGATGGGACTCTAGTAAATAGAAAATCAAATATGATCCCAAAAGCTGTAAAAAATTGGATCATAGAATCTAAAAAACTTTTCTCCTTATATCTAATAAGTAATAATCCATCAAAAAAAAGAATCGCAAAAATAGCGAAAGAATTAAATTTAAGATATAAATACAATGCATCAAAACCTAGAAAAAAAGTAACTTTGGATGCTATCAAAGAAATTGGCAGAGAGCCAAAAAATATAGCCATTATTGGTGACAGAATTTTTACAGATATTATTGTTGGGAATAGATGTGATATAAAAACAATATTAGTTAAGAGATTAAATAGAGACGGCTTGCCTATAAAATTTAATTTAACTTTGACAATAGAAAAATTAATTTCTCATTTTATAAAATGAAAACTTGGGTTATAAAAATTGGTACTAGTATTTTAAGAGGAACAGAGGAAACATCTACAGAAGAAGTTATTGAAAACCTTTCTAGATCATTTACAAGTTTTCTTTCAAAAGGAAACAAGTTAATTTTAGTAACTAGTGGAGCCGTTGGATTAGGTTGCCAAAAGTTAAATATTAAAACAAGACCAAATGATTTAAGTACCCTTCAAGCTACTGCTGCAGTAGGTCAAGTTAACTTAATGTCCTTATACGATAGAGTATTTAATAAATTAGGTCTTAATATTGCTCAAATTTTAATAACTAAAGCTGATTTCAATTCACGAGAATCCTTTAATAACGCTTCTAAAACTTTAAAAAGATTAATCGATTTGAATGTTATTCCAATAGTAAATGAAAATGATACTGTAGCAAATGAAGAGCTTAAATATGGAGATAATGATACCCTCTCTGCTTTAGTTGCCTTGGCTATAAATGCTAACAAGCTTATTTTATTAACCGATATTGAAAATCTATACTCAAAAGATCCACGTAATAATAAAGATGCGCAACCTATTAAAGAAGTTCTTAATAGTGAATTAAAGGAAATTAAAGATAAAAATATTCAAAACTCAAATAATGAATGGGGAACAGGAGGAATTTCTACAAAATTAATTTCTGCAGAAATAGCAACAAAAGGAGGAGTCGAAGTCCAACTAGTTGATGGAACTAATAAAAAAAACTTAATTGAAATATTTAATGAGAATAAAATTGGAACTTTATTTTATCCAGTAGAAAAACCTATTGGAAACAAAAAAAGTTGGCTTTCACATGCAATTCAAACAGTAGGGAAAATTACTTTAGATGATGGTGCTTCTTTTGCAATTATAAAAAAAGGTGCCTCTCTTTTAGCGGTTGGTGTTAAGAATGTCGAAGGAAACTTTACGATTAATCAGGCAGTTAAAATCGTAAATACAAATGATAAAGAAGTTGCAAAAGGTTTAGTATCAATAAGTAGCGACAAATTAAGAAGTATCTTAAATAATAAAGAAAATAACAACTCCTCGATAATTGTCGTCCATAGAGATGTACTTGCTCTCTCTTAGAAAAAAATTAAAACTGAAAAATGCTTTTAAGTGATTTAGTTGATCTAATAAAAAAAGGAAATTCAAATTTTATTAGTGCCAATATTTTCGAAGATTTAAATATAGATGATGCTGCCTCATTAGATGCTGCAGTTAAACATCAAATATCTTTTTTAGAAGAAAATAATATTCTTAAAGAAAAATTAGATCAAACTAAAGCATCTGCAATAATAACTACTAACAACGATGAAATCGTTAGTACCCTAAAGAAACTCAATATATCAAACATAATCGTTAAAAATCCAAGAATTGCATTTGCGGAAGTATTGGATTGTTTATATAAAACTATCAATT
>QCBT01000048.1 GCA_003281525.1 Prochlorococcus sp. AG-347-J06 | reverse complement strand
ACGCACCTAATACAGTTAAAAACTTCACCAGTTTAATTAGTGATGGTTTTTATGATGGTCTAGCATTTCACAGAGTTATTCCTGGATTTATGGCTCAGGGTGGATGTCCAAATACTCGTGATGGAGCATCTGGTATGCCTGGAACTGGAGGACCTGGATATAATATTAAATGTGAAATTAATTCCAATAAACATCTAAAAGGTTCGCTTTCAATGGCTCATGCAGGAAAGGATACAGGAGGTAGTCAGTTTTTCATAGTTTATGAACCACAGCCTCATCTCGATGGAGTTCATACTGTTTTTGGTAAGACAGATGACATGGATGTAGTGCTAAAACTTACTAATGGTTCAAAAATTCTAAAAGCAACTTTAAAATAGTAATTTAGCCTTCAAAAACGATACTAAATGTCTCTTTATCTAGATTAAATTTTCTTGTAGATGAATATAAGATTTCATTATTAAAACTGAATTTAGTATTGACTAGTTTAATATTATTTTTTGGGTGTAATGCTTGTTCAATGTTTCTAGAAACAATAATTCCAATCTTTGTACTATTTTCATATTTTGATAAAAACTGAATAAATAATTCTATATTCTTTATTTCTTCATCAGTAATGTTGGAATTGGTTCTACTTTGATCATGTAGAATTCTCCATACTAATTTTGGTCGATTCCAAAAAGCCAAAAGTCTTGGAGTACTTTCAAGTTTAATCTTAATGTTTTTATCACTACAGAATTTAATAACATTATTTTTTATTGGAACTAAATCAATAGATTTATATTTTCCGTCAAGATAAATAGATATAAATGGATCGATATTCCAAGAATTAGGTTTATCTTCATCAATCAGGTGACCTAGCTTTGTTTTTTTAACACTTAAATATTCTGCGTTATTATCGTTTGGACAAATTACTAATGGAACTCTCTCAATAACTTCTATTCCATAACCACCTAATCCAGCAATCTTTCTAGGATTATTTGTAAGTAATTTTAATTTCTTTATCCCTAGATCAGTTAATATTTGTGCTCCAACTCCGTAATTTCTTAGATCAGCTGGAAAACCTAATTTTTCATTAGCTTCTACGGTGTCTAATCCACCATCCTGTAAACTATAAGCTTTTAATTTATTTATTAAACCAATACCTCTGCCTTCTTGTCTTAAGTAGACAACAACTCCTTCTTCTTCCTTTTCTATCCTTGATAAAGCAGCCTCTAACTGGGGTCTACAATCACAACGTAATGATCCAAAAGCATCGCCAGTTAAGCACTCTGAATGCATTCTTACTAGTACAGGTTCGCTTAATTTTGATGATTTTTGTTTTACTAATGCAACGTGCTCTGAACCATCAAGTTCATTAACATATCCATAAGCTTTAAAATTCCCAAAAATACTTGGAAGAATAGCATCGGACTTTCTGAATACAAATCTCTCTGTTTGAAACCGATAACTTATTAAATCAGCTATTGATATTAATTTCATCCCCCACTGTTTTGCATACTCTTTTAGTTGTGGAAGTCTTGACATGGAACCGTCAGGATTTTGTATTTCACAAATAACTCCGGCGGGATAAAGACCTGACATTGCAGCAATATCTACTGCTGCTTCGGTATGACCTGCCCTTTTTAGAACTCCACCTTTTTTAGCTCTTAATGGGAAGATATGTCCTGGCCTCCTTAAATCTTCAGGTTTTGAGTTTGGGTTTATGGCAACTTGAATGGTCTTAGCCCTGTCTTCAGCAGAAATACCAGTAGAAACATTATTTTCAGGTCCAGCATCAATTGATATCGTAAAAGCTGTTTGATTTTCATCTGTATTTCTGTCTACCATTAATGGTAAATCTAAAGAATCAAGTTTTTCACCTTGCATAGCTAGGCATATAAGACCACGTCCCTCAGTAGCCATAAAATTAATTTGCTGAGGAGTAGCAAACTGAGCCGCACAAATTAAATCTCCTTCATTTTCTCTTCTTTCATCATCTACCACAATTATGCATTCACCATTCCTTATGGCAGCCAATGCATCGCTGATAGGATCAAATTCAATTTTAAAAGACTCATTTATATCCAAAATTGTTCCATTATTTGATTTGGGACTTGTTTCTTTCATTATTCCTATCAATATAGAAAAATAGTGTTTTAGTTACCTTAAATTCAACACTTTATAATCCTATATCAAAGTCTGCCAATTCAAAGAAATGAATGTTGCAATAGTAGGTGCTACTGGTTACGGCGGTATTCAAGCAGTAAATCTTTTAAAGAAAAATAAAAAATACAAAATTACATTTTTAGGAGGTAATAAAACATCTGGTTCAAAGTGGAATGATAATTTCCCTTTTATTTATCTAGATAATGATCCTTATATAGAAGAAATTTCAGTAGAAAATATTTCAAACAATGCAGATGTTGCAT
>QCBT01000047.1 GCA_003281525.1 Prochlorococcus sp. AG-347-J06 | reverse complement strand
CTATTGATTTAAAATGCTCAAGCAATTCTCTTATTCTTGATGGTCCTAATCCACTGATTTGGGACAATTGAGATCTTTTCATTCTCTTAGATCTATTGTCTCTATGAAAAGACAATGCAAATCTATGTGCTTCATCTCTTACCCTTCTTAATAGAAGAACTCCTTTTTGATTTTCATCAGTATCAAGAGACTTAGTAAAGCCTGGAATAAAAATTTCCTCGTTTTTTTTTGCTAATGAACATATAGTTACTTCTTCCTGAAGATTTAATTCTTTTAATGCTTTAATAGCTGCATTTAATTGTCCTTTTCCTCCATCAATCATTATTAAATCAGGCCAATCTGATAGAAGTTCATTGTCTAATTTACTATTCGTTTTATCATTTAATATTGAAAAATCCCCTCCACTTTTTTTAAATCTTGACCATTTTTTAAACCTTCTATGTATTACTTCATATATCGAAGCAAAATCATCACTATGTCCTACAAAAACGTTTGGATCTTTAATTTTATATTTCCTGTAATGCTGTTTGGAAGGAATCCCATCAATAAAAACGACTTGTGATGCTACAGGGTCACTACCTTGAATATGGCTTATATCATAACCTTCAATTCTTTTAGGTTGTGCACTTAATTCAAGTATTTGGGCAAGATCCTCAATTGATGATTCATTATCTTGTATCCCATTTAATATTCTTTCTAATTCCAATTTCGCATTTTTTAAAACCATTTCTACAGTTTCATGTTTTTTATTTCTTTTTGGGATTAAAATTTTTACTTTCTTTTTTCTTAAATCCGTTAACCAATCCTCTATGGTTGCTTGTTTTGGAAGGTTATATTGAATAAGAATTTCTGATGGTATTTCTACAGCTTCAACATTAATATAATGCTCTTCTAATATCTTTTGTAGAATAAGATTTTCATCTTCATTATTTAATTTTTGACTATAGCCAATTCTCCCAATGAGCTTACCAGATCTCATTTGGAAAATTTGTATACTAGCTACATTTTTTTCTGAAACTATTCCAAAGATATCTCTATTAATTGAAGAATCTGGTATTGATATTTTTTGTGATTCAGTTAATAATTTTAAACCTGAAATTTGATCCCTTATTTTTGCTGCATTCTCATAATCTAATTCATCTGAAAATTGCAGCATTTTTTTTTGTAAAAATATTTCTAAGTCATCATTTCTTCCCTGAAATATCATAGATACTTGTTTCATTATTTTTTTATAGTCGTCAGATGATATAACTTCTTGGCAAACACCTGGACATCTTCCTATTGAATAATTCAAACAAGTTCTATCTTTATAGACTGGCCTTGGTCTTTGTCTAAGTGGAAATATTTTTTTTATAGTAAATAATGTTCTTCTTAATAATCCGACATCAACATAAGGTCCATAATATCTATCTAAATTATTTCTATTTCTTCTTCTTCTTGTAATAAATATTCGAGGATATTTTTCACTCCAAGTTATACAAAGATATGGATATTTCTTATCATCTTTTAAAAGAATATTAAAGTATGGTTTGTTTGTTTTAATTAAATTTGACTCTAAATTTAATGCTTCATATTCGCTATCTGTGATAATTATTTCTATTTCAGTTATTTGACGAACCATCAAACTTAATCGGGGAGTTAAATCTGAATAATTATTGAAATAACTACTTACTCTACTACGAAGTTTTTTAGATTTACCTATATAAAGTAAGTTATTATCAATATCTTTAAAAAGATAACAACCAGATGACTTTGGAATTTCGGATAATCTTGATTTTAATAACTCCTTATTATTAATTAATTTATATTCAATTTTAAAATTAAATTTGTTATCTATTTTTTCGATAGAGGAATTACTCATTTAAAATAATTACCCTCCATAATTCCAGCCTGTTGAAGATAAATTTAGTGAGTCAACATCATTATTCAGATAAGCAGATAGAACCTCTCCTACAAAAACGGTATGGTCTCCATGCATAACACTTCCAACAACATTACATTCAACTCCACCAACACTATCAACTAAAATAGGCAATCCAAGCTCACCTAAATTAAATTCAACAGATTCAAATCTACCTCCTAATGCTTTTTGAGGTTTAAAGAAAACAGCTGCTAGATCCTTTTGATCACTTTTGAGCACATTTAATGAGAACTTATTGGTGGACTTTATTATTTCATGACTAGAACCCTCTGCTCTAACAGCCATTACAACTAATGGTGGGGTGAACGAACCTTGAGTCACCCAACTTGCAGTAAATCCATTCACTTCATTTTTATCCTCGTCTCTAACGCCACAAATAAATAATCCGTGAGGTATTTTTCTTAATAAGATTTTTTTTGCTTCTAGATTTAATGTCATAATTGATTTATCTAATAATCTTATTTTAACTAAATTTCTTATTCGATCATAATAAATTCATGAAAATTCTTTATCCAGGTACATTTGATCCTTTAACAAACGGGCATCTTGATTTAATAGAAAGGGCTGAAAAAATATTTGGCAATCTAGTAGTTGCTGTTTTAGAAAATACTTCTAAAACACCAACATTTAATCTTGAAAGAAGAATAATACAAATAAAAAATTCTCTTTCTCATTTACCTAATATTGAAGTTATTTCTTATTCTGGTCTAACTGTTGATTGTGCAAATGATCTAAA
>QCBT01000046.1 GCA_003281525.1 Prochlorococcus sp. AG-347-J06 | reverse complement strand
ATTAGTCTAAATTTTAATTGGAGTATTTTTGATGGCGGACAAAGTAAGAACTCTTATAAATCAAAAATAGCAGAAGCAAAAGCTGAAAAATATACTTATGAAAATCTAAAAAATGTTTTAACCACAAGTATTAGTAAAGCCTATTTAAATCTTAAATTAAATGAAGAAAAAATAATCTCTTCTCTTAAAGAAATTGAATCTAGTGAAGAGTCTGTAAGGCTTGCCAGACTTAGATATGATGTCGGAATATCAACTCTAAAAGATGTTCTTGTTAGACAAAGTGAATTAAGTAATGCGAAATCAAAAAATATTAATGCAATATATAATTACAATCTGTATGTAGATGAATTAGAAAGATTGACTTTCCTTGATAAAAGTAAAAATTGTTTGAGTAGTAATAATACTAAAATTAAGGATACAGAGTCTATTTGCAATATATCAAGATGAATCCACCAAATTTAACTAATAAGCAACTACGTGAATTAGATTCTCTATTTCAATTAGTTAGTCAACGTCAAACAAAAGATTTTGGAAATATTAGCGCCAGCAATAAAGCAGATGGATCATTATTAACAAGTTGCGATTTATGGAGTGACAAAACAATCGTAGATGGCTTAACTTCAATAGCTCCAGGTGAAGGCGTCCTTAGTGAAGAAGGGCAAAAGTTAATTCCAAATTCAAAAGCTTACTGGGTGGTCGATCCACTCGATGGGACGACAAATTTTGCTGCCGGTATTCCTTACTGGTCTATATCTGTAGCAAGATTCGTTGATGGTAAACCACAATCTTCTTTTTTAATAATTCCTACATTGAAAAAAAAGTTTATATCCATTAAAGGTCAAGGGGTTTGGTTAAATAACAAGAAAATTGATCCTAACCAAAATAACCGTCAAAGTGAATGCATTTCTTTATGTAGTAGATCAATAAAAATTTTACAAAAAAAACCAAACTCAATATTTCCTGGCAAAATCAGACTCTTAGGTGTATCGAGTTTAAATCTTACAAGTGTAGCGATGGGACAAACTTTCGGAGCAATAGAATCAACCCCTAAGATATGGGATATTGCAGCAGCATGGCTGCTATTAGAAGAGCTCAATTGTTCTATAGAGTGGTTAGATACAGATCCTTACAATTTAGTTGCTGGAGAAGACTTGAGCGATGTTAATTTTCCATTAATTGCTTGTAGATCTATTGAAAAATTTGAAATTTTAAAACCATGGGCCAATTTATTATTGACAAAATAATTGCATGATAAATCAATAATTGCTTGAAAAATTTCTTAATCCGATACAATAATCAATAAGTAAATAAATAAAATATTTGAAGAAAATTAATATGCAGCGAAGTTCAACATGGATACTGAGAAGTTTATGGGGAGCTTGTGAACGATGGAGTAAATCTGATTGTGTTGATTTAAGCGCTGCATTTGCATACTACACACTTCAATCATTTTTTCCCATCCTTCTAATTTCTCTTTCAATAGCTTCATGGTTCCTAGGAAAACAAGAAGGATTAGATCAACAAATAATTGCTATTGCTTCTCAGCTTTTACCTCCTTCAGTAGTTGAGTTAGTAGAAACAACATTATTTAATTTGATAGATCAGGGTTTTGGAGCAGGAATTCTTGGGGCTATGTTTTTGATTTTTACAGCAGGAAATGCATATCTATCTCTTCAAAGAGGTTCGGATAGGCTTTGGGAAGACGAAATTCCTTCTAAAAAAGTTAATGCTGCTTGGAGAGTGCAAGCTTCGAAGTTTCTCCGAAATAGAGTTGAAGCATTTTTAATTGTTTTCTTTATTGGTTTTTTAATGGTACTAGATCAAATTAGTGCAAATCTTAGGATGATCCCAAGTAACGTTTTAGAAAATCTTTCAAAATCTAATAATCTTATTTCTGATTTATTATTAAAGTTGCCGTTATTACAAGTTGGTCAGTTTGCGATACCACTAATTGGCTTTTCTTTAATGGCTCTTTTATTACAAGCACTTTTACCCAGTAGAAAAGTTCCATTGAAACCACTTTTGCCTGGATCTTTTCTTATTGGAATTGGCCTAACCACTTTGAACCTAGCAGTAAGTAAAAGTATTCTCTCACTTGGAGTAAGATTTCAAGCATACGGTTTTATTGGAGGTTTTCTTGTACTTACTTTGTGGGTATGGCTATTAGGAGTGATTTTATATTTTGGGCAGTGTTGGAGCGTAGTAATTGCTAATATGACTCTAGTGAATAAAAAAAGAAATTATAAATAAGGATAACTAAGGTGAATTATTTTCTTAAAGCTAATAAAAATCTTCTTACCTACTCATTAATCATACTTATCGTTATTCCAATTTTTGGATTTAACTTTTTAATTAGCTTTATTGGAAATATCCTACTTCTTTTATTTTTAATTCCTCTACTATTATTAGTTTTAGTGTTTATAGGTTTTAACTCATATAAATCTAAATTTAATACATGTAGTAATTGTGGGTCAATATCATTAGGTTTAAGTGAAACCTGCATGGTTTGTGGTGCAGATTTAGAGAATATAAGTAAGGTTAATCAATTTAATAAAAAGCCTAGTGAAAGCACTATTGAAGTGAAAGCAGAAGAAGTAAAGTAAAATATTAACCTATCCCAATTTGTCTAAGAATACTTTGTCCAGTAATTAATTCAGTTCCTAGACCAATCAAAATCCCCATCATAGCCATACGGCCGTTCCAGGTTTC
>QCBT01000045.1 GCA_003281525.1 Prochlorococcus sp. AG-347-J06 | reverse complement strand
AGTATTGCTACAAGAAAAAAGGTAAGTAGTAAAAAAGTATAAATATTGTTTCTTAGATTCGACAGGGGATCATTGCAGAATTGATCAATATAAATTGGATCTCGTATATCAGCGTTTTATACAAAATCCATATATATTTGATAAAACTTGTATTCATTAATGTCACTATCGTCGTACCGTATGCTCAGAATTTATCTTGCAACGACCATGAATTATGGTCTTGGTTCTAATGATCCTGAAGAGTTGGCCTACTACAACAAAATCAGAAAAGAGATGGATGATATGAAAAAAGAACCTTTTAAAAGAGGAATTTCTCTAAATTGGGATACCCCAGAAGGAATGGATAAATGAACCTGAATACTTTTTTATTAATTGATGGGAGTTTGATGCTTATTGGTCTACCTTTATTGATGATTCTTAAAGGCAAAAAATGATAAAAATTTCATACATTTTACCCATATTTAAATTCAATTGTTGATCCTTTATCCGTATATGGGAGTACCTCAAACCGTACATATTTATTAGTCGAATGGCCTCTCTAACTAGTTAGAACATAAAGGTAGTCGTCATGAGCAAATGTCTACTAAATCCACACTAAAAGAAGATTATAATTCTGAGATTGAAGAAAGATCAAAAGAAGAACTTCTTGAGGAAGAAATCAGGAATCAGCAAACATTGGATAGTTTTGTTGAATCTGATAAAAACTGGAGCTGATTAAATTTATTTATTTATTTAGGAGAAAGTTATGAACTTAAAAAGATCACCATTCTCAATTCTGGACAAAGACAAAAGAGAAATGGACTATATCAAAGGAGTTTACAAGAGGAAAATTCAAGCTGAAATTGAATCTTACAAAGATCCCGAAGACGAAGGTAAGAGAGATACAATCCAAGTTCAAGATGTTTTGATGCTTGATAGGATCTCAATTTAGTTATTTTTTTTTCTTCTTCTTCTTATCTTTCTTCTTCTTTACCTTTTCATAAACCTCATCAGCCTTCTGTTCAATACTGTCAAGCTTATTTGAGATTTCTTTTATAGCCTCTGCTTTTCCTTCTTTAACTACAGTATCACTTACCATAATAATTTTAACTGGCTCTCCTTTAACTACAGCATCTTTTGTCTCTTCAGTTTTAATTCCAAACTTACCTTTAATAAAATTGGCTATAAAAATAAGAACAGGAACATGAGCTAGACCGCCTATTACTATTCTTGTTTCTGAATAAACCATTTAATAGTTATGAGAACTGAGATATTTAAGCATAAATTTGATTTTTAAATTACTTTTATTAAGCCAATAAACATTTGTAATCATCTCTTGATTCGTAGATCAATAATCTTGCTATTAATTTAATAGAGACTTTTTTAAAAAATGCCATTAGACGTTTTTCTAATGAACATGTGTGTTGTGGTAATAGCGTTGCTTATCAGAAGAGAAATCAAACTTAAGAAGGCGAGATAAATTATGAAAACACAAATTTTAAAAGAGCATTACATTCCAAATATCCATGCTATTACTCTTTTGCTAATGCTTCTTCTATGTCTTTGGTTACCGCTTGCACTCAGATTCTTATTAATAATTTAGTCGAACTAATTAGTTAATACTCTTATCTTTAATCTCAGCTATATCCTAACTTAGTTTTAAAGATCTTATATGGGATTCCTGTTACGCATTAAACTTGTATAAGTTTGCATAGTTACTTTTTCGACTAATCAGAAACCCAACTTGTGATTTTCGTTGTGCTATAAATATGTCCTCCAGATTCTATATTCTTAATGGTTTCAGGATCTGAAAAAACATGCTTAGCCACACCTTCCTCAGCTTGATGAATAACAATAACTTCTTTTGGATCAATTAAACTTTTGCCACGATATAGAGGAGTAAGTCCTACCGTTTTGTGAAATGCATCTATCTCTGGGCTATCAAACATTTTTACCCATTCCTCAAATGTATTTGAAAGTTTAAAGGTGAAAACAGTAGTTTCAATAGTCATAAAAAAAAACTAATTGCTATTTATCTTAGATCGACTGTCAATAATCAAGAAAAAACTGGTGGATAAGGTGTTTGTCCATTCATTAATGATGTATCAATTGGTTTACAGATGTTCATCAGAGCATCTTGTCCGAACCCTGGACCAGAGGGTCCATCTATAAACTTCTGAAAATCTTCAGCAGAAATACCCTCTTTTACTTCCCAAAAACAATACACAGGACCAGTTTTAGTTACGGCATTTGCAGAATGGTTAAAAAATCCTTTTTCTTTATTAGCTGCTACCGCATCATCCCATCCACCACCTGGTGACATTGCCGCATAAGCTGTTTCCCACCATTTTTCAGCTTTTCCTGCCTTAAATTCATGATGAACAATATAAAAAGTTGATGCCATAAAAATAATATTTAAGCTGATAATAAAGTTACTTTATAAAAGTAAAGGGAAGTTTAATTTATTTTGAATTCCTAAATAAAAAAAGGGGGCTAAAAACCCCCAGTGATCGACTGTCAATATATACAATCTAAATCAAAATCCAGATATTGCTTCATAGAAATCAGCGTCAGGCAGTATTTCCTTCAAGGGTTCAATCTCCTTGGCAGGCCCTTGGACCTGCACAGTAATATCTGACACTTCAAAAAGCTTAGGAATCATATGTCCCATATTTTTGAGATGAAATAAAGCAGCGGCACCATCTTTATATGCCTCTCTTACATAAGCCTTATCTGACCCGCATGTAGTGATATTAAA
>QCBT01000044.1 GCA_003281525.1 Prochlorococcus sp. AG-347-J06 | reverse complement strand
AACATAATTTCTGGGATTGATAATCCAAATTTGGAATTATCTCCAATAGATTTACCCCACCTACCACTACTTTTACTTGATAACTTTGCTCTAATTCCTATCAATGGAGTCGCGTTAAGTTCTTGAACTGCTTGAATAATTCTTTTTACCTCATCTCGTTGTTCAATAACTATTATTGGATTTTTGCCGAGTTTTCTGGCCAAAGTAGCAATCTCAATATATTTTTTATCTTTATATCCGTTGCATATTAATAATGAATTTTGGTTCTCAAGAAGTGCAAGGCCAATTAATAGTTCTGATTTGCTTCCTACTTCTAAACCAAAATTCCATTGGCTACCAAACTCTATTATCTTTTCTAGGACATTTTTCTGTTGATTACATTTGACAGGAAAAACGCCTTGATAAATGTTCTTATATTTATAGGTTTTTATTGCTTTTAAAAAAGAGTCATGTAATGCATTTATTCGATCTTTCAAGATATCATTAAATCTTATGATTAATGGAGGATTTATTTCTCTACTCTTAAGTTCTTTGACAAGCTTAAAAAGATCAATCTTATTTTCAGATTTTATATCTTTAGTTACTGATATATTTCCTTTGGAATTTATAGAAAAATATTTATCTCCCCATTTGTCTATGTTATAAGTCGCAATACTATCTTTAATAGTCCAAATATTTTTTAATTTTTTCGGCTCAAAATTGGTCAATTTATGTCTTAGTAATTATTAAATGTTTTTGAAAATAACTCAAAACAATATCTTTTATTTTAATGATTACTTGCCAAGTTACCACCCAAAAGTTGAATATACATAAAGTGATTATTAACTAAATGACTCAAGAGAGAACCTTTATTGCAATTAAACCAGATGGAGTTCAAAGAGGATATATTTCTGAGATTATTGGCAGATTTGAAAAAAAAGGATTTAAATTGGTTGGATTAAAGCAATTAATTCCTTCAAAAGAACTTGCTCAAAATCATTATGGAGTACATAGAGAAAGACCCTTTTTTGATGATTTAGTAGACTTTATTTCAAGTGGTCCTGTTGTAGCAATGGTGTGGGAAGGCGAAGGAGTTATTTTGAGTGCTAGAAAACTAATAGGTGCAACAAAACCTCTGGAAGCCGAGCCTGGAACAATTAGGGGTGATTTAGCTATTGATATTGGTAGGAATATTATTCATGGTTCTGATGGAGAAGATACAGCAAAATTTGAAATTGATCTATGGTTTAACGAAGAGGAATTATGTGAGTGGGAAACTTCTGATTCGAAATGGCGATCTGAAAATTAAAATCTAAATCTCAAATCTATCTAAACTAAATTTTTCTAAAAAGTTTTTTTCTGTTTCTTTGAGACTTTTATTTTGGACTATTTTTAAAAGAAGATCACTTGTTATTGCAGAAAATAAAACCCCATTTCTGTAATGTCCTGTAGCTATAAAAAGGTTTTCAATTTTTGATTTTCCAATTATTGGTTTTAGATCTGGTGTGCAAGGTCTAAATCCCCACCAATGTTCCATTTGTGGCCAATTAATAGCTTCTGGTAATAAGGAGTGAATCCCTTTTTGCAGTTCTTTTATTCCATTAGGAGTATTACCCTCATTAAATTTTGAATCTTTTTCAACTGTCGCTCCAACAATAATAAGTCCATCATCACGAGGAACTAGATAAGTTTTTGGACCAAAAATAACTCTTTTCAAAAAATTTGTTGGACCTTGTATTGATAGCATTTGTCCCTTTACAGGAAAGACTGGAATCTTTTTAAAAATTTTTTTACTCCAAGCACCACTGCAAATAATTGCTTTTTCGCAGTAAATTTTTTTTAGTTCTCCAGTGGCACATAAAACTGTTGCACCAGTAATTTTGTTTTTTTCAAATGTCAAATCCTTTACTTCTGATCCTTCTTGAAATTCGACTCCATGCAAGGAGCATGCTCTCTCAAGAGCACGCATCAGTCTTCTTCGGTTATCTATTTGACCATCTTGTTCAAAAAGTAAACCATGTTTCCAAATAGAATTAATTCCATTAATTTCTGTTTGAAGATCTTTGTGATTTAAATATTTTCCATATTCATACGTGGGATACTCTTCAAGATCTTCTTTGTTTGTAAAAGGAACTACTATGCCACATTTTTTTAAACCGCATTTGATATTACTATCTTGTTCAATACTTTTTATCCACTTAGGAATTAGACTTTGACTTTCTTGGCCAAATTTTAGTAATTCATCTTCGAGCCCTTCGGCATGAGTAGCTAACATTCCTGCAGCAACAAATCCAGCTGATTCATTTCTGTTTTTGCTTAAAACTAAAACTTTGAAGTTATTTCTTGAAAATTTATAAGCAATAGATAAACCAAAAAGTCCACCGCCAATAATTAATATTGAATTTTTTTGTTCTTGTGTCATTTAATAATTAATATTTTTATTTGTGTTTTGGTCCTCTTTCCCTTTATATCCAATATTATTAATAAAGAGACTTTTGATAATGAACAATTTGGAATCTTGGGAAGCTGTGATTGGTTTGGAAACTCATGTACAGCTTAATACGAAAAGTAAAATATTCACATCTGCGTCAACAGCTTTTGGTGATGCACCTAATACGCATATAGATCCTATAGTTTGTGGGTTACCAGGAACTCTTCCAGTTTTGAATGAGACTGTTCTAGAGTACGCTGTAAAAACTTCTTTAGCATTAAATTTAAATGTTGCAGAACATTGTAAATTTGATAGAAAACAATATTTTTATCCTGATCTACCTAAAAATTATCAAATTTCACAATTTGATGAGCCACTAGCTGAAAATGGCTGGTTAGAGGTTGAAATAATTGAAAAGGACAAAGAACCTTATATCAAAAAAATTGGTATAGAAAGGTTACATATGGAAGAAGATGCGGGAAAACTAGTCCATTCAGGTAGTGACAGATTAGCTGGTTCTAAGTATTCTTTAGTTGATTACAATCGTGCAGGAATAGCACTTTGTGAGATTGTAAGTAAGCCAGATATTAGATCAGGTAAAGAGGCATCTGAATATGCTTCAGAGATTAGAAGAACAGTTAGATATCTAGGAGTATCAGATGGAAATATGCAAGAGGGTTCTTTGCGATGTGATGTCAATATTTCAGTTAGAAAAGGACCTAATGCTCCTTTTGGTACCAAAGTAGAAATAAAGAATATGAATTCATTTTCTGCAATTCAAAAGGCTTGTGATTATGAAATAGCCAGA
>QCBT01000043.1 GCA_003281525.1 Prochlorococcus sp. AG-347-J06 | reverse complement strand
AACATCTGCTCTTATTCCACTAGCTCCTTACCTTTCTCAAGGAATTATTGAAAATGAAGGTATAGTAATTGACTCTAAAAGCGGAACTTCTGGAGGTGGTCGAGAACCAAACCAAAAGCTACTTTTATCAGAATGTGGAGAAGGACTATCAGCATATGGATTGATAAACCATAGACATACCTCAGAGATTGAGCAAGTAGCATCTTTAATTTCTGGAAATAAAATTGAACTGCTTTTTACACCTCATTTGGTTCCAATTTCACGGGGTATGCATTCGACTATATATGGAAGATTAAGAGATCCAGGATTAACCTCTGATGATTGCAGAATTCTTTTGGACAATTATTATAGAAATTTTAAAAATATTAAAGTATTACCTGTTGATACATTCCCATCAACAAAATGGGTTAAAAATACAAACCAAATTTACCTTTCTGTTAAAGTTGATATTCGAAATGGAAGGATAGTTATATTATCTGTAATAGATAATTTGTTAAAAGGACAGACTGGTCAAGCAATTCAAAATTTAAACCTTATAAGCGGTTTTTCAATGGATGAAGGTCTTGAGTTAACTAATAGTTTTCCATAAAATTACTTCTTATCAAAAAACCTGCAATAGAGATTGAGTGAGGTAAAATTTTATGCTCAAGAACATGTATTCTTTTGGAAAGTGATTCAATATCATCATCATCTCTAATTGACAATGCAGCTTGCATTATCAATGATCCACTATCTACCTCCTCTTCAACAAAATGTACTGAACAACCAGTTATTTTTGAACCACTTAAGATAGAGTCCTTTATTGCAGAACCACCTTTATGTGCAGGAAGTAATGAAGGGTGAATATTTATAATCTTATTCTTAAATTTATTAATAAAAAATGGAGTGACAATTTTCATCCAGCCTGCCATAACAACAAGTTCAACATTGTAATGTATTAAAGTATTTACAATTTCTGATAAAGAAACCATACAAGATATAGAAAATCTTAAGCAATATTTGAAAAATAATAAAAATAATGAACTTGAAAAAATTGGAATAAAAACTAGCTTAATAGCAATAAATCCAGTTAATTCTGATCCTATACCTATTTGGGTTGCAAGTTATGTCCTCGATGAATACGGTACAGGCGCTGTTATGGGCGTGCCTGCTCATGATCAAAGAGATTTTGAATTTGCTAAGAAAAATAATATTGATATTAAACAGGTAATATTAAAGGATAAAAGTGAACAAACTAAAGAGATTGATAAAGCTTATGTGGAAAATGGATATCTTATCAATTCAAATCAATACAATGGTATTGCAAATAATATTGCTAAATTAAAAATTTCAGAGGAGGGCGTAAATAATGGATGGGCCGAAAACAAGATTCAATATCGTTTAAGAGATTGGTTGATATCTAGACAAAGATATTGGGGATGTCCGATTCCCATCGTTAATTGCAAAAAATGTGGATCTGTTCCTTTAAACCAAACGGAATTGCCTGTTGCATTACCAAAAGATATAGATATCTCGGCTAACAAGATTAATGCTTTAGGTGAAAATAATAATTGGATAAATACAACATGTCCAAAATGTGGAATAGCGGCAAAAAAAGAAACTGATACTATGGACACTTTTATGTGTTCATCATGGTATTTTTTAAGATATCCATCTTCAAAATGTCCAAATAAGCCATTTGAAAAGATTGAAATTAATAAGTGGTTGCCTGTAGATCAATATGTTGGAGGAGTAGAGCATGCAATATTGCATTTGTTATATGCAAGATTTTTTACGAAGGCCTTGCGGGATAATGAACTATTTGAAATTGATGAACCATTTAAAAAACTATTAACTCAAGGAATGGTTCAGGCTGCAGCCTATAAAAATAATAAAACTGGTAAATATGTTTCTCCTTCCGATATTAATGACCTATCAAATCCTACAGATCCAATTGACAATACTAAACTCGAAGTTCTTTTCGAGAAGATGTCTAAGTCAAAATATAATGGAATAGACCCTGAATCAGTGATTAAAAAATATGGAGCAGATACAGCAAGAATGTTTATATTATTTAAAGCACCGCCAGAAAAAGATTTGGAATGGGGAGATACAGATGTTGAAGGACAATTTAGATTTTTAAGCAGAATTTGGAAGCTTTATATAAATTGTGCAAAAGATATAAATAATAAATCTAATTCCTATCCAGATAAAGAAAAAAGTTTAATAAAGTCAATTAATATAGCCATAAAAGAAATTTCGAATGACATATCACTTACTCAGGAATTTTCAATTAGACAAGGTACACAAGCTTTGCCATTAATCGCTGGCATGTATGAGTCATTAAAGAATATTAAAGGAAAAATAAAATTATATGATTACATAACTGAATTTTCTTCTAATAATATTTATAAACTTAAAAATTATTTTTTTCAAAAAATTAAGGATAATAAGCATATAAAGATTACGGGTAGTGTTAACCATAGACTTCCCAATCATATTTCTTTTCTACTATTAAATAAACTATTTGAGCCTATAAAGGCTTATAAAATTGTTAATTTCATGTCAGAAAATAGAATAGCCATCAGTAGTGGAAGTGCTTGTTCAAGCTCATCTGGGAAACCTAGCTCAACACTTAAAAATATTGGTTTAAAAGATGATGAACTATATTCAAATATTCGTGTTACTTTAGGTTCAATAAACAATAAGTCAGAAATAGATAAATTTTTAGAACTTATTCAAATATGTATTGAAAAATTTTAATGGAAACTAATTACAGACTACCTAAAGATTTAAATGAATCTCTTAAGAATATGGAGGATGCAATTATTCCCAGTTTATTAGATTCAAATAAAAGATTTACTATAGAATTTAATTTTGAAGGATTGAAGTTTAACAGAATTGGAATAACTATCTACAAGATATTATCTAAAAATTATAATGTATTCATAACATTTGCTGATCAAGGTGCTGTGGCATTGGCTCAAAGAGACTATCCAGATATCAAAGATAAAATCTTTACTTTTAAATCATTTAATGAATCAAATAATATAAATAAAATTGATAGTGCAATGATATCGATACTACCTCAGCCATATGATTTCGATTCATTTGAACCTATGTCTGATAATTATCAAGGAACGCATTATTCATTAAATCCAAAATTTGAAGATGCCAATATTGGTATAGGAAGTGTCATTAGAGAAAGACGTAAAAATTTTGTTAATACCTGGAAAAATATTTATTTTCTTCAGCCTTTAAATAAAGCTGCTCTTATGCATATTTATCCAAATAATTGGTTTCTTTTCAAAGAAGAAAACAAAAAATATTATTTT
>QCBT01000042.1 GCA_003281525.1 Prochlorococcus sp. AG-347-J06 | reverse complement strand
CCAAAAGAATCTTATCTAATTGAGGTATTAGAGTGGGGTCAAAAATTTATAAATTTGGCAGGAAAATAAGAATGAAAAATTTATATTTAGCGAGTAAGAATAAAGGTAAAATTGAAGAATATAAAAAATTGCTTGCAGGAGTTAATTGTAAATTGTTACTCCAACCAGAATCATTAGAAGTTGAAGAGGATGGACTGACATTTAGAGATAATGCAATTAAAAAAGCGAGTGAAGTTTCGAGAAAAACGAATAATTTTTCAATAGCAGATGATTCAGGAATTTGTATTGAAGCACTAGGTGGTAAGCCTGGCATTTACTCATCTAGATATGCAGAAAATGATCAGAAGAGAATTGAACGTGTTTTAAGAGAACTTGATGGAGTTCAAAATAGAAGTGCTTTCTTTATTGCTAATATTTGTGTTTGTTCTCCAAATGGTGAAGTGATTATTGAATCTGAGGCCAAATGTCATGGCAACATTATTTTAAACCCCAGAGGAAAAAGTGGTTTTGGGTATGACCCAATTTTTGAGGAGATTTCTACCAGATTAACTTTCGCAGAAATGAACAATGATATTAAAGACTCCTGTAGTCATAGAGGTAAAGCATTAAAAAAAATTATTCCAGATTTAATTGAAATTTTTTCTTAAATTCAATTAACCCAAGATCCATGAAGGCCATGAGGAATTGAAATGGGTAATTCATAAACAGTTAATTCTTTTAAGTCTTTTGCGTCTAATATCACTAAATCGCTTCCTCTTCTTTCTCCGTTCCATAGAAGTATAAATAAAAATCCCTCATCTTCTTGTGAAGAGTTTTCTGATGGAACCATAATTGGTTCACTAACAAATCCACTTGGACCTGCTGACCAAGAAATCTCTTCTTTAGAAGTTAAATTTATTTTTTTTATTGCTTGAAGTGGAGCGTTCCCCAGCTTTTGAGATGTGCTTGCCATCCAACTAAAAGTTGCTTTTAATCCTAAGTTTTTAGGATTAACAACAGCAAATTCACAACACTGTTCACTGAAAGTTTCAAGTTCACAAGTTTTTGTCTTTAGATCGATAATTGATCTTTTTAGCTTTCCTTCTGGATATTTATCAAAGTCAATATCTCTAAAATTCTCGTCTGGACCAACTGATGGGAAATCATCATAAAAAATACTATCTAATACGATTTTGGAATCTTTTTCAAATGCGTTTACATGATGAAAAACGAATCCTTCTGGAGCATCTATTGTTAAAGGAGGCTGTCCTCTAAATAATCCACTTTCTCTGGGTATGATAAAAAACTTTGCCTTTTTATTTGGGTTTGACTTTAGACATTGTGCTGCTCCTCTTTGACCCATTACAAATGGAAGAGGATTGAAATCAATAGCATTCTGTAAAAAAATTGCCCAATTAGTTGTGATTGCGAAATCATGAAGGAATGCAAAGCCATTAAAGGTATCTTTTCTATCAAAAATGAGCTCTCCAGAATTTGTACCAGTATTATCAAATTCCATTAATCTAATTGTACTTTTTGGACCGGTTTGTACTCCAAAAGTGACTAAAAGTTCTGAAGATGCATTCGAATTTAGGTCTGTTTTGGGATGGGCACTGAATGCTTCGTTAGGCTTGAGTACCCCTTTTAATGTTGTTAAACCAATAGTGTCAAGACTATTAGGATCCATTGCATGTGGACCGGCTGCTTCCCATAATGCGAGAATTTCATCTCCTAATTTAACGACATGAGTATTAGCTATATTCTTGAATTTTAGATCCAATGCATTATTTAAAATCCCTCCATTTTTTTGTGTCCCAAAAACACCTCTATAAATGAATTTATTTATTTTTTCTTCTTCCAAATAGCCTTTAGTTTTAACAAATCTATTTGTTAAAAACGGCTGACCATTTTCGAACTTTATTGATGTGATCATTCCATCACCGTCAAATGGGTGATGAACCCATTGTCCACCTCTTTCTAATATGCCTGGTCCATTTCTTAATAATGTTCCATTTAAATTTTTGATATTATCACCTTTGCTAATTTTTAGAGGCTCCTTAGTTAGTTCCTTTTCTACATTTTGATACGCACTTGACCAATCTTCTTTATTAAAGCGTTTAATTTTATTTATTTTTTTATCTTGTAAATTAGTCACAACAAAATAATTACTTTTATCTATCTTCGCCAAAAATCAACTGAATTGTGGCTGATTCGAAAAAAATTCCTATTTTATTGTTTTTCTAACATTCCTTTACTGCTTGGAATTGAATCAGATCTTCTTGGATCTATCTCGGTAGCCATTCTCATTGCTCTTGAAAAAGCTTTAAAGCACGCCTCAACTATGTGATGTGAATTACTTCCTCGTATTTGATTAATATGCAGAGTAATACCGCTGTTATTTACAAAGGCAATAAAAAACTCTCTTACTAGTTCAGTATCATAATTTCCTATTCTAGGGGCTTTTAATTGAAGATCATAAGATAGATGCGGTCTACCAGAGCAGTCTAAAGTGACTTGAACTAATGCTTCATCTAATGGGGCAAAGAAATGTCCAAATCTGCTTATTCCTTTTCTTTCTCCCAAGGCTTTTGAAAATGCTTTGCCTAATGCGATTCCTACATCTTCATTTGTATGATGATCATCAATATGGGTATCTCCAATTGCTTTTATTTTTAAATCGAACAAACCATGACTGGATATTTGATGAAGCATATGATCTAAGAATGGTATCCCGGTATCAATCTCAGAAATTCCATTTCCATCTATATTTATAAATACAGAAATATCTGTCTCATTCGTTTTTCTTTTTATTTCAGATTGCCTTAGGGATGACATTTTTATGCAAAAAACTTAGTTTACATTCCATTAATGCAGTAACCCGCATCAACATAAATTGTTTGGCCTGAAATGCCGCTAGAGAGATCACTTAATAAAAAAGCAGCCGTATTACCTACTTCTGTTTGAGTGACTGTTCTGCGTAAAGGAGCCTTTTCTTCAACATTGTGAATCATATCTAAAATGCCACCTATAGCAGAACTCGCAAGTGTTCTTATAGGCCCAGCACTTATTGCGTTAACTCTGACTTGTTTTTCGGGACCAAGTTCTGCAGAAAGATATCTTACTGAAGCTTCTAAAGCTGCTTTTGCAACTCCCATCACGTTATAGTTAGGTATCGCCCTTTCTGAACCTAAATAAGTTAATGAGACAACTCCAGCACCAGCACTAAAAAGTGGTTTTGCTGCTTTACATAAAGGTGCTAACGAATACGCACTTATATTAAGAGCCCTATCAAAACCCTCTGAAGTGGTAGCACTATAATCTCCAATCAATTCATCGCGTCCTGCAAATGCTAAGCAGTGAACTAATCCGTCAATTTGCCCCCAATTATCTTTTATATTTTTAAAGATTTCTTCAATTTGAGCTGGATTTTGAACATCAAGAGGCAAAAATAAAGATGGGTTTAAAGGTTCAGT
>QCBT01000041.1 GCA_003281525.1 Prochlorococcus sp. AG-347-J06 | reverse complement strand
TTTTGTTACAGACTAAAAAGCGAGGGGAAGCGACAAAATTTTACTAGCGCGGGTGCCTTTGTAAGAAAATAATCAACCCTATAGTGTTATTTATAACGATTGGATAAAAATCTTCTTAAATTATTTTTCTTATTCCAAAAAAATTGATTGATTTTTTTAAATTCCTAATTATGTTATAGCTAAAATCTAGAATTCAAATGTATACAAAAATGCTTCAAAATTTATTTATAGCTTTTGGAGTTTTTGGTTCTTTCTTTTTTTTTCAAAATAAAGCATATGCAGATTATTCCTTTGATACCACTTCAGATGTTTGGTCTACAGAAACTAGTGATTCAGTTTTTGAACTTAATGCCTCTGAGGATGAAGTAAGTTGCTCCGCAGGCGGAGGGAGTACCCCTTCTATGTGGGTTGGCACAATGACAGGTAATGGGAATACTGATGCTAATGATTATGACGGTACCGATAAATCAGATGATTTTTTTGCAGGAGGGGTTGGATTTAATATTCCTCTAGGAAGTAAAAAGAATTATAATAATTGTGATCGAGTATTAGCGATTGTAGAAGCAGAAAAATTCATAAAAATGGTTGGATCTCTTCAGGATTTAGGAGTTTATAACGAAGAGAAAGTTAAAGAAGTTGTAAATAAATATCTTGTTAACACCGAAAATAAATTAGGGATAGATCTTATTTCATCTTTCTAAATTTACAAAAACAAAGTTATATATTATAAATATCTATCAAGATTGCAGGTTTTATAAGAAAAAGACTTTAAAAAACTCTTTTTTGTTGATATTATTTCTCCGTTTTTCAAAATTTGTATTGCTTTATTAATTTTTGAGTTTCCCCATATTTTCCCATCTGCATTTTTCCCTATATTGCACAAACTTCTTAATGCATCATCCTCTGATTTTGTTTTAGAAATCACAAAATTATTAGATGAAAATAATAATAATATCAATAAAACAAAAACAGTCTTCGTCATTTATGTTTTTTAAGTCTATGTGGTTTTATTTTATTAATACTTTAATCAAATAGTCCTAAAAATACTTATGGAATATGTGGATAAATACACTGATCTAATTTTAAAAATTAAAAATCTATTATTTTGTATCTATATTTTTTTATTTTCTTTTTAATGAAGAAATCTTTACTAATTACGGTATTTATAAGTTGTACATCTTTTTCATTGCCATCACATGCATATAAACAATCAATTTTTTTAGAAAAATCTCATTTTTTGAGCAAAATATTTGTAGATAATTTCAAGTCAACTAAAAATAATTCAATCTTAATTGCAAATAATCTAAATTTAGGAGGTTCTGGAGGTTCTGGTGGATCAGGTTCTAGTGGTCTAGGTTCTGGAGGTTCTGGTGGATCAGGTTCTAGTGGTTTAGGTTCTGGAGGTTCTGGTGGATCAGGTTCTAGTGGTTTAGGTTCTGGGGGTTCTGGTGGGCAAAATTTTAAAAACTCTAATTTGAACAATGCAAATCTTAAAAAGGCTAATTTAAAGAACGCAGATCTCAGTGGATCAAAACTAAAAAAAGCTGATTTGAAGCAGGCAAATCTTGGTGGATCAAAACTAAAAAAAGCTGACCTTACAAGAGCTAAACTCAAAAATGCTAATTTGAAGAGCGCTAATTTAAAAGATGCCAAACTCATTAGAGCTGACTTAACTGATGCAGAATTGAATAATGCAGAACTTGAAAATGCAAATCTTAGAAACTCTAAATTAAAAAAAGCAAAGCTTAATGATACAAACTTAAAAAGAGCGAACTTAACTAGTGCCAAACTTGAAAAGGCTGACCTTTCTAATGCATCACTTAAAAAAGCAAAACTTAGAAGAGCTGATCTTGCAAAGGCTATCCTCACAAATGCTGATCTAAAAAGAGCAGATTTCTCTAGCTCTAATCTTGAGGAAGCTAATTTATATAAAGCTTCACTTATAAGTGCAAAGCTTAGAAAAGCCGACTTAACTAGGGCTTATCTTAAAAATGCTGTTTTAAAAAAAGCGAATCTTAACAGTGCTGTTCTAAGTGGTGCGAATCTTCGCAATACTAATTTTTTCAGAGCAGATCTTACCAGAGCAAACTTATCTAATGCAGACTTAACAGGTTCAAACTTAATTAATTCTAATCTAAGTTATGCAAACCTAAAAAATGCAAACCTAAGTAATGCTAATTTATCTGGAGCTAACCTATATGGTCTCTCTGGAACCAAATTAGCTTCTTGTCCCAATTTACTTCCAGAAGAATGGCAATGTAATAGTGAAAAGTATTTACTAAAACTTTAATTTAAAAAAATCTTATCATATTTAATATTTCTTTAAAAAAAATTAATGACAAAATTCATTTCACTATTTATCTTTGAAAATGTTTCACAAAATAATTTTTCAAAATGAAAAAACAGCTTATTGCTTTAGCAGCATCAATCCCACTCCTTGCAATATCAAGTTTTCCTGAGGCAAAAGCAGGACAATCACTTTTTGACTTTACAGTAGATGGGGTAAAATGGGATTTAAAGATCGATAAATCAGGCAGTAATGCAGGTAAGCTTTTTCTTAGAAAAAATAAAAAAAGTACAAAATGTAAACAGTATGTATTTGATGTGAATACCGCAAAATCTTTTCTTTCGTGCGCATCAAAGAAGATCGGCAAAAAATATATTAAAGAATACATTGTAAATCCTATAGATAAAGAAATTCCTGGAGCCAAAAAATTTATTATGGCTGCATATAACCTGATTTAATCTGTTGAAATAACTCAAGATTTCCTAGGTATTTTGAGTTATTTTTTTATTTCTTAATCCGATGCTAGAACTAATAATCTCAATAAGAATAAATAGTAATTTTTAATAATTTTTATTATACTTTTTATACCTTAATTTTATCTATGAATTCACTAAAACGTCTAGGAGCTGCTTTTTTTGCCACTAGCATGTTATGCACAATAAATGTTGCCAATGCAAAAATTTTTGTTGGAACGAACCATGTTGCAGAAAGTGTAAATCTTATTGATAAAGATCTAATTGAATCTCAAAATAATGAATTAATAGCTGGTAAAAAAAAGAAAAAGAAAAAGTTAAATAAACAAGTTGTTGAAGCAAGTTTTAAGGGACAAAAAATTACTTTTTTATTCAGACCAAACAGACGATATTTGGAAGTTTTTGCAAACGACAAGAAAATATGTGGATTTAGAGATGAACAGTTGGTTCCTCCTGTTTTACAAGAGAAGGTTTTTAGTTGTATCCGAAAAAAAGTATCTAACAACATAAATATAAAAGATATAGCTCGTTTGTTGGAAAAAATCTTTTAGAAAATTAATTTAAAAAAGAATATTTTAAAAAAATTAAAATAACTCTTTAAAGATACAATCAAGTTCAGAGATTATTTCTGTCGCTTCAAAAGACTAATTTCTAGTGACAAAACATCTGTTTTTCTAGTGACAAAATAGCGACAAAGATCATTTTCTGGCCTTAAAA
>QCBT01000040.1 GCA_003281525.1 Prochlorococcus sp. AG-347-J06 | reverse complement strand
AGATTCTGCACAGGAAGAGACTGTTTGTTTAGCAAATGGACTAGAAGTTTCTAAATTCGAAAATTTTAAAAAAAGTAGCCAATTCCTTAAGGAACCACTTGCTACGGAATTAGTCAATGAAAGTGATCATTTTACTAATGATGCAGTTCAGTTATTAAAATTTCATGGTAGTTATCAACAAGACAACAGGGAAAATAGAAGGCCGGGCAAAAGTAAAGATTGGCAAATGATGCTTAGGTTAAGAAATCCGGGCGGTGAAGTCCCTGGGAAATTATTTTTAGCATTAGATGAATTATCTGACAAACTAGGTAATGGAACACTTAGGGCCACTACAAGACAAGCCTTTCAAATGCATGGAATCAGAAAGGAGAACCTAAAGGAAGTAATTCAAACAATAGTAAATTCAATGGGCTCCACATTAGCTGCATGTGGAGACATAAATAGAAACGTTATGGCTCCTGCGGCTCCATTTGATTCGCCAGATTATATTATTGCAAGAGCATTGGCAAAAAAAGTTGCAGATCTTCTCACCCCAATGGCTGGCCAAGGCACTTTTTTAGAGCTTTGGGCTGATGGTGATTTAGAGTACACCATAAAGCCTGACAAAGATATTGAAGCAATTAGGAGGCTTCAATTCAAAGATAATGTTTTTAGTGGGATAAAAGATGAGCCTCTTTATGGTTCAACTTATTTACCGAGAAAATTCAAATGTGCCGTGACAGTTCCTGGAGACAATTCTGTTGATCTTCTTACCAATGATATAGGAATAGTTGCCTTTACTTCTAAAGATGGAAACTTAGAAGGGTGCAACTTCTATGTTGGAGGTGGTATGGGTCGCACACATAATAATGAGGAGACCTTTGCCAGAATTGCAGATCCACTTGGATATGTAGAAGAACCTGATGTTTATGAATTAATACAAAGCATTGTGGCTATTCAAAGAGATTACGGTGATAGAAAATCAAGAAAAAATTCGAGAATGAAATATCTTCTTCATAGAAAAGGTATTAAATGGTTTAAAAAGATACTTCTTGAAAAGTATTTCAAAAAAGAAATTAAAAAAATCAGAAAAGAACCGGATAAGGTTCTTATTGATTACTTAGGTTGGCATAAACAAAATAAAACCTCCTATTTCGTAGGTTTACCATTATTATCAGGAAGATTATCTGGGGAGAAGAAGAATACCATCACAAGTATTGTTAAAAAATATAATTTAGATTTAAGACTCACACCTAATCAAGATATTCTACTTTGTAATATCGCCAATAAAAACAAAGGTGAAATTCAAAAATCTCTATCAAAAATTGGATACAAAAATTTAGAAAATATTAATGAAATACAAAGACATGCTTTGGCTTGTCCTGCATTACCACTTTGTGGTCTTGCGATGACTGAAGCTGAAAGAATATTACCTGATGTATTAAAAAGGATTGAAAATTTACTATTAAATCTAAAAATACAAAAGACAATATTATTCAGAATGACAGGATGTCCGAATGGATGTACCAGGCCTTATATGGCCGAATTAGCACTTGTTGGGAGTGGGCAAAACAAATACCAATTATGGTTGGGGGGAAGTAAAAATTTACAAAGGCTTGCTAAACCATTCCTACAAAAAATGGAACTTAACGATTTAGAAAAAACTCTTCAACCATTATTTGATAATTGGAAGAGTAATTTGGATTTAGATTTCGGAGATTTTATAAATTCTCAAGATGAAAATTATGTACTTAATTTACTAAATAAAAATCAATAGAATTTAAATTTTTCCATAAAGGGCATTTGCTTTTTTATTTTTCCAAGCCCATAATTGATCACCATAACTAAAATGCCACCATTCATTAGGATGTTGTGCAAATCCGAATTTAGTCATAATTTCCCTTAATAAATTTCTTCTACTATTCCAAATAATTGCTTCTTCATTCTTTATGTTTGCATAAAAATAAGGATTTGAGGTCTCATCCATTTGATCAACCTTGCTTCCCATTTCAACAAGATTTCCGTCTTTATCTGATAAACAAACATCCAATGCACCCCCAGTTGAATGAGGGGGAGGACACCTAGTGTTATGAGAAGGATATGCCCAAAATTTTTCGACTTTTTTTAAAATAGATGGATAAGATTTTATATTTTCAAAAGAAATATCAAAATCGGATTTTTCACACTCTAATAAAAATGCTCTTTTAAACATAAATTCCTGGACTTCTAAAGGTCGCCAACTGTCATAAATTAGTAGGGTAAAACTACTCTTTGATATCAAATAATCATTTACTTTTACTAATCTATTTACGACCTCTTCTCTTAATTTCCAAACAGAAGTTTTATCTTTGTAAGGTGCTCCTAAATAAGAGTAAGGGTGGGGATCTAAAAACTTTATGCAGCTAGGAATAGCTATTAATTTTTCTCCATTATCTTTAATTGGAATTTTATTCCAAATTTTCAATTGAAATTTGCAATTGATTTATAGTGACATATATATCAAAAATTACAATAATAGTTTTCAATTCAAGAAATCATGAATGAATTTATTATCAGAATTATTAATAAGCATATTCCTTAAAATAATATTTTCTTTTAAATCAGGATCATCACTAATAATCTTAATAGCCTCTTCACGAGACTTATTAATAAGAAATTTATTGTTAGGTAAATTGTCAAGTACAAAATCAGGCAATCCGGATTGTCTATATCCTAAAATCTGGCCTGGTCCTCTAAGCTCCAAGTCTTTTTCAGCAATATAAAAGCCATCATTAGATTTTTGCAAAACACAAAGTCGTTTATTTTCTAATCCATTTTTATCGGAGGTTACCAGATAACAAAAAGATTTTGTTGATCCTCTACCCACTCTCCCCCTTAATTGATGTAGCTGGGACAATCCAAATCTATCCGAATTATAAATAATCATAATTGTGGCATTAGGCACATCAATGCCAACCTCAATTACAGTAGTTGAAACCAATATATTAATTTCATTCTTTAAAAAAGAATTAATAACTTCATTCTTTTCCTGTGAACTTAATTTTCCATGTAATAATCCTACATTTTTGTTAAAAAAGACCTCTTCTGATAAATGTTTGAATATTTTCTTTGCGGAGCTTAAATTTATTTTTTCTGAATCTTCTATAAGTGGCAAAATCACATAAGCTTGCTTTCCATTATTGATCTCATCTTCAACAATCTTGAACAAGTCAGTTAAATCATCTTCTGAAATTATTTTTGTAGTTATAGGAACTCTCCCAGGAGGGAGTTCAGTGATTTGACTCACATCTAAATCACCATAAATAGAAAGCGCAAGAGTTCTTGGAATTGGAGTTGCTGTCATTGATAACAAGTTAGTATTTTCTCCTTTATTTAATAATCTATTTCTTTGAGTAACTCCAAATCTGTGTTGTTCATCAATTACGACCATCCCTAATGCATTAAAGATGACTTTATCCTCAAACAATGCATGAGTACCAACGAGGATATCAACTAATCCATTTTTCAAATTAGAGAGGATTTCTTTTCTCTTTTTTTGAGGGGTATTCCCAGTAAGTAATTCAACAGAAACTAAAAGGGGATTCAAATATTTTAGTAAATTGTTATAATGTTGTTCTGCCAATACCTCAGTTGGAACCATA
>QCBT01000039.1 GCA_003281525.1 Prochlorococcus sp. AG-347-J06 | reverse complement strand
TTTTCATAATTGGGAAGAATTAGTTAAATCTCCAAAAATTGATGGGATTATTATTGCCACTCCTCCTGAATCAAGATTTAAGTTAGCAAAACAAGCTCTAGAGAATAATAAAAATTTGCTCCTAGAAAAACCCGTTTCAATATCCTCCTCAGAAATTGAAGAGCTTCAGAGAATATCTTTAATTAATAATTTAAGCGTATGTGTTGATTTTGAATATAGAGCAGTACCTCTTTTCCTTCAGACCAAAAAACTTATTGATGAAAATATCTTAGGAGATATATATTTAGTCAAATTAGATTGGTTAATGGGCAGTAGATCCGACCCCAAAAGATCCTGGAATTGGTATTCATTGGAAGAAAAAGGTGGAGGAGTTATTGGCGCTTTAGGTACTCATGCATTCGATATGTTGAATTGGTTTTTTGGAGAAGCAATAAACGTGTCTGGCAAGTTAGCAACATCAATAAAAAAAAGACCTTTACCTAATTCATCTGATTTAAATGATGTTACGAGTGAAGATGTATGTTTAGCCAATATAGAAATATCAAACTACAGCTCGAATCTTATTCCATGTCAGGTATCTTTATCATCAATTTCTAAAAATGGTAGAGGATTTAGTTTAGAAATATATGGAAGCGAAGGTTCACTAATTCTTAAAAGCGAAAACCAAAAAGATTATGTACATGGTTTTAATTTAAAATATTCAAATAACGAAAATAAAATACAAAATCTAACTGCAGATTCAAGTTTTAATTTTGAAAAAACATGGACTGATGGGAGAATAGCTCCAGTTTTGAGAATTCAAAATTTATGGGCTGAGAGTATTTTTAATCAAACACCTATAATTCCAGGATTATGTGAGGGACTGGCGAGTCATAAAGTTTGCGAAGCTATAAGAGAATCTTCGAAAAGCGGATTAAGAATAAAAATTTAAAACCATACATTAACAAGTAGCAATTATCACCCGATAAAGTATTGAATTGATTTTATTTTTTTTTAATATTCTGGAAAAATCAATTGAACTGAATTATTAAAGAATGGCTTTAAATTATTACAAAAATGAGCTTAAAGAGAATGCTCAATTACTAGCTTCTAAAGGGAAAGGGATATTAGCGGTTGATGAATCCACTAAAACAGTAGGGAAAAGACTCGCTGGAATTGGTGTTGAGAATACTGAAGACAATAGGAAGGCATATAGAGGAATGCTTTTTACTACAGAAGGTCTTGGGAAGTATATAAGTGGTGCAATCCTCTTCGAAGAAACTCTTTATCAGAATCACCAAGATGGTGAGTCAATGGTTAAGAAACTAAATGATTTAGGTATTATTCCAGGTATAAAGGTCGATAAAGGTCTAAATCCACTTCCTGGAGGAGGAGATGTAGAAACTTTTTGCTCTGGCCTAGATGGGTTAGTTGAAAGAGCAGCAAAATATTATGAACAAGGTGCAAGATTTGCAAAGTGGAGAGCAGTTCTGCAAATTACAAGTGATGGTTGTCCTTCAAAACTATCAATTCAAGAGAATGCCTGGGGATTAGCAAGGTATGCAAGATCTGTTCAAGAATCTGGTTTGGTACCAATTATTGAACCTGAAATCTTAATGGACGGCGACCATACTATTGAAAAAACTGCTGAAGTTCAAGAAGAGGTAATAAAGCAGGTTTATAGTGCCTGTCAAGCAAATGGAGTTTTTCTAGAAGGCACTCTATTAAAACCTTCTATGACTGTTAATGGAGCAGATTGTCCAACAAAGGCTGATCCTATGAAGGTTGCTGAAATGACAATTAGAACTATGGAAAGATGCGTTCCTGCATCTGTTCCTGGAATAGTTTTCTTATCAGGAGGGTTAAGCGAAGAAGCTGCTTCTGTTTATCTAAATAATATGAACACTCTTTACAGGAAAGCTTTATGGAATGTTTCATTCTCCTATGGAAGAGCATTACAGCACTCATGCTTAAAGGCCTGGAAAGGAAGCGACGTTGAAGGAGGTCAAAAAGCATTAATAGCAAGAGCTCAAGCAAACTCTGAAGCTTCAAAAGGTGCATATGTAGCAGGATCTCAACCTTCATCTGATGAACAATTGTTTGTGGCAGGCTACACTTATTAACTAAAAAAATCCTAAAAATATACTCTGGGTCATAAAATAACTTTCTTTAATTTAGTATTTTGTATATCTAATGACGTGACATTTGATACCTCTCTATACTAAACTCTCGGAAACATATGCTTTATACAGCATTTAACTTATTTTAATTATGGCCCTCGTTCCACTAAGACTACTTTTAGATCACGCTGCTGAGAATGGTTACGGTATTCCAGCTTTCAATGTTAATAACCTTGAACAAGTTCAAGCAATCATGGAAGCAGCATATGAAACTGATAGTCCTGTAATCCTCCAAGCTTCAAGAGGGGCAAGAAATTATGCAGGAGAAATTTTCCTACGTCATCTAATCCTTGCTGCGACAGAAACATACCCTAATATTCCAGTGGTTATGCACCAAGACCACGGTAATGAGCCATCAACATGTTACTCAGCAGCAATAAATGGTTTCACATCAGTAATGATGGACGGTTCTCTAGAGGCAGATGCAAAAACACCCGCTAGTTACGAATATAATGTTGCAGTTACTAAAAAAGTAGTAGATTTTGCTCATTCAGTTGGAGTTAGTGTTGAAGGAGAGTTGGGTTGCTTAGGTTCATTAGAGACAGGAAAAGGTGAAGCGGAAGATGGTCATGGATTTGAAGGTGAACTTTCTACAGATATGCTTCTGACTGATCCTGAAGAAGCTGCAGATTTTGTAGCTAAAACAAAAGTCGATGCTTTAGCTATTGCTATAGGAACAAGTCATGGTGCTTATAAATTTACAAGAAAACCTACAGGAGAAGTTCTTGCAATAAGCAGAATTGCTGAAATTCATAAAGCACTTCCAAATACCCATCTTGTAATGCATGGATCTAGTTCAGTTCCTCAAGAATGGTTGGATATCATTAACAAATATGGAGGTGAAATTCCTCAAACTTATGGTGTTCCTGTTGAAGAAATTCAAGAGGGAATAAGAAATGGAGTTAGGAAAGTCAACATTGATACTGATAACAGACTTGCTTTCACTGCCGCGGTTAGAGAGGCAGCATTTGCTGATAAGGCAAACTTCGACCCAAGACATTTCAACAAGCCTGCTAGAAAATACATGAAGCAAGTTTGTCTTGATAGATACAAGCAGTTCTGGTGCGAAGGTCAAGCAAGTAAGATCAAACAAAACAGCACTAATTATTTTGCTGATCTTTACGCAAAAGGTGATTTGGATCCAAAAGTAAAAGCTACTGTTTAATTTCCTCCCAAATTAAATAAAAAAAGGCCTCCAAAATTGGGGTCTTTTTTTATGTCAATATTAATGACTTTAATGTAAAGAGACCATCAGTCCCACCAATTGTCTCGTCGCATGCTCGCTCTGGATGAGGCATTAAACCTAGAACATTTCCCTTCTCATTAGTTATGCCTGCGATATCGAATGAAGATCCATTGGGATTATTTTTATATCTCAAAGCGATTAATTCATTATCTACAAGTTTCTTTAAAGTATCAGAATCACAATGATATCTTCCTTCCCCATGCGCTATTGGCAATTTAATTGTTTGTTTTTCATCTACATTATTAAACCAACCTCCTTTTGAAGAAACGATGTCCAGTTCAACGTCATCACAGATAAAATTAAGATTTTTATTTGCAACAAGAGCACCAGGCAAAAATCCTGATTCTGTCAAAATTTGAAACCCATTACAAATTCCTAAAACTCTTTTCCCGCTTTTAACAAACTCATCCAAGGCATTTATTAATGGAGAGAATCTCGCAATTGCTCCGCATCTTAAATAATCACCATAGCTAAATCCTCCGGGTAAAACTATTGCATCTACATCACTTAAATCTGAAGACTCATGCCACAAGTATTTTGTTCTTATGTCTAAACAACCTTCCAATGCCCATGAAACATCACGATCACAATTAGAACCAGGGAAGACAACAACTCCTACAGTAAAAT
>QCBT01000038.1 GCA_003281525.1 Prochlorococcus sp. AG-347-J06 | reverse complement strand
ATTTTTTATTTTTAGTATTCATTCTTATTCATTAATGAACTCTGAACAGCTATTTTCAATAACAACATCTATAAGTTCATCATTATTAGAAGTTTGCCATTTTGAATTGAATTGTGGAATTCCATTTATTGATGTATCTTTGAACTTTTTTTCATTGCAATTAATTCTCATTACATAAAGTGATAACTCTCCATCATCATCAGAATTAGTTGGATTCTTAAAGAACTTTGTTAATAAACTTATTTCACCATTTGGGAGCGACTTAATACTCCCTTTATCAAGCCATTCTTTCCCATCATCATTCTCTTTTAGTAGGACCCAGTCAACATTTCCTATCGCATATGAATAGGAGGCAAAGTTAAAAATAAAGAGTAGAAGGCTTAAAGAAAAATAAAATAAATTAGAAATTATTCTCATTTTATATATTTGCTTCTGCAAGTTCTTTTACACCATGAATTTTTAAAATTTTAGTCAGAGTATCCTTGAGATCTTTCCTTTTTACTATTACATCAACAAAACCATGCTCAAGCAGATATTCAGCTGTTTGAAAATTATCGGGTAATTTTTCTCTTAATGTTTGTTCTATAACCCTTCTTCCAGCAAATCCAATAAGAGCTTTAGGTTCCGCCAAAATTAAATCACCTAACATCGCAAAGCTGGCTGTTACCCCTCCAGTAGTTGGATGAGTTAACAAGGGCATATATAGGAGATTTTTCTCTTTATGTTTTTTTAGTGCCCCAGATATTTTTGCCATTTGCATAAGACTTAACATACCTTCTTGCATCCTTGCTCCTCCTGATGCGCAAACAATAAGAATTGAAAAATTTTCTAAAGTTGCTTTCTCAATTATCCTTGTAATTTTTTCACCAACTACTGAACCCATAGATCCTCCCATAAATCTAAAATCCATAACAGCTAATGCTAAAGGCATTGAATTCACAGAACATATACCTGTTACGACTCCATCTCTTAAACCTGTACCTGATTGACTTTCTTTAATTCGATCAGCATACGCTCTTCTATCTTTAAAACCCAAAGGATCTGTAGGACTTAGTGAACTATCAAATTCTTTGAATGAATTTTTATCAGCAATTATATTTATCCTTTCATCGCTATTAATCCTATTGTGGTGTCCACAATTACTACAAACATTGAAATTTGAAATTAGGTCTTTTCTATAGGCTACTTGCGAACACTCTGAACATTTAACCCACAAACCATCTCCTTCGTCAGTATCTTGGGAAACTTTCCCAACAAATTGATCTTTACGCCTTGCGGCAAACCAGTCGATTAATGACACAACGTTTCCTGTTTTTTCTATTTAAATCTAAGTAAGGTACTTTTATCAAGAAAGATATATAAAAATTTGAGATCCTCTAGATTAAAAACTTCTCAAAGTTAAAAAATAATGATCTGAGTTGATAATCGAAAATTAATTATTATTTATTTTTCTCCTCAATCATTTTATGAATTATTGGAGTGAGAATTAGTTCCATCGCGAATCCCATTTTCCCACCATTTACAACGATACTTGTTGGACTTGACATGAATGAATCGTTAATCATTCCAAGCAAGTATTGAAAATCAATACCCCATTTCTCTCTTGCCCCTTTTCTGAAATGTATGATCACAAAGCTCTCATCAGGAGTTGGGATATTTCTGCATATGAAAGGATTTGAAGTGTCAATTGTGGGAATTCTTTGGAAATTAATATCAGTTTTGCTGAATTGTGGGCAGATGTGATTTATATAATCAGGCATTCTTCTCAATATCGTATCCACAATGGTTTCCGCTGAGTAACCTCTTTCTGCGTTATCTCTATGGATTTTTTGAATCCACTCTAAATTTGTTATCGGAACAACGCCAACAAGTAAATCAGCATAGGATGCCACATTGTATCCATCACCTTCTACCCCGCCATGCAAACCTTCATAAAAAAGTACGTCTGTTCCCTCAGGAATATCTTCCCATGGAGTAAATTGCCCAGGTTCTAGGGATGTCCCAAGTCTTGTATTATGTTCTTCTGCTTCTTCAAGACTATGTAGATAATATCTTTTTTCTCCTCCTCCAGTTTCACCATAGATTTTAAAAAGTTCTTCTAATTTGTCAAAAAGATTAGCCTCGGGACCAAAATGAGAGAAATTTTCACCTTTTGAAAGAGCGTCTGCCATCGCTTTTTTCATAGGCATTCTTTCAAATCTGTGGTAACTATCACCTTCTACAACTGCGGGAACAATATCTTCTCTGGCAAAAATATGCTCAAAGGCTCTTTTTACTGTACTTGTTCCTGCTCCTGAAGATCCTGTTACAGCGACTACTGGATGACGTTTTGACATTTTTTAAAAACAATATCTAATGATTCTGACAGGTCATATGCCAACTTTATGTTTTACTTAAAAATATTTTTTTATTTATTAATTTTTTTTTAAATTTCATCCATTATTTTATCTCCGATTTCACTGCAAGATAATACTTCGGAAGACCCATCAGCTAAATCGGCTGTTCTAAATCCTTTTGATAAAACTTTATCAATGGCAGTTTCTAAATTTTCTGCAGCTTCTTCTTCATTTAATCCAATTTTTAACATCATGGAAGCAGATAAAAGCATTGCAATAGGATTCGCTATGTTTTTACCAGCTATATCAGGAGCCGAACCATGAACCGGTTCAAAAACTCCTGGACCATCATTGTTTAGAGAAGCAGAAGGAAGCATACCAATAGAACCAGTTAACATTGCGGCTAAGTCGCTTAAAATATCTCCAAATAAATTACTTGTTAAAATTACATCAAATTGACCAGGATCTCTAACTAATTGCATTGCGGCATTATCAACGTACATATTGCTTAGAGATATATTTTTATCTTTTGAGGTGATATTTAAAACTGTATCTCTCCACAATTGACTAACCTCAAGAACGTTTGATTTATCAACAGAACATATTTTTTTATTTCTTTGGTTAGCAATTTTTATTGCTATTTCTGTTATTCTTTCTATTTCGGCCGAATCATAAACCATCGTATTGAAAGCTTTTGGGATTTTTGTATTTGTTATATGTCCTCTTGGTTTTCCAAAATAAATTCCCCCTATTAATTCTCTTACAACAATAAGATCTACATGCTCAACGATTTCTTTTTTTAATGTACTTGCTTCCAAGAGAGATTTTCTTATTTTGACAGGCCTGATATTTGCGAAAAGGTTTAGGGCAGATCTTAACTTTAGTAACCCACTTTCTGGCCTTAATTCTCTTGCAAGAGAATCATATTTTATATCTCCAACACATGCTAAAAGTACTGCATCACTTTTTTTACATTGATCTAGTGTCTCATCTGGAGCAGGAGTACCATATTTTTCATATGCTATCCCTCCAAATAATTTTTCAATAATCTCAATATCGAAATTATGATTTTTTGAAAGCTTTTTTAAAACTTTTTTTGAAACTTCTGAAATCTCTGGCCCAATTCCGTCTCCTGACAATAAAACTATCTTATATTTCTTCATTTAAATTTTTGTTTAATAGAACAATAAATTATTGCTTGTCTAATTGTCTAAGTTTTTTTGCTAATTCTGGTAATTTTTTAAAAATACTTGAACTCCTTAGCCATGATTTATTTTCCATCGCGGGGAAACCACTAATTACCTTGCCATCTTCTATGTCACAATGGATTCCGCATTTTGAACTCGCAATGACATTATTACCAACTTTTACCCTATTATTGACTCCTACTTGCCCTGCCAAAATAACACCATCTCCAATATTTGCTCCTCCAGCGATACCAACTTGAGCTGCAAATGCACAATTCTTTCCAATTTTTACGCCATGACCTATTTGTATTAAATTATCCAACTTTGTTCCCTCATCAATAAAAGTAAATCCAACTGCAGGTCTATCAATACAACAATTAGTTCCAATTTCTACAAAACTCATTATTTTTACACCACCTTTTTGCGGCATCTTTACCCATTTGCCATTTTCAGGAATAAAACCAAATCCCTCTGATCCAATAACAGAATTTGAATTAATTACACAATTATTTTTTAGAGTGGTATTTTCGTAAATAACACAATTTGGATGAATTATATTATTATTTCCTATTCGAACATTT
>QCBT01000037.1 GCA_003281525.1 Prochlorococcus sp. AG-347-J06 | reverse complement strand
AATATGTCATCGCCAAGACCTCCAATGATTCTGTCATTACCATCTCCGCCGTTTACTGTATCTGACCCGCCCAAAGCCTTGACTATATCGTCACTAGCTAATGCATTGATAGTCTCCGCATTTGTCGTACCTGTTAATGTATCGGCTTCAGGGGTGCCATTTATAACTTGATATCCAAAATCGGTATATAGAGGTGTTACTGCCCAGCCATCATTAAGCATCGAATCAGCTGAAAGAAACATGCGATATAAATCTGCTTCGGAATCGACATTCCAGACTTCTATATCCTGATCAAATTCATCAACATGGGCGAACATATATTCAAAAGTAGTTCCATTACTTACATCCCAGGCAGATATATCCTGATTAAATGGAGTGCCATAAAACATTCCTCGAAAGTCTGTATTGTTGCTAACTGCCCAGCCGCTGATATCCTGATCAAATGATGAATTATTGAAAAATATAGACCTAAGGGAAGTTGCTTCAATAACATCCCAGCCACCGATATCCTGATTAAATGATTGGGTGTTGATGAACATATATTCAAAATTCGTACCAGAACTTACATCCCAGCTGCCGATGTCCTGATTAAATGCATCTGCATCATTGAACATTGCAGAGAAATTAGTTCCGTTCCTAACCTCCCAACTGCTTATATCTTGGTTGAATAGGTATGCACGTTCGAACATGCTTGAGAAATCAGTTCCAGAACTAACATCCCAGCTGCTTATATCAGAGTTAAATGTAGTTTTGTCTTCAAATAGATTAGAGAAATCAGTTATTGCACTGACATCCCAGGTATTTATATCTCCATAGGTGGCAGTGGCAGCGGTCTCATCTGCTATCCATGCGGCAACTGCAGTATCAAGCTCTGCCCTGGTATTCATAATTGGATCAATAATTGTGATAGTTAAAGCACTCGATGCACTGGAAGTATTACCCGCAGCATCGGTTGCCTGTGCTGTAATTGAGTGAGAACCTGTAGATAGTGCAGAACTTGGAGTGAAAGACCAGTCACCGCTGCCATCAGCAGTTATTGTTCCTAACGATATCATATCTGAGAAAAGTTCTACAGTGCTATCTGCTTCTGCTGTTCCTGTAAAAGTAGGAGTTGTATCGGTCGTAATATTATCTGTACTGGAACTACCTGTATCCGAAGAGGCGACAAGATCTGGAGTTGATGGTGCTGATGGAGCTACCCAGTCAAACTCTTCAGATGTGGGTGTTGCGCTAAATCCATAATTATTTTGCATCAGAGTTGCGTCCTTGAACATATTTCCGAATTGAGTCCCTGAGCTAACGTTCCAACTTCTTATATCCTGATTAAAGTCTTCAAGGTTAGAGAACATATTTCGAAAATTCGTTCCGCTACTTACATCCCAACTACCGATATCCTGATTAAATACTTCTGCGGTAGTGAACATCCCTTGGAAAGTATTTCCATTACTTACATTCCAGTCACCAATATCTTGGTTAAATACTTCTGTATTAGCAAACATCCATGCAAAAGTAGTCCCAGAACTAACATCCCAGCCGCCAATATCCTGATTAAATGAATCACTTTCCCTGAACATTCAAGCAAAAGTAGTGCCAGAACTAACATCCCAGCCGCCAATATCCTGATTAAATGAAGTTGCCCTCATAAACATTCTGTTGAAATTAGTTCCGCTACTTACATCCCAACTACCGATATCCTGATTAAATGAATTATTACTGAAGAACATCCTGTTGAAACTAGTTCCATTGCTTACATCCCAGCCACCGATATCCTGATTAAATGAACCAGCAGCCATGAACATATATTCAAAATTAGTTCCGCTACTTACATCCCAATTACCGATATCCTGATTAAATGAATTAGCACTGAAGAACATCCTGGAGAAATCGGTACCAGAACTAACATCCCAGCTACTTATGTCAGAGTTAAAAGCAACTTTGCTTGCAAATAAATCAGAGAAATCCGTTATTGCACTGACATCCCATATGTTTATATCTCCATAAGTGGCAGTGGCAGCAGTCTCATCTGCTATCCATGCGGCAATTGCTGTATCAAGCTCTTCCCTGGTATTCATAATTGGATCAATAATTGTAATATCCAAAGCACTGGAAGCACTGGAAGTATTGCCGGCGGCGTCGGTTGCCTGTGCTGTAATTGACTGAGAACCTACAGATAGGGCAGAACTTGGTGTGAATGACCAGTCACCACTGCCATCAGCAGTTGTTGTTCCTAAAGAGGTGATGCCTGAGAAAAGTTCTACAGTGCTATCTGCTTCTGCTGTTCCTGTAAAAGTAGGAGTTGTATCGGTCGTAATATTATCTGTACTGGAACTACCTGTATCAGAAGAGGCGTCAAGATCTGGAGTTGATGGTGCTGATGGAGCGATCCAGTCAAATTCTGAAGATGTGGGTGTTGCGCTAAATCCATAATTATTTACCATCAGAGTTGCGCCATTGAACATATTTCCGAAATCAGTCCCTGAGCTAACATTCCAACTTCTTATATCCTGATTAAATGCATCAGCGTTATAGAACATGTAACCAAAATTAGTTCCGCTACTTACATCCCAACTACCTATATTCTGATTGAATGTTTCATTGATATAAAACATACTTCGAAAATTAGTTCCGTTACTGACATCCCAACCACCTATGTCTTGATTAAACGCACTTGCAGATTCGAACATATGAGAAAAATCAGTCCCACTGCTTACGTCCCAGCTACCAATATCCTGATTAAATGCGTCGTTATAAACAAACATCGCAACAAAATTAGTCCCGCTACTAACATCCCAACTACCTATATCCTGATTAAATGAATCAGCATTATTAAACATTCCTTGGAAAGTAGTTCCGCTGCTAACATTCCAGCTACCGATATCCTGATTAAAATCACTTGCAGATCGGAACATAATCTTAAAATCAGTTCCACTGCTTACGTCCCAGCCACCGATATTCTGGTTGAATGAAGATGCCCCGTCAAACATTCCTTGGAAAGTAGTCCCACTACTAACATCCCAGCTGCTTATATCAGAGTTAAATGTAGTTTTGTCTTCAAATAAATTAGAGAAATCAGTTATTGCACTGACATCCCAGGTATTTATATCTCCATAAGTAGCAGTGGCAGCAGTCTCATCTGCTATCCATGCGTCAACTGCAGTATCAAGCTCTTCCCTGGTACTCATAATTGGAGCACTAATTGTGATATCCAAAGCACTGGAAGCACTGGAAGTGTTGCCAACTGCATCGGTTGCCTGCGCAGTAATTGAGTGAGAACCTACAGATAGTGCAGAACTTGGAGTAAATGACCAATCACCACTGCCATCAGCAGTTGTGGTTCCTAAAGAGGTGATGCCTGAGAAAAGTTCTACAGTGCTATCTGCTTCTGCTGTTCCTGTAAAAGTAGGAGTTGTATCGGTCGTAATATTATCTGTACTGGAACTACCGGTATCAGAAGAGGCGTCAAGATCTGGAGTAGATGGGGCTGATGGAGCTATCCAGTCAAATTCAGAGGCAGATGAGTGAAGTGCGCTAAATCCATAGCTACTTTGAATTTGTTCAGTTTGATAGAACATATAATTAAAATTAGTTCCACTGCTAACATCCCAACCTCTTATATCCTGATTAAAACTATTCAGATTCCAAAATGTCGCGAAGAAGTTAGTTCCACTGCTAACGTCCCAGCTGCTTATATCTTGGTTAAATGCATGGGCCCAACCGAACATACGGTCAAAATCTTTTCCACTACTAACATCCCAACTACTTATATCTTGATTAAATGATGTTGCTCTAAAGAACATAAATTTAAAATTTGTTCCATTGCTTACATCCCAATCACTTATGTCAGAGTTAAAAGTAGATTTGTAATAAAATAAATACGAAAAATCAGTTATTGCACTTACATTCCAAGTATTGATATCTCCATAAGTACTAGTAGCAGTAGCTTGATTTGCTATCCATGCGTTAACTGCAGTCGTAAGTGCACTTTTATTTGTAAATATATAACCTGAAGACACTTAATTTAAAAAATTAAATTTTTTTGAATTTTATCATTTTTCTTTAAATATTTGTGTATCCAATCTTTCTTATATTGTTGTTTTCTAATTTCCAAATAACAGAATCAAGAGCAATCTCTAAATCTTTTGTATTGAATCTTGAAAAACTTTTTAAATGAGTTTCCAAAGCATCGCCCCATTATATAGTTTCTTTGAAAAATCGGAATCTCATAAATGATATTGTTCGAGAAGAGTTGTTCAAAAATTTCTTCATCAGTATTTTGATTAATTTTATTTATTGGCATTACTTCAATAACCT
>QCBT01000036.1 GCA_003281525.1 Prochlorococcus sp. AG-347-J06 | reverse complement strand
TTGGAGAAAATTAGAGAAGAAATTCCATCTGCTGTATTAAGAACTAGTCTCATTGTTGGTTTTCCAGGAGAAAAAAAAGAACATTTTGAACATCTTCTAGAATTTTTGGATAGGCACAAATTTGATCATGTGGGAGTATTTATTTTTTCACCTGAAGAAGGAACTACAGCTTTTCATTTGCCAAATAAAGTATCTCTAGAGGTTGCAGATGCAAGAAAAGATAACGTTATTTCAGTTCAACAAAATATCTCTAAAGATAAAAATCAGTCATATATTGGTTCAAAAATGAAGATTTTGGTAGAAAAAATATCAGATAATAACGAATTAATAGGTCGGTCCTATAATTTCGCTCCTGAAATTGACGGAACTGTAATTTTATCTGTTAAAGATAAAATTGATCTGAAAAATTATATTGGTAAATTTGTTGAAGCAAATATTTCTTTTGCGGATGAATATGATTTGTATGGTGAGGCTATTAAAATTTTGTAGTTTTTTAAATTAATTTAACTGCTCTTAAGAGCTTATCTAATGCGAAAGCAGCTCCAAACCCAAAACCAATAAATGCAAAATAGAAAATGATGTTCATTAATTTTTTTACTTTTATATAATTTAACATCAGATGAAAAGATTAGATTTTTTAGTTTAATTTCTTAATCTTGGACATATGGTAATTTTTTGTATAAACATTCCTCTGCTTTTTGTAGTTCCCGGCCTAAATATAGAGCATGATCGAATTTGGTTATTAAGTCATTTCTTTCTTCAGTAATCATTATTCCAATTTGTTTCGCACTTATACCTTCAAAAACTTCATTACAAACTTTTTTGGTTTTGGAGTCGCATTTAATTGGTTCATTTGTTTCTGGGTCAAGCGCATATCCTTCATCATTAATATTATTAAGAAAGTGCTCTAAAATTATTTTATTTTCTTCTAAATCTACTTTTATAATAAAATAACCATTTGGATCTAAGTCTATATATCGGTTAGATAGATTATTATCGATCTTTATTTTTTCATCAAAACTTTTACTAGAATCCATTCTTAGAAGTTAATAAAAACAATATTTCTAATATAATGTTTCATAAAGCTAAATAATTTTTATTTAAAGGGTATAGAATTATTTTCAAATTCAATTTCCGTCTCGGTTTGTTTATTAACTTCATTTAGCCAAGGATAAATTATATTTTCCATATTTTTATCAAACCACTTATGCAAGCTAATGGTTTTTTTGGCAAAAAACCCCCTCCGTCTTTTATGTTTACCACCTGCTCCAGGATCAAAAAAATGGATACTATTTTTTATTGCCCATTCAATTGGCTGGTAGTAACATAATTCAAAATGTAAATTAGATATGTCTTCTTGAGTACCCCAATATCTGCCCCATAAGTTGTTTTTACTTTTAACGCACATCGACATAGCAAAAATATCATTTGAATTATTTTTTGATGCGCTAAAAAGTAAAAGATTTTTTTTATTATCAACAATTTTTTCGAAAAATGTAGATGTTAGATATTTACTTCCCCAAACTCCCCACCTCGAGCAATGCTGTTCATAAAAATTATGCATTTTTTTGAGGATTTCGAGGTTGATATTATCTTTATTAAAAATTTCTATTTTAATATCTTGTTTATTAATTGATTTCCTCTCTTTTTTTATATTTTTTCTCTGATTAGAGTTAAATCTAGAAAGAAAATCATCAAACGTTTTTTCTCCATTACTCCTCCATTCACTGCTGGAATTTATCCATTTATGGTATCCCAAAGATTTAAGATGGTTGCCCCAGCTTTCATCAATATATAAAAAATTACAACTTAAAATTTTGTTTGTAATCGCGAAGCTTTCGATGTTGTTTATGAGTAAATTTGTAATTTCTATCTTATCTGTATTTTTTTTATAAAGAAATTGATATCCATTTACAGGACTATAAGGACTCATTCCAATTAATTTAGGGTAATAATTTAAATTCAGCTCTTGAGCCAATCTTGCAAATGATTGATCAAATATGAATTCTCCATAGCTATGATTTTTTAAAAAAAGTGGAGCAATTCCTAATATTTCTTCATTTTTATAAGCAATAAAATATAGAGGCTGCCAACCAGTTTCTCTTGAAACACTTTTTGATATTTCAAGGTTTTTAAGCCAAGTCCATTCATAAAATGGATTATTGATTTCATTTGCTAATTCATTCCATATCTCCTTGGAGATTTCCTTAATAGACAATTTGACTTCAACTTTATGTATTTTTTGGTTCATTTATTCTTGAATCTAATTTAAATTTTTTTGTAATGAACCTGGATTTCATTATTCATTAAATTTTTAATTGATTTTATTTCCCATAGTCTTTTGAGATTAAAAATCTCATTTGTTTGTTCTGGAGGGATCCATGTATATCTACCTCCAATAATGCGTGGAATTATTGTAATTTTTATATCTGTTATTAAATCCTCTTTTATAAATGAATTTATAAGTTTTGCACCTCCTAAAAGAGCTAGATTATTTATCCCTTGTTTTTTTAGTGAAATTAAAGTTTTCCCCCATGATTCTTCGAAAAAGAGTTGTTTCTCGAAGTCATTATTTGACAAATTATCAACTTTACTTGAGCTTATTAGCCATCTTCTAATTGGTTGACGAAAGTATTTCCAATTACTGTTAAAGTTTTTGCTATTTGAAGCAACTATAGAAATTGGTTGGTGTTTTGATATATTTACTTCGTCATTATTATTAAGATTTTTAATTAAGTAAGTTGATTGATGAGCTATTAAGGTACCTAAACCAAAAATGGTGGCGTCAACCATTGATAAGTTTTGATTTAACATTTTTTTATCTTCTTCACTTCCAAGATGCGATTCTCCACCTCCAGGAAATGCAATTCTCCCATCAAGACTAGATGCTATAACAATTATTACTCGTGGAATACTCAAGTTTGTGTGACTAAACTATTTTCAATTTTTAACTCCCATGAATTGGTTAACTTTTGATCAACATAAATTTCTGCAGCATTATTTGGACTTTCTTGGAGTCTTATCTTGTGTAATTTTGCACCAAGGTTATGTATTGGTTTTTTAAGAATATCAGAAATATATAAAGCTATATTTTCAGCAGTTGGAACACAATTATGGAAAAATTTGATGTCTTTATTTAGAAAAGTATGATCTAATTGTTCAACAACCAAATCATTAATTATCTCTTGGAGGGCAGATAAGTCGCAAACCATTCCTGTTCTTTTATCAATGTCTCCTTTTACAGTTATTTCGACAAGATAGTTATGACCATGTCCATTAACTCTGGCACATTTCCCATAGATTTTTTTATTTTCATCGAAGGATATCTCTTCTTTTGCAAGTCTATGCGCAGCTGCAAAATGAGTTTGTACTGTTAAAAATGCTTCCATGTTTTTTCCAAAATAATCTGCCCATAAATTTGGGTTTTCATAAAGTCTTAGACTTGTAAGAGGTAAATCATCCTTTAGACGACTCCAAATGACCTTTACTAATGCTTCAGTTGTGGGTAGTATACCTTCTTGATTATTAACATTAAATTCAGGCCAGACATCATTTAAAAAACGAAAATCTAATTGTCCGGTAACCTTATCTTTAATAGAGTGTTTTACATCAGAGAGATTAAGTACCATTCCATCAGAGTCTAGTTCTCCACCCATTGAAACAATAAGTTCATAATTATGACCATGACCTGGTGCAATACTGCACTTCCCAAAAAGAGATAAATTTTCTTCTGGGCTTTTTTCAGGGAGCCAATAACGGTGACTAGAACTAAAGCAGGCACGTCGAGTTATGACGCATTCACGTCCTTTTCCATGTAATGGTTTGGATTGTGTAGAAGTCATAACTGTCTGCGATAATACTATCTTAAGGTTTTAAATACGCTTTTGTCTTTATGGAACAATCCATTATCAAAAAAACAGTTCATACTTTAAAGGGCAGAAGCATATTTTTAATAGGAATGATGGGTTCTGGTAAGTCACAAACTGGTTTGAAGTTGGCTGAATTATTGAAGTATAAATACATTGATTTAGATTCATTAATAGAGAAGTTGGCAAAAAAATCTATCAATCAAATTTTTAATGATGACGGAGAAGCGAATTTCCGTGAATTAGAAGCAAACTGCCTTAAAGAAACTATCAAAATTCCTTCATTGGTAATTTCAACTGGGGGAGGAATAGTTACCAAATCGGAAAACTGGGGAATCTTAAGACAGGGAATAATTGCTTGGATAGATCTCGACAAAGATATAGCAATTGAAAGATTGAAAAATGAAATTGAAAATAGGCCACTTCTTCAGGGAAAGAATCTAAATGATCTATATATGAGCATTTTTCAATCTAGAGAAAATTTGTATTCTCAAGCAGATTTAAGAATTCAAGTAAAAAAAGAAAATATTGAAGAAGTTGCTATGAAAATAATTAATGCAATTCATAAAGAAATAATCAGTTAATCTGGTTCAATTCTTACTGCAAACCATTTGATAACGTATCCTATTTTTATTTCTAATTCATAAGTGCTTTCCAATAATTCTTCAAAAAATTCCTG
>QCBT01000035.1 GCA_003281525.1 Prochlorococcus sp. AG-347-J06 | reverse complement strand
ATTTAGATCAGATTTTCATAATAGTCGATGATAAGGATCTTCCCCTTGGAAAAATAAGATTTAGAAGAAAAGGAAGCTCAGGGGGACATAACGGGCTGAAAAGCATCATTGAACAATTGCAGACGCAAAATTTTAAGAGAATAAGAATTGGTATTGGGTCACCTCCTCTAATAAAAGGAAAAAATAATTTCAATACCATTTCACATGTATTAGGAAATATTTCTCCAGAAGAAAAATCAATATTAGATAAAGTTTACAAGAGAGTCATCGAATCTCTCGAACAACTAAATACTAAAAAAGAAGAATATATAATTGACGAATTAAATTCTTTTGACAAAGACAAACCTTAAGAAATGCGTTCAAAACCTGAAACTATTGCAAAAGTAAGTGTTAAGGAATATTGCTTCTCAAAAAAGCAAATTCAGGGAGTTGTGGAAGCTAGTCAATTTAAATGGACTTTTATATGGTCCTTTAATAAAGGTCTCTTAAAAGTAAATCCACCTCTGGGAAGAGCATTAATTGAGGATGCCTTATTGAGATTCTTATTGAAAAAAGATTATGAACTAGAAGCAGGGAATGAATATAAGTTCACTATTTCAGCCAAGTTTTAAAATCTATATTTTGATTAAAAGTAAATTTAACTTTGCAATAATCTTCTAAAATGATCAAGGCTGCTATCGCATCAAGATTTTTATTTAGAATAAAAACTTCCCTTGGCAATAGCAACTTCAGACCACTGATTGGAAAAAGTTCAAAATATCTTGCTTTAGCCCTGTAGGTGGTATTTTTTTCCTCAAAAGTTATTATTTCTTTTTTTAAAAAATAGAGTTTTTCTCTAATTGCTCTACTTGTTGTACCATTGCCGATAATAATTTGTGATATGTCCTCAGCATCAATTAAATTTCTGACATAATTCTCAAGTAATTCACTTTTAAGTGTAATCGCTTCATAAACTTTTTTTTCACTTATTTCGGCTAAAACTAAGCCGCATTTACTTTTTCCGGGATCAATAGTTATAACTCTAGGCATTTAAGATGCAACCTTTAAAATATTGATTTCAACGACAATGGGTTCTACAGTTTTACTATCTCTCAAAGACACTACTTCTAACTTAAATTTGATATTTTGATTTTCTTGAAGAAAGTCTCTAATTTTTTTTACAAAATTTCCATTTGTTTTAATTTCACTAACTTGTGATCCTTTTGACTTAATTTCATCCCTTGTTTCTCTAAGCAATGATTTAATTTTTAAATTTATTGATTTTTGATTTAAATCGCTTTCTCTAAGAATTGAACTTGTAATTACATCCCCTTTTCTGACTATAAATTTATTCTCTAATAAATCAGGAGATACAAAAACATAATTATCACCTTTTAAAACATTTGTTGCTGATTTGATTAGTAAAATCCAATTACCACCCCTAGTACCTATTGACTGAATTTTTGTAATATCACCAGGTTTCCATAAAAGAATATTTTTTGCTTCTTTATTATTTGGAATGACAATTTTCCTTACAAATTTATCAGCTTCATTATAGATTTTTGTAAAGTCTAGCTTTCCATTTGAGCTAGAGTTGATTTCAGCTATAAATAAAGTTTGTCCTCTTTTAATAACAATATTTCCTCTCCTAAATTCTTTAATATTATTTTTTAATTGATTTAACTCTTTTTCTTTTTGAATAATTTTATCTTCAAGTTGCTTTTGTTCTTCCTGTAAGGGGATTAAAGCCTTTTTACTTTCATCTAAAGTTTTTTGCAAAAAAGGAATATCAACAAAAAGCCTTTGTCTGAATTCTTCACTTACTAAAATCAATAACCCTATTGATATTGAACTAATAAACCCACCAGTAATGATAGTTATTATAGTTGCTGTTTTTTTCGGTCTTAATTTTAAGATACTAAATCTTGCTTTACCGATCTTTGTTCCAAGAATATCCCCAAATGGTGCAATTAATCCCCCTAGTAATATTAAAAAAACAATTAAAATCCAAGCCACACTTTTGAATATACTCAGTACATCATAATTTATGATGAATCAATTAAATCTTTTTGCAAGAGCAATTGGATCGAACACTGTAATCTTTTTTCTTTCAATATTAAGAAGACCTGAATCCTTTAAATCTCCCAATAATCTTGTAATAGTTACTCTTGTAGAACCAATAGCTTCAGCAATTGCTTGATGAGAAAGCCTTAAATCTATTGTAATACCTTTTTCACCTGCAACTCCAAAGTCTCTACAAAGGACCATTAGAAAACTTACTAAACGAGAAGACATATCTCTATGTGTAAGAGTTTCTATCATTGTTTCAGTTTGCAGGATCCTACTTGAAAGCCCCTGTAAAAGTAACAGTCCTACCGATGCATCTTCCTCGATAGCTCTTAAAACAGAATTTGCAGGTGCTGTTATCATTTCGACTCTTGTGAAAGCTATGGCATGGTAAAAACGATCGGATCTATGGCCCGTTAGAAGAGATAAAACACCAAAGAGACTATTCTCTCTTAAAAGAGCAACAGTTATTTCTTCACCTGACTCATAAACTCTTGAAAGTCTTACTGCACCTCTCCTTATAAGATAAACCCTTTCAGCAGGGTCTCCAGGGAAGAATATTGTTTTAGACCTTTCAACCATTTCTGTGCTTGCACCATCTAGACCTTTAATAACTTCCATTAAAGTTCTATTGATTGGAAAACGTTCTCCAACAGAGTTAATTTTACTTTGTCCAGAATGTTGTGAACTAAAGCGGTTGAATCCTTGTGAAGCAGGTATCATAAATATCTTAATTATTAAAAAATTTAAGGAGACGCCCTGAAATATCTTGTATCAACAGTAACAATTTTCAAATCTTATCAGTTTCTCAACAAGCTTTTTCAATCAGTTTCAAATTGCTTAACCCCTTTTTTAAGTAAAATTACACTATATGCAGTGTCATTAGATTCTAATTATACTGCATGTAGAAAGATTCTTAATAATGGTAATTAGTTCATCTCATATTTATTCCAAACGTAATCTTGATGTTGTAAAAACAAATACTGCTAACAAAATTAACGAAAAAAAATTTTCACAAAACGGACAAATTCATATTTATCAATCTTCATATAGAGGTAGCTACACATCTATCATTAGAGACTCTTTGAGAAATGCTGCTCTTGGAAGGAAAGTGCTACTAATACAATTTATGAAAGGAGGGGTCAAGCAAGGAATTGATAATGCAGTAAAGCTATGCGGTAATTTAACCTGGGTAAGATCATCACATTCCTTTGATCATTATAATCCTGAAGGAATTGAAAATAATAAAATTTTAAAAAAATCTATTCATGAATCTACTATTGAATTATGGAATTTTTGTAAAAGAGAACTACAGTCTGGAGAGAATGACCAAATAATACTTGATGAAATTTTTTTAGCTATTGTCATGAAAATTATCGATAAAGATGATTTGATTTCAACACTTGAAAACCGATTTATATCAGGAGATGTAATCCTTACAGGTACAGATATACCTAAAGATTTATTATTAATGGCTAATCAAATTACCGAACTTCGCTCATAAAACAATGCTAAAAAATGATCTCTGGATAAATCAAAAAGCTTCGGAAGGTATGATAAAACCCTTTCAATCAAATTTGGTGAGACATCTTGAGCCTGACAATAAACAAAAGCCAGTTTTGAGTTACGGATGTTCATCTTACGGCTATGATTTAAGACTTTCATCAAAAGAATTCCTAATTTTCAGACATATCCCTGGGACTGTGATGAACCCCAAAAAGTTTAATCCTAATAATTTAGAGAAAACTGTTCTTCATCATGACAATGATGGAGACTTTTTTATTCTTCCTGCTCACTCCTATGGTTTAGGAGTTGCTTTAGAAAAGATGAAAGTGCCAGAGAATATAACTGTAATCTGTATAGGCAAAAGTACTTACGCACGACTTGGAATTATTGTTAATACAACGCCTGCAGAGGCAGGATGGGAAGGTCATCTAACTTTAGAGTTTAGTAATAGTTCTGGTGCAGATTGCAGAATATATGCTGAAGAAGGTATTTGCCAACTACTCTTTTTTGAAGGTGATCCGTGCTCCACAACCTATGAAGATAGAAGAGGTAAATATCAAAACCAACCAGAAAAAGTTACTCTTGCAAAGATCTAAAATGAGTAAAGTTGAACTAATTTCACTAACTCCTGATGCAGAAAAAACAATGGCTTACATTGCGAGAGTTAGTAATCCAAAAAATCAGGAAAATGAAGACTATTCGAAATTATTGAGTTATTGCATTAAAAATGAACATTGGAGTGTTTTTGAACAGTCATTTATGACATTGCAAATTGAAACTAATAGAGGAATCGCTGCCCAAATTTTAAGACATAGATCATTTACTTTCCAGGAATTTTCACAGAGATATGCAGATAGTTCTCAATTGGGTAACATTCCCTTACCAGAGTTAAGGCGTCAAGATTTTAAAAACAGGCAAAATTCAATCCCTGATCTTCCTGATGAGTTAAAAAAAAGATTCAATGAAAAAATTGGTTTACATTTTCAGGCTGCTTCAGAATTATATGAAGACTTACTTTCTGAAGGGGTAGCCAAAGAATGTGCGAGATTTGTTCTACCCTTAGCAACTCCAACAAGAATCTATATGAGTGGATCATGCAGATCGTGGATCCATTACATTCATTTAAGATCAGCTCACGGCACCCAAAAAGAACACAAG
>QCBT01000034.1 GCA_003281525.1 Prochlorococcus sp. AG-347-J06 | reverse complement strand
AGAATATAAATTCTTATCTAATAAGGGTTATAAATTAAATGACTTAATCGGTAGAACGGGAATTGAATATGTTTACGAAGATTTTATCAGAGGTGAATGGGGCGGAGAAATGGTTGAAGTAAATTCATTAGGAAAATTTCAAAGATCATTGGGTATAAGACCTCCAGTAGAAGGAAATGATATTGAACTAACCATCGATCTTAAGCTGCAGTTAGTTGCTGAAGAAGTTCTTAAGGATAAAAAAGCTGGAGCGATAATTGTACTGGATCCAAGAGATGGTGCAATAAGAGCAATGGCAAGTAAACCCACATTCGATTTAAATTTTTTCTCAAAGGATTTTAAACCTGAAAAAGAATATAATAAACTTTTTAATTCTCCTGAGAAACCTCTATTTAATAGAGCATTAAATGCTTACGATCCAGGAAGCATTTGGAAAATTGTAACGGCTTTAGCTGGCTTGGAAAGTGGAAAATTCCCTAGAGAAACTATGTTAGATACGAAACCATGTATAACTTATGGGAGCCAATGTTTTAGAGAACATAATGATTTAGGCTTTGGGGTAATAGGTTATGAAGATGCTTTAAGAGTTTCTAGTAACACATTTTTTTATCAAGTAGGTTATGGAGTAGGAGTTGATGAAATTTATAAGGTCTCACAAAAGCTTGGGTTTAATTCTTTATCTGGAATTGAAATTTCTGAACAAGAAAATATAGGATTAGTAGCTAGTAGTGAATGGGCTAAAGAGGGTAGAGGATGGGGGCAACCTGGAAGAACCCCTTGGGTTCCAGAAGATATTGCGAGTATGTCTATTGGACAATTTGTTGTACAAGTCACCCCTATTCAGATTGCTAGAGCATATGCTGCAATTGCGAATGGAGGTTATCTAGTTACTCCCTATTTAGTTAAAAAAGATGACGAAAATCTATCAGATAAAAAACTTATTAAAATCGATATTAATTCAAATAATATTCAGTTGATAAAAAATGGTCTCAGGAAAGTAGTAGAGTCTGGCACCGGAGTATCAATTAATTATGGAGTTTCAAATTTACCTCCAGTTTCAGGCAAAACAGGAACTGCTGAAGATGGTGAAGGTGGCTTAGATCACGCTTGGTTCGTTTGCTTTACTCCCTCTGAAAAAAGCGAATTACTCGTAGTTGCTTTTGCACAAAATACTCCTGGTGGGGGATCTGTTCATGCACTGCCTATGGCTAGAGAAATTTTGAAAGTTTGGAATGAAAAAGAGTGAAATTTTATTAGGTTTTAAACGTTTATGTTTTTAATTTTTTCATTTGTAAAAGTCTTTGAATAATATCTTCAATAGTTTTTGTATCTATAGGTTTACTATATGACGACAAAAGTTGTCTTCCTAATACTTGACTTCCTAAATGCACTAATTGAATTCGTAATGAGGTCAGTAGTTCTAACCCTATGCCACCAGAAAATGTTGCAATTGCAATAGGTTGACCATTAAATAAATTTCTAAAGTCATCTCCTGAAACAGATAGCCATGCTATGAAGTTGGAGAGAATGGGAGGTATAGATCCATTATATTCAGGGGCACAGATCACCCATCTTTCAATCTCGAAAAGCTTTTTTTTTAATTCTTCTATTTCATTTGGAATATTTTTTTTGCTGTGAATTCTTGGATTAAATAATGGAATATCAAGAGTAGTAAGATCTAAAATTTCAGAACTTATTTTCAGTTCATTACTTTTTTCAAGAAATTTTTCAGAAAGTTCTAGATTTTTACCACAACTAGCCGTAATGATTATTAGATCTTTTGTTTCAGTCATAAATTAGATAAATAAATTTAATAGTTAGCACCTGTTTTGCGGTGATGAACTGCCGTTAGACTATCGGATTTTAGTATATTACCGTGTAGTACTTCGGCGTAAATTACCCAATGATCTCCACATTCCATTCTCTCTTTTACAGTAGCATCTAACCATGCTAGAGATTCAGGAATTATTATCTGTTCATTAGGAGTTAGTTCAATTTTTATTCCTTCAAATCTATCTTCCCCAGGTGCAAAGGGCTTTGTGAATCTTTTCAAAGGTTCTTTAAAATCTTTTTCACTAAGAATATTTAATGCGAATGAATCTCCTACTTGTAGAAGAGACTCTACTGATCTATCTTTTGCTACTGCAATACTTAACCCAGGCGGAGAAAAACTTGCTTGACTTACCCAAGATGCAAGCATGGCTCCTTTAATATTATTCTCATCTTTGCCTTTAGAGGCTGTCAGAACACAAAGTGAACCAATAACTCTTCCAAGAGCTTGTAGCTTTGGATCCGTTTTGCTTGTAATCATTCCAGTATCAGATTTTCTGGGTTTTTTCTTTGCTTTTTTTATAATTTTTCTTCCAAAGTGAGTTCCTATTTCTTCTAATTCTTTAATCTTTGGTTTATTTGGACTGAATTTAATCCTAATAGGGTCAAAACTAAACTTAAAACCACCGTCTTTTAATTTTGTTTCAAGTAAATCTATAGCTTCGCCGCTCCAGCCAAAACTACCAAAAATCCCCACTGGCTTATCTCTATTACCCTCTGATAATAATGTTCCTAGCGCACTTACTATTGGAGTTGGGGCATGCCCACCTAGTGTTGGTGATCCTATTAAATATCCATCTGCATTTTTGATAGATTTTATAAGTACATCATTTGGTGTAAATTCACAATTTATACTCTCAACTTCGACAGAAGTTCTATTTATCCCTTTAGCCAATGCATCACCTATTGAAGCTGTATTTCCATATGCACTTGCATATATCAGAGCGATCTTAGGATTATTTGTTGAGAGATTTTCACCCCATCTAATGTAGTCATTAAAGAAGCTTTTTAAGCTATATTCGATAGCGGGACCATGTAATGGTGCAATAGTTTTGATATCGTAATCTGCAATTTTTTCGGTTATTGATATTACTTGATTAGACATTGGTGCCATTAAGCAATCATAAAAATGTTTCCTATCAATTTCTGTACTAACTCGATTTGTTTCAGACCAATCCGAAGAAGCAATGTGAGCAGAAAATATTTTTTCACTTAGAAGTATTTCTTGATTACGTTCATAAATTATCAGACCTCCAGGCCAACGTGCTGTTGGAATAGGAATTAACTCTAGTGAAATGTTATCTAATTCTAAATTTTGCTCCTTTTTGACTATGTTTATTTTAGGTAATTGAATTTCAATGAAGTCTTTTAAGTTAGGATTTCTTTGATTCCAAAGTTCGCTAATAAGTTTATAACCTGGATTAGAGCAAGTAATAGTTGTGTTTTCAAATTGGGTACTTATATTCTTTATAGTTTCAATAATTTGGGGATTAATATGACCTGAAATGAAGTTGATTTTACCTAATTTAAATTGATCACAAAACCTAGAAATTACTTTATTAAACGAATCTAAATATTGTTTCTCAGGTGGATGAATAATAAAAAGTTCCTCATCATTTTTAATAAAAAAAGTGTTAAAAGAGGTTCCTTTTTCAAGGTTAAATTCAAGTTCAAATCTTTCTTTATTTTGGTCTAAGAATCTTACACAAGAAAAATTTTCGCTAATTTCAAATTCTGATAAGTTTTGATTTTCTGCAAGTAAGCCTATATTAATATCTGACATTTTAAAGACTTATTTTCTAATAGTGATTAGCAACTTTTCTGTGATGAACTGCTGTCTTACATGATAAGTCAGAAACATTACCATTTTCAACAATCCCGTAAATTATCCAATGGTCTGGAGTCTCCAGTCTGGAACTAACTTTACAATCTAAAAAGGCTAGTGAATCTGAGAGAACTGGTCCACCTTCAGCGATGTTGCTAATTACATCTACATCCGCAAATCTATCGGCTCCAGGGGCAAATCTTTTTAAAAAATGTCTGAACATTTTCTGATAATTATCTTCTCTCAAGATATTCACAACAAAACCTTTCCCAACTTGCATATATGATTCAATAGCTCTATCTTTTGCTACGGCAACTGTAATACCTGGTGGAGAAAAGCTTGCTTGACTAACCCAACTTGCGACCATTGCACTTTGTCTAAAAGTCGAACCTTCTCCTTGGCTCGCTGTTACTACATATAATCCACCACTTAATCTCCCTAATGCTTTATCTAAATTTGAATCAAGGCTCTTCATAGAGGCAATATTCTTCTTTTTATTGATCAATTGACCCAAGTCAGTTCCAGCTTCTTCGAATTGTTGATAAACAATTGGGTCTGGAATATTTTTAACTCTTAAAGGAGAGAAAGCTTCTTTTTGACCAAGTTCTCTTAATTTATTTGCTAAGGAATCTATAGGTTCATCATTTCCACCAAATGCATCATAAACTGCAGTAAATTGTTTCTGTTTTAGTGCTGCAAATAAAGTACCGATAGATTCTTTTAATTCATTATCTGAGTCTACTGGCCACGTGGGAATGACTACCGCTTTTGATTCCGAAATTAAACTTGTTAATTCTTGTGGGTCAGAAGACCTTAAATCAATTAATTGAACCTGTGCATCCGCTTTACTTATTCCATGAGATATAGCTTGACTTAGTCGATCACAATAGCCATAGTCGCTTATGTAGCAAACTGACACAAAATCATTGCCTTTGCTTTTATTACTACTCCATTCTAGATATTTTCCTTTCCAAAAATTGACCTGATGATGGAGCAAAGGCCCATGACCAACAGCTATTGTTTTTAATTCAGGTAGCTTATCTATTCTTTTAATTGCCTGCATAACGCTTCTAGCGTTTGGACCCATAAGGCAATCGTAATAAAAACGGAAATCATCGTATATTTCTTTTTGATCAGTGTCAAAAAATTCGTCAGAACAATAATGGAGTCCAAATGCATCGCATGTGTAGAGAACATTTGTGCTGTGATCATATGAAAATATGGTATCTGGCCAATGTAAATTTGGTGCACTTATAAATTCAATATTATGTTCTAACCCACTATTAGGATTAGTTCCGAGATTTAAAAACTCTCCACTCTTAACCTCTAGACGTTTAAAGGGAATATGTATTTGGTCTTCAATAAATTTAAGTGCTAATTTTGATCCAACTACTGTGATATTTTGGTTTAATTGTAAAAGATTACCTATTAAACCAGAATGATCAGGTTCTGTGTGGCTAGTAATTAGATAATCAACTTCTTGCGGATTTA
>QCBT01000033.1 GCA_003281525.1 Prochlorococcus sp. AG-347-J06 | reverse complement strand
TTTAACGGCTTCTATATTTTCATTCCCACCATTTTCATTGGGTATCCATTCTCCATCTGGACGTAGATAATCTCTGTAAAGCATTGAAGCAACAGCATCTACTCTTATGCCATCAATATGAAACTCTTCAAACCAATAAACGAGGTTGGCTACTAAGAAATTTCTTACTTCGTTTCTGCTGTAATTAAATATTAGGGTTCCCCATTCTTTGTGTTCACCTATTCGCGAATCTCCATGTTCATAAAGATGGCAACCATCAAAAAATGCTAAACCATGCTTATCTTTTGGGAAATGGCCAGGCACCCAGTCAAGAATTACGCCTATGCCCTCTTCATGACATTTATTTACAAAATCTCTAAATTCATTTGGGGTGCCAAATCTACTTGTTGGTGCATACCAACCTGTAACTTGGTATCCCCATGAACCATCGAAAGGATGTTCAGATATTGGCATTAGTTCAATATGAGTGAATCCTCTCTCTTTTACGTAAGGGATGAGTTTCTTGGTTAATTCTGGATAAGTTAATAATCTTGTTCCAGGTTTTAAATCGGCTGCAGGAACTGGGTCTCTTGGTTTACCATTGTCCTCCAGATATTTATTATCTGTTGATTCATGGAGCCAACTTCCTAAATGCATTTCATAAACTGAAATTGGCTTGTTAATTTGACTAGAAGAATCTCTATTTGAAATCCAAGAACTATCATTCCAATTAAAGTTTTTCAATTTTGAAACTATTGAACCATTTTGAGGTCTGATTTCATGTAGGAAACCATATGGATCAGCTTTCTCATAAATATGACCTTGTTGTGTTCTTATTTCGTATTTATATGCGTCGCCCTCTTGCATTGTTGGCATGAATAGTTCCCAAATCCCCCCTAATCTTTTTTGCATTGGATGATGTCTTCCATCCCAAGAATTTATATCTCCAATTATCGAGATTGATTTTGCATTTGGAGCCCAAATGCAAAACATAACTCCTTTTTGATTCTTTTCTTCAATGAGATGTGCTCCCATTTTTTCCCAAATATGATGATGATTACCTTCCGCAAAAAGATGTCTATCAACTTCTCCCATCCACTCTTTTTTATATGACCAAGGGTCATGTTGTGTATGTATGATCCCTCCTCGTGAAATATTTATTTCGTAATTATAATTTGGATTTTCAGGCAGGATAGCTTCAAAAAGCCATTTATGGTTTATGCTTTCCGCTTTATAGGTATCGTTTTTAAAATTTATGTTAACTTCGTCGGCTTCAGGCATCCATACCCTTATTACCCATTGTTCTTCATAAAAATGAGGGCCTAGTATTTTAAATGGATTATCATTGCAACAATTTTCTAGGTTGATGGCTTCTGATTTAATCCAGTCTGCTTGAATTGTCTCGATCATGACTGGTAGATATTAAGGATTAATAATATCAAATGATTAACCAAAAAAATAATTATTTATAAAAAAAAGGGATCATTTTCATAAATGTTTTATGAAGGCTAAAACTTAGAGTAATAACTCTATGATTTGCTGAAGGCGGTCCAACATTTTTCTCCCCAAATCCAGGATTAACTCCAATAGCGGGATAAGCTGATGCAGATATAGATAAGCGAAGCTTGCTATCTTTAATTAAACAAATATTTGTTGGCTGCATTGTTATTTGATAAATGCATTTTTCACTTATTTTGGAGTTTTTTACCCTTAAGAATCCGGTTGAAAATTGATTTACCTTTTCATTCCCTTCTTCAATTAGAGATAAAGCAAGGCAGATATCGAAATTGGGCTGATCACTTTTTACTTGGATTTCTAATGTTGGAACTCCCCTTAAATATTGATCTTCTTCAAAGGAATTAGTTTGAAAAACACCTACATCCAAGCGTTTATCAATAATACTTCTATTGAACTTTCCTGGATTTGGACCTAAATGACCACCGTCAGATGGAGTAGGTCTCCATGGGTCATTAACAATTGTGAACCATCCTGATCCTTTTGAATTTATGGTCAGACTTCCATCTTCAACCTCTATATTTGCTGTGCCATCGCTTTTGAGCCCAAAAATAAATTCAGGGTGAAATTTATCATCTAATTTATCCCACTTATTTAATGAAATATTCCATATTTTTTTCTCGTCTTTAGAACTCTTAGAATTAAATTTTTGGTCTGATTTTAAATGTTTATCAAAAAATTTTAATAAAGATTCTTGTGATCCTTCCCACCAATTTAGATGTGTCCCATTCCCAATAATAATTTCTGGGCTTCCACCAGCTTCTTTAGATTTTTTATAAAGATCAAAGGCACCTTTTAAATGAGGATCCCAAAGTCCTCCAATAATTAACATAGGTTGTTTAATCCATGATGAAATTGGTTTAAATTCTTCAAATGGGTGCCCATTATTTAAATTTTTAAGCCATTCTAAAACAAAGCTATTAGGATCATATTTTTTTAAAATATCAATTCCTTCCCTTAAATAACTTTTATTTTCTAAGCCTATTCTTATCTTTTCCCATTCAAGCAATTTATTTTCTCTTTTCATTTTAAGTGCTGCGATTTGAAGTCCCCATGCAATATTGTTATGCCACCAATATGCTCCTCCATCTGAGCACCAATGATCCTTAATATTCATCCCAGTCATTGCTGGAGATAAACAATCGGGCGGCTTTGAATTTAATTCACCAGTTAGTTGAGTAAATCCTTGATATGAAAAACCATATAAGCCAAGTTTTCCATTACATTCTTTAAGAGACCTTACCCATTCATGTGTTTCTGAGGTGTCGCTAGCTTCTTGAGAAAAACCATTAAAAACTCCTTCTGAAGAACCCATGCCTCTAACATCTTGAATTATTACCATATACCCTTTGGAAGCCCACCATTCTGGGTGAGAATAGGTAATAGTTGAAGCTATTTCCCTGCCATATGGTTGTCTCATCAATAATGCAGGCCATGGTCCAATACTATTAGGTAACCAAATCCTGGATATAAGTCTTACTCCATCTCTAAGTACTAGAGACTTATCAAAACATCTTGAACCAGACATTTATGCTTTAGATAATGTCTGGGCAGTGCAGCCCAATGACGTAAATAGAAAAGATCTCTGCGTTAACGGGAGTTAACTTTTCTTTGTTTGATATATACTCTATAGCTTTATCTGAACTAGCTGAAATGCCTTTTGAATTAAATTCTCTAAACTTGTTACATAAATTCCTAGCTTCGTTTGGATTCTTTTTTACAGTTTCCAATAAGTTAGATTGACTTAAGACAGGGTATAAAGAATTGATAAACAAAAATAAAAAAAATAACAAAGGTTTCATTATCACTAGCTTTTTCTAAATTCTACATTAAAAAATTTTTTTATCCAAGATTTTCAATAGATTTTTCGATTTGACTAGCTTTTTTAATCCATTCTTTTAAGAGAGTAAAATTTGTATCTGTCTCAGTTTTTACTCTAAGAATTCTTTCTAATCTACCAATTTTGCGTTCTAATTCGTAAGGGGTAGATAGTGATAATGATTTAAGAGAAGATATGCCGCAATGTAAAAGTAGATACGCTTGTGGTGGAGAAATTCCAATTTCTTTTTTAAAAATAGCTATGGCTCTAATTTTCTTTAAATTATTCAATGTACATAGTGAAGATTTTCTTTGAATCTCATTTATATCTAAGTCCGAAAGATTACTTAATTTTTCAAAGTCAGTTAGATTTTTTTGAATAAAAAAAGATTTCTCATGTCTAAAATTAGTAGGCAAAAAATCTAAAAAGGTTTTACTTTCCATTTTTTAACAGACTAATTCATTTTGACATTTTTCTGAACTTCTCCTATAACCACTGGTTTACTTACACCATCTGAAATTTTTTCAAGTTTTCTTATCTTTATTTTTACATTTGCACCCGATCGGCTACCTTTCAATAAGTTTTCCGATAGTTGTTCTAAAGTTGGTTCAATAGATTCTTCTGAAAAGTCATCATCTGCTTTAGCAATAATCAAATCGAACCCATTGTCATAAACAATTGGAACATATTTTGCACCTTCTATTACAACCTTTTCAGAGTAACTATGTATAAATGCCCAACTACTCAAAGAAAGCAATAATGAAAAGATAGTTGCGCCGATTATACGAAATTTGAAGCCAAAATTAAATATAAAAGCTGCTATGGTGCAAATAAAAAGAAATATTCCAAAGAATCCAAAAATTTTAGGTGTATTTTCTAATAGTTCAAAAAAAGACATTTAGTGGCTTTGACCTGATTAATTTCTTATATTTTGTAAGCCTACTCTATTTTTGGGCTCTTAATTGAAAAAAATTAGATCTCTAAATTTAAATACTAAGATTCTTTTATTAGGGATGCTTTTCCCATTAGGTTTTTTAGGCACTTTTTTATTAAATAATTTTTTAAAAGAAACATATAGTTCTAGGAAATTAGAAATAGAAGAAAGTATTGAGAATCTTTTAAATAAAAATGTTGATTTAGGTGATTATGTCGGCATTAGATTTCTAGGTATATCTTTGGCTAATTCAAAAATCAATGATAAGAAAAATATAGATTCTGAAATTAAAGCAAAAAATGTATACGTGGGCATTATGCCTATTAGATCGTTTTTAAAACAAAAATGGGTTTTAAAAATAAGTCCTAAGGAAGCTGCCATAAATATAGATAGAGATTTTTTTAAAAGGGAAGAATCTTATAAAAATGCTCGAATTACAAAAAAATCACAATCAAAGTATGAATTGAACTTTAACTTAAATAAATATTCAGATCTGAAGTTTAATAAAGCAGGATTAAAAACAAAAGTAAAAGGTTATGTTATTTACAAGTCAAGAAATAGACAAATCATTGCAAATTTAAAATCAAATTTTGATGAAAAGGGTTTTTTAAAATTTAAATTTAACACAAAGTTAAATCAAGACTTTTTAAAACTGGATTTATTTTCTAATGGTTTAGATCTTGAGAATTCTGAATATATTATTGGGAATAGAAAAATTAGCTTCAAAAAGGGTAACTTTAAATCTAACTTTAAATTTAATAAATCATCAAAGCGTACATTTTGTGAAGGAAGATTTTCTTTTGCTAATTTAAAAATAAAACCTGAAGATTTCGCAGAGAATATAAATTCAGATTCAACTAGTTTTTTTTGTAAAGATAATAATTTAATTGTTAATTCAGAAAAATTAAATTATGGAACTTTGACTTCGAATTTTAATCTCAATGTACCATTTAATAAAAGTTCTAATAATATTGATCTAATAGGAAGTATTGGATACATTAATAGCCTGAATCCAGATATCAAATTATCGGGTAATATGCCCTACTGGTTTGATAGAAGAGGTATTAATTTTGGTGATATAGATACTAGTTTCAAAATAAATCGAACTCAATTATCTAATTTAAATATTTTCCGAAAAAATGATATAAGGGGTTTCAT
>QCBT01000032.1 GCA_003281525.1 Prochlorococcus sp. AG-347-J06 | reverse complement strand
AAATACTATTCAATGCAACCAACAAAAGAACTACTGATCTTCCATGTTGATTTAATTGAAGTGATCTTTGAGTCATACTTTTAATAATCTTCATTGTAATCGGATGGACTACCAGTTAAAGAACAAACAACTGATTCCTCTTTTTTCATTTCTTTTATTTCCATTATTGGTCTGCCCATTTTCTTAAGAACATCTATATCTTCTTTAGTCTGACAGCGTGCAATTATATTTCCTTTTTGATCAAAGCAACTGTAGTAAGTCATTTTATTAAATGCAATTTAACGTTCATGGTTGATTTCAGTTGCAGCAACGCAACCGACTCATGACAACCATATTTCTAATTTAGGTCAGCCATAGATTTAAATGGCTAAAAAAACATACCTCTTTCCGTACCTAAATGTTCCTCAAACCGCACACATAAGATACGCAGTGTTTAGCTCAAATCAATTAGACCATATATAAGACGAAATTAAAAAGGAAAATTTATGAGTGGAGATTTTGAGACTCTTGAAATTAATCAACCAAAAATTAAATATTTAAAACCAGAAGATAATACAAAATGGTTAGACAAATTAATTAATAATATTAAGGACATGAAGAGGAAGATATCAAAAGATTCTTAGAAATTTAAGAAAGAAACTTTTTTATTTGACCTTTAGTTTGAATGAAAAGAAATTCAAAAAAGAATTTAAATTTTGTATTTAAGGTAACCGCTTTTTTGTGAGCATTATTCAGAATAAGAGTCCGACTATTTTTTATGCAAAAAAATTTAGATGAAAATTCTTATGAAAAAAGAATTGAAAATATAGAAAAAGGAAAATCTTATTTAAAAAGTAATGGATTTTTCAAATCAAAATCTAATCTTTTCGAAGACATACAAAGATTTATCTATAAAAGGTAATTTAAAAAATATTTTTTACTTTTGATTAATTAAATCTCTCCATAAGCAAGCCATCACATAAAAGAAAGAAAGACTTGAAAAGGTAAAGAGAAAAAAAGAACGGGTCAATTTTCTAAAACTAAATTAGACCAAATAATCCTGCAGTAAAACCAACAGCCGAAAAGATTGTGAACTCAATCAAATCTCTTGGGGCAGAGTTCATAAATAAACCAATTTGAGTCATGATTTTATGACTTGAGAGAATCTTTTAAATCAAACTTTTCAGCTTTTTCAATTTGACACTCAGTATCATCTTCAGCACATTTGATTTCAGCTTTTTTGTTCATGTGGCTACTACAACCGCCTGCTATAACTGGTAAACCGGTCGTAGCCGTAAAACCAGTTAAACATGCAAAAGCTATATAAGGAAAAAGTCTTTTCATTTAATTGTTACTTTATGTAAATTTATTATGTTACATTAAAAGCTCAAGTGTGAGTAGCTGATAATTCGCGTGCACCCTATACCAATCATCTAAAGTGATTTAGCAAACCTATGAGTTTTATATTTATCTGAGTATTTTTACTTATATGTTGAGTTGAAGACTTTAAATAATTAATGTTTGTTTTGGGTTTATATATAAGTCATGGATAAAGAACATTTAATTGATTTAATATCTAGCAGCATTATTTCTGAGATTAAAGATCTCGAAATTAATGAGGAAAAATTGATTGCAAATAATTATTTAAATAATCTGAATTTAAAGCAGCTTAGAATAATTTCTAAAGAATTTATTTTGTAATTTTTATTGAATATTTATTTAAATAAATGAGATTTTCTTTACTATCATTTGAATTTTAATAAGTTAATACCTTTTAATTAATATGAATGATTCAGAAGAATTTAAACCTAGCCTTAAACAAATAAATGAGGATATCAGACCTACATGGGAAGATATCAAAAAACAATCAGAAGTTTTAGTTAACAAACTTGGTTGCCCTAGATCATTTGTAGGAGGGATGCTTCATGCAATAGCAAGCGACTTCTCTGATATGAAAACTTGGGAATAAATGAAAAACTTATTACTTACACCACTTTTCAAACTATTCAAAAAAAGCACTTTTCTCTTATCACTAAATCAAAACTCGTGCCCTGTTTTAGATGCTGAAGACATAAAAAAGCAAGAACAGAAAGAAGCTATTGAAAGGTTGTACCCGTAAACTTTTAACAGAAATGTATCAGATCATATATACGATTCAGCACGGTCCTATGCACCCCCATGCCACCCATTACTTTCCTAAATTGTGACTTTGATGGATAATAAACATATAAAAAAAATCTGATTCTAGCAAAATTCTAGCAGATAAATTCCTTCAATGCCCTTGATATGACTGAAAAAATTTTTGGCTAATGAAAAGTGAGCCAGTCTAGCTATTACTAGGATTTCAAGAATTCTAAATTTTCTATTCACACTTTTACAGACTAAAAAACAAACCGATATTGCGTTCGGTTCGAAGTAATAAAACCCGGAACTATTAATCTCTTTTGATGAATAGCCTTTAAATAACAAAGACACAAAGCACAAAAACTACATTAATTAGCAAGCTAAGTGTCTTGGAAGTAATCTTCATTAATAAAAAAGGTTTTTGTACTCGTGTGCAGGAGTGCGGGGTTAACCTTGAAACCGCTAGGCTCAAGTCCTTACAAAAAGGACAAGTCCTTAGACCACTTATACCGATAAAATATATTCATAACAAGTTTAGGGAACTTGATTCACTAGCTAAAAACTAAAGCATTCCAAATCCCTTAATTCTTTTTTCTGATTTATATCCTGCTTGTAAGAATTGAGTATTATCAGTCCCTACATCATAAAGAGTATAATTTTTTCCTGCCCCAATACCAATAACAGCTTTTTGCGGAACTTTCTGCTCTTTCTTACGATTTCCATTTAAATCTTCTACTTCAGAATTAACAGTTCCCTCTGTCAATTCCAAATGAAACTGTTGTTTGCTTCTTGCAGTAAATAATCTGTTTACCTGAAGACGTGTAAGTCGATCAAGGAGTGTCAGTGGGGGTGTATCTAGTGTTAAATTTTCGCCAATATCTTTTGAGCTTCCGTGAATTAAACCACAATCAAGTTCAACAAATCCAAATTGAAGTGCTGCTATCCAATCAAGAAATGATTTGTCTACAGCATTCGTAAGAGACTTAACTAATTCTTCACCCTTATTTATTCTCAAAGCTTCAGCTCTTTGATCCCCACGGTAACCACTTTCCAATAGGATTTGTTCTTCCCACCAACCATATATACACCATGGTTGTAAATCATTACTTTTTGGATTAATTAACCTATGGAGAAGCCTATTACAGTTTTTTTCAGGACCTATCATATCCCCCAAAACAAAAAGAGTTATATTACCTGGAGTTTTTTTTAAGTCTTTTTGAATAAGTTCATAAGTATCTAGATCCCCTTTAAGACCACTTACGAGTGCCCAGCGTTCTATCATCTTTCACAAACATGAGATGCATCTTCAGCTTGTTCTGCAAATTCGAATCCATTTTTTAAACGCCATGCAAAAATCGGAGGAAGACCAGCATCTATTATTGCTTTACACGTAAGTTCAAGATCATATTCCACTTCTCTAATTTTTACTTCATTTGTGACTTCGTTATGAACAACATAAGTAGCTTTAGTTCCTCCATGCCTTGGCTCTCCTACTGAACCTGCATTTACTATTCTTCGCATCGGCAATTGAATTTCTTTTTCTTGAATATCTTTGGGGGCAGCGTTTTTGATTTTTACAGCAATTGAACCATCTGCTAATTCGCGAATATAAGGTTGATGAGTATGACCACAAAATAGAATCTCTGCTCTGGCATTTTCAACTCTCTCAAGAGCTGCAAATGCATCCATATCGGGTAGAAGATATTCATGTTGACTATTAGGACTACCATGAACAAAAAGACATTTATCTTTACGTATTGAGTAGGGTAGATTAGCTAGATAATCCTTATTTTCTTTAGTTAATTTATCAGTAGTCCATTGATGAGCAAAATGACCTCTCTTTTCAGCAAGCTGAGAAGGATAACTACAATCGCAAGCATCTAATCCATCAACAACGTCTTCGTCCCAACATCCCTGACAAGTAGGAATTTTTTTATCTCTTATTAACTCAATAACCTCATTAGGTTGAGGACCATAACCCACTAGATCTCCAAGACAGGTAATATTTGTAATTCCTTGGAGTTCAATATCTTTTAAGACAGCCTCTACTGCAGGTAAATTTGCATGTAAGCATGAGATGACAGCTTGATTCATTTTTAAATTAACGGCGAGCAGTTTGTAGTTGTGAATTTCTAAGTGAAGTTTGATGATGATCTAGTACAGCATCATTAAGAAGACAATTATGAATCGTTGATTTTATTGACTCGAAGTTTAAATTTTTCCCTTGTATAACAATTTCAGAACATCTTTCTGGTCTTCCATTAAGAGGGGCAACTTGGTTTAATGTTTGATATTGAGATCCTTGCTGACTAACTATCCAGTTAAACAAGATGTAACGCCCATCCGGCAAGTTCATTAATGCTTTTGCTCTATATACATCCCCATAAGCACCATTAACTAATTCAAACCAAAAAGTATTCAAGCTTGCAGGATCCCAAATATGCTTTTTAAGATCAAGGCTTATTGATTCAATTGCTCTAAAATCTAAAGTATCTTTAATTGATAATTCTGGATCTCTACCAAAATGAAGATATCTATTTGGCTGGAAATTATATTTTTCAAGTTCATTAATAATTCTCAGATCAACTCCATTAATACCTTGAGATTTAGGTATAAAAAATTGTGGAAATTCAATAATAATTAAAATGTTTTCTTTATCTTTCTCTGATATTGAGTTTGAAATAGATAAGTCTAATAAGTTAGGAATTTGATCTTTCAAAAAAGCAAAATCAATTTTTGAATTTATAGCTTGCTCTAAATTAATTTCGGAATATCCTCCAAGACGTAAGTAACCACAATTACCAGAATAATTCTTAAAAGTATTTAGTATCCAATTTGTCTTACCGCATCCCGGCGACCCTGATATTAACCAAACTTGACTCATGAAAAATACTAACTTATGTATAAAATTTACACCAATATGAAAATGAAAATCATTTCTGTTTTCAATTTTAAATATTTATTTTGTGATTTAAGTGGTAAAAACAATATTATTTAGAGAATTAATTACCCCATACCACCCATCACTTTCCTAAATAGAAGCTTTAATGGATAATGATTTTATAAAGGCAAATCTTATATTTCATTCACGATTCATTCACGATTTGCAATATTCTCCTAATCCCTTGATATGACTGAGATAAACTACTGGCTAATGAAACAAGAGCATTGAGTCATTACAAGGGTTTTGGAGAGTTGATGATTTTAGTGACTAGCAAGTGACTAGCAAAATTTAATTTTTTATCTCAAATCTAAAATTAGATCTTTTTTCTTGAGAAAGATTTCATACAATTTGATAAGAAGAAAATAATATATAATCCTTTTAAAATTTGTTTTGTAATTAAATTAAGTGTCTTCAAGTTACTTATTTGAAAATAGAACTGAACTTGATACGGCAGTAGATTTGTGGATTTCTGATGAGGCTGCTGCAACTACAACTTATGGAGATATAAATACCTGGGATGTTAGTGCAATAACTGATTTTTCTGAATTATTCAAAGATAAGTCTACTTTCAACTCTGATATCAGCAATTGGGATGTTAGTTCGGGAAATAATTTTCACCATATGTTTGGATTTGCAACTCTCTTTAATCAAGACTTGAGTAATTGGGACGTAAGTAATGGGACTAATTTTAGTTACATGTTCTTTTGGACAGACTCTTTTAATCAGGAATTAGGCGGATGGGATGTGAGTAGTGGAAGTGACTTTAAACATATGTTTGAGGAAAACGAGGTTTTTACATCTGATTTAAGCAATTGGGATATGAGTTCAGCTACAGATCTAAACGGAATGTTTGAAAGTGCTAGAGCATTTAATTCAGATATTTCTAGATGGGATGTTAGCTCTGTTTGGGATTTTGAAAAATTATTTTCTGATGCAGATTCTTTTTATTCAGATCTTGAATATTGGAATGTTAGTTCAGCTACATCTGCAGGAGATATGTTTTTAAGAGCTGGGCTATTGAATGCTGTGGGATGGAATGATCCTGCCAATCCATCTGATTTCCTAGGACAAACAACAAGAGGAGATGAAACAGCAGAAACAATAAGGGGGGCAAGTGGTAACGATATCCTTTCTGGTTTAGGTGGTAATGACAGAATCGTTGGTAAAGATGGTTGGGATAAAATATATGGTGGTGATGGTAATGACAACTTATTTGGTGGAGTTAAAGATGACCTCCTCAATGGAGGAGAAGGAAATGACAAACTCTTTGGAGGTAGTGGGGGAGATTATATGTCAGGCGGAGATGGTGATGATACTTATACAGTAGATGATGTCAATGATGAGGTTTCAGAGGAAGGCACAACTGGAACAGATAAAATTTTCTCCACAGTAACTTTTACAGCTCCCGATAATGTAGAGAATCTAATACTAAAAGGATCCGCTGCTATTGATGCCACCGGCAATTCTTTAGCAAACAGATTAATCGGTAACATGGGAGATAATACCTTAACCGGCGGAGGAGCAGCAGATATCCTCAGAGGGAATGATGGTACTGATAGTCTCTACG
>QCBT01000031.1 GCA_003281525.1 Prochlorococcus sp. AG-347-J06 | reverse complement strand
AACCAATTTGGAAAAATTTTGCAATTTTATATCGAACCAGAGCTCAGTCGAGAGTATTAGAAGAATCTCTTGTAAGGTGGCGCATTCCTTATACAATTTATGGAGGATTACGTTTTTATGATAGAAGAGAAATTAAAGATGCAATAGCATATTTGAAAGTTTTGGTTAATTCTTCAGATAACGTTAGTCTTTTACGAATCATAAATGTTCCTAGAAGAGGGATTGGTAAGACTACTATTCAAAAACTTAATGAACTATCTAATAGATTAAATATCCCATTATGGGAGGTTCTTAATGATAAACAGAGTCTTGAAGAAACAATAGGCCGATCATCAAAAGGAATTAATAAATTTACTGAAATAATGAATGATCTACTGTGTTACCTAGAAAATTCGGGTCCCGCTCAACTATTACAACTTATATTAGAAAAAAGTGGTTATTTAAGTGACTTGCTCTCTAGTGGGACTGAAGAATCCGAAGATAGAAGAAATAATTTACAAGAACTAATTAATGCAGCTACTCAATATGAAGAAGAAACAGAAAGTGGAGATGTGGAGGGATTTCTTTCTACAGCAGCCTTAACAACTGATAATGATACGAAGAAAAATAATCCTAACTCTGTAACTCTCATGACTCTGCATAATAGTAAAGGTTTAGAATTTCAAAATGTTTTTATCACTGGGCTAGAACAAGGTCTCTTCCCTAGCCATAGATCAATAGATACTCCCTCACTTCTTGAAGAGGAAAGAAGATTATGCTATGTAGGTATTACTAGAGCTAAAGAAAGAGTTTTCTTAAGTCATGCCAGAGAAAGAAGATTATGGGGTGGCATGCGTGAAGCAACAATTCCTTCAATATTTCTTTCGGAAATACCTGAAGATTTAATGGATGGCGAAATACCTCAAACTGGTGGTGCTTCAATTAGAAGAGATTGGCATCTTGATCGTTTAACTAGAGTTGATCGAAACAATTCAAATAAATTTGTTAACAAACCAATAAATGCAGTAAGGAAATTATATTCAGGTCCCAGTAAAGGGAAAAGCTGGATAGTTGGAGATATGCTAATTCACTCAAAGTTTGGGAAGGGTGAAATCATACATATTTTTGGGAGTGGGGAAAAAATATCTTTAGCAGTAAAATTTGGTGATAAAGGAAGTAAAATTCTTGATCCCAGATTAGCTCCAATTCGTTATGTAAGTTAAAACTCATGAACGATATCTCTGATTACATCCAAGGGGAATTAATCAAAACTCCATTTAATCTATATAACCTAATTGCTAAATACATAGAATCTAATAAAAATACTAAAGTTGCTTTTGTTGGCGGTTATTTAAGAGATTTATTAATTAGTAAATTCCACAAAAAATCGTTTTCTAAACCTGTAGATATTGATCTTGTTATTGAAGGATCCTCTATTTCTCTTGCAAAATTTATAAAAAAAAATATTGTTAATGTAGATTTATGTTTAATCAAGGAATTTAATTTATACAACACTGTGGAAATAAATATTAATGACTATAAAATTGATATTGCTTCTGCAAGAAAGGAAATTTATTCTGCTCCAGGCTTAAATCCCACAGTAAATAAAAGTACTATTGAGGAGGATCTTAAGAGAAGAGATTTCACTATAAATTCAATAGCCTTCGAGGTATCGACAAGGAAAATCTATGATCTTTATGGAGGAATTTCTGATATACAAAGTAAAAGATTGAACTTACTTCACAGTAATAGTATTTCAGATGATCCAAGTAGATTAATTAGATGTGCAAAATATGCTTCAAGGTTAGATTTCAATATTTCAAATAATTCCCTCAAACAATCTCAAGAAACAGTTAGACAATGGCCATGGAAAAGTTTAGAAACTCATCAAAAAATGATTTACCCTCCTGCACTAGGCATACGAATAAGGATGGAACTAGCTGAAATATGCAAACACGATAATTTGACTAATGTGATTTCGATAATTCATAAATGGGAAATTATCTCAATCTTAAATGAAAATATTAAAGTCGATAAAAGATTTTTAAGAGGACTAAATTGGATTAAGAAGTTAAAGGGAAATCATATGCTTTACTTATTAAAAGATTCGGAAGATTTAGAAAAAGAATGTCAAAGATTTTTGGTAAATAATAGTGAGATAAAAATATTAGAAGATTATATAAATATCAAAAAGATATTAAATACAAACCAAAAAAATTTCAATCATTTTTCACCATCAAGTTGGACAGAATTTATTGAGGACAAAAACCTTAATGATGAGACAGTCAAATTATTAATTTGTGATGGAGGACCATACTGGCGTAAATTATTTAAGTGGTTATATATTTACAAATTCATAAAATCAAAAAAAGATGGAGAAACATTAAAAAAAGAAGGATGGGAACCAGGGAAGGAGATGGGAAAGGAAATCAAAAGATTAAGATATTTGGAAATTGACAAATTAAATATAAATTAATTACATTTTTACAATCTCTCCAACCTTATACCATTTATCCTTTAGAACATTTTCATATTTACTATTGCAACTAATCAATAAGGGGCCACATGTTTGAGGATCTAATAGTAATGATATTTTCTCGTTAAAAGTCTCTTGATCTAATAAATTTTCGTTTAAAAAATTAATTATTCTTTTTTGCTTATTTACTTTATAGATTTTGTCAAAAATTTCTTTATTAGATTTAAAGAAAGTACTTTTAACATCTTTTCTAATTAAATCAAATACTCCAGGATAAGCTTTAAATGCAAATAAATCTAATAAAACTTTTAGTGGCTCAAGATTATTGCTTTGCCTATATAAATTAGATGATTCAACCATTTCTTTAAGATGTCCAATAAATCCATATCCAGTAATGTCTGTCGCAGCATTGACTAATGATTCTTTAAATTGATTTTGAAAAAAATAAATTTCATCAATCAAATATTGCTGACTCTTTACCAAATTATTAATTACTTCAGAAGAACTACCCAGCATATTAATATTTTGCATTTGACCGGCAAAGTAAATCCCAACGCCTAGAGGTCTAGACATCATGAGAATATCTCCAATATTCATTCCAGATTTAAGCCATGGTTTTGCTCCATTTTTTAAAATACCTTGAACTGTTAAAGAAATATCTATTCCTAATGAATAAGGTTTATTTACTAAACTTCTTGCCTCGAAAGTATGGCCTCCAAGTAATTCACCTCCATGATCCTCAACTGTTGATTTTATACCTTGAAGTGATTGAGAAAAGAGGTAACTCTGAAATTCCCTTTCAACTTTTGGTAATGAAATTAAAGCCTGTGCGGATGAAAGTTTTGCTCCGCATGCCCACAAATCTGAGCAAGCATGCAAAGTAGTAATTTTTGCATTAAGCCAAGGATCACTTACCAAAGCAGGAAATCCATCTACACTTTGCAAGATAATATCTTGACCATTTTGATATATCTCAACTGAATCTTCAGGTGATGAGGCAAAAGAATTTAAATTAGAATTTATTAATGATTTGTTCAAAACAAACTGAGGAATTTTAGCTGCACATCCTCTGCAATCATTCAATGAAATATTTTTTTCACTACTTTTCATAATTAGCCTTTTTGATCTGAACTTTTTAATAAAGTTGAGATCAATTTTATGCTTTAAAATCCAAAAAATAAAAGAAGGGCCGAAAACTAAATTGCGATAAATAGCAAAAGCCTTTGGATGATGGCTTGGAAATATATTTACTATTTGCAATCCGATCTTTTGAGGAAACCACTTTTTTAATGATCTCCCTTCTATATCTTTTTTTAGATTTTGTACTAATGTATTTACAACTTTTACTGCAAAAACTCCCGATGCTGGTCTTTTTGCTGAACCCACAACTGCGCAATCACCGACAGCAAAGATTCCAGAGAAACTTTTTATCTGTAAATTCTGATTTGTAATTATTCTGCCATAAGAATCCGAATCTAATAATTTTTTTTGTGACCATAATGGAGATGTATTTCCAGTACATAAAAGAACCTTGCCATAATCAAAATTAAGTTTTTCAACTAAATCAATATTGGAATTCCGTAAACTTTTTAGAATTGCATTATTAATTTTTCTTGAATCACATAATAGTTTTAAAGGTCTATCTCCCCATCTTTTTCTCAAGGCATAAGATACTTCAATTGCAGCAAGGCCACTCCCAACAATTACAAATGGAAGTTCATGAACTGAATCAAAAATGTCCTCTTTTAGTATCGCGTCATAAGCCCTTAAAAAAGGTTTAATTGAAAAAGCATTTCGATTTTTAACTAGTGATTCAAATTCTTTTGGAATTATTGTTTGACTTCCATAATTAAGCACCAACTTCGAATAATTAACTGAAGGTCTATTACTTAAAACAACTTTCTTTAAATTGAAATCAATATCCTTTACTTCTTCTTGTATAAAAGATACTTTTGCATTTTTTGCTAAAGATTTTATGTCAATTAAACTATCTTCTAAAGTGATTAATTTTGAAATCACCGATGGGAATATCGCCGAATAAACCAAATGAGAATCTCTAGATATAATTGAAACAGGAATTTCTGGCATTAATTTCGGAAACATTAACCATTTCCTCAATAAAGAAACATTTGAGTGTCCTCCTCCAATTAGTACCAGATGATTAAAAGTCATTTACATCACTATGAATAAAGAACATTTATTACCAATTGAAAAATCAAGATTAGGAGTGATTGGTGGAAGTGGATTCTATTCAATAAATCAAATAGAGTATTTAAAAGAAATAGAAATCAATACTCCCTATGGTAAACCTTCTGATTCAATAAAAGTATATAAACTTGGAAACCTTGAGATAGCATTCATTCCTAGACATGGCAGAACACATAGTTTAAATCCTTCTGAAATCCCTTATAAAGCTAATATTTGGGCTCTAAGATCAATAGGAGTAAGATGGATTATTGCTCCATCAGCAGTTGGTTCATTACAAGAACAGATAAGACCACTTGATATAGTGGTTCCAGATCAATTTATAGACCGGACAAAAAATAGACCTGCAACCTTCTTTAACGAGGGAGCTGTTGCTCACGTAACTATGGGAGATCCCTTCTGCACAAATTTATCACGGATATTAAGTGAAATCGGAGAAAAAAATATTCCTGGTGGTAGACAATTACATAGAGGGGGTACCTATCTAGCAATGGAAGGTCCCGCTTTCTCAACTAGAGCAGAATCTAATTTATATAGGAGTTGGGGATGTTCAATAATTGGAATGACGAACCACACAGAAGCAAGATTAGCTAAAGAAGCTGAAATAGCTTACTCCTCTTTATCTATGGTCACTGATTATGATTGCTGGCATCAAACTCATCAAGAAGTTTCTGTAGAGATGGTTTTGGATAATCTTAGATCAAATACTGAAGTGGCTAATAAAATAATATTTGAAGTAGCTAAATTAATTGAAAAAGAAAGACCAAAAAGTAAGTCTCATTTTTCATTAAAAGATGGATTGATAACCCAAAAAGGAAATATCCCAAGCTCCACAAAAGAGAAGCTAAGGATATTTACTGATTCTTATTAGGCTTATTTGGTGTAAGTGATTATAAGGTCAAGTTAAAGGAGTTGTTAGCCTCCAGCTCCAACGCCTTGGTATGAACCATAGAAGAATATTCCTAAGACGAATATAACTGCAATTCCACCTGCTGTAGCAACAAGCCATAGAGGAAGAGTTCCTTCAGTCCATCTTCTTTCCCATGCAACTGCTGGTCTACCGTCGGGAAGTCTATCTGGAATTCTTCCATCAGGTCCTTTTAATTTACTCATGATTTTAATTTAATTGAAAAAGTAACTGGAAAATAAAATTCCCAATACAAAAACTGATAATAAGCCTAAATAAAGGCTTGTACGATTAAGTTCAACTGGAACTTTGTTAGGATTTTCGTTTACTTGCATGATAGTTAAATTTATCGGGCTACGAATTGCATAGCAGCAATGGAACCTAAAAAGAATACTGATGGAATAGCTAGGGCGTGAACTGCTAGCCAACGGACAGTAAATATAGGATAAACGCGGACTTCCGCAGCCTGCATTGGAGCTTGAGAATTAGTCATTGTTATTTTGTTCTTAAATCTAGTTGAGATTTAGCTTCATATCTTTGTGTTACGACAGGTGCTTTAGATTCAGATGATTGGAAATAACTATCTGGACGAGGAGTTCCGAAAGCATCGTAGGCTAAGCCTGTATATACAAATAAGAAGCCTGCTATAAAGATAGCTGGTAATGTTACTGCATGAATAATCCAGTATCTAATACTGGTGATTATTTCAAAGAATGGGCGTTCACCCGTTGAACCTGCGGCCATAATCACAAATGTTTACCCTATGATCTTACAGTGTAAAATCATAAGTTCGCGAAGAAATTAACAGGTTGGTTACAGACAGTTGCTAAATCTTTCAAAAATTAATTTTTTTTTTACTATTAACTCGAGTTATTTAAAGTTAGCTATTCCATTTGAGGATATAACCACGCTCTCCAAGTACAAATCCTTTTTGATTGTCTAAAGCCTCCTTATCAAGAAAAACTATTTTAATGTAGTTTGTTGGCAATTCAGAAGCAATAGGATCTTTATTCCAAGTTTTACCTTGATCTTTACTTACTATTAAAGTTCCATTACCCCCTCCAGCCCATATGTCACCATTTGGATCCCATCCCATGTCTAGATAATTATATCCATTAAGAATGGGTATAACAGGCTTTGACCAATTTTCTAGATCATTCGTATCTTCATTAAATCTAATTTCTGCTCCTCTAGAAAGCATCCATAAACTTCCTTCTGGATTAAAACCAATACTTTGGACTCTTTTGCTACTAGCTCTTTGATGAGCTATCCATGCATCACTATTATTATCCAAAGTAGAAAAGAAATTCCCTAGACTACTTACACTTACATAATCTCCTTTATTAGTTCTTCTTAAATCTCTTACACCTCCAGAACCAGATGCATCTACAACTTTTGCATTCCATGATTCACCACTATCTGTTGTTTCATAAATAGCACCTGCTGTGGTAGCCAATTCTGCAACACCAGCATCGACAGTTGTTATTAGAAATGGTTGGCCTGGTAATTTGTTACCAAGAGATAAACGTGTCCAATTTTTTCCTGCATCAAGTGTGTGCATAACTAATGAAGGCTGACCTATTAACCATCCCTCTTCCCCTTTAAAATCTATATCTAGGAGACGAAAGTTCTCTTCACTTGGTAAATCTAAATTTCTTTTTTCCCAAGT
>QCBT01000030.1 GCA_003281525.1 Prochlorococcus sp. AG-347-J06 | reverse complement strand
CAGCACAATTAACTATTAGATTATGTATTGGTTTTATACCCTCAATATTGGTAATAATTGGTCTTTTAATCATGAGAAAATGGGATCGAAAATTAATTACAAACTAATATAAAGATATGTATTACCTTAATTTTTTCAAAAGACTTCTAAGCAGTTTAATCATTGGCGGGCAAGCAATTAATTTTATCTTTAAGGGTAAAATTTCCAAAAATGATCTCTTTGACCAACTTATGGAGTCAGGTCCTGGCAGTTTGTTAATTGTATTAATAACAGGAATTGCCGCAGGTACAGTTTTTAATATTCAAGTTGCATCACAACTTACAAGCATGGGGGTTTCAAGTGAAATTGGAGGTTTATTAGCAGTAGGCATGGCTAGAGAAATGGCGCCTCTTCTAACTGCTACTTTAATGACTGGAAAGGTTGCAACTGCATATGCTGCTCAATTGGGCACTATGAAAGTCACAGAACAAATTGAGGCAATAACCATGTTAAGGACCGAACCAGTCCAATATTTGGTAGTACCAAGGTTACTATCGATGGTAATAATGTCACCAATACAGTGTCTTTTGTTTTTATCTGTAGCTTTATGGAGCGGACAAATATGGAGCACAATTTTTTATAAAGTTCCTCCAATAGTTTTTTGGACATCTGTAAGATCGGGTAATGTGAGTTTAACTAGTACAGACTTAACTTCAATGTTAATAAAATCTGTAGTATTCGGATTACTTATTTCAATCATTGCTTGTGGATATGGACTCACAACTAAAGGTGGTCCAAAAGAAGTTGGAACAAGTACAACAGGCGCAGTTGTAATGACACTCGTTACAGTATCTTTAATGGATGTATTTCTAACACAAATTTTATTTGGATGACCCTATGTTTAACACTAAATCAAAAAAAGAGGAACCAGTAATAATATCTCCATCATTTCAGTTGCCAATCATTTTAATAGTTTTAAGTTTTATGCTTTTGTTTTTGAATATTGGTTCTTTACCAACAATAGTTTCTGCTTCTTTTAGCTTTTTTTTATTACTTCAGTCATTCACCTTAAGATTAAAAATAACAAATGATGATTTTATCGTTTTACAATTGGGGAAAGAGATTAGAACTTTTCCATTCAAGAACTGGATATCATGGAAATTCTTTTTCCCCGCAATTCCAGGTATTTTTTATTTTAGAGAAAATTCCAGTCCTCATTTATTACCAATTTTATTTAATCCGAAGCAATTAAAAGATGAGCTCATAAAAAAAGTTGACTCCCTGGAAATTAAAAATTCTTAAAATTCAGACTTTGCCTATTCATCCAAATTATTTAAATGACCAATACAGAAATTTCCGACAATAATCCTGAAAAGGAATTAATAATAAATAAGTCAATTTCAGATGATAAAACCAAACAAATTAGTAAGAAAAATACAACGCAAAATAAAAAAATTACACCAAAAAACAACAAACCAACTAAATCTTTTGATGAAATTTCTAATGAAATTTTTAGAGATCTCGTTTCAAAAAAAGACTATTTAGTTAAAGAAATAAAAGAGTTAGAAACAAAAAAAAAAGAAATAGAAAAAGATATTGAGTCAAATTTTAAAGGACAGTCAGATAATATTGCTAAAAGAGTTAGAGGCTTCCAAGAATACTTAACTGGAGCTTTACAGAATCTTTCACAAAACGTTGAGAAACTTGAATTAGTTTCTCAACCAATAATCGTAAAGCCTTCTCCCCTTGATGATAAGAAGCAAAACAATAGCACAAATAATGTAGTTAATGTTCCCGCTCTTTCTGAAACATTTAAGCCAGATGAAGGGATTATAAAAAGTTGCTTTTCAAGTTTTACAGAACAACCTGACTTTTATGCAGAACCCTGGAAATTAAGACGGAGTCTTGATTCATCAGATATAGAAATTATGGATGATTGGTTCTTTAACATGGGCGGAAGAGGTTCTCTTGAAAGTAGAGGTTCTCGACAAAAAAATGCCTTGTTATCAGCGGGTTTAATATCTATTCTTGGTGAATTATATGGAGATCAGTTTCAGACTCTTATTTTAGCTTCGCAGCCTGAAAGATTAGGTGAATGGAGAAGAATTCTCCAAGATTCTCTTGGTCTCACAAGAGATGACTTTGGACCCAATAGTGGGATTGTTCTTTTTGAAAGACCTGAAGGTGTCATCGAAAGAGCTGATAGATTAGAGGCCAATGAAGAATTGCCATTTATTATCATTGATGCAGCTGAAACCTCTGTTGAAATTCCAATACTTCAATTCCCATTATGGGTTGCATTTGCTGGTTCAGATAATGAAATTTACGATGATCTTGAACTAAACTAAGCTTTATGAATATCTTAATAATTTTTACAAGTTATCTTTTAGGATCACTTCCGACAGGTTTTTTAATTGGAAAATATCTCAAAAATATAGATCTAAGAACTATAGGTTCTGGATCTACAGGTGCCACAAATGTCCTAAGAAATGTTGGAAAATGGCCAGCACTTTTTGTATTTATCATCGACGTTGGGAAAGGCCTTATTGCAGTAAAAATTGCTCAATATTTCACAGATCAAGAATTAATAGTGGTAATAGCAGGGATATCAGCTATCTCCGGACATATTTGGCCAATATGGCTTAAAGGTAAAGGAGGGAAAGCTGTTGCGACTGGATTAGGTATGTTTTTAGCTCTTTCTTGGAAAGTTGGACTCGCATGTCTTGGCATTTTTTTAATAGTCCTAACAAAAACTAAATTTGTTTCTTTATCCAGTATTTCAGCTGCAATCTCACTTCCTATTTTTATGTTTTTTTACCAAGGTAAATTTATGCACCCTTACTTTTTTATAAGTTTAATTGTGGCATTATTAGTAATCTGGAAACATAGAACAAACATAACAAGATTGCTTAAGGGAGAAGAATCCAAAATTAATCAGAATCAATAGATTTAAATATTTCTATTAGAGCTTTATTAGGATCTTTAGCTTTTGATATTGATCTTCCAATGACTAATTTAGAAGCTCCATTATCTATAGCTTCATGGGGAGTCATAATTCTATTTTGATCATCTTTATTGTCAATATTTAATCTGATACCTGGTGTAATAAGTTCAAAATTATCCTTATAAATAGACCTCAACATTTTTACCTCCCAAGGAGAACAAACACATCCATCTAATCCGGCATCAAAAGACAACTTTGCAAGTCTCAATACATTTTCTTCAATTGAATTATTTCTATCAAGATCAGTTTGAAAATCTTTAAGAGAAAAGCTTGTTAAAACAGTTATTCCTACAACAAATGGAGGTTTCAAGTTGACTGAGGTGGCTCCTTCTAAAGATGCTTTCTTCGAATCCTTAAGAGCTTTTAGACCTGCTGAAGCATGAATAGAAATTATATCAACCCCTAATTTTGAAGCTTGGAAACATGCTGCGTACATTGTATTCGGAATATCATGAAATTTTAAGTCTAAAAAAATTTTTTTATTTAAACCTTTTAATATTTCAATAACTCTTGGTCCTTCCCTCAGAAAAAGCTCTAAACCAACTTTCACCCACTTAATATTAGGACATTTTCCCAAAAGTAATTTTGCTTGACTTACATCGAATCCATCAATTGCCAATATTATTTTTTCTTCTCCATTAAATCTGTTATGCATCAATTTTCAGTTTTCAAACCTCTTAATTATTTTTTTTCCTATTTGCAAAATTTTCCCTTCTAAATCATTTTTTGAATTAAAAACTAAATCAGGATTTATTACTTTCTGACTATCAATTTTTACACCACCACCTTTAATAGATCTTTTGGATTCGCTGCTAGATTTGAAAAGTTTTAGAGCACTTAATAAGTAAAAAAACTTTACAGGAAAAACTACTTCTTTTAATGAAATCTCTGGAATTTCTCCAACTTTTTCTTTGTGTCCAAGGAATAATTTTTCGCAGTTTGATTGCGCCTTTAATGCTTCTTCAGCCCCATGGAATAAAGTAGTAACTTCTAAAGCCATTCTTCTCTGTAATTCACGAGGATTTGAATTTTTAAGAGAACTGAAATCTAATTTAGTAAGTAATTCAAAATAGGTAGGTATTATATTATCGGGTACTTTTTCTAATTTTGAATACATTGAAAGAGGATCTTCAGTTAAACCGACGGTATTAAATTCAGATTTACTCATTTTCTTAATTCCATCTAGACCAGTCAAAATTGGCAGCAGAATACCAAATTGAGGGTTTTGTTTAAAATTCCTTTGAAGATCTCTTCCTATTGCAATATTAAATTTCTGATCTGTGCCTCCAAGCTCAATATCTGATTGAACAACTACCGAATCGTAACCTTGCAATAGTGGATATAAGAATTCATGCAAAGCAATTGGAACTTGCGAGGTGTACCTTTTGTTAAAATCCTCCTTAGCTAGCATTTGACTAACTGTTGCACTCCCCATTAATTTAATTATTGAATTAAGATTTAACCCTTTTAGCCATTCACTATTATATCTAATTTCTATTCTATCTTTTGAATCAAAATCTAAAATAGATTCATTGGCTGGCTTTCCCATCCCTAGTTGGGTTAAGTATGTTGTTGCATTATCCTTCACTTGTTTTTCAGATAACTGAACTCTAGTTTTATTTTTTCCTGTTGGGTCTCCAATTTGAGCAGTAAAATCCCCAATAATTAAAACTGCAATATGTCCATTATCTTGAAATGCCCTAAGTTTTTTAAACAATATACTGTGCCCAAGATGAATATCTGTTCCAGTTGGATCGATTCCGAGTTTAACCCTTAATTTTTTATTATTTTTTTTCGCATTACCAATTATCTCCGAAAAAGTTTGATCTCTTTCCTGAATTGGGAAATATTCTTCTATTCCTCTTGACAGCCATGATGGCAATATTAAATTATCTGACATAAAGCTTTAATCGTTAAATTTAAGAAGTTTTATCAAGTTCATCCTTCATTCTTATCAAGGTTTTATTCATTTGATCGAACATTTGATCAGGAGTAATCCCAAATTGACTTAACTGAGTCTTTAATTGTTCTACTGTCATTTTTGCTTGAAAATCTTCAGACAATTCAAATCTCTTCATAAAAACCTTATAACGATCCATAAGAGATTCCATTTTTTTTATAAACATTTTTTTCCCTTCTCTGTCAAATTTCCCATAATCAGAACCAAGTTTCATAAGTTCTTGGTAATCTGTAAAAAGCTTTTTTGCTTCTTCTTGAACGATGTCTGACTCAAAAAATCCCATTCTATTTTTTTACTTCGCAAGATTAAGGCTCAATTACAAGATAACAAGAATCTTTAAAATTGATTAGAACATTAATAAATTTTAGTTTATAAATAATTCTTTGATTTATATTTTTTCAGAATTAAATTTAGTAGAAATGTTTCATAAATATTGGAAAAATTCAACGTAAATAATATTTCAAGCCAAAATAGGCAATTTGAATTATTTGGTTCAGATGTAAATACATCAATTAATTTTCAACACTCAAATAATCTAAAAATCAAAGGCGAAATCCTAACTGAATGGAGAAATAGAATACATAATCACCAATTCAAAATTTCAAAAGATACTCAAAATCAAACTTTGCACCAAACAAGTCTTCCTATAAGTACAATTCCCAATAAAAGAAAAATTGATCCGTTTTCCCTACAGCCGTTATCATTGAACTTTTGGAGAACTAATCAATATATACATAATGGACCAGCAATGTATTTTGTAATTGACTCGATGGAGAGTTCTAAAATAATCTTATATATAGGAGAAACAAATTCAGCAAATAAGAGATGGAAGGGAGAACATGACTGTAAAAATTACCTCATTAACTATAAAGAAGCCCTAGCTCATAACAAACTCTCAAGTCACCAAGATATTCGTTTCTTCTTAGATGTACCTAAAGAAGTAAAATTAAGACGTAAATTAGAACAGCAACTGATATATTTATGGTTACCACCTTTTAATAAAGAAACTCGAGATAGGTGGGCAACTACTTTCACAAACAACTAAAAGTTAATCAAATCCATTTTCCAAATGCAATTTTCTACATTCCAAAAAGATCTTGAAAACTGGCAAGGCGCTTCATTAATTTTTGGAGTTTTAGAGGAAGAAATTGCAAGCCAAATTGAAAACATAAAATTTGTTGTTGACCCAAAATTATTACTAAAAAAAATTACTCAAAAAGAATTCAAAGGGGGAAAAGGGGAAACTTTAAGCTTTGAATTTTTAGATCAAAAATTAGAAAATTTAATCCTAGTTGGTCTTGGCAAATCAAAAGACCTAAATAAAAGTGACATAGAAAACTCCATAGGAAATCTAGTTAGGAAAACTGTTGATAAAAATGAAAAAATCAGCATCTTTCTACCTTGGGAATTAATAAATTCACAACTAGAAATAAATCAATTAGCAGAGTCAGCCAGATTATCGGCCTATAAAGACAATAGATTCAATAAGAAAAAAAATGAAAAGACAGTTCTTAAAGAAATAGAGTTTTTGAATTTAAGAAAATTTGAGAATATTAGCTTTGAAGAGACAGCACAAATATGTGAAGGGGTAGAACTTGCTAGAAGACTTGTAGCCGCCCCTCCAAATAGTCTTACACCTCAGGAAATGTCTATACAAGCTTCTCAAATAGCTAAAGATCATGGTTTGGAATTAAAAATTTTAGAGGCAAAAGATTGTGAAGATTTAGGAATGGGTGCATATTTAGCTGTAGCAAAAGGTTCTGATCTAGATCCTAAATTTATACATCTTACTTTAAATTCTGAGGGGGCCATAAAAGAAAAGATTGCGCTTGTTGGGAAAGGTTTAACCTTTGATTCTGGAGGATACAATCTGAAAGTAGGAGCCTCTCAAATTGAAATGATGAAATATGATATGGGCGGAAGCGCTGCAGTTTTAGGAGCAGCAAAAGCCCTTGGAGCAATAAAACCAAAGGGATTAGAAATTCATTTTATTGTTGCAGCTTGCGAAAACATGATAAATGGATCTGCAGTACATCCTGGAGATGTAGTTAAGGCATCTAATGGTAAGACAATTGAAATAAATAACACTGATGCAGAGGGTAGACTCACATTAGCTGATGCTTTAACTTACGCATCCAATTTAAAACCGAATTCAATAATAGATCTCGCCACTTTAACAGGAGCTATTGTTGTTGCATTAGGTAATGATATAGCTGGATTCTGGAGCAATAATGATGATCTAGCAAATGACCTAAAAGCCGCATCAGTCCAGTCTGGAGAAGAATTATGGCAAATGCCTTTACAAAAATCTTATAAAGAAGGTTTAAAGTCTCATATAGCTGACATGAAAAATACAGGTCCTAGAGCAGGTGGGTCAATAACTGCTGCTTTGTTTTTAGAGGAATTCTTTGATAAAGATATTAAATGGGCTCATATTGATATTGCCGGGACTTGTTGGACTGACAAGAATAAGGGAATTAATCCATCAGGTGCCACCGGTTTTGGAGTTAAAACTCTTGTTCAATGGATAAAAAATAAATAACTAAATTTAAATCATTCATTCCAAAGATTTGTTGATCTAGCGTTATCGCCCCATAATTTATCCAACCTCTGATCTCTCCCACATGAGAATCTGTAGAACTTATATTTTAATTCATTTCTCTCAGCAAAATCCTGATGATATTCTTCAGCCAACCAAAATTGACCTTTTGATTTTAATTCTACGGATACTTTTTCTAATGGCACTTGCAATTCATTAGAGGCGGAAACAATTGCATTTATTGCATCACTTTCCTCAGTTGCATCTTCGAAAAAAATCACTGGCTTGTAAGAATCTCCACGATCACAAAATTGACCCTTGCCGTCCAGAGGATCAATATTTCTGAAATAGAGCCTAAGGATCTCGGGTAAAGTTACCAATTGGGAATCATAGTTCACCAAAACCACTTCCTGATGTCCTTCATGATTTTCGTATGTAGGATTTTGTAAATCTCCACCTGAATAGCCACTTTGTACATAATTTATCCCCTTTAATGACTCTAAATCATGCTCTAAACACCAAAAGCAACCTCCGCCAAGAATCAATTCCTGTGCAAAAGCGTTTACAGGATTAATAAATATTGAAAGAGTAATTATTAGAGATAATAAATATTTCATCTTTTTATTATAAAGTTCAAATAATAGAATTAATAATCTCTTTAGCAGCTCTCTGGACTACGCCCTCTTCTCCTAATTCTTTTTTTAAAAAAGCATAACCTTTTTTAATTTTTATTTTTTCTGACTTCCCATCAAGAATCCTACAAGATTTATAGAAAATTTTCTTTTCATCAAACTCCTTTTGTACAAACTCAGGGATTATTAATTTATTAACTAACAAATTTACAGGGGAAATAAATTTTACTTTAAAATTGAGAATTTTTTTAGCAATAAAAGCAGTTACCCTACTTACTCTATAACCAACAATCTGTGGGATTCCATATAAAGCTAATTCCATATTAACTGTCCCAGATTTACAAAGAGCAATTTTAGTTAGGGAATAAATATAAGGCTTTAATTTTGTACTATCTTTTTGAGAAATAACAAGTCCTTTAACTTGATATTTTCTAAAGGCTTTTTTGAATATTTCATCAAAAGCATCCCGACAGGAGGGGATATAGACAATCAAACTTGGATATTTTTGTTGTAATTTTTTAGCCGATTTCATAAAAGTAGGTAATATATATCTCAATTCTTGAGGTCTTGATGCGGGCATCAAAAGTATAATGTTTTGATCTGGTCGAAGGTTTAAAATAGTTCTTGCATCTTTCTTTAGAGGAAGTTTTTTTGTTAAATCAATCATTGGATGTCCAACCCAAAAAACGTTCCCGCCCCTCTTTTTGTAGAATGCTGCTTCTTTCTTAAAAATTGCAAAAATCTTATCAGAAAACTTTATTAGATTTGTTGTAGTATTATTTCCAACCCTCCAAGCCCACTCTTGAGGAGCAATATAATAAAAAATTGGAATTTTAGTCTTGGATCTTTTTAATTCAGTACCAATTTTTATATTGGGTCCCATATAGTCAATCAAAATTAAGCAATCAGGAGGATATTTTTTTAGTAATTTATAGAACCTTTTTTGAATTCTTATTGTTGGAATAATAAGAGGTAAAGCCTCCCAAATTCCTATTGCACTAATTGATGTAGTATCTTGAAGAATTTTTACACCTTCTTTCTTCATCCTTTCTCCGCCTAATCCGCAAATTTCTAAATCTACAGATTTTTTTTTAGCTTCATCTAATAATGCTTTTGATAACAAACTTCCGTGCAAATCTCCAGAGACTTCTCCAGTACTTATAAATATCTTTTTATTCATACATTCACTACAGGCATTGGTCCTCGTCTTTCTTTAGATATTGACTCTTTTAAAAAATTACATAATCTTGAAGATGAAATATCTAATTCTCCTTTCATTACTTTTTCTAATGAATTTAAAATCGCATCATTAGATTTAAAAAGTAGATTCCAAGTACTTTGAAGTAATTTTAAGTCAAAATTTTTATTTTCCATTAAACCACTTCTTTTAATCCCAATCCTATTTAAACCTCTCAATCTTCCTGGATGCCCTTCTGCTAAACAAAAAGGAGGTACATCTCTATCCACTCTAGTCATCCCGCCAATCATTGCTAAATATCCAATATGTACAAATTGATGA
>QCBT01000029.1 GCA_003281525.1 Prochlorococcus sp. AG-347-J06 | reverse complement strand
GGAGTAGATAATACAAGAGCTGAGAAAGTTATTGATATTGCCTTTCAAATCTATGATCAGACTAAAAATATCTTTCATAGCGATAATGACCCTAAAGCTAAAGAACTTCTTTGGGCTGCTTCTAATCTTTATAATTGTGGGAAATATGTGAATGTTGGTTCATATCACAAACACTCTTGGTACTTAATAAAAAATTGTGAGTTGTTGGGCTATTCTGAAGCAGAAACAAATATTATTGCTTCAATTGCTAGGTACCATAGAAAGACTCTACCCAAGAAAAGACATGAGTCTTGGCAAAATTTAATATCCAAAGAAGATAAAACATTAGTTCTTGAAATGTCATTAATCCTGAGACTAGCAGCAGCTCTTGATCAAAGACCTGACAAGGTGATCTCCTCAGTTAAAATAAAATTGCAGGAAAATAATCTTACATTTCAACTTTTACCTTTAGATAGAAACCATGATCTTCTTCTTGAAAAATGGAACTTAGGATTATGCCGTAATGTAATAAAAGAACTAAAGAATTTGGAATTAAAAGTTATTTAGTTTGTTTAATAAGTTCTTGTTTTGGAGTTTGATTCTGAGAAGAATCTGAAAATAAATTGAAAATTAAGGACGAAGCGATTAGTCCGAGAAAGCCTGAAATTAAAATAAATATTAGGAATCCTAGTGGATTAAAATTCTTAGATTGCCTAGTTTTATAGTTTTTTTTGGAAACTTCTTCAACTATTTCTTCAATTTTCACTTCTTTCCTCTCTGTCTTGAATTCATCCATTAAAAATTCTGTATCAAGTTTTAGCTTCTGTGAAATTCTTCTAATCATTGCTTTGATAAATACTTTTTCAGGTAGTTTTTCTTCATTACCTTCCTCTATGGCTTCAAGTTGATGAGCTCCAATTTTTAAATCAGAAGCCAATTCTTCAATTGATTGATTTTTACTTAACCTAGCCTCTTTAATGAAATTTCCTATTCTCTTTAAAGGGGAATCTTCTCCTTTATTGTTGATTCCCGAAACAGATTTTATTTCTTTCAAAGCAAATAAATTTTTACTAATTATAGTAATTAATATTCTTCTATCAACTTAAAAATTATTTATTCCTAAAGAGATGCTTATAAGATGGATTATAAAGATTAGATCTTTTTTGAGAATTACTAATTGCTGGGCTAATTATGTAAATGGTTGTTCTAATTAGTTTTTTCTCAATAGAAAATTTTTCCATATCTTTTAATTCTATTAATGATGTCCAACCATCATCCCAAGATACTCTAAATCCAACAATCACTTTAGTCTCAGGAGGATAAAACTCTAGTAAAGTTTCTTGAGACCTTTTCACATGCCTAGCACTTAGATATAGACATATAGAGGAATTGTGTTTCGCAAGATCTTTCAGAGATTCTTTTTCGGGCATCCCTGTTCGACCTCCTGCTCTAGTTAAAATGATTGTTTGCGTTACGTCAGGGATGGTTAATTCAGCTTCATGATATGCTGCAGCAACTTGAAAAGCACTTACTCCAGGAACAACCTCGATTTCAATTTTTTCGTTTTTTAAAATTTCGATTTGCTCTCTAATTGCTCCAAAAAGGCAAGGGTCTCCATCATGCAACCTTACAACAATTTTCCCTGCCTGAAATTTTTCTATCATAATTGAGGTGATTTGCTCTAAGTTAAGTGAACTCGTTTTTATTTTTTCAGAACCTTCTTTAGCAGAATCTAAAATCTTTTCAGGAATTAGAGAATCAGTCCAAATAATGATATCTGCAATTTTTATCTTTTTTAATGCTTTTAAAGTTAATAATTCTGGATCGCCTGGACCAACACCAATAAAGGATATTTTGTTATCCATTCTTTCTATTTTCCCCACTATATGTTCTCAATCTTAAAAAAAATATTCCAATTAATCCAGAAGAAAATAGAAAAATACTTATAAATTGAGCCATTCTTATACCGCCATCACAGAAAGGTGGAAGTCCACCAATGCATAGTGGGTCAGTTCTTAAACCTTCAATCCAGAATCGTCCAAAGCTATAACTTATTAAATATAGACAGCTAATAAAGCCAGGCCTGAAAAAATCTGTTTTATTTTGTTTATTAAAGGTAATAATAAGGACGATGAAAATCAAAAGATTCCACAATGACTCATAGAGAAATGTGGGATGAAAAAATTCATAATTAATAAATTCTAAAGGCCTATTTTGGATAGGTATAAATAATTTCCAAGGCAAATTTGTAGGAACTCCAAAGGCTTCATTATTGAAAAAATTTCCCCACCTTCCTATTGATTGTCCAAGAATAATCGAGGGTATTAATGTATCTATAAAGGTTTTTAAATTAATTTTTTTCGACTTACAGAAATAGATAATAGATATTAATCCTCCAATTAGACCTCCATGGATTGCTATGCCTCCTTCCCAAACTGCAAGAAAAGAAGGTATTTGAATGATGTTATTGAATAGTTCAAAAGAAGTAAAAGAGTTCTCTCCGCTATATTGCCTCCACTCAAAAATTACGTAATAAGTTCTAGCTCCAATTATTGAAGAGATTATTAATGATGGAAGTATTTCACTAATGTACTCTGGGTTAATATTTCTTGCCTTTGCAAGTTTTTTAGAGATAAATAGGCCTATTAAAACTGAAACCGAAATAAGAAGTCCATACCATCTAATAGTTATAAATCCTAAATTTAAAAAAGTTTCTCCTGGAGATTGTATAAAAGCTTGAAGTATAAGCATTTAGAGAAAGTTAGATACCCTCTGCTGCTTGCACTTTTTCTACTTGTTTTTTCTTTAATACTAAAAGTATTTGTGTTAAGCCTACACCAATGAAGAATGCAATCAATCCAATAACTCTATAAGGGCTCTGTAGTACAACCTCAGCATCTAATTGCCCAAAGCCACCAACGTTGGGATCATTAGTAAGAGGGTCACCTACATTAATTTTGTCTTGCGCTTTTACTATAAGTTGAGGACCAACAGGCACTGCTTCAGTAGTTATTTCCCCATTATCGTTTTCTATATTGACTTGATAGCTACCATCTTCAATTGTTTCTATTGAATTTATAGTTCCTGCCGTTGAAGAAGTGAATACTACATTATTGCTCTTGTCTCCAGTTGGATATACCTGACCTCTACCTCTATTGCCTCCAATATGTAAGGAGTATTTTCCATAGTGATATTCTTTATTAGTTGATGGATTAGGGGAAAGTACAGGAAAAACGATTTCTTTATTGGTATCGCCAGGTAAAGGTCCGACAATAATGATATTATCTTTCTCTTCACTGTAATTAGTAAAATAAACTCCTTCTGTCTCCTCTTTTATTTCTTCTGTCCATCTGTCTTGTGGAGCGAGTTTAAAGCCATCAGGCAGCATTACAACAGCACCAACTTGTAATGGGACTTCGGAACCATCAGCGCCTATCTCTTTTAAATCATTTTTGTAGGGAATTTTGACTACAGCTTTGAAAACACTATCTGCTCCAACAGATTGTGGAACCTCTGCAATTGTAGGCATCTGAGCTAGATGACAATTTGCGCAGACTATTTTACCTGTGGCTTCTCTTGGGGATTCGTAGTTTTGCTGAGCCCAAAATGGATAAGCAAAACTGATCTTTGGATAAAATACAATGCTTGAAATGAAAAGCAGAGTACAGATAAATAAACTTGTTTTTTTCATGATTTGATTTTTAAGACCTTTCATTTTTTTTATGCCCACCATGGATTTTCATTAGTTCTAAAGTCAGTTTCTGACCATTGTTTGACGAGTACATCATCATCTTCAATATCTACATGAGCTAGAGCTAAAGATAAAGGCGCAGGCCCTCTTACTACCTTCCCGTTAGTATCGTATTGACTGCCATGACAAGGACATATGAATTTATTAGCACCACTATCCCATGGGACAACGCAACCTAAATGAGTACAAATTGCATTTAAACCAAATTCTCCTATTTCCCCACCCTCATTAACTATTAAATAAGTTGGATCTCCTTTTAGACCCTGAACTAGACTTCTGTCTCCTGCTTGATGGGTAGATAGCCAACCTGTCTTAGTTATTGGATTCCCTAATTCATCTTTAGCAGAAGTTCCACCTCCACCACCGCCTGCTCTTAAAGGCATGAAATAATTAGCTACAGGGTAAAGGGCTCCTAAAGCTACACCAGTTGCAGTACCAAATGTAAGAAGATTCATAAATTGCCTTCGACCCATTGAAGGGACATCATTGGAACTTAATTGAGTCATTCGCTACTTGGTTCTGTTATTTATTAGTTATTATGGAGCAAATTGTTCAATTTCTGTTGCAAATAGATAGGACTTTTAATAATTTAAAGTAAAAGTTTAGGAAGTCTTAATTAATTGATTTAAATGAACCCACTGCTAGTAGATGAAGTTATATATTATTTGATTCATCGCTGGGGGAAAAAATATGATTTTAGACTCTTTAGAAGAGGAAAATTCGTGTATTTTCAAATGATGTGGGGATTTCTTGGACAGGAATCATTCCCTTTAAGTGAAGATGAATATAAAAAATCGATAGCTGATAAAATCGAGATTTTAAATAGATGTGGATATTCAGAAGAAGTAAGGGAATGGCTAAAGAAAGTGAATGCTAAGCCAAGGTTAGGTAGAGCTGTCAGCTTGCAATTAGATCTTAATGAGAAGATGAAAGAGTTTTTGACTTAAGATTTTCTGATAAGTAAGTTAATCCAGTACCCACAAAAAATAAAAACACAATAGATATAGATAGCAATGACATAGTCAATGGGTCAGTTGAAGGGGTAATCACTGCAGATAATATTGCAGAGGAAATTACAACTATCTTCCAATTCGAAATCATTTTTTCTGTTGTGATTATTCCAAGAGAACCAAGAATAAATTGTAATACTGGCAATTGAAAAGCTATTGCAGTGCTAGACATTAATAAGAGAACAAAATCAAAATATCTTTCTATAGACCAAGTTGGTTCAACAATATCAGCACCGAAACTAATGAAGAAATTTATTGCTGCAGGGACTAATATCCACCATGAAAAAATTAATCCTAAAAAAAACAGAAGACCTGAACCAAAAACAGCAGGCAAGATAAGGCTTTTTTCTTGTTTTGTTAAACCAGGAGAAATGAATAATATTATTTGATAAAAAATATAAGGCATAGATACTATCAATCCGCTGTAACCAGCAACTTTAATAGCGACAAATAAAAACTCTCCTGGAGCAAGTTGTAGTAAATGAATATCACCAGCTGGAATTTCTAAAAAAGATATTAATGGCTTTATGATGAGAAAACTAAAGAATATTGAAATAAGTATTGAGTAAATTGAATTTAGTATCCTTTGACGAAGCTCCTCTAAATGATCACTAAAAGTCATCGAATCTGATAATTTATTTTCACTTTGACCTGTACCTCTCATTATTATTTGATAAAAATTGTGTAAGAAAAAGGTTTAAAACTACTATTGTCAAAGTCCAATTTATTTTTCGATAAACTTAATTATTTGCTTAATTTAGGATTTGTTGGATCTGGTAATAAAAAAGGAGGGGCATCATTTAAAGATGATTCACCATAAGTTTCATATTCTCTATATCCACCCATTTTCCCATTTGTTTTCATTAAAGCGCTTACGAAGGCAAGTAGTAAGAAAACAGTAGGAGCTCCAATTATTAATGCAGCACCAAATAGATATCCAACAATAAATTCTGGAAAACTATGATTTCCTAAAAATTCATGAGTGCCTAAAAGAAAATCAAACATTTAGATTTTAAAAATTTTTTTTATTATAAACTAAATTACTGTTTTAAGATTTTTTTTAATGTAATCTTCTCCTCTTGTAGGATTTCCCCAAATAATTTCTCCATTTTTAAAAGAAACGCAACCCGGTCCTCCGTTTTTGATTTTTTGCAAATCTTTAATCTTTACTAAATTAATTGGAACTTTAATGTTTCTTTTTGCCTTACTAAATAAAGCAGCTAAATCTGCAGCTATTTGAAGATCTTGTTCAGATGCTATTTGAGATGAAGACTTCAAAACTACATGACTGCCTGGTGATTCCTGCGCATGAAACCATAAATCGCCTTTTTTTGAGAACTTAAAGCTTATTAAATCATTTTGCCTCATATTTCGCCCTACCTGAAGCTTTAATCCTGTGGGAGTGTCAACTTGAATTGGTGAAGACTCTATATCAACTGTACTTTTCTGATCTTCTCTTTGCTTCTTGATATTGATATTAAACTCGTTACAAATTTCTTCCATAATTTCTTCTAATAATTTGATTCGCATAGAAAGTTTTTCATGATTTAAAGAATTTAAATTTTCTAGAAGCGTAGTGAATTCGTCTAATCTCTCTATATTTGTTTTGTAAATACTTAATCTTTCTTTTATTAATTCTCTAGATCTCTTTAGTTTTTTTGATTTTTTATATAGTTTTTGTCCCTTTATAATGTCTTGTTTTTTAATTACATGTGAAGAGAATATATTATCAGCTTTTTCTTTATATATCTCGTAGTTTTCTGATTTTGTCAGAAGATCATATTGAATATTTAAATTCTTTTTCTCAGTATTGGTCTGTTTAAAAATTATCGCTACAATTCTCTTTTCCAATAATTCAAGTTTTTTTTGTTTCAGATGATAATCATAATAATTCTCTAAACTTGTGCATAAATCTATTTTATTTTCGCAATTAATTTCCTTATCAAAAAACCAAACGCAATAAAAATCTTTATTGAATGTAGAAAAATTAAAGTTATTGTTTTTAAACCTGTTTATCCAAATCTTCCAATTTTTAAATATCTCCTTTAAGTCTGAGTTGCTAATGAAATCAATATTTTTTTCCATTATTTCCGAGTTAACAGTTGCGCTGACAACCTCTAATTGTTTTGTGAGAATAGGGCTTACTCCTTGATAGGTATTTATTAAACAGTATTTTAAAGACTCAGGTACTATTGAAATTGAGTTTTTCCATGATTGAAAAGACTCATCCTCTCTAGGTTGTTTTTTGAGATTAACTGGAGGGTCAGAATAAATTGATCCTGTTGAAATTGTTCTAAAACTAGATTGACTTGATTTAATTTGTTTACCGACGGCAATTATTTTTTGTTTATTATCCAAATAAAAAATATTGCTATGTTTTCCCATTAATTCAAAAATTAAATACTTACTAATTTCATCTCCAGGTTTTTTCGCAAAACTAAATTTTATAACTCTCTCGAAATCATCTTGATCAATAGAAATTAAAGCCATATACTTTAATCCATATCTTATTTGTTTAGAAAGCGTGCTTTCTCTCCCAATCTTTTCTGGCTTTTTTATCTTTAGTATTCTAGGAGAGTCTCCATTCCATGAAACTTCTAACCATGTTTGAGAATGAACTCCTCTGAAACACAATTGAATTGTATTAGGCTCTGGTTGTTGGGCAGTTTCAAACTTTGTAGGTAAGATATTCCTTGTCAAATAATTCAAAACAGATCTAATAGATGTAATGTCCATTATCTGTGGAACACCTTTTTGCATTATTCCTTCTTAATTCACAAGATTTTTATTTTACTGTAAAAAATTTAATATGAAAAATCAAAAAAAACTTATTATCCTTACTGGACCCAGCGGAGTAGGTAAAGGAACAATTGTCAAAGAAATATTAGGTAAAGAAAAAAATTTTTGGCTTTCAATTTCTGCAACTACTCGAGAACCAAGAGAGGGAGAGAAAGACGGAGAAAATTACTACTTTTTAAATCAAGAAAAGTTTAAAGAAATGATAAAACAAAACCTGTTTCTTGAATGGGCTCAATTCGCTGGAAACTACTATGGAACCCCTTTGTCTTCTGTTAATGAGAAAATAAAAAATGGATTTACCGTACTACTTGAAATTGAAGTAGAGGGTGCAAGGCAAATAAAAAAGAAGTTTCCTAATTCACTGTCAATATTTTTACTTCCTCCGGATAAAAAAGAGTTAGAGAGAAGAATAAGAAATAGAGGTACAGAAAAAGAAGAGGCAATTAATAAAAGACTCTTAAGGGCTAATTATGAGATTTCTGTATCAAATCAATTTGATTTTGCATTAACAAATCACAATGTTGATAAAACAGCAAAAAAAATAATCAAGTTAATAAAAACTTGATTATTTTCTCTTTATCAGCTCATTGGATGGAACAATAAATCTGGGAAAAACCTATTAAATTCAATAATTATTCCAGCTGTAAGGCTTAGCCAAATTGCTGCTACTACTGGCGCAGATCTGACAAATTTTGTGTTTAGAATTTTGAACATTTGTTTTATGAAAGTTTTTTAGCGAGGACCATTAAGTGTAATATTATTATCTTTCTCTCTTAAGTCTCCATTTCTACCTTGCTTATTAGCGAGAAGAGGCCATTGCGCTCCTTTCACAAGACATTTTCTAGCTAAGTCTAAGTCGATAATGATCTCAAGATCTGCTGGGTTCTTAGTCTTTTTTGATTCAATTAGATACTCTCTTCCTGACCAACCTATAATTCCAGCAATATAAATGAACAGTACTCCCGGAATGAGTAAATCTCCTTCATGACCTCTATTTAAAAGGGCTCCCCATGGCTCAAGAGGAGGTCCAATTATTAAATGTGGAAGACCATCATCTCCGCATGATGCTTTTCCGTATCTTTCAAATCTTGCGATGTCTTTTTGAGTAGTCGCAGAATTTGCTCTCTCAATGAATTTAGGATTTTCAGAGCATTTTGTGAGGGCTGAAGCAGTATATTCAGTGCTAGCTCTGTCTGCATTTAAGGAAGGCCCATTGGCAGCCAGAGCAATTGGAGTAATTCCGAGGAACAGAAAAACTGAGGTTATGATTGAAAAAAAGAATTTCATAAGTTGCAATCTTTAATCTCTTAATAGTGTGTTAAGTAAGAAATTAATATTAAAATAGAACAAGTTGAATCAAAAATGCATAAAGTTTTAGCTATTGAAACAAGTTGTGATGAGACATCTGTCTCAATAGTTTCTAATATTGGCGATACTTTCAGAATACATTCAAATATAATTGCCTCTCAAATTGAAGATCATTCAAAATGGGGAGGAGTTGTGCCTGAACTTGCAGCTAGAAAGCATTTAGAATTATTACCTTTTGTTTTAGATAAGGCTTTAGAAGAATCAAAAATTAAAATTGAGGAAGTTGATTATATTGCGTCAACTGTTGCTCCTGGATTAGTTGGTTGTTTACGAGTTGGCTCTGTAACTGCAAGATCACTTTGCATGTTACATTCAAAACCATTTTTGGGAATTCATCATTTGGAGGGGCATTTATCTTCAATTCTATTTTCACAAAACTATCCAAAGAAGTCTTTTCTTACATTACTTGTTAGCGGCGGGCATACTGAATTGATAAAGGTTGATGATAGAAGGGGGATGCAAAGACTCGGGAAAAGTTTTGATGATGCTGCTGGAGAAGCCTTTGATAAAGTTGGCAGACTATTAGGTCTTAGCTATCCAGGAGGACCTGCAATCGAAAAAATTGCTAAAAATGGGGACCCAATGAAATTTAATTTACCAAAATGTAAGATCTCTGATAAAAAAGGTGGATTTCTTAAATATGATTTCTCTTTTAGTGGCCTAAAAACTGCCGTATTAAGATTAGTTGAGAGAATAAATTTGGATGGGAAGACCGTTCCAATTCCGGATATTGCTGCAAGTTTTGAGAGAGTAGTGGCAGAGGTCTTGGTAGAGAGAACAATAAAATGCGCAGAAGATCATAACTTGGATAATGTAGTTGTGGTTGGGGGAGTGGCTGCTAACAATACATTAAGAAAAATGATGATTACTGAAGCATGTAAAAAATCTATTAAAGTTCATTTAGCACCTCTTGATCTTTGTACAGATAATGCGGCAATGATTGGAGCGG
>QCBT01000028.1 GCA_003281525.1 Prochlorococcus sp. AG-347-J06 | reverse complement strand
TATGATTTTGGTATCGGGAATTTAGAGTAAGAAATTGAAAAACAATAATTTTATTTTAAAAGAGTTTCTAGACAATGCTTTTAATTTGAAATCACATTTAATGGAATACTTATCTATTAGAGAATGTGATTTAGATGGATTTCTTGCAAATGCAAAGATGAATTTGGCAAATTCACATCCCGGAGATGCTTTGAATGATGTTTCAGATTTTTATACTGAGATTGTAGGAGATAGGCATGTAGCTGATTTAGCTGCTTGGCATATTACGAGTAGGGAATACATCGCTGATACTTTAAAACTTCAGCAGAGATTTTCTAGAGATTTAGTTTTGGATTTCGGAGGAGGTATTGGAACGCATGCCTTAGCTAACGCAATGTCTTCAAAAGTGGAGCATGTTTTTTTTGTAGATATTAATCAAACAAATAGAAATTTTGTTAAATACAGGGCTAAGAAATTAGGAGTCGAAAAAAAACTTACTTTCTGCAAGACAATTCAAGATACAGAAATATTGAAATTTGATACGATAATTTGTCTTGATGTTTTGGAACATCTTGCAGATCCAGCTTCTCAAATTAATAATTTCAGTGAGATTATGGATAGTAATTCTATTGCTCTTTTCAATTGGTATTTTTACAAAGGAGACAAGAATGAATATCCTTTTCATATCGATGATATTCAAATTGTTGAAAAGTTTTTTGAGACTCTTCAATCAAATTTTTTAGAAGTATTTCATCCTATTCTTATAACCACAAGAGCTTATAAGAAAATTAGATGACTATATTAACTCTTTTTCTATTTCTTAAATTTCTTTTAATGCTTTCGAAACTTACTGTTCCTTCTTTGAGTGCAAAAAGGGTGTCATCTTTACCTTTTCCGACATTGATCCCCGGCAAAAAGGATGTACCTCTTTGGCGAATTAAAATTGACCCAGCAGTCACTTTTTCTCCTCCATAAGCTTTCACGCCTAATCTTTTGGAATTCGAATCTCTTCCGTTTCTAGTAGAACCTGTTCCTTTTTTATGTGCCATTAGAAGTGTTTAATTTGTAGATTTTTCGGATTTTGGTTTAGTTTCCTTTTTAACAGTTTCCTTTTTAGAAGAAGACTTAGGAGCGCTTTTACCTATTGTAATAGATTTTACCATAACTCTTGTAAGTTCTTGTCTGTGTCCCATCTTTCTTCTTGTCTTTTTTTTGGGACGCATCTTGTATACGAGAATCTTCTTATCTCTTTTATGAGAGACTACTTCTAATTCAATTTTTGCATCTTTAACGTAAGGTTTGCCAATAGTTATGGACTCTTTGTCTTTTAAAACTAAAACTTTTTCAAGTGTTATCTTGTCTTTCTCTTTTGCATTTAACCTGTCTATGTCATAGTATCTATCAACTTCGAACCAAAATTGTTGACCTGAAGTTTCTGCTATTGCATACAATTCATTACTTTCAGAAGAATTGTTTGGGGAGTTTTTAAAATTTGTCATATCTTAAGGACGCTACTAGGCTCAAATTAATAATTTGATTAAGCCCAATAAGCAATCATAATAGTTTGTTTATTTTCTTATTTTGTAGTGTAATAAGTCAAGGGTTCTTTTAAATCTTTTATATCAATTCAGGAACTATAACGATGGCAGCAAGGAAAACATATATTTTAAAACTCTATGTTGCTGGAAATACTCCTAATTCGATGAGAGCCTTAAATACCTTAAGAGAAATTTTAGATAATGAATTCAAAGGAGTTTATGCTTTGAAGGTTATTGATGTACTTAAGCAACCACAACTTGCAGAAGAAGATAAAATTTTAGCCACTCCGACGTTAGCTAAAATTTTACCGCCACCAGTTAGAAAAATAATAGGTGATCTTTCAGATAGAGAGAAAGTTTTAATTGGTTTAGATCTACTTTTTGATGAATTAACTGAAACTGAATATAGTGGAGATAAATAATATAAATAAAACTTTTAAAAATAAATTTTAAATTTATTTTTTTTAATTAGCACAAAACTATGAATGATAAGAAATTTGGCAAATCAAATAAAATGCAAGTACAAAAATTACCAACTGGAATAGAAGGTTTTGATGATGTTTGTAGAGGTGGATTGCCTGTATCTCGAAGTACACTCGTTAGTGGTACCTCAGGAACTGGTAAAACTGTTTTTTCTCTGCAATATTTACATCATGGAATTTATAATTTTGATGAACCTGGAATCTTTGTAACATTTGAGGAATCACCCTTAGATATTATTAGAAATGCCGCAAGTTTTGGCTGGGATTTACAAGAATTAATTGATCAAAACAAACTTTTTATTTTGGACGCATCTCCTGATCCTGATGGTCAGGATGTGGCTGGTAACTTTGACTTGTCTGGTCTTATTGAGAGAATTAGTTATGCAATTAGAAAATATAAAGCTAAAAGAGTCGCAATAGATTCAATAACTGCTGTCTTTCAACAGTATGATGCTATTTACGTTGTTAGAAGGGAAATATTTAGATTGATAGCAAGATTAAAAGAAATAGGTGTGACAACAGTTATGACTACAGAAAGGGTAGATGATTACGGACCAATTGCTAGATATGGTGTAGAAGAATTTGTATCTGATAATGTTGTCTTATTAAGAAATGTTCTTGAGTCAGAGAAGAGAAGAAGAACTCTAGAAGTTCTGAAGTTAAGAGGTACTGTACATATGAAAGGTGAATATCCATTCACTATGGGAATGGATGGAATAAGTGTTTTTGCCTTAGGAGCAATGAGATTAACGCAGAGATCCTCAAATATTAGGATAAGCTCTGGAGTCAAAGATCTTGATGATATGTGTGGTGGAGGTTATTTTCAAGATTCCATTATTCTCGCCACTGGAGCAACTGGTACGGGCAAAACAATGCTTGTATCGAAATTTGTTGAAGATGCTTATAACAATAACGAAAGAGCAATACTTTTTGCTTATGAAGAATCTAGGGCTCAATTGCTTAGGAATGCTACTAGCTGGGGCATAGATTTTGAAAAAATGGAAAGTGATGGATTATTAAAAATTATTTGTGCATATCCTGAATCAACTGGTTTAGAGGATCACTTACAAATTATAAAAACGCAAATTAATCAATTTAAACCAAAAAGAATGGCAATTGATTCTCTCTCTGCTTTAGCCAGAGGAGTAAGTTTGAATGCATTTAGACAGTTTGTAATTGCTGTTACCGGTTATACAAAACAAGAGGAAATTGCGGGCTTTTTTACGAATACTGCTGAAGAATTTATGGGAAGTCATTCTATAACTGATTCTCATATCTCAACAATTACAGACACTATATTGTTGCTTCAATATGTAGAAATAAAAGGTGAGATGGCACGAGCTTTAAATGTTTTTAAAATGCGGGGTTCATGGCATGATAAGCGAATAAGAGAATTTATTATTACAAATAGTGGGCCAGAAATAAGGGATTCTTTTTCTAATTTTGAACAAATATTTAGTGGTGCACCTCACAGAGTTGTGCCTGATCAAAATGTTCAAAATGTTTTTAAAGGAATAGAAAATAATTAGATAATTTCTTTAATTTCAGGACCTGGATAAGAATTTGAATTATTGATCGCTTTTGTTAATAATTCATCTTTATCAGATTGCGCCAAAGCTAAATCAAACCAAAACGTTGTTCCTACTCCTAATTCACTAGCCATACGAATCTCCCCACCATGTTTTTCAATTATTCCCCGAACTATAGATAAACCTAAACCTGTTCCTTGCTCGGTATGAACAGAATTCTCTACTCTATAAAAACGATCAAATATCTTTTCTTGATCAGCCTGAGATATCCCTGAGCCAGTATCAGCAATCTCAATTCTTACTTTTGGAAGTGGTGAAACTAATTCACACTGAGGGGCTGCATCGTTTTTAATACTTGGAGGGAAGGCAGGACAGGAATCTGGCCAAGTATAAGCTCTTATAATTAGGGCGCTATTTTTTGGACTAAATTTCAATCCATTTCCTAGCAAATTATCAAAAACCTGCAAAAGTAAATCAAAATTTCCAAGAATTGGAGGAATAGTTTCCTCTATGTCATGAGCTAATGAAACATTTTTTTCTGAAGCATTAAGTCTATAATTTCTAAGAGTTTGTTCTATTGCTGGTTTTATGTCCATTTGCTCTAACTGAACAATTTTTCCAGACTCCAATCTAGATAAATCTAATACATCATTTACAAGTCTTGTTAATCTGTCAGTCTCTGAATTTGCAATTCCCAAAAATTCTATTTGTTCTTCATCAGAAAGCTGATCTTTTAAATCATGTAAGGTTTCTACATAACTTTTGATATTAAAAAGTGGTGTCCTCAATTCGTGCGATACATTGCTTATGAATCTATTTTGTGCCGCGTTAAGTTCAACTTCTCTAGTTAAATCTTGGATTGTCACAGCAATTCCTTTTAATTCAACTTTATTTGTATCTAAGACTGATTGCAAGACAATTCTTAGGGTTCTTGTTGGTTCTCCTAAACTGAATCTTAAATCGTCTTTCTCCTTTTCCCTGTTTAAAATAGATTCTATATTTGTATGTAAGTCGTTGGATAAAATTTCGGGGATTTCATTTAAAAAATGTTTGCCTTCTAGAAATCTTCCTTCCCAACGAAATAATCTCTTGGCTGTTGGATTGGTAAGTACAATGTTGCCTTTTGAGTCCAATAATATTGCACCATCAGCCATTGTAGCTATTAATGATTGCTGCTTGATCTGTGCCGCTTTTAGTTCTTCTATATTAGCTTCATCATAATTTTCTAATTGTGTTGCCATTCGGTTAAATCCATTTAAGAGTTCTCCTAGATCCCCTGTCATGGGCAAAGAAATTCTGGATTTAAAATTTCCTCTCGAAATTTCTCTAACACCTCTTACTAATTCTCTGACTGGTCTTGTAATTGTCAGTGCATTAAATACAGCTCCAAGTATTACTAAAACCCAAATAGAGATAAAAACTGCAATGGTTACTTCTCTAGTTAAGGCAGCACTGGCTAGTGCTTTTTTATTAGGAGTGACTCCCAAAGCTAAAGTTCCAAGATATTTGCCTTTCCACAACATTGGGACAAATACATCTGTTACTTGACCTTGAGGTGTCGCATGCTGCCTAACCAAAGGGAATTGTGGTCTCTTCTTCAATTCTGAAGGTAGTTTTAATTTTCGAGTGAGCTGGAACTGACTGTCTGAGCTAGTTGGTGTTGCACTGATCGGGATACCAAGTTGAACAATATCTTCAGCATCAGTAAAGAATATATAACGCAGGTTTCGACTTGATCTCCAAAACTTTTCAGCTACATTTGAAATTTCTTTTTTTTGGTTATTTGCGACTAATTCTGTAACATTCCCAGATAACAATAAGCCAAGATCTCGAGCATATCTAGTATCATTCATACCTGCATCTTTTTGAATACTATTTAATGCAAAAAAAGTTATTCCTGTCATTAGAAGACTTACGACAAGAGTTGCTATGGCTAATAACTTTGTTCTTAAACTAAACCGACTCCACCAAGCGAGAAGTCCATTAATCCAATAGTTAATATTAATATCTTCATTATCTGTGATGTTATATTTTCTACTTTCTCGATTATTGGTATCCACCATAAGATTAATTCTCCTTAGAAAAGTTTTTCCTCACTTGATGACCTATGTCATTTCTAAAGTAAATACCCTCAAAATCAATTTCTTTTAAATTTTTGTATGCCTTTTCAAAAACCGTATCGAAGTCTTTATCTTGACAGACAATACTTAAGACTCTTCCTCCAGCAGTTAATAATTTCCCACATTCACTTGAAGAAGTGCCTGAGTCAAAAATTTGACAATCATTAGAATCAACCATACCTATTTTTATTTCATAGCCAGTTTTATATTCGTGAGGATAACCTTTGGATGTAGCTATTACACAACCACTAACTTTATCGGATGTATTAATTTTTTCATCACCAGTTAAACTTCCCATTGAGCATTTTTCTAAAAGAAATACAAAATTTTGATCCATCAAGGGCATTATTGTTTGGCATTCTGGATCACCAAATCTGCAGTTGTATTCTATAACCTTGGGACCAGATTTTGTGATCATTAACCCAAAATAAATTACGCCTCTATAATCAATATTTCTTTTATTTAGCTCATTTATTGTAGGTTCAATTATCTCTTTAATGATTCTATTAAGGTAATCTTCTGTTAATAATGGTGTAGGAGAATAAGCCCCCATGCCTCCTGTATTTGGACCTTTATCTTTTTCATTAAGTCGTTTGTGATCTTGGGCAGTTGGAAGTAATGTATACCTCTTCCCATCGCATAAAGCAAAAACTGAAACTTCTGGTCCTTGAATTTTTTCTTCTAGAACAACTACATTCCCAGAGTTACCAAATCTTCCATTAAAAATTGTCTCTGCTGCTTTAAAGCATTCATCTTTTGAATTAGGAATAAAAACGCCTTTACCTGAAGCTAAACCATCAGCTTTTACTACAAGTGGAATTGATAATGAATTAATAATTTTTTTTGCTTCTTCTAGAGAATTGACTTTCCAAAAGCTTGCAGTTGGAATATTTGCGTCTTGCATAAATTCCTTCGCCCAAGATTTGCTAAATTCTAGTTTTGCTCCATCTTTATTAGGACCAAAGACTTTAAAATCTTTTTTTCGAAGAAAATCAGCTAATCCATTCGCAAGAGGTATTTCTGGTCCAATAACTACTAAATCTATCTTAAAAAATTCAAGCTTTTCAATTAGTTCATTTTTATTATTTATATCAATTTCTATTCTTTTACATTTATTTATTCTTTCTGAACCAGCGTTACCAGGTATTAAATAAACTTTTTTAACTAATTCATTTTTTTGAATAGCCCAAGCCAAAGAGTTCTCTCTCCCGCCATTTCCAATTATTAAAATATTTTCTAATCTAATAAAGTTCCTAGAACCAGGTGAATGAATTACCATATATTTGTTTTTAAGGTTATGAGGTTTCGATGAATAATCAGTTAAAATGAAAATAAATCATTTGAAGCTGATCTCTAATAATTATGTTAATTATAAACAATTACTTTAGTAAAAATAATGAGGTTTTAAGTTAATGAATAATAAATATGAGTTGATTTATGAAGGCAAAGCAAAAAAAGTATTTACTCATGATGATGCAAATAAAGTAAAAATTGAATTTAAAGATGAAGCTACAGCGTTTAATGCTTTGAAAAAAGAAAAGTTTGAAGGTAAAGGCGAACTTAATTGCTTAATAAGTGCAAGAATTTTTGAGTTTCTCATTAAGAAAAATATTCCAACTCACTTTATTGAACTTGAAAATCAAAATACAATGATTGCGAAAAAAATAAAAGTAATTCCATTAGAAATTGTTCTAAGAAATACTGCTTATGGTTCTTTGTGCAAACAAACCACTATTAAACCAGGAACTTTGTTATCAAAACCATTAATTGATATCTATCTTAAAAATGATGAACTTAATGATCCTCTTATTACAAAAGATAGAATTGAATTAATGAATATAATAAGCTCTCATGATTTAGAGTTAATAATAAATTTAACTTTAAAAATAAATGTAATCTTGAAAAGTTTTTTTAAAAATATTCAACTTCAACTTGTAGATTTTAAATTGGAATTTGGTTATGATTTTTGTAATAATATTATTCTCGGGGATGAAATAAGTCCTGATAATTGTAGATTGTGGGATCTCAATCAAAAAAATGATATCATTGTAAGTCTTGATAAGGATAGATTTAGAAATGATTTAGGTGGCCTAATTGAAGCTTATAGTGAAATCCACCGAAGAATAAACGATTATCTTAAACCTAATTGAATAAATCATGACTTATTCATATTAATCAAAAGTACTATGCAAAAACATTTTTTAAAATTTGGAAAGGTTTTCACAAATGTTGCCTGCTATCCCTTGGTTTTGATATCAAATAATTTAGAATTAGCTGCTAGATATTTGCCAAATGACGTTGATCAATCAATTAAAACCTTAGAAATACCAAATATTAACAATATTTTATTTCAAGGGATTGAAATTAAAAAAGAGAAAAAATTTCTTCTTGCAGAAAATAATGATATTAGTGAAGAAAGTGTTCTTATCTCAGAAATAATTATCGAAGGTTGGGAAAATCATCCTGAGGGTAGAAAACTTGAATTGGCTGCATATGATTCCATGAGCATAAAGCCTGGAAGTATTGTTGATAATCGAATTTTAAATCAAGACCTTAATGCAATATATGCTAGTGGTTGGTTTTCAGGAGTTAAAATAAAGTCTCAAGATGGGCCACTAGGTGTGAGGCTAATAGTAAATGTAGTGCCTAATCCAATATTGAAGAAAGTTGAACTTAAACCAATAAATTCCATAGTCTCCAATGAATATGTAGATGATATTTTTAAAAATTATTATGGGACAACTCTTAACCTAAAGGAATTTCAAAATAAGATAGAAATAATAAAAGAACGTTATGAAAAAGCGGGTTATTCTTTAGCTAGAATTAATAGCCCAGATAGAATCTCTGAGAACGGAGTAGTAATATTAAAAGTTTCTGAAGGCATCATATCTGACGTAAAAATAAGATTCCCAAATTCTGATGGTGAATATATTATTGATGGAAAACCTAGAAAAGGGAAAACAAAAGACTGGGTCATAAAGAGAGAATTAAAAACACAACCTGGCACCATTTTTAATAGAAAAATTTTAGAAGCGGATATTGGTAGACTCTATGCCACATCATTATTTGATGATGTAAAGGTTTCTCTTGGCCCTGATAATTTAAATCCTGGTCAAGTCATAATTTTTTTAGACTTGAGTGAGCAAAGAACAGGATCGTTAACAGGTGGACTTGGTTATAGCAATGGTTCAGGTATCTTCGCATCAATAGGTTTGCAGGAAACAAATGCTCTAGGAAGAGCATGGTCTACAAATCTAAATCTAAATTTTGGAGAATATTCAACCACCTATAATTTTTCATTATCTGATCCATGGATTAAAGGAGATAAACATAAAACATCTTTTAGAACAAATATTTTTTTAAGTAGAGATTATCCACAAGAATTTAAAAGTGAAAATAATGGGAGATTATATGCAGTAGATGATCAAACACCATCTGGCTCAGATACTTTTTCATCAATAGTTTTAGAAAAAACGGGAGGTGGATTTTCTTTCTCAAGGCCATTAAATGGTGGAGACCCATTTAAGGTCGCAAAATGGAGAGTCCTTGCAGGAATGAACTTTAAGAAAGTAAGGATGATTGATGGTGATGGAAACAAAAAACCCTATGGTGACAGAACGCCAACCACAAGCAGAAACAATATAAGCGATATTATTTGTATTGGATTTACTCCAAATGATGGTTCATGTCCTGAAGAAAATACATTAGTGAGTGTTATTGCAAGTACTTCTAGAAATAATTTGAACAATTCCATCAACCCAACTGCAGGAAATAAATTTTACTTTGGTACCGAACAATTTATTTCAATGGGGGAAAACTCTCCAACTTTTAATAGAATGAAAGCCTCATATTCATTTTTCATACCAACAAAAATAATAAATTTAACGAAAGCATGCAAGTCTAGTAATGCTAATAGTGAGGACTGTCCTCAAGCTATTGGATTTCAATTTAAAGCCGGAACTATTATTGGGGAATTGCCTCCATACGAAGCTTTTTGTATGGGAGGAACATCATCTGTTAGAGGTTGGGGATCTTGTGATTTGGCAGTAAGTAGAAGTTTTGTTGAGGGCACAGCAGAATATAGATTCCCTGTTTGGAGAATGATATCTGGAGCTTTATTCGTTGATGCAGGAAGTGATCTAGGCTCTCAAGAGGAAGTCCCTGGAAAACCTGGTAAATTATTGCAAAAATCAGGCTCTGGTTTTTCTCTTGGAGGGGGAGTCGGGGTAAAAACACCAATAGGTCCATTAAGATTTGATGTTGCTAGCAAGGACCTAAGTGGTGATTGGAGATATACACTTGGAGTTGGATGGAAGTTTTAAGTGTTTTCCTGGCCTTCTAGTTATGATTCTTGCTATACCTTGGCTGGTATTATCTCCAGAGAGGGTATAGGTCTACATAGTGGAGAAAAAACAAGAGTTACAATTTCTTCCTATGAGAAAGAAGGATATTATGTCTCTTTTAGGGATAAACCTAACGAGATTTTTAAATTAACTCAGGATTTAATTGGAAGTACTATGCTTTGTACGGCAGTTAAATTAGGAGGGAGAAATTTGTATACTATCGAACATTTATTATCTTCAATGGCAGGGTGCGGGCTGAGTTATATACATATTGAGGTTGATGGGAAAGAGATTCCTCTTTTAGATGGATCGGCAATCCAGTGGGTTAGAGATTTTGAGGAAGTTGGAATAAAAAAGGCACCTAGACCAGATAATTTTTTTCGTGAGATTAATAAATCAATTATTTTAAATAAAGAAGGCTCAGTTATAGCAGCAACTCCTTCTGAAAAAACAACAATTATATCTACTATAAGTTTTGCCTATAAAGCAATTGGAAATCAAACTTTTGTAATTGATTTAAATCCAAAAAGTTTTGTTGAAATGATTGCGCCTGCCAGAACATTTGGTTTTAAAGATCAATTTCAAGAGTTAAGTGAACTTGGATTAATAAAAGGCGGAAGTTTGGAAAATGCCCTTGTTTGTGATGGTGATAAATGGGTAAATCCACCATTAAGATTTGATAATGAACCAATAAGACATAAAATTTTAGACCTAATTGGGGACTTGGCTTTGGTAGGGTTACCTAAGGCTCAAATTTTAGTTTACAAAGGATCACACTCTTTAAATGCTTTATTGGCCTCATCGCTAAAAAATTAACTTTATCTTTAATTGTTTTGGAAAAGAAATTATCCAGTGAAAATAATCAACTTTCCTCAGAGCACATACTAGGTTTATTACCTCACAGATACCCTTTTGCTCTTGTGGACAAAGTTATAGAGTATATTCCTGGGGAGAGAGCTGTTGCAGTAAAAAATGTAACTGTAAATGAGCCTCAATTTCAGGGACACTTTCCTGAGAGGCCCTTGATGCCTGGGGTTCTTATTGTGGAATCAATGGCCCAAGTTGGTGGAATAATTGTAACGCAAATGCCGGATCTTCCTAAGGGACTTTTCGTCTTCGCTGGAATCAATAATGTTAAATTCAGAAAACCAGTAGTGCCTGGAGATCAATTGATAATTTCTTGTGAGTTATTATCTATTAAAAGACAAAGATTTGGGAAGATTAAAGGTGAGGCGCATGTTGATGGGAAGTTGGTTTGCGCTGGAGAATTAATGTTTTCATTAGTTGATTAGGGATATGGATTATAAAAATACTGAATTAAATGCAAGCTTTAGTGGTGTCAAAGTTCATCCAGATGCTTATGTTGATCCAAGTGCAGAATTACATGATGGGGTTATTGTTTCTCAAGGAGCTATTATCGGTCCTGATGTGACTATCGGGAAAGGAACCGAAATAGGACCCAACGCTGTTATTTCAGGAAAAACTCAAATCGGTATAAACAACAAAGTTTTCCCAAGTGTTTTTATAGGTCTTGATCCCCAAGACCTCAAATATAAAGGGGCCCCTACTGAAGTAATTATTGGAGATAATAATACT
>QCBT01000027.1 GCA_003281525.1 Prochlorococcus sp. AG-347-J06 | reverse complement strand
TTTTTCAAATTGGAATATTAGTATTATTCATTGGAGGGTTTTTCAAAATATTTTTCACCTTACCCCCTAATTTATTTATACAAATATTTTTTCTTATTATTTATGCATGGTGCACTGTTGGAATAAATGTAAATTTTATGATCCCTTTGATTAGTTTGATTGACCAAAAAATAGTAAAAAAATAAAACTAAAATATGCCTTAATTCTCAGAACAAAAATAAATCTATTTCCTTAATATGCAATATTAAAATTTATAGGATTTATTTTTTTCCTTTTGAAAGTCTTTTCCTTGTATACCTAGTCTTTAATGCCAAGTCTGTCATTATATATATTCCAACTAAAAGAATGATTATTCCAATAAAGTATTTCATTATTTTTTATGTAATTGCTATGTTTGAGATTTATTCATGATGCCAACTAATTTTAATATCTATTTCTTGAGATAAATTTCTTGTAACTGGACATTCTTTGGAAGCTTTTTTCAAAAAATCAATAGTTTCATTAGAAGTGCTCTCTGGGATGAAAATATCTATTATTAGTTCTTTTATTTTCCTCTCGCTATTTTGTGTCATTACTTTTTCAATATTTAAATATATACCTTTCAAATCAAATCCTTTCGATTTGGCTTTGATTGCCATGATGGTTAGCAGGCAAGTACCTAGAGATGTTGCTAATAAATCAGTTGGGGAAAAACTTTCACCTTTACCGCAGTGATCTAAAGGTGCATCAGTTCTAATAAGACTTCCAGATTGTAGATGAATAGCCTCACAGTTTAAATTTCCTAAATAATAACATTTAACTTTAGTCATTTTAAAAATTTAAATTAGGAAAATATTATTATTAAAAAATTATGGAACATAACAAGATTATTGATGAGAAATTTTTATTTGCATATTAGTGGAGTATTAAGGAAATTCATCATTCAAGTTTTGAAATCAGTTTTTATATCCATATTCCTCTAAGCAATACTCAATTAATTCAATTGATTTATTAAGAGTTCTTTTATTTTTATTTTTTAGATCGAAACATTCATTTAAAACACGTATAGATTCATTTAAGAATGATTCTTCTTTATTTTTTATATCTTTAACTTGATTTATGTAAATTAATTTTTTAATGCCAATTAGGGAAAATATGATTATTGATATTGTAAAAATTGCTATTTTGAATTTATTCATACAATTAGTTATTACAAATATTTTAATTTACTTAATATCTGAAAACTTTACATAGCTTATAGAACTAAGTAATTACATATGTAGCTGCTGTTATTGCTATGGCAGTAATTGAAATGAAGATGTATGGAACAACCTTTAAAGGTATATATAGATTATTTTTAGACATAACTAGAACCTTTATACAAATAATTGCATTCCCTTTAAACTTTATAAGTCTTCAAATATACAAATTAATTTTCTTTGTATAAATTCAATCCTTTTAAAGATTAACAAATTTATATTCATTGAATTTTCATTAAATAAAGTATCTCTAAATCTTGTTTTGAGTCCGATATTTTTCTTTTTAAAAAGATTAATTCTTCTTGGCTCATTTTTGATTCTTTTATCATCAATTCTGCTTGTTCAATAGCATGTTCTATATTTCTAATTTTAATTTCTCTTATTGAGGGATCATCTTTACATGCTTTTTTAGTATTTGCATCTAACATATGTACGAAAAAATCCCCTTGAATATAATCTAATTTAAAACTTCATTATGCTAAAACCGCAAATTTAATTAAAATTAATTATTATCATATTAAGAACTTTAACCTTAGCTAACCCTCTCTTCAATTGATCGAGTGGGTTTTTTTTATGGTGTAATATACTCCTAGCATTTACTATTAATTTGGAAGATTCAAAACTTAATCCTGAGGAAAATAATTCAATCGAATCATCCCCCAATTTGAATGAAGACAATAAAGATCTTAATGAGGGGAACAAAAAAGAAGAAAATGTTAAGGCATTTACAGAATTTCTAGAGAAAGCAAGTAATCAAGATTCTTCAGAAGAAAAAGTAAAACTTGATTCTGAGCAACAAAAACTAAAAATTGACAAATCACTTTTTAAAAGATTTCTCAATAATGGATTTGATGGCATTTCAACTAATCCAAACTATAAAATGTTGGCATTATTAATAGTCCTTTTAATTAATCTGTCTCTATTTTTTGTAATTGGCAATATGGGTAAAGCGTTTTTAAGAAATGCAGGAATTATGGGTTAAATATTATTTATTTCTTTTTGGATATTCATCTTTACAATTTTGATCCTTCAAATGAAACTGTGATATTTTCTTGTCAAATTAATATTTAAAAAAAATTTGGATAATAAAGAGCCAGAAAATCCAGTTGTTTATCTTTCTAATTTAGTCAAGAAATTAGATGTAAAAAACAGAAATGGTTTAGTAGCTTTAGCAATAGTAAACCTTTTAGTGATTCTTTTATTTAAATTTTATTTGAAAGGATCTGGATTATTATCTTGAATTAACTGCTGGTAGTATTATTCAGCATTCTCAAATTGTTTTGCTAATCTAAATGCCTTCTTAATTATTAGAAAGCCACCATATGCTCCTGCCAGTAAAGGTAATACTATTAAAGGGTTAGGGGAATAATCTGAATAATTTTTCACACCCTCAACATATTCATAACCTGAACATTTAAGAAAGATAAAGCTAAAAAATGTGATACTCCAACCAATGATTGATAAAAAGCCACCTTTTTTATCACCTTCGTAGAATCTGTCTAGACCTAAGCCCCAACCTCCTATTAGGAATATTCCTCTAACAACAGAATTTTTTTCTTGATTTCTAAGCATAATAAAAAAATGTTCATTATGAACATAACCTACTTGTATTTAAGATGTGAGATGTTTTTATTAATTAATCTTTAAAATAAATTTTTAATGGTTTTTTCTATAAATTACAAAATTATTATTCAGTGTTTTTATTAAACATTAGAGATTGTATTTGAATTCAACAAGGAAATTGAAGGCCTTATATAAATAAAAATAGACCCATACATATCCTGCATAATTCTCATTTCATCGTCTAAATATACAATTGAAACCTGGCAATTTGGCGATTCTTTATTCCAAGGTAACTTATTCCATACCTCTTTAACTGGATACCATCTATCCATAAGTAATTCACTAAATAATGGAATTTTATTAAGACCATCAACTTTGGAAACTTTTGTCTTTTGTAAGTTCATATCAAGTAAATTATTTCTTAAAACTAAATCACTTGCTAGGGTTATTACTCTTCCACCAAAAGTAGGCAGTAGTTTGAACCAACCTAAGATAGGAATAGTTGTAAGCCCAAATATTGTAGTGTCAAAAGTAGATATAAATTCTTTTTTTTCAAAATCAATCTTTTGAGCAATTCTCCCAATAGTTGATATGCCAAAGGATCCTACTTGCAATTGATGTAATTTAAAAAAAAGATTACTTTTAAATTCATCATTTAATGCCTTTTCAATAGCAAGGAAAAAAGGAGAACTTCGAAATAATTCAACATTAGAAAAAATCAATTCCCACTCTCCAGACAATAACTTTTCTGATATTTCAAAACTAAAGTCTTTAAGAGCATCAATCAATTGATCCATTTCATTAGCTTTTTCTTCATACATAGGAGAAATCAATTTATTTAATCTCTGCCCTCTGTCTGTAACAGCAGCTATTTTATATATATTTGACTTTATCTCTCCAATTTCTTTCATAACTCCAATACAAGAAATACTAATTAATCTTAGGAATTTAATTTGATGTTGATGGCAATTTTAATAATGCTGGTAATAAAATCAATTAATATTCTCCCCACCTTTTACCAATATCAAAACCCCATTCAGTGGTTAATCTAATTACTTCATCATGATTCTTGCATTTTGAAAGGGATAACTTTTTACTAGGATTATTTTTTATTAGCTCAGCAATTTGATTAAGTTGCTCAATTTTTTTTAGAAAATTACTTAGATCTTTATCTGACATTTATCTAGGAAGTAAATTTTTGATCATAAGTAAATATGTAATAAAGAACCCAGGCAACACCAATAATAAGAATTGCAATCATTATATTTACTGACCAAACTACTTCTATCATGTTATTTTTTTATATATTTTTAATATATCCAAAATTTAAATTAAATTAACCGTTAATAATTTAAATCTAGAACAATACACTACTACTACTAGGTATATAGAATAGTCATAAATAATTTAAAAATTATGGGAGAAGCTAAGAGAAGGGAAGAGTTAGGCTTACCACCTAGAGAAAAGAAAAAGGAAAAACAAACATCGAAAAATCAACTAAACAAAATTTTAAATAATTATCCTTATTTACCTTTCATTTTAGGTTTTTCATTACTAGCGATATTAATTATCGATTTAGTTAATTACTACAAATAGATATATAAAAAGGGCATACTTTTAGCAGAAAAGAAGATTATCTTCGCAATTGCGAAATTATTTTTCCATAATAAAAATAAAACTGATGAAACCGATTAACACCTCATGCGCCTTAATTTTAGTGGTACTAACTTTGTTTTCAATATCTAATGTAAATGCAGGTGGCTGCAGTTCTCATATTGAGAAGAAGGCGGAAATTGAATGCTTGTCTGATGATAAAAAATGTATAGAAGCGAAAGAAAAAGAATCACTATACAAAGTTGAGGCCTAAATGTTTGATAATCTTGGAACTGCTCTAGTACAGGCATTAGGCTTCTTTGCTGTTTTTGGTTTTTTTGTATATCAAACTTTATTCGCAGATAGCAAACCCAAAAATTCAAAATCAAATCCTGAAAAAACAAAGATTTCCAACAAAAAAGAATCAATTAAAAAAGAACCTAAAAAAGGCTTATTTAATAGAAAATCTAAACCTGTTGAAGAGAATTTAACAGTCCAAAAAAATGGATTATTTGGGAGAAAAAAAGAAGTTATTAAAGAAGAGATTAAACCAAAGAAAAAAGGTTGGTTTAAATAGGTAAAGGTACTTAAACTCTTTTTTGATATCTTTTATACAAAAACTTTTTTTAGGAACTTTATAATTAATAGAAGATAATACTTAAAATGAACCACAGAGAAATCACAAAAAAATATAGCGAGTTACTTAATAAGGCTGATTTTGCTACTGGCCGTAAGGAAGTTGTAGGTCTTTTAAAAAAAGCTGCCAAATTGAAATCTCAGATTGAAATCAATTATTAGATTTTAAAATTAGTTTAATTCTAAATGTAAAAAATTTTTTTAAATAAGTTTTTACATGAGATAATCTGCTTAGTTTATTTTTCTCATGAATAAAAAAGGTTATACAACCGAAAGCGGTGGTAGACAAAATGGTTTTGCAATTGAACCAGAAATTAACCCGATATCAGAAGGCGAATCAAAAAAATCCATATTTTTATTTATTGGAATATTATTACCTTTTCTAATAGGCGGTTTTTATTATTTAAGGACTCTGAATATATTCTGATATTTTATAATCCATTTTTAGCAATATATTCTTCTGAGCTAACTATATCTTGCATTAAGCTCTCTGATGAAGGATTAAATCCATTTTGCTCTAAAAAAGATTTAACCTTTTCAAATTTTTGCTGAATTTTTTTTGTATATGGAGTTGTCATCAAATAATCGTCCTTTTCTGTTGAATAGTTCATTTGATTAACGGATTACTTTTACAATTAAATTTTGCAAAATATGCTATTACTAGTGAAGTTATAAATATTACATAAATAATTTAATAGGAATAAATACTTATAAATTGTTTGTGTGAGATCGCTATTGGTTGATTTTTTAAAGAGTACTTATAGTGACTAGTTCCATTAAGCCTCTGGACTGCAGATATTTTTGAAATACTTCAGAATAAAATGCTTTTTTAGCGGCAAATTTTGATTCGAATTCAATTACTAATCCAAGCTGCCCTCCATCCCATTCATTTGAAGTTGATTCTTGTATTAAATCTCTTTTTACTATTACTCCTCCCACAGATTTAATCCAAGGCAATACTGTCCTTATATATTCCAGAAATAAATCAGCATTTGGAATTGAAATTTTTTTTAGCCAATAGCTCTTTGTCATCAAATCAACATATTCTGGGTAGAATATAGCACATGGAGGTAAGTATTTATCCTTAGCTATATACTCCAGTGTTTATTAAATGGAAACCGAATATGATTTATTAAATTTACTTCTTAAATCTCCAAATTCAGAGAGTATACGTACTATTGCCGAACAACTTGAAATTGGCCATAATTTTACTTTCAGCAAAAATAGAAATGATTTAAAGGGCGTCTGGGAGCTTAGGTGGAGTAGTTCTAATAGTCCTTTTTTAAAATATTCGCCTTATATTGATAACCTTCAAATTCTTGATCCCTTTAATTTAAATGGTCTTAATCTACTTAAACCGAGAGGAATAAGATCAATTATTGGTACTGGTATTTTAATAAGACTTTATTATATAAATGAAAAAAGAATTGGGGTAAAATTTACACATGCTGGTGTTATTGGGCCTAAATTTGGAAGAAAAAATATAAAGGTTATGAAAGAAATAACTAATGAACAATTAGGGTGGTTAGAGATAACTTATTTAAGTAATAATCTTAGAATTTGCAGAGGTGATAAAGGAACTTTATTTGTTTTAAGAAAAATAAATTCTCCGACTTTATTCAATAATTTTAAAGAATTTTTTAAAATCTATTAGAAATATAAATTAATTCTTTATCCAAATAGACCTTAATACGAAATAAATTGGAAAATATTTAAAAGATTCTATAGGTATTTCATAACTTAAAAATTTCAGTGCTTCTTCTAACCAGTAACCAATATCAAATCCAAAAAGAATTTTTTCTACAACAAACCAAAATTCTTTATCAAATATAATTCTGAAGTTTAAGTAAATATATTCCCAATGAAAGGTATTCCAATATTGGGTTAAAAATGAGGATAAAATAAGCCAAAGTGATATAAATAGAAAACTTTTAAGAAATTTATAAAATTTTTTCATATACCAGCAATTGTCTTATTTGATTTCAAATATCTCCTTATTATTATTTGGATCAAATTTTATTTCCATGAAATATATTCAAAAAGATATAAAAATATTGAGAAAATAGTAAATTTTCGTGGCATTAATACTCTATTCTTCTTTTTTTAGATTCTGTGCCTTTAGATTTTTATGTTTAAGAAAAAATCCTAAAAACAAAAAAGCAAAATATATTAGTAAACTTATGCCAAAAATTAAAACTATCTTTGAAATATCCATAAATGATTTTTTTTTATAAATTACAGCATTATTTGCAAAGTTTTATCTATGGTAATGATTTTTCATTTATCACGATAACGAGCTTCAATTATTAAGCTAATAATATTATTTAAATCATATGCAAGTAGCTTTTGCCTGGAGCCTTTGTCTATCAGTTGGTGTTGTTTTATTATCAATTATTCCATTAACTATAGGGAGAGTTAAAGCAGGATATTCTGTTGAAAATATGTCTGCTCCAAGGGCTTTATTCGATGAATTACCTTCTTTTGGAAAAAGAGCAGTTTGGTGTCATCAAAATTGTTGGGAAAGTATTTCCCTACATGCGCCGGCATGTATTCTTTGTTTGATTACTTTAACTGACTCTAATATTGCAATAATTGCAGCATTGATTCATCCTATTTTTCGTTTTTTATATATTGGTGCATATGTATTTAATATCCCCACTGCTAGAGGTTTAATGTGGGCCTCAGGAATTTTTACAACACTTTTGCTTTACAAAGAGGGCTTAACTCAACTGATATAAACTATTTAAACGACAAATTTTTCTAAATCTTTTAATTGATATTCATTGATTAGTTCCACTTTATTTGATTTTGCTAGTTGATGAGCAGACTTTGTAAAGCCAGATTTTGAGACTATTATTGCATGTGTACCTTTCCAAAATAATTTACCAGCTGAAATTTCCTGAACTGCTTTATTTCCAATGGCTTTTTCATGATCTTTGCATTGTATACATATTCTCAAATCATTTATTGACGCAATTAAGTCAACCCCTTGATCTCCTGTATTAGGGGTTTCTTTTACTTCCCAGCCATTTTGTTTGAGAATTTCTTTGCAATGATTTTCAAATCTAATACCTTTTTTGTAGTTCCCCTTGTTTTTACTTGAGTAGTTTTTTTCTATTAGGTTTAAGCATGATTTCTCTATTTGACTTGCTATGAAAACAAACCAATCTTCAGTCTCGAGCTTTCTAATAGAACCAACTATCTCATCTTCAATAGTAGGATTTTCATTACAAAACGACTTCCACTTTTCGAAAAATAATTCCATACTTCCAAATTTTTTTAAAATTACTTTTTCCCAGAAGTATGGTATACCCTCTTTAAATCGCTTGGATCCATTTAATATATTTTTCTCAATGGCTTTTTCATCAAGAGGTGGATTGCCAATCCATTTTTTATAATCCTCGTTACCGTAGGCATCTATTTCCCTTAATCTGATCCTCTCCTCTAACAAATTGTATTTGTTCTCGTCTATTAAATTATTAATTGTTTGAATAAAGAAATTAGAATTTAAGGCATTATTTAATTTAAACTTTTTCTTTTTAATTTGATAATCTCTTACAATTATAAAAATTAAAAAAGTGATAAAAGTAATTAAAATAAAAAAAATTTTCATTAAAGATTTTTTTCTATCTAAAAAGTTTTTGTTTTTCTAATAACAAAATTATTTTTTGTTATTACTGAAGATTCATTTACTTCAAACCCATTAATTGCTGATATTTCTCCTTTTATGCCTTCTAATGTTAATTGCTCGATGATGCCTTTTATTACTTCATCCTCGACCAACTTTCTATCAATTCTTTCAGGTGTAATATCTGTAAGCCATTTTGAGGTCTTTTTTTTTACAACCTCTGTAGGGTTAGTTATTTTTAAGTAGATAGCCATTTTTTAAGTCATTCAGTTGAATTATAAGCATTAAATCTTTTTAACTTTTATTATTGTCATTACTTTCCCACTCAAGAAATTGAAAAACAAAAATTGCAAAGATAGAGAAAAATACTATAAACAACCCTAACCATCCTATAAATTTGTGCTCTGTAAAAAGATTTGTGAGCATTGATTTTTCTTGATATCTTGATTCCATTTCATATTGATAAGAATCAATAACTTGAAATATATTCATAATTAATAAATCGTTGAATTGGCGGATAATAATTTCAACCATTTAATTTAATAAAGGCTTCCGATAGGAAATCTGGTCTTTTTCTTATTATAGAAAAATTCAGTTTATTTATTAAGACTAAATTGACTTCAGCAATCGTTAAGATTTCATTTTTCTTGTTATGAAATTTTGAAATTACATTTATCCTAGGACTTTTATCAATATTGAATTCGCTCTCGATTGTTATTTTTTCACCAAGAAATAAAGGAGATTTATATTTTATTGAAGTATTGATTAAAGGTAAATCTAAGCCATTTTTAGTTAGTTCAAAATAACTTATACCTACTTCTGAAAGCGCATTTATTCGGCTTTCTTCAAGCCAATTAAAATAGTTACCGTGCCACATTACCCCTGCATGATCTGCATGTTGAGGTAAAACAATTTTTTCTATTTTCCAAAATGGTTTTGAGTTCATCTTTTATTTAGAAAATTTTAATTCAATGAAAAAACATATTTTGATATTGTAGATTAATTTTATTTATTAACATAAGAATCATCAAAACTATATTTATAAAGTTATGTTTAATCGTAAAAATAAAAGTCGAAAAATGAAGAAGATTTTTCAATGGGAAGAATATTTAAATTGGAAAAATATGTCAAAGGAACAGAAATTAAATTTTAAGAGGGCGTGCTTATTCCCCTTTCTCGTCTATATGGTTTATGTTTTTCTTAATCAGTACTCCTTGGCAATTCTTTTGTTACTAGGTCTTTATTTTTTAATTAGATTTAAAAATAGAAATAAGTTGGGAAGATGAATATTTTTTGATTTTGAATTATATAGATTTGTTTTAAAATTATCTAGTTTTTCTAAATAACACTATTGGCATATAAAAATAGTATTAGATAAATTTTTTTTATGAAAAAAATTGTTTTGTTTTTATGTGTATTAGTTTTTTCAATATTTTCTAATACGAATAATTTATTAGCAAAAGAAATTGAAAATAATATTAAAGATAATATTTCTAATGAAATTGAAGAAATTAAGCCTGATAATAAAAAAACTAATATTTCTAATTCTTCGGTAGAAGATATATTTGGTGATGAACAAACTTTTCCATTCGTTGCAGGTTTAGGGAAAAATGCAGCCCATTGATTTTAAAGTTCTTGATAATTTAGAAAAGATTTTTTAATACAAATGAAAGGTCTTAGGGTTCTAGAACTTTCTGAAGCACTTACTGTTGATAGCGCTGATTTATTAGCTGTTTGTACAATTTTAAGAATAAAAGCCACATCTAGATTAAGCATGCTTTCATTTGAAGAATGTAAAAAGATAACTGATTACTATGAAAATGAAAATTAGAAATTTTTTATAAATTATTTTATTCTTTAATGTCTTTAATCATTGATACTAAAGTTGAATGAATTTCTTCTTCAGATATTTCATTTTTAAAATTGATAATTGCTGATTGGCCATCGTAATTGATTTTTATATAACTATTATTAATTTCTTCCATGTAGGCATTCTCAAATGTTGATATCTTCCCATAATGGGTAAGATATTTGTGCACTGAATCTATGTGATCATTGTTCATGTGATCACAAACTCGTTTACTTGTTTCTTTACTAATGATTTTCATTTAAAAAAAAATTTTTTTTAAGCTAATCTATTTTTTTCATTATTCAAAGTTTTAATCATTTTAATTATTAAATTTTTAACTTCATTTTTATCAACAGCTCTAACCAAGTTATTTCTCAAATTTGATGCTCCTTTAAAGTCTTTGCATGTCCATGAGATATGTTTTCTTGCAATTAGCAATCCGTGATCTCCTTTTTCTTTTATTAATTCATCAAGATGCTCAATAATTAAATATAGTTTTTCTTCTGTGTTTGGTTCTTTAAAATTTTTATTTTCTCTAAGAGCATAATCTATTTCTCCAATTTTCCATGGGGATCCTAAAATTCCTCGTCCAATCATTACACCATCAGCATTTGTTTTTTTTAAACAATTAAGAGCGTCATCAGGATTTTTGATATCTCCATTAGCAATTATTGGAATTTCCAACAACTTTTTAAGTCTCCCGATCATTTCCCAATCTGACTTACCTGAAAAACCCTGTTTTCTAGTTCTTCCATGAAGTGTTATCATTGTTGCCCCCGCATCTTGAAGTTTAAATAAGAAATCCTCTATATTTTCTTCTTTACTATCCCATCCGAGTCGTGTTTTTACTGTTACTGGAACCTTAACAGCTTTTACAACATTTTTGACTAATTCTATAGCAAGTTTTCGGTCTTTAATTAAGGCACTGCCTCCACCTTTCTTTGCAATTTTTTTTACTGGACATCCCATATTTATATCAATTAAGAAAGCTCCAGAGTCCTCAGCTTGTTTCGCAGCTTCAGAAACTGCATATGGCCTATTATCAAATATTTGTACTCCAATTGGACCTTCTTCTAAGTCTATTTGATTGATTTTTTGTGTGCCATATCCTTTTTTAAGACTTGTGGCATTTATCATTTCTGTAAAAAGTAAAGAGTTTGGAGCCCATTTACGTACAAGTCGTCTAAAAATATTATCTGTAACACCTGCTAATGGCGATAGCATGACCTTACTCGTAATTATCCTGTTAACTCCCCTTCCTTTTAGACTTATATTTGAAGACATAAAATTTTAAATTTATTTAATCTTTCTTTATTATAAATTCAGATATGGAGCTGATTTTATGTTTTCTATTTATTTCTTAATTTATAATAAGTGCTTTTTCTTAAATAGGCCTAATTGATTACTTTTTTTGCTAGTTTATGATGAGTTGAAATTTAAAAAGGAAATTTTTTCTTGTTTATATTAGTATCTATTTTTCTTCCAATAATTATTTTTATTGCACCAATAAATGTATATGCTATGCAAGGTAATTTAGATTTATCAAGTGCTCAAACTTCTGTAGGCAAAAGATTTGCTAAAGTTTTTTGTGATGCTAAGAGGGAAGGTTTAGATTCTGATTTTGCTAGTGAATATGCTTTGAATAATACATATTTGAAATTTGTAGCATTTCCAGATGATGACGAATATTTGGCTGATTTATGGAATTTCACCCATAATAATATATTAGATAATTGTGGTGAATTTGTAGATATAAATGATCTAAAAGACCTAGAGATTTTTTTTAAAGAAGAAGGTTTAATTGCATCAAATAGGGAACTCTATTTACCAACTTTTGAGAATAATTAGATTAAATTTTTAGCATGTACTAAAATATAAATAGAATATGAAATTTTATGAAACTATTAGGTTTAAATTCACCTGAAATATTCATAATATTAGTAATTTTGCTTTCAATTTTAGGTCCAAAAAGAATTGAAAAAGGTTTCTTATTATTCAAAAAACTATTAAAGTTCCTCTTAAGTA
>QCBT01000026.1 GCA_003281525.1 Prochlorococcus sp. AG-347-J06 | reverse complement strand
TAAATTTAGGAGACAAGAGTCTCTGGCTCATCTTCAATTAGGGAAGCCAAGTCTTTTAAGAATGAAGCTCCATCAGCTCCATAAATCACTCTATGATCAGCTGTTAGATTTACTTGCATTATTTTTTTAACAGATATTGAACCATCACTATTAGCAACAACGGTTGGTTTCGATGATGCTATGGCTAAAATAGCACCGGTACCTGGAGGAAGAATTGCGTCAAATCTATCAACTCCAAACATTCCAAGGTTAGATAAAGTGAAGGTTCCCGTTGAGTATTCATCAGGTTCTAATTGTTTTGATCTTGATCTTTTTACGAGATCTTTCCATTCCCTAGACAATTCAAATAAATCAGTATTGCATGGTTCTTTTAAAACTGGAGTTATTAGTCCACCATCTTCCATCGCAACAGCAACAGCAATATTTATATTTTCTGGATAAGAAATTCCATTCTCTGAAAAACTTGAGTTAACTTGAGGATGTTTCTTAAGTGTCTTTGCAACTGCCTTTACTAGTAAAGCAGTCATAGTAACTCCGTTCTGTTTTACTTTTTTATAGAAATTATCTAATTTATCTGTGTTAATGGAATAACCCACCCTAAAACATGGCACATCTAAACTAGATTCCATATTTTTATTTACCGCTTTCTGAAGAGTATTAAAGTGAACTGTTTCTCCGGGATTACCAAAACTATTTCCTGAAGTTTCTGGTTTACTTTCAACTCCCAAATTTGCACCAGGCATACTTGCAGGAGAACCACCTTCACCTATCCATGGTATAGAAACTGGTTGGCCATTAGCTTTTAAAATATCATCGGATTGAATCCTTCCGTGAGGTCCGGATCCATTAACCTTTGCTAAATCAACGCCCATTTGAGAGGCAAGTTTTTTAGCTCTTGGAGATGCAATCACCCTCGAAGAAACATTACTCGTAGCAGCATTTATTTGATCACTATTAAAAGATGAGGCTGCCTTTTCACTCATTAATACGACTTCTTTTTCTTGTTTTTCAACAATTTCACTTTGAATCAAAGGTTTTTCTTCCGTTTTATTGCTTACCAATTCAAGTTGATCCGAACTAGAAACTTCGGGTTGTTTTCCTTTATTTTGTTCTTGAACAGAAGCTATCTCATCCTCATTTTCTACAATAAGACCGATAGTCTCTCCAACTGGTGCAGTGCTGCCAGCAGGCATTAAAACAGCTGCAAGATATCCATCTTGAAAAGATTCAACATCCATATCTGCCTTGTCAGATTCAACAACCAAGACAGATTCACCTCTTTCAACTTTATCTCCTGGATTTTTCAACCATTCCACAATCTTGCCCTCTGTCATAGTAGAACTCAAGGCAGGCATGAATATTTCGTGAGACATAAGAAAATTGTTATTGCATAAGTTTCAAGGGATTTCTACCAAACTTCCTAAAGTTTTTATGGTTAAGAACCCTTTAAACTCTTGTTTTAATTATACGAAATCATGTTCACAGTGGGAACTCTTAAAACTTAAGAAAGTAATAATTTAGATCGATTAGAATTTAATCTTTTCGAAATTAAGATTTACTTATATTTATCAAAAATACTAAATCTTCTCTTTAATTATTATCTATAGATTGAATAACTCCATCCTTAACCGTAATCGATACTTGCATTTTTTCAATAAGATTGTCTCCCACATTGACATCACAGAAACTATCCACTTGCCCTTGATCAACAATTTCATCCATTTTTAATTCGCGAACTTGACTCTGTTGTTGAAGAAGATTTCTTTTTTGTTCTTCAATTTCATTTCGTTTTGCTGCGACTTGTTGTTGCACCTGACTAACCTGTTCTTGAACTCTTGGATCTAGGGGATTAACCGATTGGGATCTAATATTATTTACTATTTGCTGCCCCTCTTGCTCCAGTTGCGATAATTGTTGATCAATGTTTGAAATTGCTTTACTTAATTCTTTTTCAGCATCTTCCTTCCAAGTTGGTGTAACTACAGCTTTAATAGCTATTGAGCGCTTTATAGATATTGAGTTTTTTGTTTCCATAAAAAATTAAATTACCTTTTCAATATAGATAGAACAAATCAAATTTTCTTACTAAATTTGTTTTCATACATATTTTCTATTTGTAATGAATACTTTTTTTCTATTTCTTTTCTTTTTTGTTTAAGAGTTTGTGTTAATAACCCATTTTCTAGAGTAAAGGCATCAACAAAATAACAATCTAATATTTGTTCTTCTGATCTTGCTCCTAATCGACTTTTAAGCAAATTATTAATTTGTGATTTGAAAAATGTACCAATTTTCTTATTCAGGTTTAATTTTGAAAGGTCTTCTTCCAAAAACTTGCTTTTAACCAATTCGACATTAGGAACTACGAGAGCTGTTAAACATTTCTTATCTTGTCCTACTAATTGAATCTGATTAATAAATTCTGAACTAAGAATTTCAGTCTCTAGGGGATTCGGTTCTATATTTTCACCACTTGATAGCACTATTGTATCCTTGGCTCTTCCGGTTATAAAGAGAGAACCATTTGGTATTAGAAAACCTAAATCACCAGTATCAAACCAACCATCCTTGGATAAAACATCATTTGTAGCTATTTCATTATTAAGATAACCTTTCATTACTTGCGGCCCCCTAACAAGAATTTTCCCGACTTCTCTGAACTTCAGAATCTTTTTTTTATCATCATTCACTATTTTGATTTCAGTAAATGAAAGAGGCTGCCCAGATGATCCTCTAACATTTAATTCTCTTCTCCTACAAGTTAATACTGGACTAGTTTCTGTGAGTCCATATCCCACCAAAACATCTACACCTAAAGATTCAAAAAAAAGATCTACATGTTCTGGCAATGCACCTCCCCCATTAATAGGAAATTTCAGTTTTTCTCCGCATAGTTGTCTAAGAATATTCGGCCATAAAAAAATAGTAGACAATTTATGTAAAGGGTATCGGCTAATAACAGAACCCAGTAAGGGGATTTTTGATTTAAAAGTTATTTGATTTATATCTATATTTCTTATCTTTCTAAGACTTCTTTTAAAAACCGAACTATTACTTATCAAAAACTTAATAAGTTTTTGCTTTTTGGAAGGCATTTTTTTCAAAGCCTGAAAAAAACCATCATGTATTGCTTCCCATAGTCTCGGTACAGTAGCCATGACAACAGGTTTTATTTGTGTAATATCATCTTTAAGAAATTTTGGAATTGTATAGTATTGAGAACAACCGCATGAAAAAAAGAAGTATTCAGCACTTCTCTCATAAGAATGCCAGATAGGCAAAACGCTTAATACAGAGGTTCCTGGTTCTGGATCAGCGATATAGGCTAAATTGATTATTTGATGTAAAAAATTTGCATGAGTCAAAGGCACACCTTTAGGTTTTCCGGTCGTCCCAGAAGTGTAAAGAATGGTAGCGACGTCATCAATTTCTGGATTAAATTTTTCAAGATTATTATTTTGTGAATTTTCTTTTTCTACTGAACTTATGAATGTACTCCAACTTATTAAACTTTCAAATTGTTCATCTTCTAAATTGATTATAAATTTCAGTCTTTTTTTTAATTCTTCTTTGTTGTTTAACTTTAGCCAAATTTCCTTAGATTGAACTATTAGTCCTACTGAATTAGAGTGAGCAATAATATAGTCTAATTCTACTGAAGGAGAATTAATACCTCTCACTGCATTTATAGCTCCTAAACGCATTAAGCCTTGATCTACTGCTAGCCATCTTGGACAATTTTCAGATATTACAGTAACTACATCCCCCTTTTTTAAACCATAATTTTTGAAAGAAGAAGAGACTTTTGTTATTAAATCAGCCAGCTCAGAATAAGAAAATTTTTCTTTGTATTTCCCTCTTAAATCGCAAACAGCTAAAGTATTACCACATTTAAATTTTAATTTTTCCCAAATTTGATCTATATGATCAAGGTTCTTAATAAAATCTCTATTTTTGGCAAATGTATTTTTTTTAGAAAGAGGTTTGGCTGCAGGCCAATACGCTAAATCACCCATATTAAATTGATTTTGAAATTTTAATTTCTATTTTGATATAAAATCAAAATTAAATTCTTCCTCGATGGTTTTTTTAACAATTCTCTTGACTTCTTGAATATTTAAATTTTTGTTGTAATCAATCATATTTGCCATAAGACAATTTTCTATTCCGCAAGGAACAATCTTATTAAAGTTTTCTAATTCGCAGTCAATATTGATTGAAAATCCATTTATCGTAATCCATCTTTTACACCCAATTCCAATTGATGCGATTTTCTTATTTCCTATCCAAACACCAGTAAACCCTCTTCTAGAGTGACAATCTATATTAAAAGCTCCAAGGATTTTTATAATAATTTCTTCAATTTTTCTCAAGTACCAATTTAAATCTTTATTAAAATTTTTCAAATCTAAAACCAAATACGTTACTAATTGTCCTGGCATATGACAAGTTACCTCACCACCTCTATCAATCTTAAAAACATCATATTTAGCATCATTTAGAGAAAATAATAAATTATCGTAATTAGATCCTTTCCCCAATGTATAACAGAGTTGATGCTCCCCTATCCAAATAAAGTCAGGGTTAGAATTATCTAAAATCAATGCCGCCTGATATTCTTTTTGTAATTTATAAACATCATTAAAAGAAGAAATATTATCAGGTTGTTTAATTATTGCTGTTCTATTATCCATATTTAAGTAGATTTAGAAAGTAAGTAAATATTTTTAGATTTGTTATGAAAATTTTAATCCATGGAAAGAATCTTGAGCTCACTGGAGCATTAAAAGAATATACTGAGGCAAAGATAGAAAAAGCAACACATCACTATAAGGATATCGTTAAAGAAGCTGACATACACCTTTCAATTGAAAAGAATCCAAGAGTCTCGTTCCAAACTGCAGAAGTTACTATTTTTGCAAATGGTACCGTAATTAGAGCTGAAGAAAAAACTGAAAATCTATACTCAAGCATTGATTTAGTTTCAAATAAACTTTGTAGAAAATTACGCAAATACAAAGAAAGAAACAATAAAACAATTCATAATAAACAATCTAAAAAATAAAGATTCTTTACCAATTGAAAGTATGGAATCAAATTTTTTAGATAAAGCTTTTTTTAAAGAAGGAACTGAAGCAAGTCTGCCTGAGCCATCTATAAAAAATAAATACTTTGAAATGACTCCAATTTCATCAGACGAAGCAAGAAAACAATTAGATCTAATTGATCATGATTTTTATGTTTTTCGAAACAAGAAAAATAATGAACTTCAAGTTATATATAAAAGGAATAATGGAGGTTATGGATTGATTCAATCTAAATAAGTTTTAAATGCCCAATATTGAATATGAATTAAACGAGAAAATTCATGCGATTATTATTAACCCCTATTTATCATGGGAAGATTTCTGTGTGAATTGCGATTTAATAAGAAAATACAATATCAAAAATATTTCTACTTCACTAAATTATTTAACTGATCTTAAAAACTGTTTGGATAATTACAGTGCGGATATAAACGCACTTATTTCTTACCCTTTAGCAGATTTACCAGTTTCATTTATTGAAGAATTAGTTTGTTTTGCAAAAGATAAGGGTGCAAAAGGAATTGAATATATCCCAAACTTTATCAATTTATCCAAAAGAAATTTAGAAACTTTCGCTGCTGAAATTGAGCAAGTTAAATTATCTGGATTACCAGTTTCAATAATCATAAATAAATCAAAACTACAAGAAGAAGTTTTTATTAATGCGATAGAAATATGTTTGGAATTAGGAATAAAAAATTTTCAATTCGGGGACGGGTTTGGATCTCCTCTTACATCTAATGATGTCCCCGAAATACTAAAAATAACAGGCTCCCAAAATCAAATAAAAGTTGTAGGTGGTATAAAAAAACTGACACAAGTTATTGATTTGTTTGATAATGGAATTAGTTGCGTTGGAACTTCTAATTTTTATGAGATTTTCCAAGAAATAACTTTTTAAATGTCTGGTTCTGGTGAGTGCAGACTAGAGGGTCTCTGTATTAAAGCTTCTCCATTAGGCGAGAATGATAGATTAATAACTATTCTTACTGATGAGCAGGGGATTGTTCGATTAGCGGTACCTGGTGCTAGACGTCCTAAAAGTAGTCTTGCCGCAGCTACTCCATTAACATATTTAAGTCTGCAAATTTTTGGGAAAAGAAATCTTAAATCTGTACGTCAAATTAAAATATTAAAAAGCTATTCTGGTCTAGGGAAAAATATTGAATGTCTTGCAGCCGCGCAAGCAATAACTGAATTAACTTTTTTATTAGTAGGTAATAATGATAAGCAACAAAACTATTTAACTTGTGTTCTTGCACATCTAGATAGGATTTATTTGTATGAAGAATCTAAAGAAGAAGATATTAAAATGCTCTCAATAAGTATTCAATCTTTAATCCATCTATTAGCCATTGGAGGTATAAATTTACCAATTCATCATTGCTGTAAAACTGGAGAACCTATTATTCCGCCTTTAGGAAATTGGGAATGGAGTTGTTATTATTTGCCAAGTGAAGGGTTTTCGTCAATTGAAGATCCTCAAAGTAATCTAAAAATAAATGCATCTGAAGTTGCTCTATTACAGAGACTTCTTTTCCCCGATTTACCAATAAAATCTAATGGAGAGTTATTGGGACCTAAAAACGTCTGGCTTAAAATATTATTTATTATTGAGACTTGGATCTCGGCTCAACTAGAGAAAGATCTATCTTCACTAAAAATGTTGAGAGAAATATATAGTTAGCATTTTCATGAAGCATTTAAAAATTTAAAAAATATGATCATGGCGCCATTGCCTGTTAACTTAATAAATAGCTAAATCAATAAATGTGGTTCATATTGCCTGGTTGGGTAAAAAATCCCCTTTTTGTGGAAATGTAACTTACGGTAATTCAACTACTAAGGAATTGAAGGCTAGAGGGCATAAAATTAGTTTTATTCATTTCGACAATCCCTCTAGTTCAAATTCATCAAACCCATTATTCCTTGCAAATGATCCTGATGTAAGTCTCCCATATCTAATTAAGTCTCAGGTTTATACAATACCATCGCCAAGGGCAGAAAAAGAGCTAAGGCTATCATTGGAAAGATTAAAACCTGACATAGTACATGCAAGCCTAACTTTATCTCCTTTAGACTTTAGACTTCCAGAGCTTTGTAATGAAATTAATGTTCCTCTTATAGGAACATTTCATCCACCATTTGATGCAAAAAATAGAAATCTAACTGCTAGCACTCAACAATTAACATATCAACTTTATGCTCCCTCTTTAGCAAAATTCGATAAAATAATTATTTTTTCTGAACCTCAAAAAAATGTTCTTGAGAAATTAGGAGTACCTAGAGAAAAACAAATAATTATCCCAAACGGCGTTGATGAAAATATTTGGAAACCTTTTTCTGAAAAAAGTAAAAAATATGATCAGGTAAAAAACAAACTTGGAAATGAAAGAATCTTTTTATATATGGGAAGGATTGCAAATGAGAAAAATATCGAGGCACTTTTACGTTCTTGGCGCCAAACAAAAACTCAAAATTGCAAATTAATTATTGTTGGGGATGGACCAATGAAGCCAACACTTGAAAATAGTTTTTCTAACCTTGGTAATGAGAAATTAATTTGGTGGGGTGCAGAATTAGATTTAGAAACTAGGATAGCAATAATGCAAATAGCAGAAGTATTTTTCTTACCAAGCCTAGTAGAAGGTTTGTCATTATCACTTTTAGAGGCAATGTCTGCTGGTACTGCTTGTGTAGCTACAGATGCGGGAGCTGATGGTGAAGTTTTAGATAACGGAGCAGGAATAGTAATTTCAACTGATAATGTGGCTGCACAATTAAAAACTATAATCCCAATTCTTATAGAACACCCTTCATTCACAAAAGATCTTGGAGAAAAAGCTAGAGAACGTATACTTGAGAGATACACAATCGCTAAAAATATAAATTCACTTGAAAGAGTTTATATTAACTTAAAAGATAATTAAAAAAACTAACGAAACTCTTTACTTCGATTACTAGCTGAAACTATTGACTCAATTAATGCTGACCTTACACTCTTTTTTTCTAAAACCCTTAAAGCAGAAATAGTTGTTCCTCCTGGAGAGGTTACTAAATTTTTAAGATCAGAAGTTGTAAGGTTATTTTCCTTTATTAGACAAATAGTCCCTAGTATCATTTCCATAACAAGTTCCTCTGAAATTATTTTTGGCAATCCCCCGCTTAATCCTCCATCACTTAATGCTTCTATAATTAAAGCAATAATTGCAGGACCTGATGAAGTTAAAGCTAAAAATATATCAAGGTAATCTTCAGTAAATTCATAAATTTTACTAGTATTTTCAAATAATTTTTTTGTAAATTGTTTCTGATCTTCTGTAATTTCTTCTCCCCAAGAAATCCCTGTTAAACCTTTTCCAATAGTTATTGGAATATTTGTAACCACCCTCACACATTTATGATTAGGAAACTTTTGAGTAAGTCTATTTATTGAAACCCCCGCAAGAATTGAAACTACTAAATTGTCCTTATTGTTTATATGATGGGCCTCATTTATATCATTTAATTGTTGGGGTTTTATCGAAAGAAGTTTATATTGACAATCCCAAATTATTTTTGAGCCTTTAGAACCTGATTTATAGACGTTTATATTATGTTTATAATTTTTTTTTATCTTTTCTAAACTTTTTTCAGTATTTACAACACAAAAAACATCCTCTGGCTGAATTAATTTGTTATCTAATAGAGGGGTAACTATAGCACTTGCAATATTTCCAAAACCAATAATCGCAATTTTATCTGTCACAGATTATTCATGAATAAGCACTGAATTTAGAATTACCCCATGCCGGTTCAGGAGTAGTATTTTTGCCCAAACTATATTGTGGTGTATTTTCTGTAGACACAGAAGAAGGAGAAGCTTCTTCTGAGGAAGAACTAGTTACATTTACACAACTTGGAGCAAAAAGAAAAATACTTTCACCGACTCTCTCTTGATGTCCATCAATTGCATATGTGCCCCCAGCAATAAAATCAACCGCTCTTTGAGCTTGATCAGGATCCATCATAGTTAAATTGAGAATTACAGTTTTTCTCTCTCTTAATGCTTGTATAGCTTGAGGCATCTCATCAAAACTTCTTGGTTCCATTAAGCTTACTTCCGAGGATGAATTTGAGATTCCAGGCATACCAACTACTTTTGATGATCTGTTGTTATTCATAAAATCGAATGGATTTGAATTTGCAAGGGCATTTGCATTCTTTGAATTTTGTTTGAAATTATCAATATCATTTAATTCATCCTCTGACGCATAATCCAAATCATCAAAATCATCATCGAGATACTCATCTCCTGCAACAACTGCCTTTAATCTAGAAATAAGTGACACCTTTTAAATCCTCTTGAAATTGATTACTAAGGTTTGAGAACCTTAAGTAATAGATTCATTTTTTTAAATGAATAAACTACCTATACTTAAATAACGTTAGTTGAACTTTACTGCAAGTTTATATATAAGATTTTTATAAAAAAAATAACTAATTAGGATCTACCTCCAAAAATCAATGATCCTAATCTTAACCAAGTTGATCCAGCGTCAATAGCTTCCTCCCAATCACCCGACATCCCCATGGAACAATCTGGTAGTTGCAGAGAATCAGCGAGATCACGACATTTTTTAAATAACCCTGAATTTTCTTTAGAAGTAAGTCCTTTAGGATTGATAGTCATCAAACCGGTTAATGAAATATTTTTCAACTCTTTAATTTCATTCCATTTCAAAATTAAAAATTCAGGATTAAAGCCTCCTTTAGTAGGGTCATCACTCAACTTAACCTGCAACATTATCAATGGATTTTTATTCTCTTCACGTGAAATATTAGAAATCTTCTGCAACTTTTTAAATGAATCTACTGAATGAATGTATTTAAAATTTTGAACTATTTTTCTTATTTTATTACTTTGTATTCTTCCAATAAAGTGCCAATTTATTTCTTTAAGATCTTTTAAGATTAATTGTTTTTCAAACGCCTCTTGAACCTTACTTTCACCAAAATCGTTCTGACCTATATTTTGAATAATCTTGATTTCTTGACTTTTAAAACCTTTACTTACCGCAAGAATATTTACATTTGATGGTATTTTATTTTTTAATTTTAAATAATTTGCAGGGTTCACCTTTTTATAAAAAAGTTTGCGTAAATAAATTCTCCCATTTAGATAGTTCTTCAGATCCTTTTCTTCTAGCTCTTTGAATATTTAATTCGGCCTGATTACGAGCATCTAAATAAGGTATAACTTCAAAAAAAACTTCTCTCTGTCGAACTTCTACAGAGAAAAACATTTTTTGAGCGTATAAAGTCGCATAAATATCTCTCCCATCATTTCCAGGAGAAACTTGGTACAACATGCCAAATGTTGGATGGTTTAAATAACGCTCAGAACTCAAACCTTAAATATTGTGTTATTTATAATGCACCATACAGTTTTCTAAGAAAAATTGCTATGCAAATAAAACAAATCGATAATGTATTAACAATTACATTGAGTAATTTTGAAGGATAAAGAGTTCTAAATCTGTTGGTTTTAATAATAATATGTTTTTTTGAGAGTAATGATTCTGCTCCGTAATCAATTCTCAGAAATATATTTTGAAATAACCTTTCTATTAAAGTTAATAAAACATTAAAGGATTTCTTTAATCCTAAATTTCGAAAATTTATTGATCTAACTGATACTGATTTAATGATATTTTGAAGTTCTTCCTGCACTAAAGGAATAAAACGTAATGCAATTAACAACTGAAAAAGCCACTTACTAGTCGGCAATCCAATCTTTCTTAATGGATACATAAACCAACCTAATCCCCATACAATGTCTTCCTGTAATGTAGTTAAAAGCATCAAATTCACACTATGAATAACGGTAAATATCAAAGTGGAGGTTTTTATTCCTACTTCAAAGGCTTTTCTTGATAAGTTATAGGGACCAAAATTAATAAACCATATCTTCTGCGAAGGAATTTGCAAAATATTCCATTCTTTTTGGCTTTCCAGTACTACCTGCAACTCATTGGGATTTCTCAAGTAGCCATCAAGAGATTGAATATCAGAAGAGGCAAGTATTGATATACATCCAATTAAAAGTGACAAGCATGAGAGAAAAAATAATGATCGCCACCATACTCTAGATGGCAATAAACTTAAAAAAGTAACTAATAGTAAAAAACCAACTAAACTTAATCTCCATATTGGACCTGCCCAGATTGGAGTGATTAAAAATATCATTACGATAATTATTTTTAATCTACTATCTATAATTCTTAGCCAACTTCTATTACCATGAACGTATTGACCAACAGAAAATTTGGTTAGCAAATTCATTAATCTTTTTGAATTAACTCAATATTTTCTCTTTCGACTTCTTTATTTAAAGCTCTTTGCTGTTTTCCTCTCCAAAGTAAAATGAGGGGTGTGCCTTCAAATCCTAAATTTACTCTAATTTGTTTTTCAATATATCTTCTATAAGTTATTCCGAATAATTTAGGGTCATTTACAAAAAGAGTAAAAGTGGGAGGTTTATTCTTTACTTGAGTACCGTAATAAAGCCTACCTTGCTTGCCGCTTCTCTTCGTTGGAGGACTTTTCCAACTGATTGATTCTTTTAGTACTTCATTAACTACAGATGTTGTAACTCTTCTTCTATGTTGATTTACAGCATTAAGAGCATGCTCAAAAATATTATCAACTCTTTGACCAGTTAGGGCAGATATAAAAATCATTTTTGACCAGTGTAAAAAATAAAGTTTAGATCTAAGTTCTTTTTCTACTTGATAAATTGTTGAACTATTTTTTTCTACAAGATCCCATTTATTAACAACAATTATACAAGCTCTACCTTGTTCTTCTATGCGCCCAGCCAGCTTCTGGTCTTGATCAGTTACTCCATCTACAGCATCTATAACTAAAACACAAACATCACTTCTATCTATAGATTTAAAGGCCCTATTAATACCAAAGAATTCAGTGCCGTATTTAACATTTTTCTTTCTTCTAATCCCTGCAGTATCAATAATTTTCCAATGATTATCACCTTTTTTAATAAGCGTATCTATTGAATCAGTTGTCGTGCCACTAATATCACTAACTATTGCTCTTTTTTCTCCACAGATTGAATTTAACAAACTAGATTTACCAACATTAGGCCTACCAATAATTGACATCATTATCTTTTCTTCATCATCCTGGATATTATTTTCAGGAAGTTCGCCAATAACGAGATCTAAAAGATCTCCAGTCCCTGAACCATGAATAGCCGAAACGGGGTTAGGTTCCCCCAATCCTAATTTCCAGAACTCTGATGCTAGGGATATTCCTAGAGTAGTCGATTCGCATTTGTTAACAGCAACAATTGTTTTGCAGCTTGAGTTTCTTAACCATTTTGCTATTGATAAATCACCATCAGTAATACCTTGATTCCCATCTACCACAAGTAATGCGAGTGAAGCCTCTTCTAGAGCCAAGAAAACTTGTGTCCTTATCTCTGGGAGAAATTCACTATCATCATCAAAAACTAAGCCTCCAGTGTCAACTATTTGAAATTCCTTACCTCCCCATGAAGCATTTTGATAAGTTCTATCTCTTGTAACACCAGGTTTATCAAATACTATTGCATCATTACTTTGGCAAAGACGATTAACTAAGGTAGATTTCCCAACGTTAGGTCTTCCGATAATTGCTATTGTAGGGAGAATCAATTCTTCTCTCCAAAGAAAGTAGTATCCATTACAACTATACCTTTAATAGAAT
>QCBT01000025.1 GCA_003281525.1 Prochlorococcus sp. AG-347-J06 | reverse complement strand
AAACAGTCAGAAATAAGTGATGTTATTTATGCAGAGGGCAATGTGTCTGTTTCTTATAGAGGCAAACTCCTTAAAGCTGATAAATTAATATACGACAAGTTAAATAAAAATATTGAAGCAAAAGGGAATATAACAATCATATTAGGAGATCAAATCTTTAGAGTTTCACAACTTGAATACAGCTTTATTAGTGAAAAAGGTTATCTATTAAATGTTAAAGGAGTCATCAATACCAATACCTTGATTGATGACATATCATCAAATTTCAGCTCATCAGATTCTAAAAAGTTAGAAAATTTAATTGATTTAAATAAAAAGGAAGTTACAAATACTCCTGACACTATACAGAATTGGTTATTTATTACAGAAAAAATGACCATAGATGGCGATAAATTGAAAAGTAAGAAGGCTATATTTAGTAATGACTTACTGGAATTAAAACAAGCAAAATTAGCAATAAATTCATTAGAAGTTTTTCCTATTAATGAAAAACTTAGATTTAAATCATCATTAAATTATTTAATACTTGACGAAAAAGTATCAATCCCCTTTTGGTTAGGCAGTAGAAATTTTGATTTTAAAAAGGTTCAACCTGGAAATAAATGGAACTTTGGATATGAAAATTTAGATAAGGATGGGTATTTTATCGGGAGGAGAATTAACTCAATAGACATAAATGATGATTTTGTTCTTGATTTAGAACCTCAATTCTTGATTCAACGTTCACTCAAAGGTTATACAAAAAGTTTTGTAAATAAGGGGGAATCAATCACTTCAGATAGGGTTAAGAGAATTTCAAGTTTTGAAGATTATTTTGCTCTAAAATCCCAGATAAAAGGAACAATAAAAAATTGGGATTTAGAAATAGAAAAGAATTTAAATTCTCTTGACTTTAATAAATTTTCAGATGCATTTAGATTTAAAACTGAATTGAATAAAGAGATTGATTTATTAGATTCAGAATGGGAAAAAAGTTTTTATGGAATTTATAGAAAGAGGGTTTGGAATGGTTCATTAGGAGAAGCAGAAATTTACTCTGGTTATGGTTCAAAATTGCAAAAAGAAAATACTTGGATTACTGATGGCAACAAAAAATCAGAATTTTTATCTTTAGGTTTGGCCAACATAACAGCTGAGGCCTTAAATACAAAAAATCTTGTAACTTCCCTAAAAGGGAATTTGTTTTATTCTCTAGATCAGAAATTTCCAATTATTATTGGAAATCCTAAAAAGAAATCTATCGATATTTCATATACTTACATTCCTGAACCAATCACAAAAGGATTAAGTCTTAATACAAGATTAGAAGCATTATATTCTTTCTATCAAAATGGAGATCATCAAGAATATTTAGGGCTAGGTATTGGCCCAGAATTAATATTTGGAAATTTTAAAAATAAAATTCTTGACTATACTCGTATAAGTCTTTTACCTTTCTATAAATTTGATAGTGGCGATAGTGCTTTTAAGTTTGATCAGAATTATGAGGACTTCACCTTAAATATTTCTTATGATCAGCAATTATATGGACCAATTATTCTCAAAAGTTTTGGGATTTTGAACTTAACAAACGATTCAAATGATTATGGTGAATTTATAGATTCTAAAATTTCTTTAAATTGGAAAAAAAGATCTTATGAAGTAGGTATTTTTTATCAACCTCATAATCAATCGGGGGGTATTTCTTTTAATCTATTTGGATTTAAATAGCTATAACAAATTAGTATTAAATTTTATATAAGGTAATTGGGTAAATTTATTTTCTATTAAATTTTTATTCTCAAGTAGTGTTGACGTAGCATCCCATTCCCCTGATATAAACATTTTTCTTGAGCTTTCCTTAATCTCAAGATTGAAATTTAAATCTTTTGATTTTGCTAAGGATTTTTTCAGATCAATTTCTAAAAATAAAAATTTATCATCTTTATGTTTTTGAATTTTTTGTATTAATTCTCTCGCAAGCGTAAAACATGGAATTCCAATTGCTATACAATTACTATAAAAAATATCAGCGAAACTCTCTCCTATAATTGCTTTTATGCCCCATCTCAGAAGTGCTTGGGGAGCATGCTCTCTACTGGAACCACATCCGAAATTGCTATTAACAACTAGTATTGAGGCATTTTTGTTTTCCTGTAGATCAAAAGGATGCCTTCCTTTTAAATTTTTTCTATCATCTGCAAAAACAGATTCACCCAATGAATCAAAGTTAACACACTTCAAAAAACGTGCTGGAATTATTCGATCTGTATCAATGTCGTTACCAATCAAGGCAATACATTGCCCGTTGATTTGTGTAATTTTCCCAAATGGTGGGGTAAAATCGGATCCCATTAGTTTATAAATTCTCGAACGTCACTGATTTTGCCATTAATTGCAGCAGCAGCAACCATTGCTGGACTCATAAGTAGTGTCCTCCCGTTTGGAGATCCCTGCCTGCCCTTGAAATTTCTATTGCTAGAACTAGCACTAACTTGATTACCTATTAGCTTATCTGAATTCATTGCTAAACACATTGAGCAGCCTGGCTCTCTCCATTGAAATCCTGAATCCTTAAATATCTGATCAAGACCCTCTTGTTTTGCTTCATTGGCTACTCTTTCTGAGCCAGGCACTACAAATGCTTTTACATTCTTAGATACTTTTTTGTCTTTTAATACTTTAGCTGCAATTCTTAAGTCACTGATTCGCCCATTTGTACAACTGCCTATGAAACAAACTTCCACAGGAATATCTTTTATTGATTGTCCTGGCTTGAAACTCATATATTCAAAAGCTTCTTCAGCAACTAATTTGTCATCCGGGGACAATTCATCTAAAAGGGGTATTTGTTGATTAATGCCTATACTTTGGCCAGGAGTAATTCCCCAGGTAACGGTTGGTTCTATTTTGGCAGCATCTATTTTAATTACATCATCATAAACCGAATTTTCATCACTTTTTAATGATTTCCACCATGTGAGCGCATTTCCCCAATGCTCGTTTTTTGGTGCGCATAATTTATTTTTAATATAACTAAAGGTCTTTTCATCAGGGTTTATATAGCCGCATCTTGCTCCTCCTTCAATAGACATATTACATATAGTCATCCTCTCTTCCATTGATAATCCATTAATCGCAGGACCTGCGAACTCATATGCAAAACCCACCCCAGCCTTTACTCCGAGTTTATGAATAATGTGAAGTACTAAATCTTTAGCATAAACCCCACTAGATAATTGATTTTCACACCAAATTTGCCTTACCTTTAATTTGTTCATGGCTATGGTTTGGGTAGCAAGAACATCTCTTACTTGGCTTGTACCTATCCCAAAAGCAATTGAACCAAAAGCTCCATGAGTTGAAGTATGTGAATCTCCGCAAGCGATTGTCATACCTGGTTGAGTTAGCCCTAATTCTGGAGCTACAACATGAACTATTCCTTGGTTACCACTGCCAATATTAAAAAATCTTATTTTATGTTCTAAGCAATTCTTCTCAAGTGTTTCAATCATCTGTTCAGCGAGATTATCTTTGAAAGGCCTGCTCTGATTATCTGTTGGCACAATATGATCAACAGTGGCAACAGTTCTATCAGGGAATTTTACTTTTAATTTTTTGTCCTTTAAAGCACCAAATGCTTGAGGACTTGTCACTTCATGGATAAGATGCAGACCAATGAATATTTGATCAGATCCTCCAGGAAGACTTGAAACTTTATGTAAATCCCAAACTTTATCAAATAGGGTATCTTGACTCAATTTGTAAAAATAGTTACTTACTATTCGATAATAGGATTAATCTGAGACTGTTTAAACACACGTTTACACTTAGTGTTTGTATTTCTTTTCTATTTCGTGTTGAGTTGAATAGTTTTTTTATATTAGATATGTGATTGTTTGGTCCTGAAATTGAGATATAGACAAGTCCAACCGGTTTATCTTGACTGCCACCTTTAGGACCAGCTATTCCACTAATTGCTATTGCCCAATCTGCTCCTAATTTCTCTTTTACATTAATTGCCATTGCCTCACAAACTTCTTCAGAAACAGCTCCATATTTTGTAAGTTTTTTTTCAGAAATATTTAGTAATGAATTTTTTAATTCATTACTATAGGAAACAATACTACCTTGAAAAACTCGAGATGAGCCTGATATTGAGGTTAGTGATGAAGATAGAAGACCTCCTGTGCAGGATTCAGCAAAAACAATAGTTTGGTTTCTCTTGGTTAATTCTTTGATTAAAACGCTAGGAAGAGTATCATTATCTTCTCCAAAAATAAATTTCGAAAACTTTTTTTTTAATTTTTCTTTTACGGGCTTAATTATATTTTTTGCTTCTAGGTCATTTTTTGCTCGCGCAGTGATTCTGAGTTTGACCTCCCCTAAGTTTGCATATGGAGCAACTGTAGGGTTTTTAAGATTTAATAGGTCAGTAATTTTTTCTGCAACGCTAGATTCTCCAATGCCTGCAAATTTAAGAGTATTTGAAAAAAAGGAATAACTATCTGAGAAATTGGTTTTAATGTAATCATAAGCGGTCTCTTCCCACATAGTTTTCATTTCAATGGGTACTCCAGGGAAAGTAAGAATAGTAAACCCTTTTACTGGTTCCCAAATCATTCCTGGGGCAGTGCCCCTAGGGTTATTAATAATTTGAGCATTTTTTGGGAAGAAACATTGTTTCCTTAAGCTAGAGGAATCGTCCTGGAGCTTTGAGCTTGAAAGTTTTTGTTTAATTTCATCCCATAAGTGTGGTCTTTCAAAAAGAGATACATTAAAAGATTTGGCTATTGCTTCAGTAGTTAAGTCGTCTGGGGTGGGCCCCAAGCCACCCGTTGTAATGAGAAGTTTACTCCTTTTCGATATTTCTTGAATTACTTTTATAATTCGATCACAATTATCACCAACAGTTGATTGCCTAAAGTGATTTAAGCCTAATTGAGATAACTGTTCAGAAATCCATTGAGCATTTGTATTGATAATATTTCCTAAGAGTAGCTCTGTTCCAATAGAAAGAATTTCAACTCCCTTGGAGTTAGGATTCATTTTATTGATGCTTCAAGTTTAACTTCATAAAGAGGAAAACGATTACATAAGGTTAATACTCTTTCTTTACATTGACTTTCAATCACTGAATCGTCTGGGTTAAGTAATCTATCAGCAATTATTTCGCCAACTTCAGCAAAAGCATTCTCATTAAAGCCTCTAGTAGTTAAAGCAGCAGTACCTAACCTTAGTCCGCTGGTTACAAAAGGTGATTCAGGGTCAAATGGAACAGTATTTTTATTTGCAGTGATATTAACTTCACTTACAAGCAAGTCAGCAATCTTACCAGTCATATTGATACTTCTTAAATCGAGTAAAACAATATGGTTATCAGTGCCTCCACTCACGATATTGATACCTCTATTTATTAAAGTTGAAGCTAGAACTTTTGCATTTTTTATTACTTGTTGGGAATAATTAACGAAATCTGGCTGCAAGGCTTCTCCAAATGCAACTGCTTTAGCGGCAATTATATGTTCGAGGGGCCCACCCTGAGTTCCAGGGAAAACAGATTTATCAAATTTCTTTCCAAATTCTGCATCTTTACACAAGATTAGTCCCCCTCTAGGCCCTCTTAATGTTTTATGAGTAGTTGTAGTTACTACATCACAATAAGGTATTGGATTTGGGTGAAGTTTACTTGCTACAAGACCGGCGATGTGTGCAATATCAGCCATTAAGAATGCACCAACTTCATCTGCAATATTTCTAAATGACTCAAAATCGATTGTTCTTGGATAAGCAGAATATCCACATATGATTAATTTTGGTTTTGTTTCAAGTGCTATCTCTCTTATTTCATCAAAATTTAATTCACTAGTTTCTTTATTTACACCATAGTGAACTGCATTGAACCATTTACCACTCATATTTACTGGAGACCCATGAGTTAGGTGCCCACCATGAGATAAATCCATCCCCATGATTGTGTCGCCAGGTTTAAGTAGACTAAGGAAAACAGCTGTGTTTGCCTGTGCTCCACTATGGGGTTGTACATTAGCCCAATTTGCATTAAATAGTTTTTTCGCTCTCTGAATAGCTAATTCTTCGATTTCATCAACAAATTCGCATCCCCCGTAATATCTTTTTTGAGGTAATCCCTCGGCGTATTTATTTGTAAGGACGGAACCTTGAGCCTGCATAACGGCAATTGATGCAAAATTTTCGCTTGCGATTAACTCAAGATGAGTTTCCTGTCTATTTTTTTCAGAGTCAATAAAATTTGATATTACTGGATCACTTTCTTTAAGATTTTTAAGGATATTCATTGAATTTGATAAGTAATACCCATAATATAGACGATATTTTTTAGAAAAATATAAAAAGAATATTTCAGAATTTTAAACGCGCCTGGAGAGATTCGAACTCCCGACACCCTGATCCGTAGTCAGGTGCTCTAATCCACTGAGCTACAGGCGCATAATTATGTAATATCTCTGTTTCAGGGTCTCTTAGTCAACTAGATTTCGGGTAAAATATCTATTATTAACAATCTTATTATTAATATGCCTATAAAGTGGTACGGAAATGGTGATTTAGAAGATCCTATCTATAAACATTTTTCTCGAATAGTAAATTTTGTTATTCACTGCATGATATTTACTGCGATTGTAAGTGGCACGTGGCTTTTAAAAGAAATTAAATATGAAATGGCTTATTTTAATAATTTTGCAATTACTTGGTCAGTTCTTTTGGCCTCCCATTTACTTTTCGTAATTATAAAAAAACCTAAAGATACTTCAAAACAATCAACTTAAATCAATTTATATTTATGGACTCTCAGATACTTATAAGTGATCTAGAAAATGTTATTTCCGAAAAGGTTTTTATTAAAATAGAAAATTGGAATTTGTATCTTGGAGACGCTGGACTAGCTAGGCATCTTGCTATTGAATGTATCAGTAATAAAGATCAAGGCCCATTGGAGGCTGCAAAATTAAGTTTGCAAGCAATAAGTGTAAAAGTAGGGGATGGTGTTAATAGTATTCCTCTGATTAATTTAATAACTAACTCACAAATTCTAGAATTAGAGGAGATTTTGGAAAGTTTTTTTTAAAAACTAAATCCTTTTTTTTGAAACTTTAAATTTATTTACTTTCAAGCATTTTGTAAGTAAAAAATAAATCACAAAAAAAGTTAGAGTTCCGAATATTAATAATAAAAATTCCGCGAGATTTGTATTGAAGTTATTCGTATTTTGGAGAATAGTAAAACAAAGTGTGCTGTCTATAAATGCTGCTAATGACATGAGGCTAATTTTCCTCAATAATTTCAAGTTAGGCAAAATGATATTTTCATTGCGCAGATTGAAAGAAAGAAAAATACAAACTATAAAGTTGACTATTACTGAAGATAAAATTATTCCCTCGACTCCGAAATTATAAGGGGAAAGATTCCCAAAATTCTTAATTGGGGCACCAATTAAAAACCAATCAAAAAAAATATTAAACATTATCCCTGCAAATGAAGATTTAAAAGGGAAGTTTGTTTTTTCTATTGAATAGTAAGTTCTTACTAATAAATCTCTATAAATATAAAAAGGTATGCCAACTGCATAAGCAATTAATATATTCTTTACTTTTAAAGTTGCTGAATAATCAAAAGATCCTCTTTGAAAAACTAATTGTACGATTTGATTATTAAATGTTATGAAAAATCCGGTTAAAAAAATAGCTGTCAAGAAACAGTACTCTATCCCAGAGATCAATTTTTTTTGGAGACCTCTTTCGTCTTTTTCACTTCTCAATTTAGAGAATTTTGGAAGTAATGGCAGAATCAAGGAGTTAGACAATATGCCTAAGGGGGCTTGTATAAGAAAGTTTCCGTAAGCCAGTCCAGATGCTGCGCCTTGAAAACTTGAAACGAAAAACATATCGATAAAAACATTAATTTGGCTAAGACCTGATGAGATAGATGCTGGAATTATTAGTTTGAAAATCCTCCCCTCTTCATCTTTAAATAAATTGAAGGTTGACTCTAATCTCAAGAGACCAATTCTATTTATTTCCCAAATTTGTACAACAAACTGAATTAAAGTCCCTGTTAAAGTTGCAAATGCCAGTAATCCCGTATAAGTAAAGAAATTAGAAGATGTATTTTCTTGGTTGAAAATCCAACTAAATAAGATAAAAAAAATAATGGTTACGCTTGTTATTGCTGGACTTATACTTGATAAAAAGAATTTTCTTTGGGAATTTAAGGCGCCAAAGCTTAAACCTATGAAGCCCGATAAAGGGATGCAAGGTGTGAGTATTTGTAGTTGGTAAGTGGCAATAGATTTAGTTTCGTAACTTAAATTCGGGGCCAATAAATCAATTAATAAACTGGAATTCGAGTAAATCAATATGGCTAAAATTAATAATAATATTGAAAGTTTTAGGCTTACTTGAGTTAAAACAATCCCTCCATTTTTTTTGTCAAGAGGAGTTAAAACTGCAACGACTGCGTTATGCAATGGACCATTAATACCCCCAATGATAATAAGCAAAAAACCAGGAATTATATATGCATAATTAAACGCGTCATATGTTATGCCAACCCCAAAAGCAGCAGCTATAAATATTTGTCTTAAACATCCAGCTAATTTACTTAGACTAGTTCCAAACGAAATTGAAAAAACATTATTTTTTAAAAATGAATGCATTTGGATCCGTCTAAATTTTTCAATAAGTTTAAGTTTCAATTATATTTGATTTCAAACTAACGACATATTTATGAATGATCGGATAATTGATTTTGATCCATTAATCGAAGGGGTTCTAATTAAAAGGTATAAAAGGTTTCTTGCAGATATTGAATTAGAGAGTGGAGAGGTAGTAACTGCTCATTGCGCTAACACTGGCCCAATGAAGGGGCTTTTGAGTGAGGGAGCAAAAGTAAGAATAAGTCTTTCCACTTCTCCAAAAAGAAAATTACCTTTTACTTGGGAACAGGTATGTGTTTTTAGTGCAAAAAATGAGGAGGTTTGGGTAGGTATCAATACTCTATTTGCAAACAAGTTAATTAAAAAGGTTATTGAGAAAAATCTGCTAATAGAAACAATAGGCGAAATAGAGACAATTAAATCTGAAGTTCCTTATGGAAAAGATAAAAAAAGTAGAATTGACTTTTTTTTAACCCCAAAATCTTCAAATCCTGATAAACGTAACATTTACATAGAGGTTAAAAATACGACTTGGATTAAAGAAAATGTAGCTCTATTCCCAGATACAGTCACGAAAAGAGGCCAAAAACATCTCATGGAATTAAAGGAATTAATTCCTGAAAGTAAAAGTGTTTTAGTACTTTGTATGACGAGAAAAGACGCGTGTTTTTTTGCCCCTGGTGATGATGCAGATCCCTTATACGGCAGTCTTTTTAGAGAATCTCTAAGTGCAGGAATGATTACTATCCCATGTTCCTTTGAATTTCACAAAGACCACGTATCATGGAATGGAATTAAACCTTTAAAATAGCCAAAAAACTTGATATTTTGAAATCCAAAAAAAAAAATTTTTAAATTTAACAAATAATTTTTTAAGGTGCAACTATAAAAATGGTATAAACAACTACTAGACACGGATAAGTTTTTTGAATAAATTTAAATTTGAAAGGAAACAGCACAAACTGTTTTTTTGCAGATCTAATTTTTTTTTATGACCACTGCTTTGCAAACGCCTCAAAGGCGCTCTAGGTCCAGATTACAAGATGCAAGTCTTGTCAATGGACCTATGCTCCTTTTGAGGAGTATTCGAGGATTTAGTTCAAACCGCTCTATGTTGTGGCTTGCAACTGTTCCCCTAGCTTTGTTTGGTTTAGGTATTTTTAATCTTTCAGCTCACGCAGCTGATTTACCTGAGTTGAATGCAGCTTTTCTTGCTAACAATCTATGGCTTTTGATCGCTACTATTCTAGTGATCTTCATGAACGCCGGTTTCGCTATGGTTGAGGCAGGTATGTGCCGTTCTAAGAACGCTGTTAACATTCTTGCTAAAAACCTCTTCGTATTTGCTCTAGCTGTAACTTCTTATTGGTTTATCGGCTATTCACTAATGTACGGAGGAAGTGTTGCTGACGGTTGGCTTTATTTTGGCGGCTTATTTTTTGATCCAACAGTTACTGCAGATATGGTAACTGATGCAGGATTAGTCCCAACTGTTGATTTCTTGTTCCAGTCTGCTTTTGCAGGAACTGCAGCAACTATCGTTTCCGGTCTTGTTGCTGAAAGAGTTAAATTTGGAGAATTTGTTGTTTTTGCTGTTGTATTAACTGCATTTATATATCCAATTGCTGGTAGCTGGAAATGGAATGGTGGTTGGCTTGACTCATTAGGCTTTGTTGATTTTGCTGGTTCTTCAATTGTTCACTCAGTTGGAGCATGGGCTGGTCTTGTAGGAGCTATGCTTCTTGGACCAAGAATTGGCAAATACTCTGATGGGAAACCACAGGCTATGCCAGGACACAATATGGCTATAGCTACTTTAGGTGCATTAGTCCTATGGATAGGTTGGTACGGATTTAACCCCGGTTCTCAACTTGCTATGGATCAATGGGTTCCATATGTCGCTGTAACAACTACTTTGGCAGCAGCAGCTGGAGCTATTGGTGCAACTATTGTTTCAACATTAACTTCTGGTAAGCCTGATCTTACAATGATAATTAACGGAATCCTTGCTGGTTTGGTTAGTATCACTGCTGGTTGTGGTGATATGACTCTTGCTGGAGCCTGGTTCGCAGGACTAGTAGGCGGAATAATCGTTGTATTTTCTGTTGCAGCACTTGATGCCGCTGAGATCGATGATCCTGTAGGTGCATTCTCTGTTCACGGAGTTTGTGGTGTATGGGGTACTATAGTTATCGGTCTTTGGGGTACAGCTGTACAAGGTGATGGAGCAGGTATGGGATTGTTTAATGGTGGAGGTATTACTCTTCTTTTAGTTCAAGCTCTTGGTGCCGCAGCTTATGCTATTTGGACACTAGTTACTTGCTGGATTGCCTGGTCTGTAATTGGAGGATTATTCGGTGGAATCCGAGTATCTGAAGAGGAAGAGACTCAAGGCTTAGATATAGGAGAGCATGGAATGGAAGCATATCCAGACTTTGCATCTGCTAAATAATCTAACTAAAAATTAATTTAAGAAACCTGACTTATGTCAGGTTTCTTTTTTTTTACGAAAAATTATTTAAAACGTTGTAATATAGAAAGATGGATACTCAAGCTTTTAGAAGATCCCTTCATCATTCTGATAGATACAATAGAAGGGGTTTCGATTCTCCAACAAAAAGAGCTCAAGCGTTAGAGGAAGCTTACCAAAGTGATTTGATAAGTTCTATTAGAGATAATAATTTTACTTACACTAAAGGTAGACTAAATATTAAGTTGGCCCAAGCCTTCGGTTTCTGTTGGGGAGTTGAACGAGCTGTTGCAATGGCTTATGAAACTAGAAGACATTACCCAAATGAGAATATTTGGATAACTAACGAAATAATTCATAATCCCTCGGTTAATGATCATTTAAGAAAAATGAATGTGAAATTCATCTCAGCTAAAAATGGAATTAAAGATTTTTCTTTAGTTTCTAATGGTGATGTTGTGATACTCCCTGCTTTTGGAGCTACTGTTCAAGAAATGAAACTCTTGCATGAGAAAGGTTGTCATATCATTGATACAACTTGTCCATGGGTTTCTAAGGTTTGGCATACAGTTGAAAAACATAAAAAACATGTTTTCACATCTATTATTCACGGAAAATTTAAACATGAAGAAACTCTCGCTACAAGTTCATTCGCAGGTAAATATTTAGTTGTACTTGATCTAGAAGAAGCGAAATATGTTTCTGAATATATTTTGGGGAGAGGGAATAGAAATGAGTTTATGAACAAATTTGCTAAAGCTTGTTCTAATGGATTTGATCCTGATAAAGATTTAGATAGAGTGGGAGTTGCAAATCAGACAACTATGCTTAAGAGCGAGACTGAGGAAATTGGAAAGGTTTTTGAAAGGACGATGTTAAAGAAATTTGGACCAGAAAACTTAAATAGTCACTTTTTAGCTTTTAATACTATTTGTGATGCAACTGAAGAAAGGCAAGATGCAATGTTCTCTTTGGTAGATGAAGACCTTGATATTTTAGTAGTTATTGGAGGCTTTAATTCTTCTAATACTACTCACCTACAAGAAATAGCAATTAATAAAAATATTTCTTCTTTTCACATTGATACGCCAGAGAGGATATCAGTTAAAGAAAACTCAATATTTCATAAACCATTAGGATCAGAATTAGAACTTAAAAATAATTTTCTACCTAATGGAAAAATTAATGTTGGAATTACCTCAGGTGCATCTACTCCTGATAAGGTTGTTGCAGATGTTATTGAAAAGTTAATTGATATTGCTTCCTGAATTTGTTATTCATTAATAAATTTGCTTAGTTTTTTTAATTTATAAGTCAGATAATTCCAAAAAATCTACTTTATTAACTAGAATAATGGAAAATTAATGAAGTATGGAAGACAAAGCACAAACTAATCAGGTTCAAACTGCTAGTATGAATAGAACTAAAGCGCCCCAAAAAGTTGAAGTTGTAGTTGCCAACTCATCTTCAGGCTCAGAAGTCAATATCCTTGGAGAACTATCGATTTTTGTTTTAAGAATAGGTTTTTGTGCTTTGATGATTCATCATGGCCTAGAGAAACTTCAGGATCCGCAGGGTTTTGCCGAGTTTGTAGTTGGAAAGTATTTCCCATTTTTGCCTGGTGATCCTGTTATTTGGACTTTTGGAGCAGCAATTACTCAACTAGTATGCCCAGTTGGATTGGCTTTAGGGATTTTCGCCAGGCTTTCTTCTCTTGGTCTATTCTCCACCATGGCATTTGCAGTTTATTTTCATCTCCTTGATACTGGACTAGAAGGTTTTCCTCTGGCAGTCGTTGAAGGTCATAATTATGCTTTCGAATTGTCTTTTATATATGGGGCTATTTCTCTCTATTTTCTTTGTGCAGGTCCAGGCAGGCTATCTTTA
>QCBT01000024.1 GCA_003281525.1 Prochlorococcus sp. AG-347-J06 | reverse complement strand
CATATCCACACATTAGCTAATTTTTCAATTAAAGATTATGAGTCAGTATTTGAATTAGCTAATAGATTTGATGCACTAAAGAATGCAGGAACAAAAAAAATACCGGCCTTACAAGGGACTTTGGTAACGTCTTTATTTTTTGAAGCTAGTACAAGAACAAAAAATAGTTTTGAGCTTGCAGCAAAAAGACTTTCTGCTGATGTCCAAACGTTTGCGCCATCCTCCAGCTCTTTAACAAAAGGCGAAACAATAATTGATACAGCCATAACTTATTCTGCTATGGGGGCAGATACATTAGTTATCAGACATTCATCAAGTTACATAACCTTTGAGATCGCAAAAAAACTTGATGCAATAAATGCCAAGACTTCGGTTCTTAATGCGGGAGATGGATTGCATAGTCACCCTAGCCAAGGATTGCTTGACATCTACACATTGATAAAATTCTTTTCCCAAAAAACACTGAAACCAGAGGTTTTAAATTCCAAAAAAATTTTAATAATTGGCGACGTTAATCATTCAAGGGTTGCCAGGTCAAATCTTTGGGCTTTGAGTGCATTCGGCGCCGATATAATCTTATGTGGTCCTAAGACATTAATACCTGATGAATTTATCAATTTTTTAAAAACCCCCGCGCCAAATCAAACAGAAGATCCTGTTAAATCAAGAGGTTCCATAACAATTTCTAGATCATTGGAAGAATCAATAAAAATTGCAGATGCGATTATTGTTTTAAGACTCCAGAAAGAGAGAATGATGGAAAATTTACTAAGTAGCATTGATTCATATAGTTTGGATTATGGCTTAACCCCAGAGAAATTATCTTTAAATAATAAAGAGATTCCAATTCTACATCCCGGTCCCATTAACAGAGATATTGAAATTAGCAGCAAAGTGGTAGATCGATATCCTAATTGCTTAATTAATAATCAAGTTGCAAATGGTATCCCTATAAGAATGGCTTTGCTTTATTTATTACAGAAACACAATAAGTAAATTTATAGCAACTTAAGACTTTCAGTAAAGAAACCATAAAATAATCCCAATCTTAAAGAATCTAATAAAAGTACTAAAAATTTCTTTTTCCTTTCAAATCTAAAATTTCTTCTCAAAACTATTAAAAACTCAATAAAAACTACTGATAAAAGAGCGGCTACAGGATCCATAAGTTCCACAACGGCACTTACCATACCAAGAGAACTTCCAAAAAAGTATCCGGTTAAAAGTGTAATCAACGATATTGAATATCTTCGCCATGGATTATTAGCCCAAATAGTTAATGTCTGAATATTTTCCACAATTTTTAGCTGAAATTTTGTCTTTTGAGGTTTAACAACCATTTTGCATTAAACTAAGCCACTTCAGAGTTTGATTGAATTTTAGTATTTCCTTCTATTAATTCAAGTAATGCTTCGAACTGAGTCATTAACCCTCTTAATTCGCCTGGCTCAGGGAAAAGGTTGTCTTCTTTTATTCCTAAATGCATTTCTCTGAGCTCTTGCCTTAAATAGCGTATGTGACTAATGACTTGCTCTCTTTTGGTTTGCGACATGATATAAATATTTGGATATATTTTAAGGAAGAATATTTTGGAAAAGGAGAGTTTGCATATTTATGACTGAGAATGAAGATAAATGACCTAACAACAATTTGAAAAGATTATGAAAATTGAAAATTATCATATTCTTGAAAATATGTACTTAATTCTTATATCAATTTTAAATAATTACTTGAGGCTTTATTATTAGAGTATATTGACTCTACTCAATATGAAATTCATTTCTGAAAATAAAATAAGTGAGGAACTAGTAAATTCTTTTGATGAAGAAATGACCTTTGAGCTCGCTAAAAGGCTAGAGGAGGATAATTATAATACTCCATTTGATGGTTTAAAAGACTGGCACTTATTGAGGGCTCTTGCAATCAATAGGCCTGAATTAACGACTAATTATACCTATCTCCTAGATCAGGAACCTTTCGATGAAAACTAAAAGTAAGGACTCCAAAATAAAGGTTCTTTTATTAATAACTGGAAGTATTGCAGCTGTAAGAATTCCATTATTAATTAGCCAATTAGCGAAAGAAAATTATGAAATAAGATGCGTTTTATCAAAAAATGCAGAAAAATTAATAAAGCCGCTTTCTATTTCTATTTTAAGTAGAAACCCGTGCATTTTAGAAAATGATCAATGGTCTGATGATCAATCAACACCTCTTCACATAGAACTAAGTAATTGGGCTGATATTTTAATCATCGCCCCTTTAACAGCGACAACATTAGCAAAATGGGTAACTGGAAATGCAGAGGGATTGATCCCAAGTATCTTAATAGCAAATATAAAGCCAATTATTGTTGCACCAGCAATGAATACACAAATGTGGCTAAATAAAGCTGTCCAAAAAAATTATCAGAATTTACAGAATTACGAAAATGTTTTGTCTTTGCAACCAAGTGAAGGCCTCTTAGCATGTGATGCAATTGGCATCGGTAAGATACCTCCTAATGATCTAATCCAATTAGCTCTTGAATTTATAGCTTCACATAAACAAAATGAATATCGCAAAGATTTACTTAATAAAGAAATTTTAATAACTGGAGGATGTACCTCAGAGAAAATTGACGCGGCAAGACACATTACTAACAAAAGTTCTGGAGCTATGGGCCTACTTCTTTCTCAAGTAGCGAGGTTCAGGGGAGCACAAGTAAAATATGTTCATGGTCCTCTGAAAATCGATAAGAATCTTACTGATGGAATAAAAAGATATGAAATTGAAACTAGTGTTGATTTAATTAGGGCACTTAATAATGAAATATCAAATTGCGATTATTTTTTCATGAATGCAGCAGTATCTGATTTCAAAATAAACTCTGATACTTCAGCTAAAATTCCAAAAAATCAAATTAATGCTCATTTGAATCAAAACTTTGAGTTAGTACCAGATATTTTAAAAACAATTAGTAAATCAAAAAAAGATAACCAAGTTTTTGTAGGCTTTTGTGCTTTTACAGGATCTATCGAAGAAGCACGAATGAAAATTAAAGAAAAGATTATCCAAAAAGGTTGTGATTATCTATTTGCAAATCCAATTGATCTTGAAGGTCAAGGATTTGGCTTTTTAGCACAAAATGAAGGTTGGTTATTCGATACTAATAATATGGAACACTACATTAACAAAACATCAAAAATTGATTTAGCAAATAAATTAATAACCCAAATTATTTCATTAAAAAAATAAAAAAAATTTTTTTAATTTGTATTTTTTTGTAATCTTAATCATTAAAAATAATGTGATAGCTTAAAATAATCCCAGTTTTTTAAAATCTAAAAAGCTACGGGTTGTTTCGAGGATTTAATAGTCCTATCTTTTATGGTCCTTTCCCTTGTAATATCCGTAGTGAACTTATTAGATGACCTTTAATCTATCGTCACAGAACTTTACTGCAACTTTAATTATGAGAATTCGTTCTTTCTTAGCGTTTGTTATTTCAATTTGTATAACTTTTGCTTTCGTACCTGTTAAAACATTTGCTTTTTCTGAAAGAGGAAATGCACAATTCACAGATGTTGTTAACACAGGAAAAGCTAATGATTGCCCTACATTAGACTCATCTCTTGTCGGATCAATATCTCTAGGGAATGGAGATAGCCTTAAAGGAATATGCATGCATCCAACAGAAGTTTATGTAAAAGTGCCAGGGACAAAACGAAAAGCTGCAGAATTTGTTTCTACAAAAATTATTAGTCCTAGAAATAACACCACAGTGACAGAAGTTTATGGAGATATAGATTCAGGAACTTTCACTGAAAAGGGTGGTATTGATTTTCAACTTATTACTGTATTAACTCCTGGTGGTTTAGAGGTGCCATTTGCATTCTCAGCAAAAGATCTTACAGCTGATTTACCTTCATCAATTGAGCCAGGCACTGAGGTTAGTGGTTCAACATTTACACCTAACTACAGAACTGGTGACTTTCTAGATCCCAAGGCAAGAGCTAAAAATACTGGTGTTGAATATGCTCAAGGTTTAGTTGCATTAGGAGGCGATGACGAAGAGCTTGCAAAAGAAAATATTAAAGTTGATGTAAACGGTACTGGCGTTATTACTCTTTCAATCAACAATGTAGATTCTGACACTGACGAATTTGCTGGTACTTTTGAAGCAATCCAACCTTCAGATACAGATATGGGTTCAAAGGATCCACTTGATGTAAAAATAATTGGGGAGCTTTACGGAAGAAAGGCATAAATCCTACTAAAGAGAAAAAGGGGGTTAAACCCCTTTTTTTTTTCAAAATTTTTCTTTATCAATTTAAAAAAATGGAATTAAAACAAAAAACTAAAACAGATACTAATGGGCTAATACCGCCTTATGGAGGGGAACTAAAAAATTTAATTATCAAAGATAAAATTTTTAAAAATGATCTTATCTCTAAAGCTACTTATGAGTTTGAATGTAGCGAGAGAAATGCATGCGATGTAGAACTTTTGATGGTTGGAGCTTTTTCTCCATTGGAAGGATTTATGGATGAAAATAACTACAATTCGGTAATTAAAAATAATAGAAATACAAATGGGTTGCTTTTTGGCTTGCCTATAGTATTTGATTCAAATAATGAAAAAGTAAAAGCTGGAGAGACAATATTGCTTACTTATAAAAAACAAAAAATAGCAGTTTTAGAAGTTAGCTCTAAATGGGAGCCTGACAAATCCTTAGAAGCTGAACTTTGTTATGGTACTAATTCTTTAGATCATCCTGCTGTTAAGATGATTTTTAACGAGAGAGGGAGATTTTATATAGGAGGAAGAGTTTATGGTTTCGAACTACCAATTAGAGAATTCCCCTGTAAAACCCCAGAAGAAGTTAGATCTAAACTGCCATCAAATTATGATGTAGTTGCATTTCAATGCAGAAATCCAATTCATAGAGCACATTATGAATTATTTACTAATGCCTTACTTTCAGATAATGTCTCCTCTAACTCTGTTGTTTTAGTTCATCCAACTTGTGGACCAACTCAACAAGATGATATCCCTGGAAAAGTTAGATATTTGACCTATAAAGAATTAGAAGAGGAAATATCTGATGAAAGAATAAAATGGGCTTTTTTACCTTATTCAATGCATATGGCAGGGCCAAGAGAAGCTCTTCAACATATGATAATCAGAAGAAATTATGGCTGCACCCACTTTATTATTGGTAGAGATATGGCTGGTTGTAAGTCTTCATCAACTGGTGAAGATTTTTATGGTCCATATGACGCCCAGAATTTTGCGAATAAATGTGCAGATGAATTGATGATGCAAACTGTTCCTTCAAAAAATTTAGTTTATACGAAGGAAAAAGGATACATAACAGCTGAAGAAGCTAAAGAATTTAATTATGAAATTATGAAACTTAGTGGTACTGAATTTAGAAAGAAATTGAGGAATGGCGAACCAATTCCTGAATGGTTTGCATTCAAAAGTGTAGTAGATGTTCTAAGACGCTCTTAATATTGTTTTATTAATAGTATTATAGATCTAATAAAGATTTTTTATCGTGAACAAACGTTGGAGAAACGTAGGACTTTATGTCCTAGCCGTTATTACTGTAATTTTCATTGGTACTTCAGTTTTTGATAAGCCTAGTACTGAAAGTTCTACAAAGACCTTGAGATATAGTGATTTTATAGAGGCAGTACAAGATAAAGAAATCAGTAGAGTCCTAATATCCCCAGATAATGCCACAGCTCAAGTTGTTGAAAATGATGGGAGCAGGTCTGAGGTCAATTTAGCCCCTGACAAAGATTTATTAAAAATACTGACTGAGAATAATGTAGATATAGCTGTAACTCCTACAAAATTAGCTAACCCATGGCAACAGGCTTTAAGTAGCTTAATTTTCCCAGTACTTTTGATTGGAGGCCTATTTTTTCTTTTCAGAAGATCCCAAAGTGGTAATGCTGGGGGTGGCAACCCTGCCATGAGTTTTGGCAAAAGCAAAGCTAGACTGCAAATGGAACCATCTACACAAGTAACTTTTTCAGATGTTGCTGGTGTTGAAGGTGCAAAATTAGAACTCACAGAAGTTGTAGATTTTCTTAAGAGTCCAGATAGATTCACCGCAGTCGGAGCAAAAATTCCAAAAGGAGTTCTTCTTGTTGGCCCTCCTGGTACAGGAAAAACATTACTAGCAAAAGCAGTAGCTGGAGAAGCAGGTGTACCTTTTTTCTCAATCTCTGGTTCAGAATTTGTAGAAATGTTTGTTGGGGTTGGAGCTAGTAGAGTTAGAGATCTTTTTGAACAAGCTAAAAAGAATGCTCCTTGTATTGTGTTTATTGACGAAATAGATGCAGTTGGGAGACAAAGGGGAGCTGGTATGGGCGGAGGAAATGATGAAAGAGAACAAACATTAAATCAACTTCTTACAGAAATGGATGGTTTTGAAGGTAATTCAGGAATAATAATTGTTGCTGCAACCAACAGACCAGACGTCTTAGACTCAGCTTTAATGCGTCCTGGAAGATTCGATAGACAGGTAACAGTAGATCGACCAGATTATGCTGGAAGATTGCAGATATTAAATGTTCATGCGAAAGATAAAACTCTTTCAAAAGACGTTGATTTAGATAAAGTTGCGAGGAGAACACCAGGATTTACTGGCGCAGATTTAGCTAATCTTTTAAATGAAGCAGCAATATTAGCAGCTAGAAAAGATTTAGATAAAGTAAGTAACGATGAAGTTGGTGATGCCATTGAAAGAGTTATGGCTGGCCCAGAAAAGAAAGATAGAGTCATCAGTGACAAGAAAAAAGAATTAGTTGCTTATCACGAAGCTGGTCATGCACTAGTTGGAGCATTAATGCCTGATTATGATCCGGTAGCAAAAGTCTCAATCATTCCAAGAGGTCAAGCTGGGGGTCTAACCTTCTTTACTCCAAGTGAAGAAAGAATGGAATCTGGTCTTTACTCTCGTTCTTACCTTCAAAATCAAATGGCTGTTGCTCTTGGTGGCAGAGTTGCAGAAGAAATAGTCTATGGCGAAGAAGAGGTAACAACCGGAGCTTCAAATGATTTACAACAAGTTGCCAATGTAGCAAGACAAATGATCACTAAATTCGGTATGAGTGACAAAATAGGTCCAGTCGCTTTAGGTCAATCTCAAGGTGGAATGTTTCTCGGAAGAGATATGAGTTCTACAAGAGACTTCTCTGAAGACACAGCCGCAACAATTGATGTAGAGGTTTCAGAACTTGTTGATGTTGCCTATAAGAGAGCTACAAAAGTTTTAACAGATAATAGAACTGTTCTTGACGAAATGGCTCAAATGCTAATTGAAAGAGAAACTATAGATACTGAAGATATCCAAGACTTGCTCAACCGCTCAGAAGTAAAAGTCGCAAACTATATTTAACGGGTAATTTTAAATTTTTAATGAATAATAAAAAAGATTCTTTTTCGGAGTACCTGAAAATTGAGTCTTTTTTTTTACTTATAAAACCTACAGATAATATTTACTCGAATACCTCTATAAGAAATTCATTTTTTAAAGAATTAGAAAACTTAGTAAAATTAGGATTAAAAAATATTGAAATAAGTTGGTCTAACAACGAAAATTGGTTCGATTTTGTATCCGATATCAAAATTAAATATCCAAGAATTAATTTAGGCTCTGCCTCTATATTTAATAAACAATCAATAGAAGATTCTTTAAAAATTGGATTAAATTTTTCGATGATGAAATTTTGGGATAAAGATCTTTTCAATTATGCGCAGTCAAAAAATTATTTATTAATTCCTGGAATTAATAATTTAAAAGATCTTAAGGAAGCGATAGATTTAAATTGCAACATTATCAAAATTTACCCAATAAAAAGTAAAGATAGTTCGATAAATATACTCAACTATAAAAATGTTGATTTCATTGCTGCTGGAGGACTATCAATCAATGATTTAAAAACTTATAAATCTTTAGGGTATAGAGCAGTTGTAATTGGAGATAAAGCTATCAAAAATAAAAAATTTGATCCAAAAATATATGAATGGCTTAAAAATAATTAAGTTAAGGATAAATATAATTAATTCAACAAAACTACTCCTTATTTATTAAGTCACATTGAGCATGATTTAGAAGCAAATGATCAGCAAGTACTAAAGCTACCATAGCATCAACCATGGGAACTGCTCTTGGTAAAACGCATGGATCGTGTCTCCCTTTTGCTTTCATAAGTACTTCTTTACCTTCAGCATTTACTGTTTTCTGTTCTTTCCCTATGGTTGCTGTAGGTTTAAAAGCTATCTTCATCTCGATATTTTCACCATTACTTATTCCGCCCTGTATACCTCCTGAATTGTTTGATGTTGTTCTTAACTTACTAATATCATCAGACTTAATGAAGGCATCGTTGTGTTCGCTTCCTTTTAAATAAGTTCCAGAGAAACCTGAACCTATTTCAAAGCCCTTCGTAGCAGGCAAAGACATCAAAGCCTTTGCTAAATCAGCTTCTAATTTATCAAAAACAGGCATTCCAAGACCAGAGGGAACATTTCTTACTAGACATTCAATAACACCGCCGCAAGAGTCTCCTTGACGCTTTAATTCCTTAATTCTCTCGATCATTTCTTGTGATACCTTTTCATCCGGACATCTAACAATATTAGAATCTATTTTTTTGAGAGAAATCTTCTCTTTATTTATATCAGAATCAATATCATGTATACGCTTTACCCAAGATAGTATTTCAGTGTTACAGAAGGTTTGTAATAATTGTTTTGCTACAGCACCAGCAGCTACTCTCCCAATTGTTTCTCTAGCAGAGGCTCTTCCACCGCCAGAACTTGCCTGAATTCCATATTTCAGATGATATGTACCATCTGCATGAGAAGGTCTAAATACCTGCTCCAAATTATTATAATCTCTTGGTCTTTGATCCTTATTTCTTACCAACATTGCTATTGGAGTTCCAAGTGTTAACCCTTCCTTTATCCCACTTAATATTTCAACTTTATCTTCTTCATTTCTTGGTGTTGTAATGTCACTTTGACCAGGTCTGCGCCTATCTAATTCATTTTGTATCAGATTTATATCTATTTTTAACTTAGGTGGACATCCATCAAGGATCACTCCTACTGCACCACCATGTGATTCTCCAAAAGTACTAACACGAAAAATTTTTCCAAAACTACTACTCATAGAAATATCAAATGTTTTATCTGTATATAAACATTATATGAAATTAATTGAAAATTAAACAAAAAAAAGCCCCCAAAAAGGGGGCTTGTAAGTTTAAGAACTTTAAGCTTAACCAATAGCTGGAGCTGAAAGAGCTACTGTTGTAGACTCAGCTGCTGCTAGATCAAGTGGGAAGTTGTGAGCGTTACGCTCGTGCATTACTTCCATACCTAGGTTTGCTCTGTTAAGAACGTCACCCCATGTAGGAACAATCTTACCGTTTGCATCAACAACTGACTGGTTGAAGTTGAAACCGTTAAGGTTGAATGCCATTGTGCAGATACCCATTGAAGTTAACCATACACAAACAACTGGGAATACAGCTAGGAAGAAGTGTAGACTTCTGCTGTTGTTGAAACTTGCATATTGGAAGATCAAACGACCGAAGTAGCCATGAGCTGCAACGATGTTATATGTTTCTTCTTCTTGTCCGAACTTGTAACCATAGTTCTGAGATTCTGTCTCAGTTGTTTCTCTGATTAGAGATGAAGTAACAAGTGAACCGTGCATAGCTGAGAATAAAGATCCTCCGAACATACCAGCAACACCAGCCATATGGAATGGGTGCATAAGAATGTTGTGCTCTGCCTGGAAAACAAACATGAAGTTGAATGTTCCAGAGATACCTAGAGGCATTCCGTCAGAGAATGAACCTTGACCGAATGGGTATACAAGAAATACTGCGAAAGCTGCTGATACTGGTGCTGAATATGCAACACAGATCCAAGGACGCATACCTAAACGGTATGAAAGCTCCCACTGTCTTCCCATGTATGCTGAGATACCAATTAGGAAGTGGAAAATTACAAGCTGGTAAGGACCACCGTTGTATAACCACTCATCTACAGTAGCTGCTTCCCAAATTGGGTAGAAGTGTAGACCAATAGCGTTAGATGAAGGAACAACTGCACCTGAGATGATGTTGTTTCCGTATAGGAATGAACCAGCAACTGGCTCTCTAATTCCGTCGATGTCTACTGGTGGTGCTGCGATGAATGCAACGATGAAGCAAGCCGCTGCTGTAAGAAGGCATGGAATCATTAAGACGCCGAACCAACCAACATAAATTCTGTTGTTAGTTGATGTTACCCACTCACAAAACTGTGGCCAACCTTTTAACAGCGAAGAACGCTGCTGCTGAATAGTTGTCATGAGTTCGTAAAGTATGTCTCTAAAGTGAGACGTGTAAATAAAAACGGAAAATAAATTCCGCTTCAAGGATTTTAGACCAAAATCGCCAAAAATGTGTAAATATTTTTTCTTTAAGTAAACTTATTTTTTGGAAAACAGGAGAAAAGAACTTCCATGTCTTAAGATTTTCTTTGTTATTGAGGATTCAACTTGGTAATAATCGAATGGCTTCTTAACGGAAAAAGATCTAGAGAGTTAGTTTCCTTAAGAGAGGCTAAGCATAGAAGACTGCAATTAGAGGCTTTTGGAGCTACTATCTATTGGAGTGAAAGAATTTAGGTTTATAAGGTTTAAAAATTAGAAAAAAAAATAAAAGTATTGAATATTAAATAAACTTATCTATAGAATAAGAAATCCTTATTAGTTTTCAACGATTTATTGTTCCGGTTTCTTAATTTAAAAACTTTCAAACTCTTGAACCCATTGTTTTTTGGAACAAATAACTTCTTTTTTTGTGTAGCTCATCGCAATTTTTTTTTCCTTATAAGCGGCTTCTCCAATAAAAACAGGCCAAATCAATTGGTCTCGTTCATATTTGTGAATGATTCCTTGACTATCAATAAATAATGGATCTCCTTTTTTAATCATTTTCCAATCTTGGTTTATTCTCTCAGGATGAATTAGGCCATCAATATCTCCTTTTTCATCTCTTGGATAATCTATACTCCCTTGATGAACGTGAACAATCAATTCCTTTGGAAGTTCTATGAGATTATTTTTTAATTTATCTATTTCTTCCCTTAGGGAGCTAATTATTAGACAGAATCTATTCACGATGTTTGAATCATAAAAATTTTGTGCGACAGCTCCTATTTCAATAACTAAACCACATGGCCAAGCTTCTACAAGAAAGCCTGTTTGCACTTTATCTTTTTCATGCAAATAAATAGGCAATCCAAATTTGTTCTGCAGTAATGCAGCTAAACAAAAATCTTTCAATCGCCTCCCATACAAAACAATGCTTGTTCCCATATTTGCAGTAGTAGTATGCAAATCGATTGCAATTTGACAGGGTTTAGATCCGTTAATTCCAAATTGATCTACTAAAAAATTAGCTCTATTAGTCTCATAAAAGCTATTCTTATGTTGATTAAAATTTTCACTTTTTTTAAAAGATCTATTTAAATCTACATCTATATATCTGCAACCTTTTTCATAGGCAACAGGATTACCTATGATGTACTCATACTCAATACCATAATTTAGCCTATTACCCCTTCTATTAAATTGCTTAACCGCCCACACAGGATTAATTTCATTCCCATGGGTGCCTGAAACGATAAGTATTCTTTGAATAGTCATTTTTTCTTTAAAAATAAAATTTCATGCAAAATAAATACCTTATAAAGGCCTCCAGAAAATTCTGGTTTTGGTTTTGGACCCAATTAATGAATGGCTTCGCGCCATCAGATTTACATGGTAATTATAAAAGGCCTAAAGGTATAACAATTGATAGTGAATACGATATTAATAATGAGAGTGGACAAATTTATTTATTGGTAGGGAATTCTTGTCCATGGTGTCAAAGAACTTTACTCGTCCACGAAATAAAACATCTATCTAAAAAAGTTAAAGTTATTTTTTTAAAAGCAGATGTTGAGCATGGCGAATGGATTTTCAATACAAAGATTATGGGATGTATTAGACTCTCAGACCTTTACAAAAAAGTTAATAAAAAGATTATTTTTAGAGCGACATTGCCTCTTTTAATCAGCTTTGTAAAAGATGAAGTAAATATTCTGTCTAATGAAAGTTCACAGATTGTAAGACTACTCAATTCAATAAAAATTCAATCAAAACATTCGATATTAACTATTAAAAACTGTAATCAAAAATTTTTAGATTTAGTTAATAACAGCATTAATGATGGCGTATATAAATGTGGTTTCGCTAGAAACCAGTCAGCTTATGAAAAAGCAAGTCAAAATCTTTTCGCAGCTATAAATAAAATTGAAAATTTACTACAGAAAAATAAAGGAGACTGGATATTTGGAGAAGAGTTAACCTACGCAGATATTTACCTTTTTCCAACGCTTATAAGATGGGAATTGATTTATAGCAAACTTTTCAAATGTACTGAACGAGAACTATCAAGTTTTGAAAAGATTATTGAATGGAGATTAAAATTCTTTAAATTATCTAAGGTAAATAGGACATGCTTCGACAATGAATGGAAAAAAGATTACTACAAAGCTTTATTCCCTTTAAACCCAAATCAACTAATCCCAGTTTTACCATCGCTAAAGGAAATAATGAGATTAGAGTCCGAAAAAATATAAAAATCAATTTCCAAAAAAAAAATGATGTTGTAATGAACACTTATTTAGTTCACAGACAATGCAATTTCATTAGAAATTAACTATGTTATGTATGTCTACTAAAGTACGAAAAGCTTAAAATGAAATCCATTGACGAACACATCCAAAAAGATCAATCGGAAATCGAATCTGCAAAAGCAGAGGGCAATCTTCCAAAGGTCAGACATTTAACTGAAGAGCTAAAAGAACTCGAAGAATATAAGGATCATCATCCAGAAGATAAACATGACCCTAATGCTTTGGAATTATTTTGCGACGCCAACCCAGATGAACCAGAATGTCTTGTTTATGATGATTAAGTTTTCTTAATTAATAGATAATCAATAAAAAAAGGGCTTTTTGAGCCCTTTTTTAGTTCTTGAATTCTTTTAGTAATCCATATTAAAGTCTGATGGGCTACCTGTCAGAGAACATATCACGGACTCTTCATTTTTCATTTCCTTAACTTCTACAATCGGTCTTCCCATTTTCTTAAGCACCTCAATATCTTGAATGGTTTGACATCTAGCTATTATTTTTCCTTGTTTATCAAAACAACTGTAGAAATTCATATTATGTTTAGAGGATTATCTTATTTATGGCTAATTTTCATTATTAAATCAAGTGTATTTTTTTACAAAAAAATTTTTAATTTAAGTTAGATCCTTTTCCAAACTTCAGAAAGCAGTGATGATAAACCTTTTTTTAAAGATGAAGAAATAACTAAAACTTTCTTTTTTGATAAATGTTCTAATTTTTTTGTAATTATTTTCAAATAATCATCATCTACCAGCTCCATTTTATTTAATACTATTATTCTCTCTTTATCTAAAAGACCTTTCCCATATTTTTTTAATTCCTGCTCAATAATCTCAAAATCATGTAAAGGATTTTCTGCAATTGCATCAATTAAGTGAACAAGTATCTTTGTTCTTTGGATGTGCCTTAAAAAATCATGCCCTAAACCTACTCCATCAGCTGCACCTGATATTAATCCAGGAATATCCGCAAAAAGGCAACCATTCCCATCAATTTTTCTTACTACACCTAAGTTAGGTATTAGAGTCGTGAAAGGATAATTTGCGATTTTTGGACGAGCAGATGATACAACAGAAATCAAAGTACTTTTCCCAGCATTTGGAAGGCCTATAATCCCAACCTCTGCAAGGAGTTTTAGTTCTAATTGAACCTCCCATATCTCACCATCTTTTCCTTCAGTGAATGATTCCGGGGCTCTATTTTGATTACTTAAATAGAAAGCATTACCATGTCCACCTCTTCCTCCAATGGCAATAGTTAAACTTTGTTTATCTTTAGTTAAGTCTCCTAAAATAATGCCGGTTTTAATATCCCTTATTTCTGTACCGCAGGGAACTTTAAGGATTCTATCCTCACCTGAAGCACCTGATCTCTTATTCGGACCTCCTTTGCATCCATCTTCAGCAATTATTTCACGTTTGAATTTGAAATCTAATAATGTTTGAAGATTATTATCAGCCATCAAAATAACTGAGCCCCCTCTGCCACCGTTTCCCCCCGAAGGTCCTCCAGCAGGAACAAACTTTTCTCTTCTAAATGAAACTATTCCATTTCCACCTTTTCCAGCTTTAAGAATAATGTTTGCTTGATCAATAAATTGCACTTAATACGCTTATTAAATTTTTTTCTAGGTATTTTAAATTTTATTTTATCCACGCAATACTGCAACCAGGTCCACCCTCGTTGTTGGCTGCATCTTCAATCTTATCAACATAATTTAAACCTGATAACCAATTTCTTAAACCTTTTTTTAATTTCCCTGTACCAATTCCATGAACTATCCATAGCGGTCCATGAAATTTTCTAATTTTCTCCTCAATAATTATTTCGGCTTCATGAACTCTTAACCCTCTTACGTCAATTGTATTTTTACTCGTTCTAATTTTTGAAAAAGAAAAATCTTCTCTTGTAGACTTAATCTCAATTTTTGACATTTGGGAATTAGGCTTTTCTCCATTGATACCTTCAAAGTCATATACAGATAATGTGCTTCTGAATGAACCACACTTCACTTCGTAAAAACCACCCTTTTTATCTAAATC
>QCBT01000023.1 GCA_003281525.1 Prochlorococcus sp. AG-347-J06 | reverse complement strand
TTTTTTTGTAAATTTTTAATATTATTTTTAAGCTTTTCTACATTTATCGATGTAGCAAAAAGTTTGCCCAAGGACAAATTGGGGCATAAAAATAATGTTTTTGCAGAAAAGGAAAAATCAGAAATAAAATTATATAAACTTGGTGTAGGAGATCAGATAACAGTTGATATTAAATTAATAAAAAATCTAACTTTATCAGTCTTACCAGATGGGACAATAAATCTACCAAGGGTAGGTTCTCTCTACATTAAAGATTTATCTATAAATGAAACAAAGAATTTAATTAAGAAATCATATAGTTCAATACTCAGAAATCCAGAAGTTTATGTTAACTTAATTGCTACTAGACCAATACTCATAACAATTTCAGGAGAAGTTCAGAAACCTGGGATATACTCTTTGGATTTAAATAGATTAAGTACTATTAGAAACTCAGATGATGGAGAGGGAAGCAATATCAAAGGAAGCGGATGGCCCACGGTTGTTGATGCGATTCAAAAAGCTGGAGGACTAACTACTTATGCAGATCTTAGGTCTATAAAAGTCAGCAGATTTAATAAAGGTTCACTTTTAGAGCCCCAGTATATTAATCTGGCAAATTTAATTGCAGGCAAAAGTATCGAAAGATTAGAACCAATTTATGACGGAGATTCTATAAATGTTCCAAAAGCCGAATCAATTAAAATGAAGAATCTTTTTGAATTATCAAGATCAAATATTGCTCCAGCCAATATAACGGTAAATGTAATTGGGGAAGTTAAGATTCCCGGTATGCATACGATTCAATCTAATTCAACTATAACTCAAGCAATATTTGCTGCTGGTGGATTTAATAGAAGAGCAAACAAAAAAGTTAAATTGATTAGATTAAAAAGTAATGGATCGGCAGTGACAAAGAATATATTATTTCAAATTGATGGCAAATTATCTAGTGAAACTTATCCAGCGCTGAAAGATAGAGATACTATTTTTATTTCGAGAAACTTTTGGTCTTCAGCTAATGATAAGCTTCAGGATGCAGTTAAGCCGATAAACCCAATAGTAAATAGTTATTCCTTATATAAAATTTTAAATAATGATTGAAAACAAAAAAAATAAAACAATCTTAAATAAATTCACGAATTTAAAAACTTGGGATCTTAAATGGCTAATAAGTGATCATAAATTAAAGGCTATAAAAACAAACTTAAATATTCAAAAAAATGTTATTAAGGCTCTTATTTACAGAGAGTTAAAAACAAGAATTAGTAAAGTAAGATTTGGTGTATTTGGCTTATTTATTCAGCCATTGGGAGTAATTACAGTTTTCCTTTTTATCTTTAGTTTTCTGAGAGGCATTCGGAATGACATTGATACAGCCCTTTTTTTAACTGTTGGAGTCATATTTTTTACTTTATTCTATGAGATTGCAATAAGATCATTAAATTCAATGCAAGCAAATGAAGCCCTTTTCTTTTATAAACCTGTGAAGCCCATTGATACAGTAATCGCCAGAACAATAGTAGAAACTTGTTTATACTCTATAGTATTGATTATCATAACTGCAGGTATTTTCTTTTTAAAGGAAATTTGGACTCTAGATCAAGTTTTTATAGTAACCAGTTCCTATCTGACATTATCATTATTTTCATTTAATTTTGGATTGCTTCTTATGGTAGCAGGACATAAATATCCAATAATTAAACAAATAATGCCATTATTAAATAGACCCCTATGGTTTACATCTGGAATATTTTTTTCTATTAATCAAATCCCTCCTGGAATAAGAGGATTTTTTTCATGGAACCCTATACTTCAATCTATCGAACTTGCAAGAAATGGATTTACTGAAAATTATATTATAGACCCAAGTATAATTTCCTATAGATATTTAATTTGGATAAGTTTATTTTCAACTTGTATTAGTTATTGGATTTATACAAGGAACGAGAAATTTTTATTAACTCGATGATCAAAGTAGAAAAAATTTCAAAAAGTTATTATATAGAAGGTAAAAAATCCATTATCTTTAGAGATGTCTCTTTTGAGATAAATAAAGGAGAGACAGTCGCTTTGTTAGGAAGAAATGGATCTGGTAAAAGTACATTATTAAGAATTTTGGGAGGAGTAGATTACCCTGATTCAGGAAGTATTAAAAAATCAGGATCAATAAGTTGGCCTGTGGGTTTAATTGGAGGATTTCAAGGCAGTTTGAGTGCTAGGGAAAACGTTACATTCGTTAGTAGAATATATTGTGAAGGAAATAAGTCTCGAGTAAATAAAAAAGTTAAATTCGTTGAAGAGTTTGCCGAAATTGGAGAGTATTTTGATAAACCTTTTAAGACATACTCTACTGGTATGAGAGCAAGAGTAACATTTGGTTTATCGATGGCATTTGATTTTGATACTTATTTAATTGATGAAGTAACAGCAGCTGGAGATGTTAATTTTCGAAATAAAAGCAAAAAAGCTCTGCTAGAGAAAAAACGAAATTCAGATTTCATAATTGTTGATCATAATATGTTCGGATTAGAATTTGATTGCAATAAAGCTTTCATACTTGATAATGGTAAAATCAGAGAATATGATGATTTAGAAGAAGCCATAAAAATATATAAACGATTATTTGATTAAAATTATAAGTAATTTCCCTTTTTATTTAGAAATAACGAAATCATAAAAAATGATATAATTTATTGGGTTTGAATTTTTCTAATGAGAAGTGATATTTTAGGAATTAGCAAATTCTTTAAGAAACCAGAAAAAAATAAAATTAAATTTAAAAAAAGAAAGAATAATAATTTTATTTTTGGACTTGTAATTACTTTTTTTCTCACTGGTTTTTATTACTATGGTATTGGCCGCAAGAGATACTTCGTTCTTTCAGATGTAGTAGTAAGAAAAGCTGGTAATGATGCTTCTACAAATTTGAGTCTTACCTCCTTACTTGGTGGCGGTAATAAAAGTTCGCTAGAAGATGCAAAATACTTAAGAACCTATTTAGAATCTCCCCAAGTTTTGGAAGATTTAAAAAAAGAATTTAATTTCAAAAAAGAATATGCAAAAACATTTCCTGATTTTTACCCCGGTTTACAAATGAATGCATCAAGAGAAAAGGAATATCAAACATTTAGGAAACAAATATCTATCATATTAAATGAATCTACAGGAATAATCAGAATAAATACATTAGGATTTACTCCAAATGCAACATATAAGTTAAATAAGTTCTTAATTAAAAAAGCAGAAACTTTTACCAATAAACTTAGCCAGGATGTCTTCAAGGAACAATATGAATTTGCGAAAAATGAAGCAAGACAAAACTCTCAAAAATTAAAAAAAGCCAGTTTCGAACTTCAGAAATTTCAACAATCAAATAAGACTCTTGACTTACAATCATATGGAGTCGCGACTAGTAACTTCATAAATATTTTAGAAAGTGAATTGGTAAACTTAAAAATAAAATATTCCGCTTTAAAAAGAGAATTTATTGATCAAAATGCTCCCGAAATCATCTCTATTAAAGGACAAATTGAGGATCTTGAACTTCAAATTGCAAATGAAAAAGATTCACTTGTAAGTGAAAATGGCAAAAATCTTGATGAAAAAATTGCAAGACTATTCGAATTAAATGCAGAATTAAATTTTGCGAATGATTTATATAAAGCCTCACTTGCAGCAGCAGAAAATACAAGGCTAGAAAGCCTTAAAAGAGCAAGATTTATTGCGATAATTTCTAATCCAACTATTCCCGAAGATCAATGGCAATATTGGCGCCATAAAGGATTCCTTTCTACTATTTCAATTATTTTTGTAGCTTTTTCAATTTTCAAATTCTTTTTAGGATTATCAGATAGTGAAAGAAATTAAAATTTGAATATTTATGTTTTTTAAAAAACTAAAAAATATTATAAGCATTGGATTTTCTAAAGACTGGCGTTTAATAATTCATGAAAATGAAAATCATAAAATTAAATTCACTAAGAAATCAATAATCATAATTCCTGATGTAAAAAATACAAAAAGTATTTTTCTTAAAACAAAAATAAAATTCAAAAAAGGATGGTATTTGTTTTGCATCAATCATAGAGGTGATAATAATAGATGTTTTGGAACTATAAGGGTGGGGCGGAAAGGTTTTTCACAATCGAGACCAATGTATCCATCAAGAAAAAGGTGGAGGGTTGTTAGGGTTGGGAGGAGTAATTTTATAAATCTTGAACTTGAAAGAATATTTAATAAAATTGAGATACTTAATCTATATTTAATCCCACTATTTAGATTTGATGCTTGGAGAAGAATATATTTAAGAATAAAAAAAATAAGTCAAGATAATGTCTTTAAGAAGAATATAATTTCAAAAAATTGGAAAATATACAATAACTTGTTATATTCCCAGAAAAGATACAAACCATTAGTCAATTATAATTATTGGATTGAAAATATTGAACAAAAAATATTTGACTCTATAGTTAAATCTCAAATAAATTTCACCTCTTTAGATTATAAAAAAATATTGATGATAAATTCAAGTAAAACAATATTTGTTGATAATGATTCTTGGGTTATACCTTTCACTTCAGGATTTGTATTTTCCGTATATACATTGCAGATTATTAAAAATACTATAGATCAAAATCCTCTTTGTTCGATAATTTATTCAGATGAAGACTGCATAAGTAATGATGGAAGTAGATCTAATCCCAATTTTAAACCTGCCTGGAATAGAGAGCTATTTTGGAGTAATCCAGACTATAGCAATCTCTGGATAATTAGGGGCTATGAATGGAATAAAGGCTTGAAAAATCTAATCAAAAATGGAAATGCTATTAACCTATATTCTATTATTCTAGAAATAACTTCGGCATTAAACGATCTTCAATCTGGGAATAAAATTTTACACCTGCCTTTAATACTACTTCATAAAAAAATCAACGCAAAGGAAAATTTAATTTTACCTTCAGAAGAAACTGCAAAAAGCTTATATTCTCATCTAAAGGCTAATAAAGGAAAATATGGTTTATGTAAAGAAGTTATATCTTTACCTGATAATTTAGGTCATAAACTTTTATGGGAAATAAATGACTCTAATTTAATGAGTATATTAATTCCCACAAAAGATAAAAGTGAAATTTTAGAAAATTGCATTAACTCAATAATAAAATATGATCCAAAAATTAAATTTGAAATTATTATAATTGACAACGATAGTGTGGAGTATAAGACAATAAAATATTTTAATTCACTTAAAAAATATAGTTTCATAAAGATTATTAGAGAACCAGGTTTATTTAATTATTCATCCCTAAATAATAAAGCTTACTTAAAGGCTAAAGGAAATATAATTTTATTACTGAATAATGATACAGAATTTTTATATCCAGGGTGGGGGGAAAGATTGTCTTCAGTAGCTTTAAGAAAAGGGGTTGGATGTGTTGGCATAAAACTGATTTATGATGATTGGACCATTCAACATGCTGGGGTTACCCTTGGGATAGGAGGCGTAGCAGGTCATTCACATAAATACTTTAATCATGATGCTAAAGGATATGAAAATAGATTAAATTTTTCTCAAGAGATCTCAGCAAATACAGCTGCTTGTCTTGCATTAACAAATAAAAACTGGGAGAGGCTAAATGGACTTGATGAAATTAATTTAAAAGTTAACTATAACGATGTCGATTTATGCCTAAGGGCTAATCAAATTGGATTAAGAAACATTTTCCTCCCTGATGTCATTGCAATTCATCATGAATCAAAAAGCAGAGGGAAGCCATTTGGCAAACAGCTTAAAGAATGGAAAAAAGAGTATAATTATATGAAAAAGAAATGGGGAAAATCTTTAAGGAATGATCCAAACTATAGTCAGTATTTAACTCTTCAAGAAGAGGATTGGTCATTGTCTTTAAGAAAATCTGATATCAAGCCTCGTTGAGTAGATTTAATTCTTTTAATCTTCTTTTATAATTTTTGCCACATTTATACTTTGAAAATAAACTCTGATATTGTTTTGCATAATCATATATTTTAGTTCTTTTTACTTTCCTTTCATTAGCGACTTTTTGTAAAATAAAAGATGCATCTTCAATATTTGGTTCAGCCCAATTTTGTTTTGGCCAATGAGGATAAGCGCCAGGAGGAACTGGTACAATTTTATGAGGAACCTCATGAAATAAAGGACCAGAACAAAAATCTTTATTTCCACTCCAGTTAATAGAAATAACATCTAATCCTAGTTGGAAAGATTCCGCCAGTGATCTTCCAAATCCTTCAGATCTATGAAGTGATAAAAAAACATCACAACATCCATAAAACTTCAATAAGTCATCTCTTGCTAAATTATTTTCTAAGATAATTATTCTTTCATCTAAGGAAGATATTTGTTTTAATCTATTCCAATCTTTATTTTCACTTTCTGGAGGAAAAGTTTTAATTATTAGGTTAACATTATAATTTATCTGATTCTTAGGGAAAGGTGGGAAGGCCTTCAGAAATGCATCTATAGATCCCCATGGGTTTTTTCTCTGTAAGTAAGAATTTAAGTCGAAGCAAAAAACAAATATTATATTTTCAATATTTAAATTATATTTGAGACGAATATCATTTCTTTCTTCTTTAGCTAAAGGTTTTAAACCTTTTAACTCATCTACGCAAGAAGGCATTATTTTTACTGGTTTTTTTGTAGTTTTTATAATTGAATCATAAATAAATTTAGAAGATACCCAAATTTCATTTACTAGTTCATTGGCTAATTCCCAATTTTTGGGCCATCTGGGAAGCTCCCAAGGCCAGTAACCAATTTTATAAGAATCTCTTAGTGCATTACTATAATCATTTAAAAAATATCTCATAAATTCTTCTGGAGTAAGACAAATTATTGAAACTTTGAATGATGCATTACTAGATATTGAATCTGACAAACTATTATTCTTTCTATTTTTTAGATTATTTGGCGAAAAATCTATTAAATTTGTATTTATATCAACTGATTTAAGAGCATTAAACGTAGCTCTACAATCCTCACCAATCCCAAGTGAAGAAGATGCATAACCAACTACATTAACTCCATTTAAAAAAGTATTTTGTTTTTTTAAAAAAGAATTTTGATAAATATTCTTTTTCAATTTTGATAAATAAGCTTTTATATAGCTATTTCCGAAAAAAGATTCAAAAGGTAAATCAATTTCTTCTATTTTTTTCCAATTATACTTTAACCACTTTTGGTAAGATTTACTATCCTTTGAAGTTGGCCAAATTCTCCTATGTTTTTTTTTGGTATCCCAAATCGCCTGCATAACTCTAGGTAAAGATCCACCTTCAGGTATTTCTGATAACCAATTTAATAACAAATTAGAACTATTATTACCTAATTTTAGGTAAGGATATTCTTTAAATCCATGCAATATAATCCATTGACAAAGAAATCTTTCATTTTTAAGCTTGTGAAATCCTTCAGAAATAAGATCATACCTTGAAGATAAAAGAACTCTTAATGAAGATGGTAAAGAATTCCTAATTATTTCTTGCCCATTTAATTCTTTATATATTTCTAAATTATATTGTTTAATAAAATATTCTATTCTATTTAAAATTTCAATCGGTATATTTCTCTCATTTGATAATTCTGACAGGCTATTTAAAGCTTTTGAACTGTACTTTAAAATTGCATTTTTCGCAGCAGTTGCACACCAGTGTTCTGGTACTTTTCCAATAAATTTTTTTAGTAAAATAGCAGATTCCACATTAACTAAAAATTGTGAATTATTCGTTATTGTATTCTCATGTAATCTTGTAAAGGCCAATAATTTATCTATGAAACCAATTTCAGAAATTTTTAATTTTGAAAAAATTCTTAACCATAATTCTAGATCAAAACAGGTTTTATATTCATTACTAAAACCGCCAATATCTATAAGTAAATTCCTCTTGCAAAAAACAGTGGGTTGAGAAATAAAACAACCATCTAAAAATTGATTAATACCATAAGTGGGTTTGAAGGTTGGATAAAAATTCTTAAAAGATCCATTTTCACTCACATTAGCCCCATTTCCATAAACAAATTTTAAATTTTCATCTCTATCAAATTCAAAAATTACTCTCTCAAAAACATCATTATTATATAGATCATCAGAATTTAACCATCCAATAATTTCGCTACTTGATATATTTAATGCTTTATTTAAGGCCTCTGCAGGACCACTATCTTTCGATTCAATATAAGTAATTCTTGAATCTACTCGCATAAACTTCGAAATTTCTGAAATAGAATTATCTGTAGATCCACCATCCGCAATTATAATTTCATTAAGATTATTATTATTTAAACAGCTTTGTATAGCATACTTTATGAAATTTCCATGATTCAAATTTGGCATAATTACTGTAATCATGGTTTTTAAACTATAGAAAAGTCCCTATACTTTTATTTTTACATATTTAAAAATTAATATTATTATTTTGAAAAAAAATATATCAAAGCTGAAGGTTTATAATACTATTTAAAAATAATTTAAAGATGAGATGTTTAATACATATTGGTTTGCATCATACAGGGACCACATCATTACAAACTTTACTAAGTACAAATAAAAATTCCCTCTCAAGATTTGGTATAATTTATCCTTCTTCCTCATTATACGGAATACAACATAGTCTTTTACCAGGTTGTTATTTCCCAGATCATTATGCTCTCCCAGAAATAAGAAACTTAGATCCAAATTATTATCTCAAAAAATTAAGCGATGAATTAAACCAAAATGACATAAACTTATGTATCTTGAGTAGCGAGGTTTTTAATGAGCTCTTAAGCCTCAAAAAAGTATTTTTATTAGAACTTTTGGAAAAACTTGAAGGTATTTTTCAGGATATATCAATTTTGATTACGACAAGAAGCGAAAGAGAAAGGGCTTTGTCTATGCAAAAAGCTCAGATTAGAGCATCTAATACTAACAAAGATTTTAGAAAAGAAATTTTCAATGCTCCAGAAAGATTTAGGAATAAATTAAATGGAACAAGTGCAGAAATAAAAAATTGGGAAAATATAGGAAAAAATCTTTTAATAATGAAAATGAAAGAAGATAGTTGCCCAATGAAGTTATACCTTAAAAAAATATTCTCTCAATTAAATTTAGATCCTAGTAAACAAATTCAATATTTCAAACAATTTGAAAAGACAATATCAAACCAAAATCTAAAATTAAATTACGATAAAATTCATTCTGCAATATATATTTTATTAGTATTAATTGGTAAAAAAATTAGAAATGCTAACTGTGTTTTAAAAGATAAATTAAATCTAGATATTGTTATCAAATTTATTGATTCTATTGATATAAAATCAAGAAATTATTTGTTTTTGTTTAATAAAAAAAACCTAATTTATTTCTTAGAAAATTATGATTTAAAATACTATAATCCCACTAAAATTGAGGAAACTCTTTTTTCTTCAGGGGCAGATTATTGTACTTGCTTCATAATACTAAAATTAGTAGATGAATTTATTTATAAATTAATTTTAAGTAAATAAATTTTTATTAAAGATTCTTTAATAACTTAAAACTTTAAAAAAAATAGAAAATTCACATTAAATTTTAAATTTATAAATCTTAAAGAAAATTAAAAATTATGCTAATAGAACAATATTTTTTTATAAAACAATAGTTTAAAAAGTGATATTAATTTAGGAAAATTTCAGAATGCAGAAATTTTTGAAGTATTTAATTTAAATAAAATAGTATTCTTTTATCTTTTTCTCTTCTAATTTTTCTATTAACCTTAACATTGGATCTGAAAAACATATTCTGTTAAGAATAACTTTTTGATTATTTTTAGCAGCATTTTTAAGTTTGGGATTTTCCTCGTGATGTTTTATCAAATTTATTAAAGCATCAAATTGTTCTTGTATATCTAGGCTATCTAAAGTGGTACTCTTTACATTAAAAATTCTATTACGCCAACCTTTTGTACTTGATATAAATAAACATCCAGACGCTACTGCTTCAATAGTTTCATTACCAAATTTATTTGTATTTCCTAATCTTAAATAATAATCTGCATGAAAAAGAGATCTAAGATAAGCTTCAACAGTACCTACTGTTATTTTAATCTCTACAAATTCTGATAATTTTTCAAACTGGATATCTGATAAAAATTGCTTACAATATCTTGGTAATATTGCTGTTGGTTTTTTATTTTTAATTTCCAGTTCTTCAATTTGATTAAAACCAAAAAGTTTTTGATAAGTTGAAGAACTTACTGCATGATAAGGCATATCTATTACGTGTGATTTGGTTTCTTCCTTGCCTTTATTTAAGCTAAATAATTGTGTAAAAAAGATATCATATCCATATAAAGGTTGGGAAAAAGATTCTTTCCAGTCGCTCAGAGGAGGTTCCGAAATATAATAACACCAAAGTTGTTTAGGAAAAGTTTTTACAATTCTAGTTGGTATTGAAATGTCAAAAGATATAATTATGTCGTATTCCTCATAGGGAATCTGATCAATTTTTACCTTGCATTCACTCTGAGTTAAGTTGTCGAATTTATTTGAATATTGTGTTTTTATGGAGTTTCTATAATTTCCAATTCCAGCCTTAATCTTTTCCTCCCATATTTTACACTCTGGATCTTCTGCGGTTTCAACTATGAAAAAATCACAGTTAAAAATTTCCACGAAACCAAGCGGTCCGCTCCGCTTAAGACTTTTTTTATAGAATTCGGAATCATAAGGTTTAGCAATATAAAGGTCATTATATACTTCTTGTTTAATTAGAGCCACTTTTATATTTTTATAATCGTTTAGAAAGATTTCCATAATTTCATTCTCTAAAGCTTTTTGATCACTACTAATAACTTAAAAAAATATCATATAAAAATTTAAGCATAAAATAAAATTTAAATATACTATCTTCAAATTTACAGAACAATTTTCAAAACAACGATAAAGTTTCTCAAAAAGTTTTAATTTTTAACTAAGTATGTTAATTTTACTACTCAAGAAACTAATTATTCTGAATCAGTCCAAATTTTATTTCACAAATATAATATCTCAAATCAACAAACATATAAATATTTAAGAAATCATCATTTTTTACACTTCAAATAATAATACAATCTCTTCAGCAATTCTTTTAATAGCTATAAGCTTATAACTTTGAATTAAATCTTTTACATCAATTATCTATTAGGATTTGTAGAATAGTTTCTCATAAAATTAGAAATACAAATTTAAAATAAAAGAAAAATCACTTTATTAAATTTAAAAATATATATAAATTTTATTTAAGAATTTAATTGATTTTTAAACTCTAGTTAACTTATGCTATATTTTTTAAAAGCTTATTTTAATAAATTCTTAATATTTATAAATTTTCAGTACTTTTATTCAATTTTATGATTTAACTTACTATTAAGATGGATTGTCGAAATGCTGTGCATTATCCCTTTTTACACTCCCTTAAATAAAGAAAGAGAGAAAGAAATCAGAAAAGTCTTAGATCTAAATATAAAAAATAATTTCATAAAAAAAATTATTTTAATGATAGATGATAATACCTTTAAAAATGAAAAGATCCCGCATCCTAAAATATCTACTTCATATTTCAACTACCGGCCCACATACCAAGACTGGATTATTGAATGCAAAAAGTATAAAAATGATCATAAATTCTTATTATGTATGAACTGTGATATTGAACTTCATGAGGATTTCTATAAAAAAATATCTTCTGAGTTCAGTCATGAGAAAGAAATTATGATGATTAGTAGATATGAAAAGACTACTAATTTAGAAGTTAAATTAAGATCAAATCCCCATTGGACTCAAGATGTTTGGGTAATCAAGTCTGAAGATCTAGATAAAATTGATAAAAATCATATGGATAATTTAAAAATACCTTTTGGGTTTCCTAGATGTGATAATAAATTAGCCTATGAATTCTGGCTTAGAAATTGGAAAATTATAAATCCTTGTAAAAGAGTTAAAACTATTCATCATCAAAAAGATTTAAATAGAACTTATGAAAAAAAAGATAAAAATATTCTGGGAGGTTGTGCTTTTGTTCATCCAAGTCCAGAAAAAGCAATTTCAAGTGAAATTGAAGTAGATATTTTTACCTTGTCTAATAAAAATCTTAAATCATTAAAGATCAATGATTTTTTAATAAAGGATATGGAAGATTCTCCAAAGTCTAAAATGCAATATAATGAAAACTCTAATTTTGATTTGCAAAGGTTCAATATCGAACAACTTGAAAATAATAAGATTAAGTTAACTGATAATATGTTCCCTTTTAATAGTTATGAAGGCAATTCCCTAAGAGAAATTTTAGAAAAAAATATTTATGATATTTACTTAAATATCATAAAAATTGTATCTTTATATGAATCTCATAAGGATAATGATGATCTTTTTTGGCAATATCCTGCTGAGACTGAAAGAGAAGCTTATACAAGGCATAGAAATACAAATAATTTGATAACAAAAGAGGGAAAATTAATTAATTTATATTTACCTATCCCTTGGGCAACCATAATCGATAAAAATATAACAATAGAAAATAAAAATTTAAAGATAATTTTTGCATTTATAGATGGTCTCAAAGTATTTCTAGAAAGGAATGGATTTGAAATAAAAATCCATACTGTTTGTCAACATATTCATTACTTGCGTTTAAAAGAATTATTTCAGAAGTTTCATATAACAGATTTGTATTCATCACATTTTATTAATAAAGGGGAATATATAAATAAAATCAACTTATATCCTTGGTCTTTAATTGCACCAAATGTAGAAATCTCTGAAAGAAAAATTGGTTTATCAGAAATTCCTATAGAAAAGCGTTCTTATCTAGCCTCTTTTGTTGGAGCTTATATGGATCATTATATAGACAAAACACGATTAAAATTATTAGATATATCTTCCAAAAAGATTTTTATCAAAATAAAAAATAAGTGGCATTTTAATAATGATGTTTATGTATTTCAAAAAAATAATACAAATCCTGATATTAATTATATCAATAATCAAAAAAACTCGGTTAAGGAATACAATCAAATTTTATGTCATTCAATTTTTTCTTTATGCCCTACCGGCGCTGGATATAATACATTAAGATTTTGGGAATCTCTAGCCTTAGGAATAATACCAATAATTATAAATAATAAGACCCCAATTCCATTTTTGGATCAATTTAAACAATTTAAACTCAGTAAAAATGAAAACGTAGAGGATTTTTTTTTAAATATCATCTCAAGTGATCTACAAAATTTAGAAAAAAATCTTGAGGAAATTAATATTGACAAAATTAAAAAATTATCAAATTTATGTAAAGAATTCTATGAATTTTCTAAGAATGTTTTATATTTTGATTTATTAAAAAAAAGGTTTAAAGTATTTTATACATGGCCTAATAAAAACTTTCCATTTAGGTTATATTTTGATCATCCAAATCTAAGAATATTCATAATAGAAAATATAATACATAATTGGGACTGGCTTTCAGTTTGTAATCAAAATATTAAAGAAAATGATATTTTCATGGTTTATTTAGGTTGGGATCATGATGAAAAATTGGTAAAAAACTCTAATGATCTATTACATGAACTAAATATACAAAAAAATCAATTTTATATTATGTGCAACTCATATCAGGAAATGAATAATTTTAAAAAATATGGATTTCAATGTGACTTGATTAATCATAATTGCTGGCTTGATTGGGATGGACCAATGCAGATTTTAAATATAGATAAAAAATTTAATGCAGTATATACTGCAAGACGTTCAGCTTTTAAGAGGCATATGTTGGCATCAAAAGTAAAAAATCTTGCCTTAATAGCGGGAAATAATCATGGTAAGGATATTTCACCAATTCCTGAACATACTTATTTAAATAATAAATTACTAAAACCAGAAGAGGTTTGTAGAAAGATCAATCAATCATATTGCGGATTAATACTTTCAGAAAAGGAAGGCGCTTGTTTCTCTTCAAGTGAGTATCTTTTATGTGGAGTTCCTGTTGTTTCAACAAAATCTTCAGGAGGGAGAGATATTTGGTATGATGAATACAATTCAATAGTCGTTGATGCTTCAGAAGATAAAGTAAATGATGCAGTTAATTTATTTTTAAAGAATCCGAGAGATCCATATAAAATTAGATCTAATCATATTAATTTAGCCAAATCACAAAGAAAAAAATTCATAAATATCCTCAGATTTTACTTTAATAAATTTAATATTGAAGACATCAAGCCTGAAGAATATTTCAATAAAAATTATTTTCATAAATTAAGAAAATCAGAAAATATTGAAGAAGTAAAAAAATTATTTAATAAATAAAATAATAAAAAATGAATTTATAAAATCATTTTAAATAACCGTCAATATCCATAAAATCCCTATATTTATCGTTAAGTAATTTATCTATAAAATCGTATTCTTTACCATAAACATAATCGGGATTAATATGCCCATGATGAAAAAAAGTATTACTATCATGGCCAGTACTATTTGTCTTTATTTGAAATCTATCTCCAATCACATTTTTCTTTCTTAACTTATCTGCAATTAATCTCTTAGAGTAATCATGAATTTCAACCTGTAGAAAATCAGTAACAAAAGAAATTGCTTTATCGGTATTATTTTTTATAAAATCTTCCCTTATAAATAAAGAATTTTTTAATTTTCTTTTTTTAATTTCCTCTTCAATTTCTTGATCTATAAATTTTATTATATGTGATTCATTGAGATTTTTCTTATAAAAAGGAGATTTCGAATTATTTATCATCCGCCACCAAGATTTTATTTTATTGGAATAATCTCTGATAGATATAATTGCTAAAGCTTTATCATTATCAAGTAAAATCGGCATATCTTCTTCATACCTATGTATTTTCAAAATACCACTTAAAAGAAAATTATTATTTGCAAAGGTTTCATAGAATTTTATTGGACTTGCGTAATCGCCTTCCCAGCCACAGATGAATCTTGTTGTTAAGGAACTCATTATTATCCTGAGTAAATTATATATAAAAGTAGAACCAGTTCTTCGTCCTCCGTATGAAATCCATAAAGGCATGTCACATAATCTTTTAAAAGTAGATTCATAGTTCTGAATAAAACAGAAAGGGACTTCTTTATTAATTCTTTCAGTATCTTTAAAAATTCTTTTTAATTTAGATATTTCTAGGTTATTAGCCTTTTCACTATTTAATAACTTATTCAATTTAATCCAACAATCTTGATCCAAAACTAAACCAATTGAATTAATTAATTTTTTAGTTTATATTAGCTTATACTAGTACTTTTTAGAGCTAAAGTATATGGATAACAAAGAATTTGATGGGGAGATTTCTAATTTATTAAATCAAGCCTCTTTATCTAGAATTTCTGAACTTGAAAAAAAAATTGAAACCGATTCAAAACATTATTTTGAACTTTCTCAAGCCATAAATCTTTTAGGAGAACAAATTGATTATCTAAAG
>QCBT01000022.1 GCA_003281525.1 Prochlorococcus sp. AG-347-J06 | reverse complement strand
ATGCTTTTTAGATTTTTAAGAAATATACTGCAATGATCAAAATAATGATATAGATCTAGTCAAGAGATATTATTTTTGGTAGCCATAAATACGAATAAAGATATAAAGCTAAAGTAAAAGTTACTAAACGATGAAATATATGTTTTCAAGTTATCAGCCTAAAAATAGTTTTGATGAATACTTTAAGGACAATGTTAACTCTGCTAGAGAAATATTGATTCCACTTCTTTCATCTTTAGATAATATGGGACTTGAAGAATTAAACAGGAATCACTCTGCCGCAAAAAAATTATTACTAAGACATGGTGCAACTTTTAGATTAAACGACACTGGTTTAAAAGGTACTGAGAGAATATTACCTTTTGATCCACTTCCCAGAATAATTAGTAAAGATGATTGGGTAACGTTAGAAAAAGGCCTAAAACAAAGGCTTGAGGCAATAGATTTATTCCTAGATGATATTTATAATTCTCAAAAAATAATAAATGATGGAATAATTCCAAGAGAATTAATAGAGAGTTCAGAAGGTTGGAGACCTCAGATGATAGCTTTCAAACCTCCACTAAATAAATGGTGTCAAATTTCAGGACTTGATTTAATTAGGGATAGAAAAGGAGATTGGCATGTTTTAGAAGATAATTTAAGGTGCCCTTCTGGGGTTGCTTATTTTTTAGAAAATAGATTAGTTATGAAAAATATTTTTCCTAATCTTTTCTCAGGAAGAATAGTAAAACCAATTGATGAATATCCATCATATCTTTTAAAAACGCTTCAAGAACTTGCTGTTTGGACTGACACTCCCAAGATAGTTCTACTAACTCCAGGAATTTTTAATAGTGCTTATTTTGAACATAGTTATCTAGCCCAAGAAATGGGCATCCAACTAGTTCAAGGTCATGACTTAGTTTGTAATGATGATTATGTATATTTAAAAACTACCTCTGGATTAAAAAGAGTAGATGTCATTTACAGGCGAATTGATGATGATTTCTTAGATCCTCTTAATTTCAGAAAAGATTCATGCCTTGGTGTTAGCGGATTACTTGATGTTTTTAAGGCAGGTCATGTTGCTTTAGCAAATGCACCTGGTACTGGAATAGCAGATGACAAAATGATTTATTCTTTTGTTCCCAAAATGATTAAATATTATCTTGATGAAGATATTATTATTAAGAATGTAGAAACGTATATTTGTCATTATCAAAAGGATCGTGAATATGTTCTAGAAAATTTATCAAAACTTGTTGTTAAGTCTGTCGCAGAAGCTGGGGGTTATGGAATGTTAATTGGCCCTCACTCAACAACGAGTGAGATAGAAGAATTCGCTAATAAAATTAAAAATAATCCTAGAAATTTCATAGCACAACCAACATTAGAATTATCTACTGTGCCATCGTTATGTGATGGAGAACTATATCCATGTCATGTTGATTTAAGACCATATATTTTAAGAGGAAAAGATTCATGGGTTAGCCCAGGCGGGCTAACGAGAGTAGCATTAAAAAAAGGATCATTAGTCGTTAATTCTTCTCAGGGTGGAGGATGCAAAGATACATGGGTTGTAGGTAAATAATATGCTTTTAAGTCGTGTAGCAGAATCTCTTTATTGGATCAATCGTTATTTAGAACGTGCTGAAAACATATCTCGTTTCGTGGAAGTAAGCGAAGCAATGTCATTAGATTGTCCGCCAGGAAGTGCAGAACCCTGGCTACCGTTAATTGACGCTTCTAGTGACAGAGAATCTTTTGATAAAAGATTCCCAGAGAAAAAACCTGATGACGTTATTAATTTTTTAATAAGAGATCGTTTAAATCCAAATAGCATAATTTCTTGCATTCAAATGGCAAGAGAAAATGCAAGACAAATCAGAGATGTCATGACCACAGAAATGTGGGAACAGATTAATATTTTATATTGGAATATGCAAGAAGGAGAGGCAATATGGAATAAACCAAGACAAGAACAATTAAGTGAAATAAGGAGGGAATGTCAGCTTTTTTATGGAATTACAGATGCGACTCTAAGCAAAGATCTTGCTTGGAGATTCAGCATTCTTGGTAGATTAATCGAAAGAGCTGACAAAACATCAAGAATTTTAGATGTTAAATATTATTTACTCCTACCCAGCTTAGATGAACTTGGAGGAGTTCTTGATGAGCTGCAATGGATTGCACTTTTACGTTCAGCTGGAGCTTATCAAATGTTTAGGAAAGCAGTGCAAAATTCTATAAAGCCTAATTCAGTTGCGAGATTTCTTTTACTTGATCCAATTTTCCCTAGATCAGTAAGATACTGTCTTGATGGGATAAGCAATACTCTTAAAACAATAGATACCTCTCCAAGTACTGAAAATCCATCAGAATTAGAATGCATGAGAGGTTTGCTTAAAGCAAAGTGGAGTTATATCAGAATTGAAGATATAATCAATGATGGTTTACATGAGGCAATCGATTCATTGCAAATGGATTTAAATAAATTAAATGATCTCATTCAAGAAAAATATTTTATTAATTAATAAGTTTATTAATGAGAATTAAATACATTCACAAACTTGAATATAAATACGAAGACCCTGTCCAATTAGGAGAGCATAGATTATGTATAAAGCCAAGGTCAAATGGATTCCAAAAGCTAAAGAATTTTGAATTAAAAATAACCCCAGAACCAGAAATTATTTATCCATTACTTGCTGCCAGCGGAGAAGAGATTAATAGAATTAGATTCAATGGATTAACAGATAATTTAATTATTGAATCAATCAGTGAAGTTGAAACTATTAAACACCCTAACATTATTGATGGAGTTAAAAATAGAGATTTAACATTACCTTTTTGTAGAAGTATTATTAACAGAGATTTGCAGGGAGCATTAGAGGGATGGATGCCTAATGGGCAACACGACCCCTCTGCTGTAGAACTTGCCCAAGAAGCCTTAGCAGGAAGCATTAATAACGCATTATCATTTACCTACCAGTTAATAGAGATTATTCAAGATCGGGTTAAATATACCAAAAGACATACAGGTCCAGCATGGCCGGCTAGCAGAACACTTAGAGAACGTATAGGTTCATGCAGAGATTTAGCAATGCTGATGGTTGAAGCTTGCAGGTCTATAGGTATCCCAAGTAGGTTTGTAAGTGGTTATCATTTTGAAGATCCGTTACCATCTGAGTTGGATTTACACGCTTGGGCCGAACTATATATTCCAGGTGCTGGTTGGAGAGGTTTTGATCCCAGCGGAAAAGGATTAATAGATGATAGATATTTAACATTGGTATCTTCTTCAAAATCTAATTTAACTTCTGTAATTACAGGGAACTTTATAGGGAAAAATAATTTAGAAAATACTTTATCCTGGGAAATCAAACCTCTTGAAATTAAATAAACACTAAATTTTCAATGTTTTAAATAACAAAAAACATAAATAATAATATGTTTCTTTTTTAGTGTTAATTGATACGTTCTTAGATATATATATCTGTTTTCATTTGTGTAATCTTTAAAGAAAATTGAACTCAAGTTTAGAAATTCCAGTTATCAAATCAAATAAATCAAAAATGTTTGAATTGATAAGTTATGAAAAATTTCGCGATACAAAAGATGTCAGATTTTTTGATATTAGTGTTAATGAATCAAATTATAGAGATCTAGTTATTCACAGTGGTCCTGCGATTAGTCCTCCAAATGATGAAGAATTTAATAATTGGCAATTTTACATACATCACAATCAAGAAGATAATCTATTAGCTATCTCTGGAGGTAGAACATTTTTCCTTGTAAATTTTGGTTGGGATTATCCTTTTTATAAAGTTAGATTAGAATCTTGCGGATATATTTTAAGGATACCTAGAGGAACTTTTCATAGATCCGTATCTGACGAAAACGGTTCCATTGTTTTAAACCAAGCCATTAGAGATGAAGGCGGTACAGTTGAATCTGAATTCAAGGTAACGAATAGCAAAGATAATAAAAAACTTCTAGATTGTATAACTAATCTAGAACCTAGATTTAAAATTTATAGTGTTAAATAATCTTAAAAAGGTATTCCAAATTTATATATCAATTTTAAAAATTATCTAATTGTTATAAAATAATAATATTCGAATTATTTAGTATGAAATCTTTTAAGTTCTTAAGATATTTTTTATGCATAACTTTTTCTTTCCTAGTTTTATCCTCTCCAGTTTTTGCTGGAGCAAATGTAGCTGTTAAAGGCGAAGGAGATGAAGTTCCAAGTTATGTAAGATCTAATATTACAGGATTTGATTTCCATGGAGAGGATCTTCATTTGTCTTCTATAGCTGGAGCAGTTGCAAGAGATGCTGATTTTAGTGACGTTGATTTACATGGGACAACCTTAACCCTTTCTGATTTAAAAGGTTCTAATTTAAATGGAATCGACCTGACTGATACTCTTTCTGATCGAGTTAATTTCCAAAAAACAGATCTTAGAAATGCTGTTTTAATCAATATGATTGCATCAGGTAGCAGTTTTGCAGGAGCTCAAATAGAAGGAGCAGATTTTTCTTACGCTATTCTTGACAGCGAAGATCAGAGAAATCTTTGTGAAATTGCTGATGGGATCAATCCAACAACGGGCGTTTCAACAAGAGAAAGTCTTGAGTGTAGTTAGAACAAAAGCTATAGTTAAACTTTTTATAAATAAACTTTCTTACCATTATTAAATTTATAAATCCTTTGTTCATGATCTTGAAATATCATTTCACCATTTAATTTGGATTTCTTAAATTTTGAAAGCCTTGCTCTGTGAATATTAGATTTCCTATTAATATTTTCTTCGTTATCATAACTTCCAATATAGATATTTATATTAGGGTTTGAAAAGGTTTTTTCTTCCTCTCTTAAAAAAATTCTTTCAATATTTGTTTGCGTGCTTTGAAGTTTATTTTTAAATTTGTTTAATTTTAAATTCTTTGGTTTTTTAGATTTAATTTTTTTGTAGACAAAAAAAATAATTCCTAAAATTAGAAAAAATAAAAATATGTTCATTAACTATTTGATTTTTATTTTAATATCTACGCCTAAGTCACTTTTAGTAGTTAATATTTCTTTTCTTAAGATTCCATAAGTAAAAATTCTAGATAAAGTTTGCAAAGATTTAAAAACCAAAAAAACAGTAAATAAAAAGAAAACAATAACATTTTCTACAAGAATATTTTTATTTTTATTATCTAGATTGCTCATGTAAGTGTTAATTCAATTATTTTTCATCATTATTTGCATATGGTCCGAAAAATTCACTAGCGTCTCTTCCCATTACTTTAGCAAGATTTAAACTTTTATCTATATCCCATTTAGATGCCATTCCATAAAGAATACCCGCAGCAAAGGAATCACCACATCCATAAGAATCAACCTTTAATTTTTTGTTTTTAAGAGCCTTATATCTTCCTCCAGGGAATATTATGCCTCCCTTCTCTCCCTCGGTTTTAATAGTATATTTAGGTTTTAACGATAATTCAGAAAAAGAAAAAACTTCTCCGGGATCAAGATTACTGCCTATTAATCCATCTAAAAGAACATTTGAATTATTAATTGTATTTAATCCTACCCTTGGTGTTGTACACAGTATTGAAGCTGATCTAGCCATTTTAAAAATCTCAGAATCAGATGCAGTAATAAAAATTCCGTCCATTTTTTTTAAAATGTTCCATTCTAAATTGTCTTTATGAGTTGGAGCTAACCTTTCTCCAATAACTGTTATTGCTCTTTCACCTTGAGAGTCAATTAAACTAAATCCTCTTCTAGTTGGTTTGTCACGCCAAGCTACATGCAACTTAATTCCCATATTTGAGAGAATCTTGAAACACTTATCTCCATAATCATCATTACCTAATGACGTAAAGAAATGAATTTGATTCAAAGTTAAATCAGAAAGTATTTTCGCGATAATAGATCCACCACCAGCTGGATACTCAAGGGACTTTTCAGAATGAGAAATGACTCCGGGTTTTGGTAATTGATCAACCTTTAAAAAATTTATCCACTCAATATGACCAACTACGGCAAAATTTAAATTTCCTTTTTTAAATTTATAGTCTTCAACTTTATTATTCTTTTCAACAACCATAAGCTTTTAAATACTATTATTAAAAGAAATATTTTTGACAAGTGAATTCATTAAACATTTTAAAAGATAACAAACAGATACTATCTTATCTTTACCTTTTTCTATCAATTTTGGGAGCTGTCCTGCCAATGATGGCAAATTTCGAATTTGCTAGGGAATATGGAAACAGCTTTGATATAAATAATTTCATTTCTTTAGCGAATGCAAACCCTGCAGCTCAGTCAATTTCTAGAGACTTATTAGTAGGTGCAAGCGCTATTTTTATATGGATAGTAAATGAATCAAAAAAACTAAACATGAAGAATATGTGGGTTGTATACATTGGAACTTTTCTTATAGCCTTCGCATTCTCTGCACCTTTTTTCTTATTTCTAAGAGAGAGAAGAATTATTGAATTAGAAAAGATTAATTAAAATAATCTCTTAAATATAATTGTAAAGGCAATAAAGCAACAACAAGAAATTGAAAGCCAGATTATTGAAGCATAACCAAATAGATCTAATATGCGTCCTGAAATAAATGGTCCAAAAAAATAACCCATAGCAAAACATTGTGATAATAGAGCAAGTGCAAAACCTTTTTTATTTGAAGGAGCTATTCGGAAAACGACATCTGTTGATGTTGGAAGAAATGAAGCAGTTCCTAAACTTACTAAAATCAATGCCAAAGAAATTAAATAAAACGCTGGGATATTTAAATAACTAGAAATAAATAATAAAAATGAAGCGAAAGAGAAATTTATTAAACTAAATTTCAAGCCAAATAATCTTTCTTTCTTAGATATCCAAGAACCTACAGGCCATTGTAAAAAAAACAATAAAATTAACTGAATAGAAATTATAAGACTAATAATTTCTTTGCTTAATGCATTACGATATACTCCACCTTTAACAAGATCCAGAGGCAAAGTTACTTGTATCAAGGCTAAAGAGGTAGTTATCAATAAAATAGATAAAATTATTATTGTTGAATTTTTATTCCATTTCAATTGTCCCTGATTAATTGGATCTACTAATTTTTTTTGAAAATTTTCTAAGTTTCTTTTTATAGAAGAACTATTTCTAGATATTAAATACGTGATAGCTAACATGCAAAATATATCATTTATAAATATTGATTTAGAATACAAAAAATTCGTCATATACCCCCCTAATAATACCCCTAGAAATATTCCTAAAGCTTCCGAACTTCTAACAAGGGCATAAGCTTTACGTGTTTCGATGGGATGACAAAAATAGGGCACTCCAAACTCGGCAGCAGGCCAATATATTCCTGCAGCAGCCCCAACAAGTGATTGTCCAATTATGTACAAAAAAGTATCTCTTGAGAAAATGAGGCATAAGCTAGCGGCAATACTTAGTATTGAAGAAGTAATTATCGGAAATTGTATTTTTCCCGTTTTATTAAGATAATTACCTGTAAAGAGTCTTGTTACGGTACCAATTATTGCTGAAAGGGTAAATCCCAGGCCAATATCTGTCGCCGATAATCCTAGGTTATTAAAAATAAGTGATGTTAAATAAATAACACCTCCTGCTCCAAATGCTGCGAAAAATCTTATCTTGGTTATTAACCTCAAATGATAAGGAAATTGAATCCACCAATTTTTGCTAATTTGTAAACTATTTGGACTAATCACTAGTGAAATACATTTTTATAATTTTTTTTAGTTTTTGTGGTTTATTTTTTAATAATGGTTTAAAGGCTGCTGAAAAGATAAATATTAAGTTTGAAGAGATGGAAATCCCTCTTACTATAGAACAATTATCTAAATTAGAAAAATACAAAGATAATTCAACAGAATTGATAGATTGGTTAAAAAAAAATGGATTTATAAGAGTTTTTGAATTATCAAAATTTTTAGAATTTCCAGTTTTCAAAGAAGAGGGATTAAATAGAGAAATATTAAGAAGTTGGATAGGGCGTAAAATTCTTACAGAATTAAGCAAAAGCATTAAAGTTCCAAATGACAATAATGGAACAGAAATATATAACACTATAGAAAATTTATTAGATCAAAAAAAAGAAGTTTCAACTTTAGACATCATAAAGGCATTACCATCAGAAGAAATTTCACTGGATATTGATAATCTAATTTTAATAATTTCATCTTGGAAAAATGAATTATCAATACAACAAGAACTGTTGTCCAAATTAAATCAACTTGAAAGAACTAAAAAAAATACCTTAAAAAATACTGAAAAAAAATCAACTAAAGATCTAATAAAAATTGAAAAAAAAATTTATGCTCCTCACCGAGTGAAACCTTTTGAAATTGAAATATGGAAAAGTAATAAAACAAATTTTGATAAAGAATTAATAATATTTATGCCAGGACTTGGAGGCGAAATTAATAATTTCAAATGGATAGGTAACGAATTGGCTAGAAGAGGCTGGCCAATATTATTCATAGATCATAGAGGGAGTAATTTAGAATCATTCTTAGAAGTACTCGATGGTAAAGAAACAATACCAGGAAGTGCAGACTTTTACTTATATAGAATTAAAGATTTAGATGCTGTATTGAAAGCTCATGAAAATGGAGAATTTGATTTACCCAATAATTCTTATATTTTAATGGGGCATTCACTTGGTGCTTTAATAGCACTTTTATATGAAGGGAATAAACCTACTGATCAACTAGAGAGCAAATGTGATTCGGCGTTAAGAGACTTTGCGGTAACAAATTTATCAAAATTACTTCAATGTCAGTTGAGTGAAATACCATTCCCTAAGAAAAATAACACTAATAAGGCCAGTGCCATAGTAGGTTTTAATTCATTTGGAAGTCTAGTATGGCCAAAAGAAAATAGTACAGGCATTAAAGCACCAACTCTTCTAGTAGGTGGTACTTATGACCTTATTACACCGTTAATGAATGAACAATTTAAAGTTTTTTATGCTTTAGATAATCCATCAAATAGATTTCTAATTATTGAAGGAGCAAGTCATTTCTCTCCAATAAGAATTAATAAAAGCTATGAAAAAAATAATGACCTCTTCAAAATAAGTGAATCTTTTATTGGTTCAGATCCAATATTAGTACAAGATTTATCTACTAAATTTATAGTTGAATTTTTAAAAAATATTAAAGACCAAAAGATCCCTAATGTAGTTAAAAACCAAAGAGATTTGGGACTTGACTTCCATCTTTTAGATCTTGAAACTATAAAAGAAATTTCCGAAAATTAGTACTCTATTCGTGGATCTAAATATGCGATTAAAATATCTACGAAGAGATTTAGAGAGACTATAAGCATAGAGGTAAAAATTACAATTCCTTGAACCAAGGTATAGTCTCTTTGAGAAATAGCTTCATGTAATCTTAAAGCTATACCTGGCCATGAGAAAGTCACCTCGAACAAAAGAGCACCTCCTGCTAAAGAGGCCATAGTCAAGCCAGAAATAGTGACAATTGGCAATAGAGCATTAGGCAATGCATGGTTTAAAAATATTTTTTTCCTCGATATTCCTCTACATATAGCAGCATTAACATAATCACTTTTTAATGTCTTATCAAAATTTACTCTTAATGAGCGGCTGAATATACCACTTAATAAAAAGCCAAGCGTAATCGAAGGAAGTGCGAGATGATAAAGACTATCTTTCAAGGCAATAATATTATTTGAAAGAATACTATCTAAAACCAGAAAGCCTGTAATTTGTGGTTGTTGCTGAAATATTGGAAATCTACCTCCAATTGGGGAAATATTAAAGAATACAGAAAATAATAATTGCGCCAACATTGCACCCCAAAAAGGAGGAATCGCATATGTAGCAATTCCTAATATTCTCGCAATATAATCAGTCTTTTTACCTTTATTTCTTAAGCCAATTAATCCCAATGGGAAGCCTATTAGTGTGGCACTTAATATTGAAAAGAATCCAAGCTCAAGACTTGCAGGCAATGACTTAATAATAATATTGAGGACTGGCTCCTGGGTACTAAGAGATTGGCCAAAATCTAAGTGCAATATATTTTTAATATATGAAAAATATTGACTTATTAAAGGTTCATTTAGCCCCAATTTATTTCTTAGAAATTCCCTAGAAACCTCATCTGCACCAGATCCAAGTATGGCATCGACAGGATCACCGGGGGCAACTCTCAATAAAATAAATACTAATGAAGAAATTATCCATAGCATTATCGGTATTAATGAAATTTTTAATAAGGAATAATTTAGTAATTTATTTAAATTTCTACTCATCAATTAACTCTAGATCACTCAATGAAATTATTCCTGCACCATTAAAAATAGGTTTTGATATTTTATTTTGAGACCATGCTTTTTGAGAGGATATCCAAATAGGAATATAAGGGATTGAATTTGCTGCTATTTTTTCAATTTCAACAAGTTTTTTTAATCTTTTAATTCCACTTATTTTTTCACTATCAAGAAATAGACTTTCCACTTTATTTGATCCCCAAAAACTACCGCTATAAACTGATTCTCCTTTTTTACATATGCCATCGACTATTTCATTACAACTTAAAAGAGGGGTGAGATATGCTTCTGGATCTGAATAAGCTCCAGTCCAATCGAGAATAACTGCTGTATAAATTCCTAAACTTAGATTCTTATAAACTGTTGTAGATTCAACCCCATTAAGTTCAATGTCTATACAATCTTTCAAAGAACTTTTAATTTCTTCTTGCCATGTCAGAGCAATAAGCTTGTCAGCTGGTACATTCGATCTATAAGTAAGGGGTACTTTTAGAATATTTCCATTGCAATAATTTTCTTTTTGCAATAACCTTCTTGCTTCTAAATAATCGTATTTAGGCCACAGTTCTTGATTATCTTTTTTTAATATTGGTGGAACAATTGATCTAGAGGGCTTTCTTAATCCATAACTTACTTTTTCACTAATCAATTTTCTATTAAGACTTTTTGCCAAAGCAAGTCTTAAATTAAGATTATTTAGGGGATAAGAACTAGTTTTAAGGCTAATAAAACTTAATTCAGTGAAAGGGCTATTACCTTCATTAAACTGTTTATTTTTGCTTAAATTATTTAAACTTTTTCTCTGACTATCATCAATTGAATTTGATAAAAGCACGTCAATTTGTTTACTTTTTAAAGCCCCAAAAAGAGATGATGAATTTGAATATCCCACAAAATTAACGCCGTAATTTAAGGGCTTTTCACCCCAATAATTCAAATATGGATCAATTGATTGAACTTCATTAGAAAAACTAGTCAGCACATACTTGCCAGTGCCAACGAATTTTTCATTTAGAAACTTATCAGAATATTGTTTGTAAAATGTAGGTGATATTGGAGTTAAATTTACTGATGTTAGTAAACCATTTAAAGAACTTGATGGTTTATTCAAATTTATTTTGACTGAATATTCACTTGGGGTTTCTATTGATTTAATCTTATTTCCTAAAATATAGTTCATCGTTCCAATTCTTTTGAATCTATCAAAGGTAAACTTCATAGCATTTGAGTTAAATGCAGTTCCATCGTGAAAAAAAACATCCTTTCTTAAATTGATAGTTATTTGAAGTCTATCCTTTGAAATAACTGGCATCCCCGTGGCCAATTGAGGGATTAATTCTCCATCAGAATTTAATTCATATAATGTGTCTCCAAGAGAACTGATTAATTGAATTGCTTTAAGAGTATTTGCTCTAGCTGGATCTAAAGATTCAATTTTTCCAGAACTTGCTACTATGATTTTTTTAGATATTCTTTTTGAGCCGCAAGAATTCTGTAAAAAAGAAATTAAAATAATAAATATTGATAAAACAACTTTTTTTTTCATATTTCATAATTACTTAGTTTTTCTAAAGAATTATTTGAGCAGAAAATTTGTAAGGTTATTTGATTTATTTCTAAAGTAAATGTTTTTTTAGAATTACAGGCAAAAGGCCACTCTCTCACCCAACAAATTTCTTTATTTATATTTAAACCAATTACTTGAAAAGTCTTATTACTATTTTTAATTTTTACACAAGCACCTTTATAAAGGTTTTCAGAAGAAATTAAATTATTATTATTTTCACTGTCTAATAGTTTTGAATGAATCATTAAGGTGTTAAAGCCAAACACTTACTTTCTTTGGTTTACCAAGCTATAAAGAAATTTGCAAACTATTTTTTTAAATACAACTTAATTGACTTGCAATAATTTTGACTTCATTTAGCGAATTTATTTCATCTTTCGATTTCTCAAAATCTCCATTATTCACCTCATGAGTAATAACGACAATTTCTGCTTTGTCCTCACTTGCATCAAGTTGAACAATTGATTCGATTGATACATTATTCTTTCCAAAAATATCTCCAATCTTTCCTATGACGCCTGGACTATCAAGACAAATAATTCTAAGGTAATTTTTTTTGTTTATTTGTGAAGATTCTATGATATGACAGGTTCTCCAGAAATCAAAAGATAACAATGGGTCGACTGAATTATTATTTTTTACTGAGGCAGCATGCAGATTTAATATATCTGATACTACAGATGCAGCAGTGGGGCCACTCCCTGCACCTGGACCATACAACATTATCTTTCCAAGAGGATCAGCCTCTATCAACAAGGCATTGTTAACTCCCTTAACTGTTGCCAATGGATGAGATTTTGGAATCAAAGAAGGTCCTACCCAAATATTCAAAGCAAGTGAATCATTACTATTTGTTTGTCCCCTTTCTGAGAGCGCTAAAAGTTTTATTTCAAATCCTAATTTATTGGCATATTCGATATCCTTGAGATTAATTTTACTAATACCATCAGAATGTATCTCCTCTCTTTTGATTTTCCCTCCAAATGCGAGTTCACTAAGGATTGAAATCTTATCAGCAGCATCATGGCCCTCAACATCTGCAGTTGGATCAAATTCTGCGTAACCAAGGCTTTGGGCCAATTTTAAAGTCTCCTTATAATCAGCTTTTTCATTTGCCATCTTTGAGAGAATAAAATTTGTTGTGCCATTTATTATGCCAACCATTTTTTTTATACTGTTACTTTTTAATGATCTTTTTAAGGGTTCAATTATTGGAATCCCCCCGCAAACAGCTGCTTCTGACAATATATACACGCCTTCTTTAGATGCAGTTTTATATATTTCTTCTCCATATCTTGCAATAACTGCTTTGTTTGCCGTAACAACAGATTTGCCTAATTTTAATGATTGCAGAATAATTTCTTTCGCTAAATCAACCCCACCCATTACTTCAACAATCACATCTATGGATGGGTCATTAATTAATTTAAATGGATCGTCAGTTAATAAATTATTATCTAGCTCAATATCTCTTTTTTTATTAAGATCTTTAACTGCTATTTTTGAAATTTCTATTTCTTTTAGAATTGGATGTGAATCAAGTTCAGAAGTTAATATTTTATAAATCCCTGAACCTACAGTTCCAAAACCTACAATACCAATTTTGCATTTTCTCATTGTTTATTTCTTTTACTTTGAATTTAATTTTATATTATTAGACCTACAAAAATTCATTTGCTTGAGACTGCATTTTCAATAATATATTTAAGAAACCATTTGATCGTGAAGGAGTTAAGCTTGCTTTCAAACCAGTATCTTCAATAAATTTCTTATCTATTTCAACAACTTCATTAGGTGTTAATTCATTTAACCCAGTAATTAAGAATGATAATAAACCCTTGGTTATTAGAGCATCAGAATATCCTTCCCAAAATAATTTACCTTCTTTAATATTTGCCTTAACAAAAACTTCTGAAACGCATCCCTTAACTTTATTCTCTTCAACAAGGATTTCATTATCTGGTTCTTTTAATTTTTTCCCTAACCACAAAATGTATTCATATTTTCTTTTTGGATCTTCTGATTTCTTCAACTTTTCTACTAATCTTGACAAATTATTGTATTTTTCCTGATTTTCCATTTTTTAAAACTATAAATTAATCGCTTTATGAGTTTTCTATTATACAAATATTTCTTTTTCTGTGATAAACCCTGATAAAGGAATATCCCACTCACCTCTGGTTAATGGAATGGTACTTACACAATTGGAAGTTAATACTCCAATGCATGGAACATTTCTCCAATTATTATCTGTCCTTAATTTATCAAAATAACCTCCTCCATAACCTAATCTTGTTAAATTTTTATCTACAGAAAGACATGGGACAAGAATCATACTTATCTGGTTATAACTTAATGAAAAAGAGTTATTTGGACTCAGTATCCCCTCATAATCTTTTGTAAGAGGTCCTTCATCCCATGGATAAAATAACAATTTATTTTTATCTTTACATCTAGGCAAAGCTAAACTATATTTTTTTTTAAGACTTCTTATATCAACTTCATTTTTTAGAGGCCAATATATGCCTATATAACCAATATTTTTATATCCCTTAACAAATGAATCAATATATAATCTTACATTCTTTTCTACATTTTCTCTTTGATTAAGAGAAATCCCATCTCTTAGTTTTCTAAAAGTATCCCTCTCTAATTTCTTATTTTCAAAGATCGTCATATTAAATTTTCAGTTAAAGCCATCCTCATTTAGTTTTGTGAGTGCTATGGCCAATGCATCTGCTGAATCATCAGGTTTTGGAGGTGTGTCAAGATCTAAGTTATACATAACAGCATCAAGAATATCTTTCTTAGATGCCTTTCCAGATCCAGCAATTGTTAATTTTATCTGAGCAGGTGAATACTCACTAACATGAATTTTTTTAGAGGCCAATACCATCATAATCACGCCTCTGGCCTGCACCACACTAATGGTAGTGCTTGACCTGTAAAAGAAAAATTTTTCTACTGCCGCTGTAGTTGGCTTCCAATGATTTATTAATTCATTAAGATCTTGGAATATCTCATAAAGTCTATCTTCTTCTTTTTTATCTTTACCTGTCTCAATAACGCCACAATCTAATAATATCTTTCTTTCATTTTCTATCTCAATTATTCCATAACCTACTCTAGCTAATCCAGGGTCAATCCCAATTATTCTCACTTTTATTAAGCTTCAGCAGATAATTGAAATTTTGATAGATTTTCTTTTTCATCTAAATCAAATACTTTACAAAAAGCTTGAATAACTTTTTCACCTGAATCAACTTGTTCTAAGGGATCTTTTCTAAGTCTATGTCTTAAAGAACAAGAAATAACCCTTGCTATATCATCTTCTTGCACTTCAGTTCTGCCCTCAAATGCTGCAATTGCCCTTGCTGATCGATTGGTAACAATATCTCCACGTAAACCATCTACATCTAGTTCTCCGCAAATTGCAGAAATATTCAATCTTAAGTCGTCGTCCATTTGAACAGAATTTAATATTTCTTGTGCTTTAATAACTTTTTGTTGAAGTTCATCCTGTTGTTTCTCAACACTCAATGAAAACTCATCAGGATTATCATCAAAAGAAGTTCTTTGATCAACCACTTGAACTCTTAATTCAGCATCTCTAACTGTCTTAACTTCAACACTCATTCCAAACCTATCCAATAATTGAGGCCTTAATTCACCTTCTTCTGGATTTCCTGAACCAATAAGGACAAACCTCGCAGGATGTCGAACTGAGACCCCCTCCCTTTCAACTGTATTCCATCCGGATGCGGCTGAATCTAAAAGTACATCAACTAAATGATCATCAAGTAAATTCACTTCATCAACGTATAATAAACCCCTATTAGCTTTTGCTAATAGACCTGGCTCGAATGCCTTAACACCTTCGCTCAAAGCCTTCTCTATATCAATTGTTCCACAAAGCCTGTCTTCAGTAGCCCCTAAAGGCAAGTCAACCATAGGAACTTGTTTTTGAATACTTTCTAAATTTTCTCCTTGAGTAATTCTTTCCAAAACTTCTTTACTTTGTAAATCAGGATCGACTAGTGAACTATTATATGGATCGTCTTTAACAACATCGATTGCAGGCAACAAATCAGCTAAGGCTCTGATAGTAGTAGACTTTCCAGTCCCTCTATCACCCATTATCATCACTCCTCCAATTCTTGGATCAATAACATTTAACAAAAGAGCTAATTTCATTTCTTCTTGACCAATTACTGCTGTAAAAGGAAAAACTCTTCTTTTCTTTGTTGTAGGCACAG
>QCBT01000021.1 GCA_003281525.1 Prochlorococcus sp. AG-347-J06 | reverse complement strand
GCGAATACTGCAGGAATAGATATCAACATTAATGATTTTGAGAGAATCAGACAAAAAGTACCCGTTATTTGTGACCTTAAACCGAGTGGTAAATATGTGACGGTGGATCTTCATAAGGCAGGTGGAATTCCACAAGTAATGAAAATACTTTTGAATGCAGGATTAATTCATGGCGATTGCAAAAACATTGAAGGAAAAACCATCTCAGAATACTTACAAAATATTCCAGATAAGCCTCCAACAAATCAAAATGTCATAAGAGACATAGATGACCCTCTTTATAAAAAAGGACATCTAGCGATATTAAAAGGTAACTTGGCGAGCGAAGGTTCTGTAGCCAAAATTAGCGGAGTAAAAAACCCTGTATTAACAGGTCCCGCAAAGATTTTTGAAAGTGAAGAGGATTGTTTAAAATCGATATTAAATAACGATATCAAAGCTGGTGATGTTGTTGTTATTAGAAACGAAGGTCCTGTAGGAGGACCAGGTATGAGAGAGATGTTAGCTCCAACATCTGCAATTGTTGGTCAAGGGCTAGGAGAGAAGGTGGCTTTAATTACCGATGGCAGATTTAGCGGCGGTACCTATGGTCTTGTTGTGGGTCACATAGCTCCAGAGGCTGCTGTAGGAGGAAATATTGCTCTAATAAAACAAGGTGATTTAATTACAGTAGATGCTGTAAAACAACTAATTGAAGTTGATTTATCTGACGAAGAATTAGAAAAAAGAAAAAAAGATTGGGTAAAACCTATTCAAAAATACAAAAGAGGAATTCTTTCAAAATATTCGAGAATCGTAAGCACATCAAGTTTAGGGGCTGTTACTGATTTATAAATCAGCTCAAATTTTTTTTTCTTAATCAATAAAACTTTTTATCCTATTTGCTAAATTTTCCAATCTAGCGCTGTATTTTGGTGAATTGCATTTTTTCCCATTATTGCTATCCATCCATAATGTTTTAACTCCACACCATAATATTGGTTCATCAGGGAAGTTAAGCTTAGAGATTACTAAAACCAACTCTTTATTTGATTTAAAAAGTTCTAATTCAAGATCATAAATTTCTAATCTTTTACCTTCTTTATCTCTACATAAGATATTAACTGTTAAATCAATATCTTCATCTTCGAATTCGTATTCACCATTTATTTTTACGACAGAATGCACAAAAGGTTTATTTGTTAAATCTGCTGACTTAGCGATTAAGCTCTCTATATTTTTAGGTGGATTTTCAAATAACACTTATTGATTTAATTAAAACTTTTATTGAACCCTGTTTAAACTCATTATTAAGTAATCCATCATCACCGAACTTAGAGTGTAGTAGTTGCAATCTTTTAATTTTAGATGGCTTGAATTTAAATGGAAAACGTACTTTATTAGCTCTTACTGAAGGTTTTAACTCACTAAAAGGAATTTGAACATTTGTTGTCCCGAATTTTTTTGTTGGAAATGATTTAATCCATCTAAGTCCACCAGGAATAAATTCGGTTAGTCCTAGTAGATCATCTTCACAAGCGACAGCAAATTTAAAAGTTCTTCCTTGTCCATCAATATTTAATTCAAAGGATGAATACTCAGATACATCCAAAGAAGGTTTATATATAGAAGATCTACAACTAACAAATCCTCCTGCTTTCTCGACAATATTACCCTTTAATATCAAACCCGAATTTGAGGTTTCACAAAAAGCTGAACTTGATCCGCCCATAACAGTATCATTTAATGTTTTCCAACCATCGAACTCCTTTTTCTGGAATAGAAATTTTTTCTTACTCATCAAATAATTTAAATTATTAATTGACTTTAACTAAATTTCTAATTCTTTTGCTGATTCCTGATCACAAAATATTGAAATTTGATTAATAGATTTTATTAATTTTGATGGTGTTCTATCTGGTGGCTCTTTTTCATCTAATAACCTCTCAAGAGCAATTCTTTTAGAAGCTCCACTAACTAAAAATACTATCTTTGAAGAAGCTGAAAGAACCTTTGGAGTTAATGAAATTCTTTTTAAACCTTTACCTTCATTAAAAATAACAAAATCATCTACATTATTATTTTTTTGATAAGGGAATAGTGAGGCTGTATGACCATCATCTCCAAGACCTAATAATGTTAAATCAAAAGTTGGAGGGTTTGATCCGCATTTTTCAAATAATTTAGAAATAAATTGATTTTTAGTAGTTTCATCATCAGCGTTTAAATCATTGAAAATTTCATAAAAATAAGCTTTAGATCCAAAATTAGTTAGCAAAGAATTTCTCAACATTAACGAGTTACTTAATTCTGAATTTGGATCAACACATCTTTCATCTCCTAAAAAGACATCAACCATATCCCATTGAAGATCATTATTAGATAAGAGATGATACACAGATTTAGGGGTTGAACCTCCACTTACACAAAATTTGAATCTTTCTTTCTTTTTTAAAGTATGAATAATATGGCTTTGAATAAACTTTAAAACCGCTGTTGATAGTTCTAACTTGTCTTTGTATATATTTAAGGTATATCCATTTTTGACCTTTTCAATCATTTCATCCATTCAGTATGAAAACTACCTTCCCTATCAATTCTTTCATATGTATGAGAGCCAAAACAGTCTCTCATTGCCTGCACAAGATTCTGAGGAAGTCTATTGGTTCTATAACTATTCAAATAATCTAAAGTACTGGATAAACATGGGACTGGAATACCTGCCTTTGTGGATAGAGAAACTACCTTAGCTAAGTTATCTAATCTTGTCGCAATTTCATTATTAAACCAATCATCAAAAATTAAATTTTTTAGATCAGGATCTTTGTTATAAGCATCTTGAATTTTACTTAATAATTTTGATCTAATTATGCAACCACCTTTCCATATTTGTGCAATTGACGGCATATTCAAACCATAGTTATATACTGCAGATGCTTCTCTTAAAATATCCATACCTTGGGCATAGCTAGCAATTGTGGCAAGGACTACAGCATCAAATAAAGGTTTCATTCCATCTGATACATTTCCTAAATCAAAATCCTCTATCTCTTTAGATGGAATAGTTTTTTCAATCTCACTACGTTGCTCTTTTAAAGAACTCATTACTCTTGCATTTAAAGATGCATAAATAGTTGGGACTGATACCCCCAGTTCTAGAGCACTCACAACAGTCCATAAACCTGTACCTTTCTGGCCAGCTTTATCTAATATTTTTTCCACGACATCATCTCCAGTTATATCATCTTTTGTATCTAGACAAATCTCTGTTATCTCAACAAGATAAGAAGCTAATTCATCAGTATTATTCCAAATACCAAATACCTCTGACATCTGCTCTCCATTCATACCTTTGACTCTCTTCATAAGGTCATAAGCTTCTGCAAGTATTTGTTCAATTCCATATTCAATTCCGTTATGAACAGTTTTTACAAAATGACCTGAGCCGCCTGGGCCAACATATGCAACACATGGTCCGTCTTCAACTTTGGCAGCCATTTTTGTTAGTAAGCTCTCTATTGCATCATATGAAGCCTTAGTACCACCGGGCATCATGCTTGGACCCTCTAGAGCTCCTTTAGCACCCCCAGAGACTCCCATTCCGATGTATCCAAAACTTTTACTTTCAAGAGTATTCACCCTTCTTTCTGTATCTTTAAATTGAGAGTTACCGCCATCTATTAATAAATCTCCTTCCTCGAGATATCCAGAAATATTATCAATGACAGCATCTGTTGCTGGCCCAGCTTTAACCATCATAAGAATTCTTCTAGGTCTTTCTAACTTATTAACAAATTCCTGAAGAGTTTCAGCTCCTTCTATATTCTTCCCAAGGCCTCGACCCTGTAAGAATTCTTCAGTTTTTGAGTAAGTTCTATTAAAAACTACACTAGAAAATCCATTTCTCTCTGCGTTAAGAACTAAATTTTCGCCCATAACACCAAGACCTACTAAACCAAAATGTGCCTTGGACATAAAAAATTAAAAAACTCAATAAATATAGTGTGCATGCAACTAAACAAAATTGCTCAAAAAAAAATACTTATGTCAGCGAAAAATGATCGAAAAAATTTAAATAACAGTTCCGTTTGCAATAGTTGCATTTTTAACAACTACAACAATTCCATTTCTTATGTAGAAGCCTAATTCTGGCTTATCTGCTTCTTCTACTCGATCTTTATTAATTATCACAACATTATCCCCAATCCTTGTATTCTTATCGAGAATTGCTCTTTTTACAGTAGTTCCTTCACCTACTCCAAGAGGTGTTCCGCCTCCTTTTCTTAATTCAATCCTCTCTTCAGGCGATTCAAAGAAATCTGCCCCCATAACAAGAGTATCCTCAAGAACCGAATCACTTTCAATCCTGCTTCTTACCCCTAAAACACAATGTAAAATGCTGCATGACTTCAAGATTGTACCTTCACAGACTATTGAATCAGTAATTTGAGCATCTACAAGTTTAGAAGGGGGGAGAAATCTTGGTCTTGTATAAATTGGAAATTTTTCATCATAAAAACTAAATGGAGGTTTTGGTTGCTCAGTCAAGGCTAGGTTGGACTCAAAGAATGCCCCAATGGTTCCAATATCTTCCCAATAATCATCAAATACATAACTTTTAAGAGTATCGCCTCTATTGAGGGCTTCTGGAATTATGTCTTTACCAAAATCAGTGTAATTAGGAAATTTATTTAAAAGATCGAAAAGGGTATTTCTACTAAAAACGTAAATACCCATAGAGGCTAGATAAGGTTTTTCGGCAGCTGACTCTTTACTTAATCCAAATTTTGAAGTATCTACTGCCATTGCCTTCAACTTCTCTCCAGTTGGCTTTTCACTAAATTCTTTTATATTCCCAAGATCGTCAGTTCTCATGAGGCCAAAACCCTCTGCTTGAGCTTCATCAACAGGTAAAGCTGCAACAGTTAAATCAGCACCATTATCTCTATGATGTTGAACAAATAAACTGTAATCCATTCTGTACAGTTGATCGCCTGACAATATTAAATATTCATCAACATCCCATTCTTGAAATAACCATTGGTATTTTCTTACAGCATCAGCAGTACCTTCAAACCACTTAGGGCTATCAGGAGTCTGTTGCGCGGCTAAAACCTCTACAAATCCCTGACCGAAAGGGCCATTTAAATTATAGGTTCTTCCTATATGTCTATTTAGAGATGCACTATTGAACTGGGTCAATACGTACATTTTTTCAATGCCTGAATTTATACAATTACTAATCGGAATATCTATCAAACGATATTTACCTGCCAATGGCACAGCAGGTTTAGCCCTCATTTTTGTTAGAGGGTAAAGTCTAGAACCTTTTCCTCCTCCGAGGATTATGGCCAACACACGCTTCATTCAATCTAATGGAGGTAGATATACAACTATTTAAAGTAACTGATTATGGGCATATTTAGAAATACCAATGGTCAGTTTACGAAGGTATTTCGATAAATCACTAGAAAAACTTAATATAAATGAGAAAAATTAGTTATTTTTTTCTTCTTCTACTAGAGAAAATAATTTTTCAACAATTTTTAAAGAAACTTGTCTTTCTTCTCTTGATTGAGGACTTCTCAACTTGGTAACAGGCGTGTGAAGTATTTTATTGATAATTCCTTTAGTAAGCGCTTCCACAACTTTTCTTTCTCGAGCCGAAAAATCTGGTCCCATCCTACTAAGTGCTTTTTGCAATTCCTCTTTTCTAATTAACTCCAAATCTGATCTAAGTTTATTAATTACTGGAACCGCCTCTAAACTTGCCCACCATTCTAGAAAAATAATCCTTTCTTCTTCTACTAAAGATTCCGCTTCCTTTGCTATTTTCTGTCTAAATTCCTGATTTCTCGAAACGACCTCTTGTAAATCATCAACATCAAATGATTTTACAAATTCATGTTTTTTGACATCATTAGATATATTTCTCGGTACACCAATATCAATAAATTTAAGTCTATTACTCAAATTTAATTTTTCAATTATTGCGAGATCAATAATTGGCTCTTCAGAAGCAGTACTGGTGAAAACAAGCGAAGATAATGATATGTTTTCTTCTAATTCGTTTAACCCTTTACAAACAATCTCTAAATCAGGGAAGTCTTGAGCAAGATTTAATGCTCTATCAATATTTCTATTTAAAAGGATAAGTTTATGACATCCTTTTGATTTTAAATGAGTTATTAAAAGCCTACTCATTCGTCCCGCGCCAACAACAAGAACACTCTCTGATTCCAAACTTACAAGAGTATCGAAACCCTTTTCTTGTCCAATTTTTAATTGAGCTAGTTCTACCGCTGCTGAACTGATTGACACAGCTCCAGTTCCTAAATTTGTTTCGGATCTTACTTTTTTACCTGTACTAACTGATTGAGTTAATAACCTATTAAGAATTGGTCCAGTAGATTGATTCTCTTGACCTAATCTCATCATTTTTTTTACCTGCGAAAGGATTTGCCCTTCCCCTAAAACTAGGCTATCGAGTCCTGCCGAGACTTTCATCAAATGCAAAACTGCTTCTTCCTGTCTAAAGCAAAAAAGATGTGGATTTAAATCTTCAAAAATAATTCCAGAATATTCTGATATGAATTCTTTAATAGATGAAATTCCAGTATTTTTATCCTTTACTAGCGCATATATTTCCAGCCTATTACAAGTACTTAAGATTGACACCTCTAATACATCAGAGAAAGCTTTTAATGCTTTCAATGACTCTGTTATGGATTGGTCAGGAATACTTAACTTCTCACGCACTTCGACAGGTGCCGTGCGATGACTCAGTCCGACGACAACAATATGCATAAAATCAAAAGTAAATTTTTAAAGGCTGATACTCTTAGCACCATCTTTTATATGGACAGTATTTGTGAACCTTGCAGTACTATCTAATGTACTAATAACTAGACTACTTGTTCTAACACAATCGCTTTCAAATTTAACTCCGTCAAATAATAATCCATCAGTTATTCCACTTCCAGCGAAAACAACATTTTCTCCCGATGCCAATTCATTTGCTTCATAGATTTTATCTATATCCGTTATGCCCATTTCATTAAGACGTTTTATATTTCCTTCTTTTGTGTAATCAGCCCATTCAGAAGTTTGAGCGATTGCCGGATCATAAACTAGTTGTCCTTGAAAGTGTCCGCCTAGAGCTCTCATTGCAGCAGCTGAAATAACACCCTCTGGAGCTGCACCTATACCCATCAAGCAATGTGTTCCAGTACCTGCAAAACCACATGCAATCGCAGCTTGAACATCACCATCAGAAATCGGCTGTACTTTTGCACCACATCCTCGAATCTCTTTAATTAAATCTTTATGCCTAGTTCTATCCATTACAACTACAGTAAGCTCATCAATAGAAAGGCCCAAGCAATCACTTAGTATCTTTAAGTTTTCAGTAGCTGAATTTCTAATATCTACTTTACCTTTGGCCGCAGGAGGCGCTGCTAATTTGTTCATGTAAAAGTCAGGCGCATTGAAAAGACCACCCGTATCAGAGGCAGCTAAAACCGCCATAGATCCTCTTTGATTATTCGCACAAAGATTTGTTCCTTCACAAGGATCTACTGCAAAGTCAACCCCTGGGCCATTTCCACTACCAACCTCTTCACCTATATAAAGCATAGGTGCTTCATCTCTTTCACCTTCTCCAATAACAATTTTCCCTTTCATTTCAATTTTGCCCATTCGCAATCTCATTGCTTCTACAGCTGCAGCATCAGCTTCATCTTTTTGACCAAGTCCTGTTAGTTTTGCTGAGGCAATAGCTGCTTGCTCGACAACTTCGAGAATTTCTTGAATTAAAGTTTGATTCACAATTAAATTTTGAGGATTTTCTTAAAGGTTTTGAGTATGATCTCATAAAAAACGTCATTTTTTATAAGAATTATTATGCTAGTAAGCTTTTTTTAACTCTTTACAGGAGATACTTTATCAGGCCGTGACTTGAAATTAGGAATAAACAACTAAATATAGTATCTTTATTAAATATTTTAAAAATTAAATGACTGAGTCAAATCAAACAATTTTAGCTGGTGTTAATAGACCAATTCAAATAATTCCTTCAGTTTTACCAGCAGATTGGGCAAATATGGGGGCATGTGTGAAAGAGCTCGAGAAGGCTGGAGTAGATAGAATTCAATTTGATGTAATGGATGGGAATTTCGTGCCAAATCTTACATTTGGGCCTGAAATGATTGCTGCATGCAGGAAATATTGCAATGTCCCTTTTGAAACTCAATTAATGGTGAGCCAATATAACTGTGAAACCATGCTTGAATCTTATGTAAAAGCTACAAAAGGGGCGAATGGTGAACCAGGAGTAGTAATAGCTCATGCTGAAGCAAATATTCATTTGCATAGAGTACTTGGAAGGATAAGAGATTTAGGAGGATCTCCTTCTGTTGCATTAAACCCTCATACTCCTTTTGAAATGATTAAAAACATAATGGATATGGTTGATCATGTTTTGGTTATGACAGTTAATCCAGGATTTGGAGGACAAGCTTATATACCAACAATGCTTAATAAAATCAGAGAAATAAGAAACTTTATTATCGAAAAAAACTTAGATGTCGACATTGAAGTTGATGGAGGGATAAAAGCGAATTGGACTATTTCACAATGTGCCGATGCTGGTGCCAATTGTTTTATCGCAGGTAGTGGAATGTTTGCTTACCCAACATTAAAAGAGGGATGTGATGACTTGAGAAAAGTTGCACAAGAAGCACAAAAGGGGAATGTTCTTTCAGAGCCTTAATCAATAAGATAGATCATTGATTAATCACCCAAATATCCATCCATAACTATGTAAACCTATTCCTAAAAAATTAACTCCTAAATAACATACTAAAACAACTAAAAAGCCTGTAGATGCTAATAATGCTGGTTTGCGTCCTTGCCAACCCTTGCTTATTCTCATATGCAGATAAGCGGCATAAAACAACCATGAGATAAATGCCCATGTTTCTTTTGGATCCCAACTCCACCATGTACCCCAAGCCTCATTGGCCCAAACCGCGCCTGAAATTAAACCGAGAGTCAAAAGTGAAAAACCTACTAATATAGAACGATAACTTAATGTATCTAATTCTTCTGAATGAGAAAATTCAATAGGTTCAACTAAATCATTTATAGGATAGCTATTTGAAAGTTTAAATCCTCCTATACCTGTAGAACTACCTCTGATTTGAAGCGGCTTATTTTTATTAATAAACAAAACGGACATTGAAAGTAAAGAACCTATTATTAATGCTGCATAACTAAGCATTACGACGCTAACATGCATTACCAACCAACTAGACCTTAAAGCTGGAACTAAGTTGGATGATAATTTCAAATCCTCAGGTAAAACAAAACAAGCAAAAGCAACAGTCAGTAACTCAATGGGTATAGCAATTGAGGGAATTATTGGAGCTTGGTATTCTCTTTCAACCAATAGTTGGCCTAATGTAATACCCCAAGTAAGGAAATAAAGAGATTCATACAAATTGCTAATAGGAAAGTGCCCAGAAATTGACCACCTAAAAAGTAATTGTAATGTTATTAATAAGTTCACTAAAATCGTAATAAGTCTTACAGCAGAGGAAGACTTCTTTTTAAAAACTGCACCCAAAGATATTGGTAAGTTAATTAATAAAAAATAAAAAACTAAAAGACCTAAAACTGAAACCGGTTCATATATTAAATTTTTAAAAAAATTATCTAGTATCATTTCTAGAAATTTCTCAAGTTTTAACTTTCAATGACAAACAAATAATAATTTAAATCATTATTATATGAGTAAATCTTTAATAATAAAGTTTTAATTTTATTTTTTTAAAACATTTCAAAGTTTGAAATTTTCTCCTAGATAATACTTCTTGACTATTGGATTATCAGCCAATTCACTGGATGAACCGTTCGCTAAAATTTTTCCTTCACTTAATACATATGATTTGTTAGTAATTAGAAGGGTTTCCCTCACATTATGGTCTGTAATGAGAATCCCCACCCCATCACTACTTAATTTAAGAATTAGTTTCTTTAGATCATTAACAGCTAGAGGATCGATCCCAGCAAAAGGTTCGTCTAATAACAAATATTTAGGTCCTTTTCTGCCTACAGTAAGAGCCCTAGCTATCTCACACCTCCTCCTCTCTCCTCCTGAAAGTTGATAACCATAATTATCTACAAAGTTATTCAAATTAAATTCATTAATTAATTGTTCTCTTCTATTTCTTATCGCGGCTCTACTATAGGATGAATTTTGTAAAGCCAAATCTATATTATCCTTAACAGTTAAGTCTCTAAATATACTCGCTTCCTGAGTTAAGTACCCTAACCCAAGTCTTGATCTAATTGGTAGAGGAAGATTGGTTATATTTTTCCCATTCATTAAAATTTCACCTTTATCTGGTTTTATATTCCCAACTGCAAGATTAAAAGTTGTAGTTTTCCCAGCACCGTTAGGTCCCATCAAACCTACAACTTCACCTGGATTAACAGTTATGGAAACATCATTTACGATTAATCTTCCTTTAATTGAAAGGGATACATTATGAATCTTTAAGTTCATTTTCCTTGAGATCGATTAGTTTTCTTATTTTCTTGAAAAAAAAATGAAATATATAATAATAATTTAATTGAAGATAAAGATATATTCATCAAAGAGGTTTCAAAAAAGGCTTATCATTCTCGTTTAATAGTTCTTTATATTGTAATTTCCTTAATAAATCTTCTAAACATTGGCAGAAGGATTCAAGATCAATCCCTAAATCAATCTTGGTTCTAGTTTTTATTCTGCCTAAACCCTCTCCAAGCAAAATAGTAGCTCCATTTAAATTACCTTTACTTAAGTGAAACTGAGAAACAGATACTTGTAAAATTCCTTGGATAACTTGTCTTTCGTCACCATCTACGGAATTCCATATTTCTTCAAAAGCATCATGAGCCTCATACCATTCATGATTGTTAAAAAGATTTAAAGCTGTAAAAAGGGAATCTTGAAATTTTTTTGCACTTTCTTCGTTCATTAAACCATTTACTAACTTTTTTTCTTTTTATTTATTTTTCTCATTCTTATTGAATCCGGCGTTACCTCAAGCATTTCATCTGGACCAATATATTCGAGTGCCCTTTCAAGGGTAATATCTACAGGTGACTGCAAAGTATCAAGTTCTTCTGCCCCTGCAGATCTCATATTAGTCAGCTGCTTAGTTTTACATATATTCAACTCAAGATCTTGAGGTCGATTATTCTCTCCAATTATCATTCCTTTATAAACTTTAACTCCAGGTTTAATGAAATAGACTCCCCTATCTTCAGCATTCTTTAAAGCATAAAATGTGGCTACACCTTCCTCAAAAGCTATAAGAACGCCATTCCTTCTGGTTTCAAATTCTCCTGTTTTAGGTTTATATTCGTAAAACGAATGGCTCATGATACCTTCACCTCTTGTTATCCTTACAAATTCGCCGCGAAATCCAATTAATCCTCTTGATGGAACAAGAAATTCTAATTGAGTTCTACCATCTGAACTTGTCTGCATGTTTTTCATTTCTGCCTTTCTTGATCCAAGTTTTTCGATGCAAGAACCAACAGATACTTCTGGTACATCTAAAACCAAAGTCTCTATAGGCTCACATTCAACATTATCAATTTCTCTGAAAATTACTTGGGGTTGTGAGATTTGGAACTCAAAACCCTCTCTTCTCATAGTTTCAATCAATATTCCTAAATGTAATTCTCCTCTTCCTGAAACTGAAAACCTGTCAGGAGAATCAGTTTCTTCTACTCTCAGGGCAACATTTGTTAAAAGTTCCCTCTCCAATCTATTTTTTAATTGTCTACTGGTAACAAATTTCCCTTCCTTACCCGCGAATGGTGAATCATTGACAACAAAAGTCATATTTAAGGTAGGTTCATCAACTTTGATTAATGGAAGAGGATGAGGAGAATCGGGACATGCTATGGTCTCACCAATATTGACGTCATCAAAACCAGAAACAGCCACAATATCACCTGCAAATGCTTCATTTATATCAATTCTTTGTAATCCTTCAAATCCTAAAAGCTTACTAACCTTACCTTTAATAGTTTTTCCGTTTTCTTTAATTAAACTAGCCTGTTGGCCATTTTTTATAGTTCCATTGTGGATCTTTCCAATTACTATTCTGCCTAAGAAATCAGAATAGTCCAAAGTAGTTATTTGTAGCTGAAGAGGCTTATTAGAGTCTCCTACTGGAGGAGGAACGTGTCTGATAATAGCTTCAAAAAGAGGCATCATATTGTCGCTATTAGATTCCATCTCTTCTTTTGCAAAACCAGATAACCCACTCCCAAAAAGATAAGGGAAATCACATTGATCATCATCAGCTCCTAATTCCAAAAACAAATCAAGGACCTTATCAATTGCTATTTCTGGTACTACTCGTGGTCTATCAATTTTATTTACAAAGACTATAGGCCTAAGTCCTTTTTCTAATGCTTTTTTTAAAACAAATCTCGTTTGAGGCATAGGTCCCTCATTTGCATCAACAATAAGTAGACAACCATCAACCATTCCTAAAACCCTTTCAACTTCTCCTCCAAAATCAGCATGTCCAGGTGTATCTATAATATTAATTCTGGTATCTTTGTAGTTAACTGCAGTATTTTTTGAGAGAATTGTTATCCCCCTTTCTCTTTCAAGATCATTTGAATCCATTACACATGTAGGGATAACTTCATTGTCTCTAAATATTCCTGATTGAGATAACAATGCATCTACAAGAGTTGTCTTTCCATGATCTACGTGAGCAATAATTGCGACATTTCTAATTTCTTTTATCGAAGATGACATTTATAGAATTTATATAAATATTAGATTGACTTTATTAAGGCTAACTCAAAGTATGCTTATTATGAGAATTTTCTCTTTAAGACTTTGAAAAATATAATGTAATTGATTAATTTAATTATTCAATTAGATTTATAATTTTCTATTTGAGCTTTCAAAAACTTTTAATGCTTCAATTGACCCCTCATATCTCCAATGCCAGGGTTCGTAATCTATATATTTATTATCTTTGTTGAACGACAACTTAAAGTGAAACTTAGCTGCATTTTTTATTAGCCATCTAAAGGCGTCAGTATTTTCGAAGTCGGTTTCAAAGTCTGTCTCTCTATGAGTAGCATCGCCAATATCGATTGCGAAACCTGTACTATGTTCAGAATACCCTGGAGGGGCTGAAACTCTAGCTCTTTCTGCCGCTTCTTGATTTCTAATAGATTTTAAAGAATAAAAGATATCGTTTTGCAAATTTATTGATCTATAACCACTCAAGAAGACCAAATATATCCCATCCTTTTTGGCTTCTTCTCTCATATTAAGTAGAGAATCGCGCATATCCATATGAACTTCAATATTAGGCTCAATTAAAACTAGTTTCTCTTTAGGTATTTCGTTATAGGGAAGATGGCCTAAAATTCTAGTATCATTATTTCTTTCAACCTGAAGTTTGAGATTATTAAGAGGTATTAACTCTACATTTCTAATAATTCGCAATGCAGCGACAGAAAAGGTAAGAAAAAGAATTGGAGAAAATATTAATAATTTTTTTAATAATGCTGAATTTGGGTTATTTAGGTAAGTTCTTTTTGCAAGTGGTATATCAAATTGATCGATATCTTTGTTTAGTTCCAATATTTAGAAGTGAATTTGGAAAAGATATTTCGATATTAACTATTATTTTAAGAAATGCACTTTTATAAGCAAAAAAGATGTAGTTTTTATATACAGTATTATTTTTTTTTCATATGTTGAGGGTAGCTGTTATTGGTGGAGGTCCAAGTGGTTCATGTGCGGCAGAAATACTTGCTAAAGCTGGAATAGAAACTTGGCTCTTCGAGAGGAAATTAGATAATGCAAAACCATGTGGAGGAGCAATTCCACTTTGCATGGTCGAAGAATTTGATTTGCCTGAGTCAATTATTGATAGAAAAGTAAGGCATATGAGAATGATATCCCCATCAAATAGAGAGGTAGATATAAGTTTAGATAGAGTTTATGGGAAAAGTGATAATGAGTTTATTGGGATGTGTAGAAGAGAAGTTATGGATGCCTTTATGCGCAACAGAGCATCAGATCTTGGTGCTAAATTAATAAATGGATTAGTAACTTCTATTGATACTGGCGATAATAATCAAGGGCCATATAAGCTTTCCTACTCAGATTTTACGAATGGAGATAAAAAAGGGGAACTCAAAGAGCTTACTGTTGACCTTTTGATCGGAGCTGATGGAGCCAATAGCAGAGTCGCAAAAGCAATGGATGCAGGAGATTACAAAGTTGCTATAGCATTTCAGGAAAGAATTAAATTGCCTAAAGAAGAAATGAGTTACTACGAAGATCTTGCTGAAATGTATGTCGGAACTGATGTTTCTCCTGATTTTTATGGGTGGGTATTTCCTAAATATGATCATGTTGCTGTGGGCACTGGAACCATGCAAAAGAATCAGTCATTAATTAAAGGACTTCAAGAGGGTGTAAGAAATAGGGCAAAGAAAAGACTTGTTAATGGTGAAGTAATAAAGGTAGAAGCTCACCCTATCCCTGAGCATCCAAGGCCAAGAAGAGTAGTTGGGAGAATGGCATTGGTTGGTGATGCAGCTGGATATGTTACAAAAAGTTCTGGAGAGGGTATTTATTTTGCTGCGAAAAGCGGAAGAATGTGTGCTGAAGAAATTGTTGAAGCATCAAAAAACGGTCAAGTAATTCCATCAGAAAAAGATTTAAAAAACTATCTTAAAAAATGGGATAAAAAATATGGCACAACTTACAAGGTGCTAGAAATCCTTCAAAATATTTTCTACAGAAATGATTCTGCTAGAGAAGCCTTTGTTGAGATGTGTGATGACATGGATGTACAAAGACTTACTTTTGATAGTTACTTATACAAAAGAGTTGTCTCCATGAAACCATTACAGCAACTTAAAATTACTATGCTTACACTTGGTTCGATTTTAAGGGGGAAAGCCCTAGCACCTCTAAAATATAAACCCGTTGATAGTGCTGTTAGGGAAAATAAAGAAGTAGAAAAAATGCTAGCAAATTATTCAATAAAGGGAGGCATTAAAGTTAAGAGTTCAAAAGTGTAAAGTCGGCTATTTTTAGAGAATAATTTCTAATTAAGCTCAACAAATTGAGTCTATTATTTCTTATTTTTAAATCCTCTGACATTATTAGGACTCCTTTTTCATTATCAAATAAATCCTCGATAATGTTTACATTAATCTTAAACAAATTTAGAAGTTCCAAATAATTGCAATAACCTTCCGAAAAAAGTTTTTCTAATTCTCCAATAAATTCAAAAACTTTAAATTCACAATCTTTTTCAAAAAGTTTTGTGTTTACATAATCTCTTGTTGAGAGAACGTCTCTTGAAAGATCACTATTATTTGCTAACTTGCTAACCCTAATAATTACCTTTTGGATTTCAACAAAATTATCCTTTTCGATAAAATTCATAATAGATTTAATCCTATTTTTAAGATCAACAATATTCAATACTCTTTTTTGAGATAATTCATCAGAAGAGCAAACGGCCTTTATTAATTCTTTACTTAGTGATATTTCTTCTAGATGACTAACAATTCTTTGCACTAAAAATTCATTTAAATCACTAAATACTGTTTCTCTTGAGAAGTTTAAATTCGGAAATACAATTTTCCAAAAATCAATAAGTTCGTTGAATAATTTATCTAAAGGTAAATCAAGTTCATAATCCCAGAGTATTTTAATCACTCCATTCAAATTTCTTCTTAAAGCATAAGGATCAGATGATCCGCTGGGACGTTTACCGGAAATAAATATACTTATTAAAGTTTCGACCTTATCTGCTATAGAAACTATTGCACCATATTTTGTGGAGGGCAAAGCATCTTTATAAAAAGAAGGTAAATAATGTTCAGCGACAGCCAAGCAGACATCCTCACTAAAGCCCTCATATTTAAGATATTTACCACCCATTATTCCTTGCAGCTCAGGGAATTCAAAAACAATTTCGCTACATAAGTCGTTTTTACAGTATTTAGCAGCTTCTATTATTTTTTTTTCTTCTAAAGACTTATCATTTAAAAATTTAAGAATTTTTTTAGTAACTTCCTCTATCCTTTCTACCCTCTGAAATATATTTCCAAGTCCTTTCAAATAGGAAACAGATTTAAGCTTTTCATTTCTTTCGATTGAAGCAACTTTTTTGTCACTTTCTACGAAAAACTTTGCATCTGAAAATCTTGCCCTTAAAACTTTCTCATTACCTTTGGCAATATTATTATTTGATTCTTCAAGACCATTTGAAATAACGCAAAAAGTTGTACTAATACTTTGTTCAGAGCTTAAATCTAGTTTAGAAAAACTTTTGTTTTTCAATAAAAGAGGAACGTATCTCTGATGACTTTTCATGACTGTTGAGAGGACTTCAACCGGAAGATCAAGAAATTCATCACTAAATTTGCCAATAATTAAATCTGGCCATTCAACTAAATCAGTTAGTTCATTTAGTAATCCTTCTGAAAGATCAGGCTTCAGATTTAAAGATTTAGATGTCTGATTTATTAAACTTTCAATTTTTTCTTTTCTTTCTTTTCTAATAGCTATTACCCTATTTCGTTTCAATAATTCAAAAAAAGCATCCGGATTCTGAACTTCTAAAACTTCATTGATTAGCCTATGACTTTTTGTTTTATTACTTATTTTGATCTTTGGATCACATTCATCAAATTCAAAATCAAGAATTTCATCATTATATATAGAGGCAATCCACCTAATAGGTCTTGAAAATTTCATGTTCCCAGCACCCCATTTCATAAATCGAGGACCTTGAAGACTCTTTACTAATTTTGGGATAATCGAAGACAAAGAAATTTTTGTTGATAGTCCTTTCTCAATTTTCTTTCCAAATACAAAATCACCCTTTTCTGTATTTTTTATTTCTAGCTCACCTACATCTATATCTAAGCTATTAGCAAATCCTAAAGCAGCATTTGTGGGACTTCCATTTAAATAAGCTGAATTTGCTTTAGGCCCTTTTCTTTCTATTATCTTATCTTCTGCATAATCAACTAAACCTTCGAGTAGTAAAACTATCCTCCTTGGTGTGCTGGTAACAACTATATGTTCAAATTTGATTAAATTTTTATCCAATTCAAATTCTATTAG
>QCBT01000020.1 GCA_003281525.1 Prochlorococcus sp. AG-347-J06 | reverse complement strand
TTCTGCATCATCAATATATAATTCTGTATCGTACAAACAAGACAATTCTATATTGATTGTAGGAGAAAGATTAAATGCAAGTGGATCTAAAAAGGTAAGGGAGTTATTAAATAATGATGATTGGGATGGACTAGTTTCAATTGCCAAGCAACAACAAAAAGAAAATGCACATGTTCTTGATGTGAATGTTGATTATGTGGGGAGAGACGGAGTGAAAGATATGAAAGAAATAACTTCAAGACTTGTTACCAATATAAATTTGCCATTAATGATTGACTCTACAGATGCTGACAAAATGGAAAGTGGATTAAAGACAGCTGGTGGTAAATGTATTATAAATTCAACCAATTACGAAGACGGCAATGAAAGGTTTGATCAAGTACTAAATTTAGCCTTAGGATATGGTTCAGGCCTTGTTGTAGGAACTATTGATGAAGATGGAATGGCAAGGAATGCAGATAAAAAATATAACATTGTAAAACGTGCACTTAATAGAACCAGAGAATGTGGCTTGTCAGATTATGAGCTATTTTTTGATCCATTAGCTCTGCCAATATCTACTGGGATAGAAGAAGATAGATTAAACGCTAAAGAAACAATTACTGCCATATCAAAAATTCGTGAAAATTTCCCAGATATTCATATCATACTCGGGATATCAAACATTAGTTTTGGTCTTTCACCATTATCAAGAATTAATCTAAATTCAATATTTTTAGATGAATGCATTAAAGCAGGATTAGATTCTGCTATCATCGCACCAAATAAAATTTTGCCATTATCAAAAATTTCTGATGAAACTAAAAAGTTTTGCTTAGATTTGATATATGACAAAAGAGAGTTTGAAGATGATATTTGTATTTATGATCCATTAGTAGAATTAACAAAGGCTTTTCAAGATTTATCTATTCAAGATTTTAAAAAAGCATCTTCAGAAAATAAAAACCTAACTCTGGAAGAAAGTCTAAAAAATCATATTATTGATGGAGAAAAAATAGGTTTAGAGGATCAATTAAATAAAGCGTTAAAAAAATATAAACCTCTTGAAATAATTAATACTTTTTTACTTGATGGGATGAAAGTTGTAGGAGATTTATTTGGTTCAGGTCAAATGCAATTGCCATTTGTACTCCAATCTGCAGAAACAATGAAATTTGCTGTTTCAATTTTAGAACCATATATGGAAACTGTTGATGAAAACATTTCAAATGGAAAACTTTTAATTGCTACTGTCAAAGGCGATGTTCACGATATTGGAAAAAATTTGGTTGATATAATACTTACAAATAATGGTTATGACGTTATAAATCTTGGAATAAAGCAAGATGTTTCAGCAATTATAAATGCACAAAAGAAGCACGATGCAGATTGCATCGCTATGAGCGGATTACTTGTTAAATCAACTGCTTTTATGAAAGATAATTTAGAGGCTTTTAACAAAGAAGATATTAGTGTACCAGTAATATTAGGAGGCGCAGCCCTAACCCCAAAATTTGTAAATGAGGACTGCAGCAAAATATATAACGGGAAAATTTTGTACGGAAAAGATGCGTTCACCGATCTTAAATTCATGAATGAATATATGGATAATAAAAAAAAGGGTAATTGGTCAAATACAGAGGGGTTCATTAACAATGAGGGTATAAATATTAATTTAGCCTCATCAAAATCCAACTCTCAAGCTGTTAAAAAATCAATATCTATAGATAAAGAGACATCTAAATTAAATTTAAAGGAAAATTTTATAAGATCTAAATTTGTAAATGAAGAAAAACCAATTCAAGCTCCTTTCTTGGGAACGAAAGTCTTGAACAACATTGATATAGATTTAAATAAATTAATTTTTTACTTAGATACAAAAGCTCTTTTTAGCGGACAATGGCAAATTAAAAAAGGAAAAAACCAAAGCGTAGATGAATACAATAACTATTTGGATTCATATGCTAAACCATTGTTAGATAAATGGTTAGATACAATTATAGAAAAAAAACTTATCTCACCCAAAGCAGTTTATGGATATTTCAGATGCGGGAGAAAAGATAATAGTATCTTCTTATTTGATGATAAATCATTAAATAAAATTTCCCATTTTAATTTTCCAAGGCAAAAATCTGGGAATAATTTGTGCATAGCTGACTTCTATTGTGATTTAAAAAATGATAAACCAATAGATATATTTCCTATGCAAGCGGTAACGATGGGTGATATTGCTAGTGAATATTCTCAAAAATTATTTAAAGATGATAGATATAGCGATTATTTAATATTCCATGGACTTACAGTGCAATTGGCAGAAGCTCTTGCTGAGTATGTCCATGCATTAATTCGCACTGAATGTGGTTTTAGGACTGAAGAACCAGAGAAAAATAGAGAAATACTAGCTCAAAAATATAGAGGAGCTAGATATTCTTTTGGTTATCCTGCATGTCCAAAAGTATCTGATTCAAACATACAATTATCATTGTTGGATGCAAAAAGAATAAACTTGACCATGGACGAATCTGAACAACTTCATCCAGAACAAAGTACTACAGCTATCATTTCTCTACACTCTAAAGCTAAATATTTCAGCGCTTAAGCTAAATATTTAGTTGTTTTCTAAATATTCAATTATTTCTTCCTGTAGTTCTTCCATCGATTCATTATCACCCAGATCAAATCCCTCACCCGCAGCATCCTGTGTTAATTCAAGATAATATGAAGCACCATCACTAGATAAAAATTCTAATGCGGAAGTTTCATCACTATCTTTAAAAGCATCATAAAGAGCTTTAAATGCTATGTTTTCAGTAAAGTCCCAATCCATAATGAAAAAAACCTTATTAGAATTATTACCTCCTTACCCCCCATACTCGTCAACCTTTTTTAAAGAAATGTTGGTGTTTTATTATTATTAAAAAATCTATGACAATAAATAATCAAAATCAGTTAAATGTCCTAGGAGAAAAAATTGAGATTTGTAGTTGCGCACCTATGACAGGGTGGTTCAGAGATGGATTTTGCAACTATGACAAAAATGATGGAGGGAATCATTCCATATGTTGTGTAATGGATGATAATTTCCTGAGATATAGTAAATCACAAGGTAATGATTTAATAACTCCCATGCCTATTTATTCCTTCCCTGGGCTAAAGGAAGGTGATCATTGGTGTATTTGTCTTGATAGGTGGAAGCAAGCTTTATTAGACGGTCTTGCACCAAAAGTCATTTTAGAATCAACGAATATTGTAGTCTTAGAATCAGTACCTCTAGAAAAATTGAAAGAATATCAATTTAATAAAAAGTAATTACAAGTTTATTTTTTTTTTTAAAATGATTATGATAATTTTTTTTAAATGAGTTTAGAAATATATTGGGAAAAAGCACTAGAACAAACTCGATTATCAATTGATAATGAATCATTACATCCTCTCAAAACTGATATTATTACAAGAAACTTATATGAAAAAGACGACTTCATAATTAGAAGACTCGATACATCAAAATTTAATAAAAAAAAAATTTATGGTCCTAAGCAAAATCCATTTTGTCCTTGGGAGAAGATACTAGAAATTGATAAAATTGGCGATAATCATCAACTAATATTAAATAAATACCCTGTACAAAAAGGTCATATTTTACTTATTACAAATAAATGGAAGCCTCAAAATGGATGGTTAGATATTAAGGATTGGAGAGCGATCCAACAAGTAAATAAAGATACTAGTGGATTATGGTTTTTCAATAGTTCTCCAAGTGCGGGTGCAAGTCAACCTCACAGACATTTTCAACTTCTGCGTAGATCTAAAGGTGAGATATCATGCCCTAGAGAAAAATGGTTTTTAGAGATGAACTCATATCAAGATCAAAATAGTAAGCTTAAAAAAAATATTATTGTATCCAAATTTAATTTTTTAGAAAATTCATCATGTCTTTTTGAATTTTATTTAGAATTATGCAAGAAATTAGGACTTGGGGACCCTATTAATGATAAGAAACCCATATATCCATACAATATTTTAATAACTAATAAATGGATAGCTATTATAAAAAGAAAAAATGATCATATTCATGGTTTCAGCATTAACGGTTTAGGATTTGCAGGATATCTATTAGTAACTGAAAAATCAAATATTAATTATTTAAAGAAATTTGGCCCTGAAAAACTTCTAGAAAGTTTTGTTTGAATACTAGTTAGTTACTTCAACTTCCTTATCCCTGCTTATTTGGCTTTCTAGAACTTCTATTGATGCTGTTACGGAGGCAATTTTACGTTCAAGTGAATCCTTAATATAATTGAGCATTTCTAATTTCTTATGTTGATAAAAACTCTTTTTCTCTTTAGATGACTTGAAATAACAGTTAAACATTTTTGATTTATTATAGAAAGATACTTAATTGACTTGTGACATAAAAATAAATTGGTTTTAATTTAAAAACAATATTCCGTATGGACTTTCAATTTTTTTTGAATAAAATTAAATAAATTCCATACTATTCAAGAAAATATTATTGTATATTCCTGAAAATTCAAATACAAAAAGAATTTCAATTGATTTACCTGAGGAATTAATTTCCAGGTTTGATCAATTACGAAAAGAGTGGGGATATAGAGCGAGAGGACCTGTAATAGAAAAGATACTTAAAGAACTTCTTCAAGAAGATGATTTACTACCTAAGAACCAACAGCAAGAAATAGACTTTAACGAGAATAATAATAATGAAAATTTAAATATTGATGAAGATACTGCATTGGTATTAATTAAATCAGACGTAAAAAAAGAAGTTAATGAGATATCTTTGGATAAAAGAATTACAAATAACAATCAATATAAAGAAAAAACCAACTCAAACATAAGCCTTCCCAATTTTGTTAAAAAAAAAGTAAAGAATCTAAGAAGAAGTATTAATAGTGAAGAATTAAAGGAGAATATTAATGATATTCAAATTAATACAATTAAAGAAACTGAATTAATAAAATGTCGAATTGAGTTAATTAGTCATTGGAAAACCTTATATGGATCAGTTCCTAATGATCATGTAGTAGAAGCTTCGATGGATTGGTTTGAAAGGGATATATGGCCAAATCTTGATGGAACTGAAAGTCTACCCTTTACGTGGAGTGCAGCCAATAAATTAATGTCAGAATTATGCCCATTTTGGATAAAGAAAAATCCTTCCCTTGAAATTGTTTTATTAATGATTGGTGTTTTAGAAGACCCTTTTGCTACATCAGATCTGATAAATAGAATACCAACACTAATGAGAAGGTTTGTAAGTAGATTTAAGCGAAATAATAGATTAAATTCATTTGAAACTTTGGACTCAACAATGACAGTACATGGAGCACTTAAATTATTGAATTTATCAACATCCGCAGGATCCGCTCATACTTTCCGTAAAATTAGGGAGGCCTATAAATCAATAGCCTTAGAGACGCATCCAGATGCTGGAGGATCAACAGATCAAATGAGAAAATTAAATGAAGCCTATCAATTGCTAAAAAATCTATATAGAAAATAGTATACTTATTCTCAAGTAAGACTATTAATAAGTCTAATAAATAGTCTCATATAAGATAACTGTTAATATTAAAATTTCAAATTTTAATCATTTATTTTTATTTAATATTATGGAAACAATAATTATATATAAATGAAATTAAATCAAATTTACTTTCAAAATATAAATATACTGTTTAGCATTTCTCATATAAGACTTACTATAAGTCTATTAAATAGTCTCATAATAGATAAATAAGATAAATTAATTCATCAATTCGAATGAATCATGCCCAGACTGTTTATTGCCTACGAAAAATTAAATAAAAATCAATAAACTATGTCCTTTAAATGTCCAAATAATTAACAAGGACTAGAAAGCCTTTGTATAATTGAACTTTATGTATTGTCGTACTGCCTTAAAGACAGTTCTACTTAGATTGAAGCTTTTCAATAGCAGTTTGTTTATCAATACTAGGGACGTCACTTAATCCGTTAGCGTCAAACCAAGGGGCACTAGCCCAATCAAATCCTTCCCCAAAAGTATTATCTGGCGCAGTTATATACCAATGGCATGAAGCATCTGGTATATCAACAGCACATTTTGACCAATCATCTGACCACTGAGGGACTTGAACCCAAAGCACTGAAGATAGAATTAGAGATAGCATATTGATCATGGATATAATCATACAACATTAATTAGTTTTATAGGATTATCATTTGTCTTATATAAGAGCTATAAATAGACCAGTTTGTAGTCTCATATAAGATTAGTAATACATTTAATTCCTCAATTTAGTATTAAAACATTTTTCAACATTAGAAATGATATTTGAATGTATTGATGTAATATCCGAGTCTAGTAATGTTTTATCTTTATCTCTATAAGATAATCTGAAGGTATAACTTATATGATCATCTCCAAATTTACTATCTTCAAAAACATCGATTAAATTTACATCCTCTAAGAGATTTTTTCCTGTTTTTCTTATCTGTGATGTTATTTCGCTTATTAAAAATTTCTTACTGAAAACAAAATTTATATCCCTTTCCATTTTCGGAACAATTGGGTATTGCTTATATATTGGAATCCATTTATTTTTTCTTGTACTAGCTCCCAAGAGATTAGAAACATTTACGTTAAATAAATAAACTTTTTTTAATGACTTCTTTTCTAATATTAGTTTGGGATGTATTTCACCAAAATAACCTGCATCTTTCCCTTCAATAAATAATTTCGCTGTTCTTCCTGGATGAAGAAAATCAATTAAATCAGTAGGTTTATCCTCGATTTTTATGTTCAAAGATGATAAAGCCTCCTTTAACTTTCCTCTAGCCTGGTAAAAATTAAGATCGTTATCCTTACCCGAATTTATCCATTTTCCAAATTTTTTATTTCCATAAATCGCACCATTCAGAACTTCTTCTTGAATGAGCTCAGTTTTCTTTTGAAAAACATTTCCAATTTCAAATATATAACAACTTGGTTGTCCAGCTTTTATATTCCGATTCACTATCTCCAAATGTTCTTGCCAGATATTATCTCTAAGACAGCTTGTTTCTAATAACAAAGGATTAGAAATCTTTATAAGTTTTTCATTATCTTCAGGAACAAGTGAGTAGCTTAGTACCTCGTTAAAACCATTATCTATAAAACCATTTTTTACTTTTCTCAAGGCCAACTGTTCTGATGACAATTTTCCAGGCTTAATTGGATTAGGAAGTTTTAAGTCGAATCTGTCATAACCTATTAATCTCGCTATTTCTTCAATTAAATCTATTTCTCTTATTAAATCATGTGATCTATTAGGAATTACTGCTACATCCCAGCCATATTCTTTATTCTTTAAAGTACAACCTATGAGATTTAATTTATCAACTATTTCATGATCAGATAAATTTCTTTTTTCAAATTGATCGTTAATTATTAATGGACCAAGAATTTTATGTATTCGATTTCTCCGTAGTTTAATAAATATATCCTCATTACTTATTAAATTGGAAGTATTGATGATTGGCGAATTAATAGAAAAATATTCTTCTAAAAGATTAATTGCCCTTGTTACTGCACTTATTGTATTTTTTGACGAAATCCCTTTTTCGTACCTGCTGCTAGATTCTGTTCTTATGCCAACAGCCTTTGATGATTTTCTTATAGTAACTGGATTAAAAACAGCGCCCTCAAGGTAAATAGATGAGGTAGTATTCGTCACAGAAGTTTCTAATCCACCTATCACCCCAGCAATAGCTACCGGTTTGTCACAACAAGTAATAACTGTAATATTTTTATTTAAGTTATATTCTTTACCATCTAAGCAAATAAGGCTTTCGGTATCCTTTCCTTTTCTTACAGAGAAATCTTCTGCAGAAACTTCCTTACCAATTAAGTTTGACAGTTTATCTTTATCAAATGCATGCAAAGGTTGACCTTGTTCTAAAAGAATATAATTTGTCAAATCAACTAGAAGATTAATAGATTTTATACCTGATTTTTCTATACGGTCTTTAAGCCAATTTGGCGATAATTTCTCTCCATTTACTCCATCAATACAGCTTATTGTATAAATGCAATTAGATTCTATAGCGTCTGAACAAAGTTTAATTCCTTTAAATAGATGAATATTGTATTTATGGTTTAATTCTGGAAAATATAAGGTGGATTCTAAAAGGGCAGAAATTTCACGGGCTATACCTATAACAGACATTCCGTCAGGTCTATTAGCTGTAATTGCTAAATCATATATAAAATCATTTAATTGAAGCAAGTCAGACCCTGGAGTGCCCAATTCATGTTTTAATGCTAAATCTTCATCAATGATCTCTATCCCTTCGCTAGAGTCCTCTAAACCCAGTTCCTGTAGTGAACATATCATACCTTCACTAATGACTCCTCTAATTTCACTTCTTTTAATAGTTAAATCAACTGCATTTAATTTCGCGCCGACAGTAGCAACATAAACATAAATATTTGGTTTAATATTGCGCGCACCACAGATAATTTGTAAATTCTTTGAATTACCAATATCGACTTGGCAAATTGAAAGTTTATCAGATCCTTCGTGTTTTAAAACAGATAATACCTTACCTAAAACAACACCATTTACATTTTCTGAACAATCTTCTAATGATTCAACCTCAAATCCACCAATAGACAATTTCTCAGAGAGATCTTCAGGAGTAGAAGTAATTTCTACTAAATTTTTCAACCAATTTTGAGAAACTTTCATATATATTTTTTAATCAATGATGATAAAAGAAATGAGTATATCTTCAAAAAAGTTTGTTGAAGATGTACAATAGAAAATTATACAATAAAGTATTAATTAAAATGGCCAAAAAAGGGACAAGAGTTGTAGTAACCCTGGAATGTACTGAAGCTAGGACAAGCACAGATCCCAAGAGATCAAATGGTGTCTCAAGATATACTACTGAAAAGAATCGTAGAAATACAACTGAAAGATTAGAACTAAAAAAGTTTAATCCTCATTTGAACAGAATGACAATTCACAAAGAAATTAAGTAATCAAATCAGTTTAATCATGCCTAATTCAATTTTTAAAAAACAATTATCACCTATCAAACCAGGAGATCCTATTGACTATAAGGATGTAGAACTACTAAAAAAATTCATAACTGAGAGGGGCAAAATCCTACCAAGAAGGATGACAGGTTTAACTTCTAAGCAACAAAGAGATCTTACATTAGCTGTAAAGAGAGCCAGAATTGTAGCTCTTTTACCCTTCGTAAATCCTGAAGGATAATTTCATATTGAATATAGTTCGCACTATAATTAATATCTCAAATATTTGAAAGATTTAACTAATTTAAAAACATATATTATTGACTCTGATGTTCCACATGAGGTTGATGACGCTATTTCACTAGAAATAAAAGAAGGAAATAAAAAAAATTTATGGATACATATTAGTAATCCATGTAAACTCTTTTTGCATGACTCTAATGTTGATTTAAATGCAAGAAAGAAAAATAGCAGTTTATATTTAATTGATCAATATGTCCCAATGCTTCCTAAAGATATTCTTGAAAAGGCAAATCTAGCTCAAAATAAAGTTTCAGAAACTATTAGTGCAGCAATAGAATTCAATGACGATGGATCAATAAATAAATATGAAATAACTGAAGCAAAAATAAAACCAAAATATCAATTAACATATAATGATGCAAATGAAATATTAGAAATAGAACCTAAAGAAGAAATAGAATTAGTTGAAATTAAAAATTTATTAGAAAAAAGTATTAAATATAGAAAGAAACAAGGAGCAATTATATTTGAAAGTCCTAATAGTAAAATTAAATTATATGAGGATAAGATTATACTAACTAAATTAGAGAAAACAATTTCACAAATTATAGTTGCAGAATCAATGATATTAATGGGTTATGTAACAAGTTTATTTATAGATAAATATAATTTAGCGGCTGCATTTAGGATTCAAAAATTAAACTGCAATCCATCTGAAATACTTAATAGATACAATGATAGTGATATTAAATATATAATATTAAAACAATATATGGGAAGAAGTTTAACAACTACTAAGCCAGGAATCCATGAATCATTAGGCCTTAAAATGTATGTACAATGTACATCACCATTAAGGAGATATCTTGATTTAATTATCCAGAGGCAAGTCTATAATAAAATTAATAATTATGAAGTTCTAAGTAAAGATTCAGTCTCTAGGATTATTGATTATTCAAAAAATAGACAATCAGAGAATAATAATATATCTAAAAATGATAAGTTTAAGTATTTAACATTATTTTTTAAGAATGAAAAAAAACCTTTTTATAAAATAATATTCGTTAAGTGGATTAATCACAAAAAAAATATAGCTTTGGTTTATTTTCCAGATTATTCACTAGAATTACTTATCACTCTTTTTGTATCAATAGAAATATATAGTAATAAAATATATAAAGTTAAATATATTAAAAATGATTGTAATCTTTTAGAGTTTATTTATTAATAAGATAATAAGTAAAATAGGTTGTTATTAGTTTAAAAAATTTCTGTTAGTATTAATAAAAAAGCTTTATGAGTTTTGTCATTACTACACCTTTATACTATGTTAATGATAAACCTCATTTAGGAAGTGTATATACAACATTAATTTGTGACTCAATAGCTAGGTATAAAAGGCTTGCGGGTGAAGATGTTATTTTCATAACTGGTGTTGATGAACATGGTTTGAAAATACAAAGAACAGCTAATGAAAAGGGCATTGAACCAAAATCACATTGTGATGAAATCTCAGAAGTATTTAATAATAATTGGAAAAATTGGAATATATCCTTTGATAAATTTATAAGAACAAGCTCAAAAAATCATGAATTTGTTGTTAATGAATTTTATAAAAGAGTAAAAGCATCAGATGATATCTATATGGGAGTTCAAAAAGGTTGGTATTGTGTCGGTTGTGAAGAATTTAAAGATAATCCAGAAAACTCTCCAACATACAAGTGTCCCATTCATCAAAAAAATCTAGAATGGAAAAATGAAGAGAATCTCTTTTTTAGGCTTTCAAAATATCAAAAAGAAATTGAGAAAATAATCAACGAACCTTCCTTTATAGAGCCAATAGAAAGAAAGAATGAAATTATAAATTTTGTATCTAGAGGTTTAAAGGATTTTTCAATTTCAAGAACAAATGTCTCATGGGGTATTCCTGTCCCTGGTTACGATAACCATACCTTTTATGTATGGTTTGATGCTTTACTTGGATATGTAAGCGCCATTAGTTCTGATGCTACAGAACATTCATTGGAATTATCAATTAATGGAGGATGGCCAGCTGATGTTCATTTTATTGGTAAAGATATTCTGAGATTCCATGCTGTATATTGGCCCGCAATGCTCATTTCTGCCAATATGAAAGTTCCTAAAAAGGTTTTTGGGCATGGGTTTCTTACAAGAGAGGGGCAAAAAATGGGTAAAAGTTTGGGAAATGTACTCGACCCTGATTTATTGCTTACAAAATATGGAAATGATCCTGTAAGGTGGTACCTCATTAAAGACATATCACTAGGAAATGATGGGGATTTTCAAGATAAAAGATTTGTTGACATTATCAATAATGACTTAGCTAATACAATTGGTAATTTATTAAATAGAACATCATCTATGTCTAGAAAATGGTTTGATAATAAAGTACCAAATAATGAAAAGATTTTAAGTGAAAATAAATTAGAGAATTCTGCCAAAATTGCAGTCGAAAACTATATTTATAACTTTGATAACTACAAATTAGATCTAGCAGCTAATGAAGTCCTTAGTTTAGCAATTAATACAAATTTGTATTTGAATGATAATCAGCCATGGCTGTTAATAAAAGATAAAGATAATTTACCTTTAGTTAAACAAATTATTTATAACGTTTTAGAAAGTACCCGAATAATAGGATTATTATTGATACCTTTATTGCCCGAATTATCTACAAAAATTAATGAGCAACTTGGTTCTATATACAGAGAAGATATTCCTTGGAAACAACAATTAAGTTGGGGATTATTAGTAAGTAACTCAAAACTTCCTAAACCCACTCCAATCATAAATAAACTGGAGTATGAGCAACATTTATAGATTAATAATTTTCCTTCCATTATTTATGCTTGGTTGCACCCCAAATGTAATTGATGAAAATAAAGTAATACAAAAATTAGAAAGTTTAGATATGACTATTTTCTCCAAAAGTGGAGAAAAAATATATTCAATTACCAGTCCTAATTCAAGTTATGACAATATTGAATTAAAATTCGAATTAAAAAAACCTATCATTAATATTCTAAAGGGTGAAGAAACTAAATATATTATTAGTGCAGAAGAATCTACATTATCAGACAACAATAAACTCTTGAAATTGAAAGGGAATGTTAAATTAAAAACTCTTAAAAAAAATGGGGATTTTTTATATGCGGATAATTTTATTTGGAATATAGAAAATATTAACTTTCTATTAGAGGGTAATATAAGATTTGAAAATCAAAATATTATCTTAAATTCAGGAAAAGCCATATTGGGTTCAGATAACATAATTGAATTTTTTAATCCAGTAAAATATATAATAAAAGATGAAAATAAAGAAAATAAATATGAAATAAATTCGGAAAATGCTTACTATAATTTAACTACTAAATCAGTAAGTTTTAAAGCAAAAGATAAAAGAGTAAAATCAATAATTTATTTTTAAATTTTATTTTTTGAAAAAATATTATTAATTTTTTTGGACCAGTTATTAATCCATTTTTCATCAGACTTCGTAAAACACTTAGCACTCCAGCCTCCAATCAATATAAAAGCCTTATTATTTATAGGTACAACTAAGATAGATGGAATTTCGGCACAAAAATTTAAAAATTCATCTCTTCCAGGATAAAATTTAGTGTTTGCTAATGATATTAATTTCATTTCTTTTAAAGATCTTAGACAAGTTTCCCCAGGTTTAAAATCATTACTTGAAGTGATTCCCCTCCTCAATATATTGACGCCATCATTGTGGATTAATATTGTTGCTGCTGCTGTAGAAGTTAATATTGCTTCAGAACCCCATGCAAGTTCATCAATAACTTCATCCGGCATATTTCTATCGTAGAGAAACTTATTTTCTCCTTTTAAAGCAGCTTTCTCACCAGCTAATGGTTCAAATTGTTTAAATAAAAAACCTATTAAAATAATAATTAATGAAGCTATTGCGGCTAAAACTTGTGCTCTTTCAAGCTCAGGAGTGATCGTTTCTATTGAAATGAAATTTGCTATCTGAAAAATAAAGAGTATTGCACCGATTAATATTAATGATTTCCCATTGAATCCCATATTTTAAATATGTTATTTCTAATTAAATTATGCAAATATTATATTGTTTAGTACATTTAAAATTACTCAAACAAATGTTTTTTAATATATAATTAATCAAAACCTTTTAAAATGAATCTAAAAATCAATAAATATATACTTTCTCTTATCATTACTGGCTTAATTTTTATTCTTATCCCCTCGGCTACATATGCAAATGAAACTATTAGCATAAATAATTATTTTGGTGTTACTCAACAGAAAACTGTTATAAATTACGAAAAAAGTCAGCCTTCATCTATTGACAACCCTGTAGTGGATCCAAATTTTAACACTATGCGATCAGAAGATACTGAAAGTTCAACTGCTACTTATATAGTTATAGGTTTATTAATTGCTGCGACAATTATTCCTTTAGCAACATGGTGGTATTTCTCTAAATAATAGAGAATTTATGAATACCAAATATTTAGATATTAGTGAATATTCATCAAATATAGTTTTTATTACAGGGGGGACAAAGAGCGGCAAAAGCGAATTCGCTGAGTATCTTGCAAAGGGGGTAGAAAAATTATCATATGTTGCCTTATCTGAAAACAATTTGGATGATAAAGAATGGCAAGATAAAATTAATCTACATAGAAAAAGAAGGCCAAAAGATTGGAAATTAATAGAATCAACAGATCTATTAAATACATTAAGGAAAGAAGAAGGTCCATTATTAATAGATTCGATTGGAGGATTCGTTATGAAAAGTATTAGTAAGGAACAAAATGAATGGTCAACAAATATGGATTCACTTATAAGTCTCTTAATGAAAAGAAAAAGCATAACAATTATTGTTGGAGAACAAGTAGGTTGGAGTCTGGTCTCCGAATATAAAATTGGTAATACTTATATTGAAAGAATCGGCGAACTTCAAAAGAGAATAACTAAAATATCAAAAGATAATTGGCTGGCAATAAACGGCAGAGCAATCAAAATAGATGAAATAAGTATTGAAATACCTACTTAAAATTGGAAGTCGCTCTTTTTGAACCTAGAATCCCGCAAAATACTGGTAATATTGCCAGATCATGTGCTGCATTTAATATACCTTTAAATCTTATAGAGCCCTTGGGTTTTAAGCTAGAAGATAAGTATTTAAAAAGAGCAGGATTAGACTATTGGCCTCTAGTTACTGTTAATCAGTATGAGAATTTTGAAAAATTTTTAGCGACAAAATCAACAAAAAGAATAATTTCTTTTAGTAAAAAAAATGGATTATATTTGAAGGATTTTAAATTTAAGCAAGATGATATTTTACTATTTGGGAGAGAAGATTCAGGATTACCAGATTCCATTATTGATAAAAGCGACTTTTTAATATCAATATTTATGCCGAATATACAGACTGGAAACAATGATCAAAAAGGTGTTAGAAGTCTAAACCTATCTGTAGCATGCGGAATTGCTATATATGAGGCCCACAAACAAATAAATTTTCAAAATGGTAATTAAGTACAACCAATGCCTTACAATATTCCCATGTCTCGGTAGCTCAGCTGGTTAGAGCGGCGGATTCATAGCCCGCAGGTCGCGTGTTCAAGTCACGCTCGAGACATTTTCAAAATTTTTTCAATTGAAGAACATAGGTAAAATTTTAATTTATTTAAACTATTAAGAAAATAATGTTTAATTCACTCGGCACAGTCTTAGATCCAAAAAAATCTAAAGCAAAATACCCAGAAGCAAGAGTTATAGTTCTTGATGACAATTTTAATACTTTTCAGCATGTCGCAAATTGTCTTCTAACAATAATCCCAAGCATGAGTGAACGAAGGGCATGGGATCTAACCATCAAAGTTGACAAGACAGGATCTGCAGAGGTATGGAGAGGTAATCTTGAAGAGGCAGAGCTATATCATGAGCAACTATTCAGCAAAGGATTAACAATGGCTCCAATTGAGAAAACATAAAATAAGTAAGATTGACAGAAAATTTTTGGCTAATAAATTCAAATCATTCAAGGGTTAAAAGGTTTTCAAAGAATAATCAAAATAAAGACAAATTTTTTGAATATATGTTTATTGACTCTGGGAGAATTCTTGGTGTATCAGAAAAAGAACCACCTCTTATGACAACCAGAGAAGAATTTAAAGTTGATAAAGCTAGAGATGAATGGAGAAAGTTAATCTCTCAAGGTTTGAGGAGAACCAAACCAGTTTGGGAAGACTATTAGTATCCAATATTGTTACTAGGATTAGTTATATAAATTATGAGATTTAGGACGTAGTTAGCGGGTAAATTTAATGGCTTCAAAAGTAACAAAGCCATTCCTTGAGTCACATTAATTTCTTTATTTTTCATAAAAAATAAAAGTTTCATTTAATTATAAAAAGACTGTCAAATACAAACTTAAAATACTTAAAAAAGATATCTAAGCATTTATAAATAAGGAATTTTCAAGATATCTAATATACAAAACTTATTTTAAAAATATATAGATTTAATGTTACTTATTATTTTTTTTTTACAAATAAATCCACGTTATAATTTAATAATCCCCACTATTTAATACTTATAAATACCCAATGAAGTATCTCATCTCAAGCAAAAGATCAAGAGCTTTATTTGGTATTGGAATAGTTGCTATAAGTATTGGATTAATATCAAAAAAAGTAATTAACTATCCAGCTGGAGGATGTATGAAAGGTACTCAAGAAATAACCTTTAATATCTAGCCATTAATCATCTTACATTTTCCTTAATTCTTAAATCGAGTCAACTTTGATAATTCTTTTAGTGAAAGTACACCTAAAATTAGTTTTCCATTTATTTCCCATGTGGGAAACCCTTTAATTTTTTTATCAATACATAATTGAGTTTGACTGTTTATGCCATCTCTTGAACATTCAACTACATTAAGTTCTTTATAAGCTTGCTTACCAAATAATTCACCTTGATTAAGACAATTAGGACACCAATATGCTGAATATTTAACTACACCATTATTTTTAAGATATTTTGCCAACTCGATTGATTCCCTAGTGCTTTCTGAGTTGACTATAAGTTCTCTCTGATTATTTAAGTGGGAGCTATTTACAACACTTGGTAAAGTAAGCAAAACAAGTAGTGGGGTTAATAGGCGTTTCATTTATTTACTAATTTTCCTCAATATTTCCTAACTATCTTATCAAGCAAAATTCGTATATCTTTATTTTTAAGTTTCTCTATTTGCTGAAAATTTTCAAGAAGATCACATAATTGATCCTGTGTATCTTCATTTAATTCATTTACTTCCACTTATATTTAGAGTTTTTATAATCCAATTTTAAATCAAAAGTAAATTTACATACCTGTTGTGTTTATATTTTTTTATTGCTATTTTTTTAAAGCGGGCTAAGGTTCATATCTCCACGAGGATTTAGTCCGCTGAATTTTTAAAGATTCAATTCATTTTGGATCCTTCTTTAAGAAGTTAATTAGAAATATTCAAAAATATTTATCTCTTCTTAATTTCTATATTCCCTTGAAAATCATTCACCTACAAACATTAATAGTGTGACACTATTTATTCAATAATATTGTTATTTAGCTTCATAACTTTCTTAAAATACTTAAACTCAATAAATTCATGCATCATTTTGATATCATCAGATAATACTTTTTTATTAACTACATATTCGTCCACATTAAGTGGAGATCTATTATTTTCTGAAAATGTTTCGTGATCAAAAGAAAACTTTATAAAATCGCTTTTTTTAGTTTGATTTTGACAATTAGATTCATTTAACACACCTCGAGACCTCAACGCTTCCTCAACCAATAAACCTGTGACTTTTGATTGACTAAACTCATTAGTTGTGCACAATTCTTCAATAATTTCATGCACTTCTTCACTTGGCAAAAAACCAATTCTTTTCCTCGGAGAGGGCATAATAAAAAAAAAAATAAGTGTCACACTTGCACATTATAAGTGTTGCACTATATTTGATTTAAGTCAACTAATTTTGCTATGCATATTTTATTATTTCCTGTCGGATTTATTCTTTGGTATCTAGCTTATGAAGCAAAACCTATCATTAATGATGAAGTAACACTTAATTGGGAAGAAAAAAATACAATTAAAAGAAATGAACTTTTAAATATAATCAACGAAAGCTTTTAAAATTTACTGTTAATCGATTTTGACCACTCCTTGTGCTTATTATCTAGATCTGAGATTAACTGTTTTTGATAAGTATATTTGAGTTGATTTTCGTTAAGTGATTTTTTTGTGATAATCATCTCTTTAGAAAAAAAATAAGGATTGTTAGAACTATTAATTTTTTTTTTGACTTCCATATAATGAATTCATCTAATTTTTTTTATAAGACTTAAAAGGTTAAAGTCTCAATATTTTTATAATCTTTTTATATTTCCTTCATATGTTTTTTTAGCACGTTTGTAAAAAATATTAGTTTATTAAATAATAAAGGCTATATTTAAACAAAATATATGTTTTATCATGAATCTAAAGGAGAGAGGTATTACTGTTGGAGATTTACTAATAATACTAATAATAATAATCACTTCTACAATATTAATTAAATCATTTAGCAAAGATAAGAAAAAAACACTTAATTATAGTTATCAAGAGAAAGTTTCTTATAAGATAAATTACTATCAAAAATTTATTTGAATAGCTTATATAAATTATTTATTAAACTCTTAATTTATTCAAATTACTATTAAGTATCTCTTATGTAAATTTCAAGAATTAATAGTTTTCAAACTAATAGTTTATGTATTTTAAATATTTAGATGAAATGATTTAGAACTTTCCCATTTCAAGTTATCCTTTAAATCATTGATATCATTTGATATTGATATTAAATTCACCATTTGAAGAATTTGACTTTTATTTAGCCTATTAATAACAAT
>QCBT01000019.1 GCA_003281525.1 Prochlorococcus sp. AG-347-J06 | reverse complement strand
ATAAAAGAGCGATTTTTTAAGGAAAATTTATTAATCCTCGCTAAATTCTCGCTAAAGTTTTTCTTCAATTAAGCGGGAAGTTTGATGACACCCGCTTTACTTAAAAAATATTTAAAAATGAAACTCTTTCTACTTGTACAGCTATATTAAATACGATTGACAGTCGATCTAACATAGAGGGATTAAACCCTCTTTTTTTATGCTTAGATTTTTAATACCTTTATTAGCTGTTTTTGCTTTACCTAATGAGATTAATGCTGAAGATTATCCTCATCATCTTGACATGAAAAATAAAGATAGAAACTTTTTGGTAAGAACATGCACAAGCGACAAAAAATCAATTGATGATAAGAAAAAAGTATGTGACGATTCGGGCTTATTCTATGGCGATTATTATATTTGGGAAGTAAATAGTTATAGAGAAAATACGGAAGATTTTAATTCTGATTTTTATTCTGAAAGTGATTATCTTCATCATCTTGATATGACGAAGACAGATAGAAATTACTGGATAAAAGCATGTAAGGGAAAGGGAACTTTTATAGGCAAGAAAAAATTCTGCGATTCGACGGGACTTTTTGATGACTTTTATTATGTTTGGGATGAGAATAGATATAGAAAAGCCAATCCTAAAGAAAAAGCGATGAAGGATTTTGCAGAGATTTGGTTTTGTAATGGCTTACAAGGAAGAGAGTTCAAGTTTTGCATGAAAGAAGTAATAGAATCACAGCAAGCAACAGGTAAAACTTTTGGTGAAGCGATTTTAGATGCTATTGAAGAATCAGAACCAGAAGAAATTATTATTGAATAGATGGACAGTCGGTCTAGAATAAGGGGCAATTAGTTATTTTTTTTGTGAGAAAAAGATTTTTAATACCTTTATTAGCTGCTATTGCTTTACCTTCTACAGTTAAAGCTGAAGTCGTAACTTATAAATGCATTGCAAAGTATCATTTCCACATTAATGGTGAAGAAGAATTACCTAAGAAGGATCAGCCAATTAATTTTTATTCATTTGATTTAAAAAACAATATTGCATCATTTAAATGGGGGGCTACTGTTGAGTCACAAAAAAACAAAAATCAAACCATTCACACTCAATATGGATGGCCTGTAATTATTACAGATGCCTCTTTTATTATGGATTATGATCCTGCACCAAAACAAAAAATAATTGTTGAAGTAGATAGGATTGATAAAACCTACAAACAATTTCATAAGTATCTAATGTTAGATAAAAAAAGTCCAGAATTTGATAAAGCTTTTTATGAAAATGTTAGAAAAAACAAAGAGCTAAATTTTGTATTATCAAATGCAGGTTATAAACAATGGGGCGATTGTGAAAAAATTGAGACTAGGACTAATTATTCTCTTCCTACTGAGCAAAGATGGTCAACTGAATCAGAATTTAATATTTATGAGAATTAGGGAAATGAAACGCTTACTACTCCCACTACTAGCTGCAATCTGCATGAAGGGTAACTAGAAGTTCGGCTGATATGAAATCACCCGTGATATTCAATAAATCTCGCTAATGCTCTCTAAACAGGTTGTAATAAATTATATACTAACTTGTATTTGCAATGCTTTTGGCTTGGATATTTGGCAGCTCCCAAAGCACCCGCGCTACCAAGCTGCGCCACGCCCCGCTCATAAGATCTTAGTTCATAACAGACATCTATAAAATACCAAATTGATAAATTTTTTATAAAAAACCATTTTTGAGGCTAGAAAATGATTTTTGTCGCTTTTTTGTCACTAGAGAAATGAGTGTTTTGTCGCTAGAAATAAATATGTAACTTTAGTTAAGTCTTAATAAATAAAGCACTTTAATTTTTACGTCGCGGTTTCAAATTGTATTAATTTAATCTTTTTATTAGATAACTTAATTTATAGTTAAATAATAATTTTTTTAATGATTAAAAGAATTTTTAAACCACTTGAGATATATATCCTCACGGTAGCTTTCTTCTTTTCAGTCTCTTTTGACAGGAATTTAAACCTTGATGATGTTGAAGACTCCCCAGTTAAAAAACTTTTGGAAAATATACATCTAATTTTGGATTCATTTACTAACTATGAACATCCACTAGGAGCTATATTTTTGATTTTTATTATCGGGTTAATAATTTGGGGACTTTTGGGTAAGGAATCAAGATTGGCTAGTGATATCTATGGCATAATTTTGAGCTTTGCATGGTTTTTGGAACTTGTATCGATGAATTTGCTTCTAGTTTCACCGCTTAAAGATCCAGTTTTACTTCTAGTTGAATTAGTTTTATTTGTTCCAATAGTATTGATAGGCTTTTCATGGTGGTACTGGAGACTGAATCATTTATCAAGAATAGGCAAAGGTAAAGAAGCTATTACTTTTGATAAAAAGCCAACTCCATTTAGTTATTTCGCAAAAACCGCTTCTGTTGTTGTTAGCGATACGACAGAGCATGGTGTTTGTGAAACAGATGTAGCCCGAATGATTCGAATTCTTAATGGGTTTGTAGTTTTAGATATCTTTGGATTAACTCTTTCAAGAGCAGTAGGACTTGTTATTACCTAGGTATAAACTTATCTCAAAGGCACCCGCGCTACTAAAATTTTGTCGCTTTCCCTCGCTATTTAGTTTGTAATAAAAGTAAGAAAGTCAGTTATCGTAATCAGTCTCGTTAGTAAAAAGGTATGCTCTCAAAGCACCCGGGCTATCAAGCTGCGCCACGCCCCTCTAATAAGATCTTAGTTCATACAGTCATCTATAAAGATCAACTTGGTAAATATTTAAAAAAAAGATCACTTTTGAGTTAAGAAATTGAATTTTGTCAATAGATAAAAAGATGTTATGTCACTACAAATTATTAGTTTATCCAAACGAAGAAATTACATTACTTATAAGTTGGTTTTGAAATTTTTTTTAAATTACGAAATATCTATAATATAAATTGAATTCCAAAAGGATATCCATCTGAATTGCTTTCGAGACTTAGAAGTATGAAAAAATTAGAAGATTTGATTGTTACTTACAAGGATTTTCCAAAAAAAGGCATTGATTTTAAAGACGTTTTAGAAATTCTTCAATATCCAGATTTTTTTCAGGACCTTATTTTAAAAATGTCTTCAAATCCATTTTTAAAAAATGCTGAAGCAATAATTTCTATAGATGCGAGGGGATTTATTTTTGGTTCTGCAGTTGCTCTAGAATCATCTAAACCCATGATTGTTGCAAGAAAACCGGGAAAACTGCCGGGAAATATAATAACAAGAGAATATGATTTGGAATATGGAAAAAATTCACTTTCAATACAAACTAATGCTCTGAAAAAATTTAATTCTTTTGTAATCGTAGATGATTTATTAGCTACAGGAGGCACAGTTAATTGTGTCTCGAAGTTACTTCAAGATCAAAGGAAAGAAGTTCTAGGTTTAATAACAGTTATTGAGTTAAACAAATTGAAAGGTAGATCAAAATTTGATTTTCCCGTTCATTCAATTATTTCGATTTGAAAGAAGTACTGAAATCTTTAAAAGAAAATTAATTCAATATCTAAAAATTTTGTTAACAAATTAGGACTTTTTTTAGATTTGAATTGGAAATAAGAAATTAAGTTAATTGCAATTAAATTATTCCAGCTGATCCTGCTGTGAAACCAACAGCAAGAAAAAAAACGAATTCAAGTAGATCTCTAGGTAAAGAATTCACTATAAGATTAATTTGAGTCATTTGACCTTGTGCTCCTCAGGTTTAAATTTAAAAAAAATATAACTAATTATTTTTTCTGTTGAGGGAAATAAAAGTTTTTTTTCTTTTTTCTAAAGATTTCAGGAAATTAAAACCCCAAAAGAAAATAATTTTCAAAATCCTAATTAAAACTATTAACCATTTGATTTACTGCTCGAATTATATTTAAGTGCTATATTTTTTTTATTAAGTAAAAACTATTAGATTTTATGGATTATAAAAAGAAATCTTTAAATAAATTTAATCAAAAGGAAAGTTACGAGGAAATTGACACTAGGTTGGCTTCTGGATGGTACGTAGATGCAGTTGATAATAAAAAGAAAAAAAAATATAAAACAGAAAAAGTTTCCTTCAAAATTTCCAAAAAAATATAAATTTTGAAATCAATAATTAAGATAAAATCACGTAATAAATCTACAAATTTATGAATTAACTGACTGTATAGCTTTAGAAAGTGGCACAAATTATTCAAAAATGTAGTCGTTGATACTTGATTTTGTATGCCTAAATACACTATCTTGAGGTGTACTTTAAATTTCGTGTGAGGAAATTTATGAAGCTTTTCAAGAGCTTGCTCGTAGCTCCTGCATCATTAGGCCTATTAGCGCCTATGGCAGTAACTGCGAACGAAGTCACTATTAATGACTTCAACGCTGCAGAAGAAATTGCAGTAACAAACAGCCGTGTAGACGGTTTAGAAGCTAGACTAAACAACTTCGAAGCGGGTGGTTTCTCAGAAACAACTACTGCATCATTTAGCGTTGACGCTGTTTTAGGTGCTATAGATGGTGCATCTAGCGAAACAACAAGTCTCGACTACCAATTCAACATCGGTTTATCAACAAGTTTCACAGGTGAAGATTCACTTGATATCGCTATTGATAGTGGTAATACAACACAATCAGTTCTTGGTACAACAGTTGGTTTCGACTCTGGAAATACATTAAGTGTTGATGGTGTTACTTATTCATTCCCTGTTGGTGGTGCAACAATGGTAGTTGGTGATGCAACTGACATTAGTACTACATTTACAGGTGCTTGTGTTTACAGTGCATTTACTGATTTAACACCAGATGACTGTGGTACTGGAAACTCTCTAGGTGTAGGTGGTAGTGCTGTTACAGCATCTATAGGTTATGAATTTGATTCTGGATTTTCACTAGCTGGTGGAATTTCTTCTCCTGAAACTGAAATCTTAGGTGATGCAGCTGATGTATACGGTCTTAATGCTGCTTATTCAGCAGACGCTTACGGACTAGCTCTTGCATACGTTACTGATGATGGCGGAACAGGCGCTGATACAACAACTTGGGGTTTTCAAGGTTACTACACATTTGACATAGCAAGCTTAAGTGTTGGTTACGAAACTCAAGAAACAGGCGGAACTGATAGTACTGGATACTTTGTTGGTCTATCTTTCCCAGAAGTTGGTCCTGGTTCTGTAGAAGTTGCTGCTGCAACATATAATGCTACTGATGGTGATGGACTCTTTGCTGATTCTGATACTGAGTATATGGTATATGAAGCGTCTTACTCTTATCCAGTAAATGATGGCATGACAATTACACCTGGTGTATTCCTTATAGAGGGTACTACTGATCAAACAGGAGTAGCTGTTAAAACTTCTTTCTCTTTCTAGTTATTTAATTAGAAAATACTACACACAAAGAAAGATCTGCTATAAAGCAGATCTTTTTTTATAAAATAAATTTTTATTATTTAAAACTTAAAAATCTTAGATAAAAATGAAACATTTGAATTAATTGTATTGTTTTAAACTTTAGTCTAAGTATAATTTATTTTAACTATTAATATTTATAGAAAATACTATTTCATAATTTTTAAATTAAATGGTTCCAATTTTTAAATGTTTGATATGTAAAAAAGATATAGAAAGGTCAACAAAAACATTTTGGAATAAAAAAGGCCATTTATTATGTTCTACCTGCCTGGATAATATAGATAAAAAGAAGATTGGTTTTTAGATTCTAAAAATTAGGCAAATGATAAGCATTTAGTAAAGATTGTTCTATCTATCAAAACAAATCGTAATTTATTTTTAATTGTCATAAAAGCTTTCATTTCCGATCTTTCGATAGTTATTTTGGCTAATATTCAATAATTTTTGGGTATAAATTATGTATTGAATAATTTTAATTAAAAAAAATCCTCAAAAGAATTTAAATTAAAGTAAAAAATTTAATTTAAAAATGTTGAGGATTGCTAGTTAATTTTTTGTTAACATCAGATAATTGACGTTAATAATTAAATTTTAAATTCTGGTTAATAGAATTTAGAACCAACCAGGGATGATTTGTCCAGTAGTTACATATGCTCCTACTGCTGCAACGAAACCTAACATTGCTGCCCAACCGTTAAAACGTTCTGCTTCAGGTGTCATGATAAAAAAAGAATTATTTATATTAACTATTGTAACAGGTATTATAAAGCTTTGTAAAGTAATTTTTAGTTTTTTTGCGAGATTTCAATATTGAGTAGTAATTATGCCTTTTTTTTTACATTATTGTTACAAAAATGCGTTAAAAAATTATTTTTTTTCAATAATCATTGAAGAATAAATCTCAGATAATTCATAACTAGTTAATAAATATTTTAGATGAAATTGAATAATATTCTTTATAGCTTGATGAGATTGAAAACTTCTTTATGTTTTGACCATTATGATAATAATTCTAGATTTATCTAGGGACGAATTTGCTTGAAAATCAAATCAGAACCTTAAATAATTTAAAGCAACATGATTAAAAAAGTAAATTTTATATTTGGGATCTATTCTCTTTCAATTTTAGGAAGACGAACTCAATAAAATGTGGGTCGCCTGAGATTCGAACTCAGGACCAGCCGGTTAAAAGCCGGATGCTCTACCGCTGAGCTAGCGACCCATTTTGTAAAATTGAGTACATATGGAATTATCCCTTTTTAAGGTAAAAAAAACAACTTTTTATCTCAAGTTGAACAATAGAAAAACAATTCTTAACTTATTAAATAAAAAATTAAAATTTCTCTCTAAATTTACAGTTAAAAGTTAAAATGATTTAATCGTTAATAAGATTTCTAAAATGCTAAGAACAATCGTAGTTTTTGCACCCATTATCGCAGCTTTAGCTTGGGTTATATTCAATATACAAAAACCAGCAAGAGAGCAATTCAATAGAGACTTTTTGGGCAAGGATTAATCCAATTTGTTAGATAAAGAAGTAATAGTTATTGGTGCTGGTCTTGCAGGATCAGAGGCTGCGTGGCAAGTAGCAAATTCTGGTGTACCAGTAAAACTAGTTGAAATGAGACCAATCAAATCAACTCCAGCTCATCATACGGGTGAATTTGGAGAATTGGTTTGTAGTAATAGCTTTGGAGCTTTAAGTCCTGATAGAGCTGCAGGTCTATTGCAAAAAGAACTTAGAATTTTTAAATCATTGATAGTTCAAACAGCAGATAAATTTGCTGTACCAGCAGGGGGCGCTTTGGCTGTTGATAGATCTAAATTTAGTATTGCTTTAACTGATGCTTTATCTAATCATCCTTTAATTGAAATTAAGAGATTTGAACAATTAGATCTCCCAAACAAAGAGAATATAACGATCCTCGCAACTGGTCCATTAACTGCTGATGAATTGTCTTATAAAATTCAAGCTTTTACAGGTATTGATGCTTGTCATTTTTTTGATGCAGCTAGTCCTATTCTTTATGGAGATACTATTGATCAAGAGATTGTATTTAAAGCTAGCAGGTACGACAAAGGAGATCCGGCATATTTAAATTGCCCTATGGATGAAAATGATTACATCCATTTCAGAAATGAACTAATAGAAGGAGAACAAGCTAATTTAAAAGACTTTGAGAAAGAATCAGCTAATTTCTTTGAAGCTTGCTTACCAATTGAAGAAATTGCTAGAAGAGGAGTTGATACAATGAGGTTCGGACCATTGAAATCTATTGGTTTGTGGAATCCAAAATGGGGAGATTTATTTGATAGGGAAAATAGATTAAAAAAGCGACCTCATGCAGTTGTTCAATTAAGGAAAGAAGATTTAGAAGGAAAATTGCTAAATATGGTAGGTTTTCAAACTAACCTCAAATGGTCTGAGCAAAAAAGAATATTTAGGCTGATTCCTGGTTTAGAAAAGGCTGAGTTTGTACGTTTTGGGGTAATGCATAGAAATACTTTTTTAGAATCTCCAAAATTACTTTTACCGACATTGCAATTTATGAAAAGAGAAAACCTTTTTGCTGCGGGTCAAATAACGGGGACGGAAGGTTATGCAGCAGCAGCAGCAGGGGGCTTGCTTGCAGGAATAAATGCATCCTTATTATTTAGGGGTAAAAAACCAGTAAGTTTTCCTGATAAATCAATGATTGGTTCTCTAATGAATTTTATCAGTAACAAAAATCAAATTTTATCTAATCAGAAAAAGAATAAATTCCAACCAATGCCTGCTTCATTTGGTTTAGTTCCAGAACTAACTAAAAGAATAAAAGATAAAAGATTAAGGTACAAAGCTTATCAAGAAAGATCAACAGAAGCCTTGAACCACTTTAAAAATAAACTAGATTCTTGTTTTGATAAAGACCACTTACTCAGCAAAATTTACTAAGATTAATTATCAAAGATCCAAAAAATGGAATTAAATAAGGAAAACTTCGATGCAATTATTATTGGCTCAGGAATAGGAGGGTTAGTAACTGCTTCACAATTAGCGGCCAAAGGAGCTCAAGTATTAGTTCTCGAAAAATATATTATTCCAGGCGGTAGTGGAGGCTCTTTTAAGAGAAAAGGCTATACTTTTGATGTGGGGGCTTCAATGATTTTTGGATTTGGAAAGAAAGGTTATACCAATTTATTAACTCGTGCTTTGAAAGATGTGAATGAAAAATGCGAAACTATTCCCGATCCTGTTCAACTGGAATATCACTTACCACATAACTTTAATATTTCTGTAGATAAAAATTATGAGCAATTTATAAGCAAATTATCAGCTAGTTTCCCCAAGGAAAAAAAAGGTATCAAGAAATTCTATGATACTTGTGCAAGTGTATTTAAATGTTTAGATTCAATGCCTCTTTTATCAATAGAGGATCCAAGTTATCTTTTTAAAGTTTTCTTTAAATCTCCATTATCCTGCTTAGGGTTAGCTAGATGGTTGCCTGCAAATGCAGGAGATGTTGCGAGAAAGTTTATAAAAGATCCTGAACTTTTAAAATTTATCGATATCGAATGTTTTTGTTGGTCTGTAATGCCAGCTCTAAAAACCCCTATGATTAATGCGGGAATGGTATTTACAGATAGGCATGCTGGGGGGATAAATTACCCAAAAGGGGGAGTAGGAACGATAGCAGAAAAGTTTGTTTCTGGTATTGAAAAATTAGGAGGAAAAGTTAGATATAAAGCCAATGTGACTGAGATCCTCTTAAAGGATGAGAAAGCGGTAGGAGTTAAGCTCTCAAATGGGGAAGAGATATATTCAAATATTATTGTATCCAACTCCACTAGATGGGATACATTTGGATTAAAAGAAAATACTAAAGGATTAATTTCTAGTAAAAACGTGCCAAAAAGTGAATATAAGTGGTCAGAAACTTATAAACCCTCACCTTCTTTTGTTTCGATTCATCTTGGAGTAGAAAAAAATCTAATATCTGATAATTTTAATTGTCATCATATAATCGTTGAAAATTGGGATGAATTAGAAAGCGAAAAGGGAGTTATTTTTGTTTCTATTCCTACTTTGCTTGACTCGTCTTTAGCTCCAGAAGGTAAACATATCGTACATGCATTTACTCCTTCATCGATGAGTGAATGGGACGGCCTATCAAGGAAAGAATATTTGCAAAAGAAAGAAAAATATTTTTCATTTCTTGTTGAAAAAATATCAACTATTCTTCCTAATCTTGAACAAAATATTGATCACAAAGAAATTGGTACTCCCAAAACTCATAAAAAGTTTCTTGGGAGATATGAAGGTAGTTATGGGCCAATTCCCAGTAAAAAGTTGCTTGGACTTTTGCCAATGCCTTTCAACACTACAAAAATTCAAAACCTTTATTGTGTAGGGGATTCATGCTTCCCTGGCCAAGGACTAAATGCAGTTGCTTTCAGTGGATACGCATGCGCTCATAAAATAGGTGCAAAGTTAAACATAAACAGTTTTAAATTGCCCGAGTAAAAGGATCCATATGAAATGATAGAAAAATTTAAAACTCTTTTTTTTGTTAAAAGTTCGTTAATTTCTCTTTATTTAGCGCTTACAATTCCTTTACCAATTATTTCAATAGAAAAATTAAAAATCCCTTCTATTATAATTTTTGCCCTAGGACTTTATTTAATAATCAATATCACTAGTGATTATGTAGAAACTTGCAGTAATAAAATTTCATATAAAAGTAGCTTTATTTCTAAATTCTTAGGAAAAAAAAATTGGGAGATTTCTTGGAAAGATATCAAATTAATCAAATCTTTGCCAACCAGTCAGGGTAGTAAAGTTTATTACTTTAATACTATTCAAGGTGATAATTTTCTTGTCCCACAAAGAGTGGAAAACTTTGAAAAATTTTTATTAATTGTTTCCAGTAATACTGGGATCTCTAGTAATGAAATATCCTATATATCACCACTATGGACATATAAATTACTAACTTTATTATCAGTTTTAATGATTATTGGTGAACTTTTAGCTTTTCTAAATTAAATATTATCAATACTGAATCTATAACCTTGTTGTCTAACAGTGGTTATTCCTCCACCTTCTCCCAATCCAGCCTGTTCTAATTTTCTCCGCAAAGTTAATACCTGAGTGTCTACAGACCTAGGACCACCACTGAAGGGCGGCCAGGCCATCCTTAAGAGCTCTTGACGACTTCTTACCATTCCAGGCGGCATCAAAAGAGCGCAGAGCAGTGCAAACTCTCTAGGGCTTAATTCTACGGGCTTCTCGCTTAGAGTAACTTGTCTTAAGAGAAGATGAACCTCTAAAGGCCCAACCTCAACTTTTTCTTGTAACCCTATCCTCCCCCTTTTAAGGAGTGTTCTGCATCGTGCTGCAAGCTCTTCAAGTCCAAAAGGTTTTCTGAGAACATCATCTGCCCCTTCATCTAATAGATTTACTAATGCTTCAACACCTGATCTTGCCGTTAAAACTATGACTGAAGACCCCAGTTGTTGGGCTAGTCTCATTGCAGTATTCTGCTCGAGTATTTCTGCGCTAACTAATAAGTCAGGTGATTGCTCTCTGCATAAGTCAACAGCTTCTGCAGCTGTGCCAACTGCCGCAGCTAAATGGCCATCTTGGCGAAGCCTTTGCACAAGGACTGTTCTAAGTGTGGGGTGAGGTTCAACAACTAGAACTCTTGAGGGAGTTTGAGAGCTCGTAGGCAATTGTGAACTGCCAGGAGTTGAAGCTAAGATTTGCTCAGTTGATTGCATTCTTAATTACTGTTTGGCCAGGCAATTTTTTATCGTTCTTAATAAGGTATAACAAATGCTAAATAAAAATCAGAATTTATCGAATTATGACATCATTTGAAAACCCCAAAGCAATTCGTCACTTTCAATCAATTTGCGATAGTTGCCAAGACTTAGTTACTCGTTTTCATACGCCATCTGATCTCAAATTATATAGTGATGGTTATCTCCAAGCATTAAGGAATTGCAGTAGTTTAGAGCAAAAGGATCAAGAGAAATTAGAAAGATTAATTGAAAGATGGATTTTAGATCCATCAAGTTTTATTGATCCAGATGGAGATGGAAATAAAGGTTTTTTTGATAAAAAAAGGATTTAAAATATTAATTTTTATTAATCAATACAGTATTTATACTCACTTATTGTTTTAAGACGCTAATTCAATTTCTATTTTTTCTTTCAGAGATCCAGAATTGTACATCTCGATAAGAATATCTGATCCACCAAGAAATTCTCCTTTTAAGTAAACTTGAGGAATTGTGGGCCAATCGGAATATTCTTTGATACCTTCTCTTATAGCGAAATCACTTAAAACATCAAACGTACCAAATTCTACTCCTAAAGAATTTAGTATTTGAACTACATTGTTAGAAAAACCGCATTGAGGCATTAATTTTGTGCCTTTCATGAAAACCATCACTGGATTAGATTCAATCAGTTTTTGTATTTTATCTTTTGTTAGGTTGTCCATAATTCAATTTGGAGTTTCTGTTTTTAATGCCAGTGCATGGATTGCCTCTGAAGCTAATTCATCCTTCAAAGCGGAATATACAAGCTGGTGTTGCTTAACTAATGATAATCCATTGAATTCAGATGCAATTACAGTTACTTGCAAATGATCATTTCCCTTAAGGTTTTCAACAAAAACTTGGGAACTTGGGATTTTTTTAGTTATTAATTTAATAACTTCTGCTTTCGTAATCATAGTAAATTTTAATCAACCTTTGAATTTTGTCTCAACAAATCCTAGTTGGATCAATCTTTCATATGCTTCTTTACCTTCAGTACTATCAGGTGACATTATCCTAATTGTTTCAACAAGTAAGGGTACTGCAACTTCAGGCTTTTCAGTTTTTATATACAAAGAGGCCAATCTATCATTTGATTCTGCCAAGATTTGTAATGTTTGCTTACCTTTCCTTTGCATTTCGTTTGGTATTCTCGCATCAACTCCTTTGAATGATGAATTTAGATCAGAATAAAAAGAAGCAAGTTGCTTTGCTAATTTTCTAGCGTCTAAATAAAAGTCTTTAGCTTTTTCAAAATCGCCACTTTTAATATATTTATCACCTTCGTTTATAAGATATTCAACGTTTGAGATTGAAAGCATTTTACTCTCATTTGAGAGTACTCTAAAGTTTTCTGGAGTCTTTATTTCTGCTTGAACTTCATTTTTGTAAGGAGCCTTTCCAAAAAATACAAATAAAATTGGGATTAATTTTAAGAATTTCATTTTCTTTTTCAATTATTAAAATTCATAGTAACTTATTGCAGATTCATCTACCTACATTTTTTAATGCTTTTTCTTCCTCTTGAGTCATTCTTTCATTCAGAAATTTATTAAATTCCTTGATAGTAAAGTTTGAATAATCATTAATTGGTATTGGTTTTCCAAAGGATAAACAAAACTCGCCCCTAAAGTTCGGAGGTATTTTGCTGTAAGCTATTCCAATTGGAATAATAGTAATAGAGGTTGTTTTTTTTGTAGCTAATCTAGCTAATCTATATAGTCCTTCTTTGAGAACTAAGTTTTTTCCATATCTATTAATCTTTCCTTCGGGGAAAACAACTAGTTGTTCTCCTTTTTCAATAAGATCAATCGCATATCTTAAAGCTGATAGAGATGGCGATAATTGATTTATTGAAAAACATCCAAGTCTTTTTAAAAACCAACCTTGAATACCTCTCATTTCGGATTTAGTAACCATAAATCTACAATCCTTTTTTGTTACCCTTCTACCCATTGCCATTGTGAGTATTAAGCCGTCCCATCTTGATCTGTGGGTTGGAGCTAAAATGATAGATGAATTTATGGGAATCGAAAAACCGTTTTTTAATATTTTCTTTTTTCTAAAAAAGAATCTCAAAACAACGTCCTGAGTAACGAACATTGCAATAAATCCCAATATAGGGTTTATTTTATGCCAAATATTTAAGGAATTCTTCTTCAAGTTCTATTTACTATATATTAATAATTTAAGTGTTTGTCTTTTTTTATTAGCTATTATTGGGCGGTTACTAGATTGTCTAGAAACTAAGATTTCAAAATTATGGCTACTTTAGGAGTAAACATTGATCATATTGCAAATGTAAGGCAAGCAAGGAAAACTGTCGAGCCTGACCCTGTGCAATTTGCTTTTTTAGCTGAATTAGGAGGGGCAGATTCCATAACAGTACATCTAAGAGAAGATAGAAGACACATACAAGATAGGGATGTATTCCTTCTGAAAGAGACTATAAAAACAAAACTAAATTTAGAGATGGCTGCTACAGAAGAAATGTTAGAAATTGCCAAAAAAATCCTTCCCGATTATGTAACGCTTGTACCCGAGAAAAGAGAGGAAGTTACTACTGAGGGCGGGTTGGATTTAAAAAGTAATGTGCAATTCCTTAAGAAGGCTGTTGGGAATTTAAAGGATTCAAATATAGAAGTAAGTGCATTTATTGATCCTCTTGGTGAACAGATAAATTATTCCAAAGAAATAGGCTTTGATTTTATAGAATTACATACTGGAAAATATGCTGAATTATCGGGATCTGAACAATATAAAGAGCTACAAAGGATTATAGAGTCTACACATTTAGCAAATGACCTTGGATTAGTTGTTAATGCTGGTCATGGCCTGAACTACAATAATGTTAAAAAAATTGCATCAATTAACAATATGAACGAGTTGAACATAGGTCATAGTATTGTTGCAAGGGCTTTAGCGATAGGATTAGAAAAGTCTGTACGTGAAATGAAGTCCCTTATCACATCAAATTAAATTTCAAAAATGACAACATATTTTTTCGTTGCGGCAAGTGAAAAGTTTTTAACTGTTGAAGAACCACTTGATGAAATTTTGAAAGAGAGGATGAGGAACTATAAAGAAAATAATAAAGAAATAGATTTTTGGCTTTTAAAAAATCCATCATTTTTACAAACCATCCAATTTGCTGATCTAAAAGCAAAAATTCCATCTACCCCAGCAGTTGTTTTATCGACTGATAAAAAATTTATAACTTTCTTAAAGCTTCGTTTAGAGTTTGTTGCTGTGGGGGAATTCGAATGTCCTAATGCAGAAATAATTGATCCATTTAAAGTTGAGTAATATAACCATCTAGTAAATTGCTCAATCTTTATAAGTCAAATAAAATTGAAGTAATTAGTGAGCTTTTAGCAGAGGAATTAAAAATATGTCCTCCGGCTATAAATGAGAAATTAGAAATAGTAGTTCCCAATTACTTTTTTGGGAATTGGTTACGTGAACAAATAACTATAAAAAACAAGATAAGTGCTCTTTATGAATTAAAGACAATATCAACGTATACCGAATCTTTATTGATAAATTTTTTCCCTGCAAATGATATGAGCGCATGGAATTTTGAGTCAATTAAATGGGGCATTATTGATTCCTTTGAAGAATTAAATAGCTTTAAAGAATCATTTCCGATAAAAAATTGGATTAATAAATATTTGGATAATAAAAAGACAATTGATGGAGACATATATAATCTGACAAAAAAGATCACGAATAATTTTATTGATTATCTGATTTTTAGACCTGAAATGATTGCTCAATGGAATAGATATGAAATTAATTCATCTAATCTATTTGAGAATTTAAACTCAGATCAATTTTGGCAACCTATTTTATATAAATTATTAGAGGAAAAGATATCTGAAAAGCCATCATGTTTATACATGATTGAAGTAATAAAGAATTTAAGAGAAATTAAAAACGTTCAATTTCAAGTACCAAATCAAATTTATATTTTTTCAGATAATAACTTATCTAAACTACATATTAATTTTTATTCAGAACTTTCAAAATTTATTAAGGTAAATTTGTATTTATTATCTCCTGGAGAAGATTTATGGAATAGAATAAATTGTATTGAAGGTGAGTTGGAATTTGATGATAATGAAAGTAAATTGAATTTAAATAATACAAATATAGAAAAAATATTTGGTAAATTTGGAGCAAACTTTCAGAAATTAATTGATGAAAATATTTATTCAGAAGGTATAAATTTAAAAAATAATCTTATTTATCTCGATCCAACAACTAATTTTCATAATAAGAAAGATATTCCTCTTCTTAATCAAATACAAAAAAGACTAATTGATAATAATAGCGTTGATTTTATAGTAAGTGAAAGGGATGATTCAATATTACTTTGTGAGCATTTTAATCAGAATAGTCAATTTGAATATTTAAGAAATAAAATTATAGAAATAATAAATTCTTGCGAGAAAATTAAATATAGTGATATTGCTGTTTTATCTCCACAAACTAATTTAATTAAACCTTATCTAAGGTACATATTTAATAATGAGTTAATTAATGGTGAAAAGATACCTTATTTTTTTATTGATGAGGATAATCACGACTTTTCAGGCATTTATGAATTTCTAATTGATATCACTGAAATAGCAAGTGAAAAAATTACACTTGAAAAAATAGATTATATTCTTTCGAAAAAAGTAACTCAGAACATTTTTGATTTTAATATTACTGAGAAGGATGAAATTATTTTCTTACTTACCCAATCTGGGTTTCATTGGGGATTAGATGCTAAAGAAAGATTAGGTGAAGAGAAAAATACTCTAGATTGGTGTATAAATAGAATTACTTTGGGCCTAATTTATGACAAAGAAGTAAATTTAAGTACTTTTAATTTAAAACCATTTAGCTATAAAAATATAAGTTTGGATTTGAATAAATGGGTTAAAATATTAATTCATTTAAAAAAATATATTAATTTGATAAGGGGATCTTTTTCTTACTCGAATTGGGTTGAAAAGATTAAGTTTATATTAAAAAGTATTGCTGATTCTAATGCAAATTTTAATTTAGAAATAAGTGAAATAAATAGAATTCTTGATAATCAAGCAATACCATTAATACCTGATGATCTTATCTTGTTAAAAGTTTTTAGAGAAATATTAATTTCTTGCATAAATAAAGTTAAATATCAAAGCAAATCACGAGTCAACAAGATCCTAGTAAGTGATATTGAGAATTCAAGGCATATTCCTCATAAGGTTATCTTTCTAATAGACATGAATAGTATTAATTATCCAAAATTACCAAAAAGTGAAAACATTAATTTATTAAAAAACAAATATCATTTGGGTGATCCATCTGTTTTTGAAAGAGAGAAATATGCATTTTTGGAGTTGTTAATTGCCTCCAGAGATAAATTTATAGTTAATTGGGTAAAAAATGATAAAGACAATAAAAAATTAGATGTTTCTTTTCCTATAAAAGAGTTAATTTCTTTTTTTGATAGTTTCTTAAACCAAAGCCAAAGAGAACTAATAATTAAAGATTCTGATTTAAATAAAAATGAAATAGTTGATTTTGATAAATCTAAGATTGTTAAAAGTAATTATTCTTTAATAGAAGATATAAATTGGAATGAAAAAAAATCTGATATTAAAAATTATAAATTATCAGAATTGATTTATTGGTTCAAGACTCCACAAAAATATTGGCTTAATAAAAACAATATTTCTCCCAAGGAAATATTTATTCATCATCCAGACGATGAGTATGTAAGCAATTTGCAAAAGTCGCAACTAATTACAAAAATAATCCAGCAAGTAGAGATTGATAATCATAATATTATTGATGATTTAAATGAATTAAATATTAATGATCATTTGGCTGAAAATGGTATTATTATGCCCAAAAATAGTATTTTTACAAAAGAAAAAGAAATCAAAGACTTATTAAGCAGTCTATGTGCAAGTTTAAGTCAACATAATAAGATTAATAAAATTTATGTTAAGTTAAATGCGAATAAAGAAGAATATTTAATCTCTGATGACACCGTAATTGAATTAATTAATGCGAAGTTAAGTTTAAGTAGTTTGACTGAAGCTTGGATAAAATTACTCTTTATTTCTTCTTTAAATAGAAATATAAAAAGGACTAAAGTAATTTTTAGAACAGAAAATAATTATAAATCGCAAATTATTCAATCACCCGGAGTAACTGAATCAAATCTAATTTTGGAGGAGTACATAAATATTTTTAAAAATTATTCTGAAAAATGTTTACCTCTTCCTCCAGAAAGTACTTATAAATATGTAGAAGCAAAAATAAAATCAAATAATGAAAAAAAAGCTTTTAAAGATAAATGGATTGGTAATAAAAATTTTTCTAAAGGAGAAAGAGATAATATCGAAATGAAAATATGTTTTGGTAATCAAAAAGAACCAGATTTCTTTCTTGGAAATAATAATTTTGATCAATTATCATACAGATTATATGGTCCTCTAATTAAAGCATTAAATAAATAAAAAATGTCTAAAGTTCATTTAAAAAATTTTTTTAAAGCTGCTTATGATCTAATGCTTGTTTTTTTACAGTTCTTTATTATTAGTCTTCATTTTTTTCAATGGGAATTTCTTCCACAAAAACAAATAATTCAAGCAAGTCCTTTTTCTTATTTCCTGGGTCTTTTAGTTATCATAATCGCTTTAATAATAATGTTAGTTTCAATTAAAGACTTAGGTAGAAATTTATCCCCTTTCCCAAGACCTATAAACAATAGCAATTTAGTTACTTCAGGTATTTATCGATTTATGCGTCATCCTATGTACTATTCTTTAATATTTATTTCCATTGGATTTTTAATGATAAAATTATCTATTTATTATTTATTTTTGACAATAAGTTTAGCTTTAATAATTAAATTTAAGATTGCCTTGGAAGAGAAATATTTAATGAATAAATTTAATAATTACTTACTTTATAAAAGTGAGGTCAAAGTTTAATTTAATAAATAAATGGATATTAATCAAATTAAATTAGATAATAATTTTAAATTAGTAGAAGCGAGTGCAGGAACTGGTAAAAGTTTTACTTTGGCTCACATAGTTTTAAGAAATGTTTTGGAGAAAAAAGTCAAACCAGATGAGATACTCCTGCTAAGTTTTACAAAAAATACTTGTTTTGAATTAAGAGATAAAATACTCTCGAGATTTAATAATTTAAAATTATATTTGCAAAGTCATAATGAAAGTAAGATAGATAATACTCTTAAGGATTGGTATCTAAATTTTAAGGATAAAGATAAATCTAAGGAAAAAATAATTTCCGAAATTGATAATTTTATAAATCAATTCTATAAGTTAAAAGTAACTACGTTCCATGCTTTTTGTAATAATATTATTGATGAATATAGTATCGAAATAGGTGTAACTCAAGATCCATATATTGAGAATAATATAGATAATTTGTATAAAGATGTAATAGATAATTTGTGGATTGATGATTTTCTGAATCTTAATCATGAGCTTATTTCAGCAGTCAACAAAAAAAAAATAAGTTCTAGATTTGGAAGTAGGATAAATA
>QCBT01000018.1 GCA_003281525.1 Prochlorococcus sp. AG-347-J06 | reverse complement strand
GTTTTACCCCTCAAGCTGAAATATGGAATGGAAGGATGGCAACTGTTGGTATAGGAATTATTTTTATAATTATTGCTTTAATAAGCCAGTTTTCTTAATAGAAATAAAATTAATTTTCTTAAAAGTATTTTTAAAGAATTTTTTAAATTACTATTGTTCAGCCGATGAATTTAATTAAAAAGTATTGTATTTATTGGACTTGATATAAGATTATTGATTTAATCAAAATAATGAATATTTTTATTATTTATAATTTTATATGACGCCTGAAAGGCTTGGATTACTTTGGGGTATAACTGTATTTGCAGGTGCTTGCGCTCGATTATGTTCTTCTTTTACAGGATTCCCAAGTGTTGTTATTTTATTGCTTTCTGGATTATTCATTGGAAGATCAGGATTAGGACTTGTTGAGCCTTTAGATCTCGGGCAAGGGCTAGAAACTATTGTGGGGCTTTTGGTCTGTTTGGTTCTTTTTGAAGGGGGATTAAATTTAAAACTGCCTGAGGGGAATATAAGAAATACTGTTTTAAAAATTTCATTGGTAAGACTTTTTATTTCATTATCAGCTGGAATTTTTATTGCTCATTGGCTGGCTGGCCTTTCATGGCAAGTCGCAGGAATATATAGTGCCATAGTTTTAGCTACTGGACCAACAGTTGTCTCTCCATTAGTGGAACAAATAAAATTAGCTTCCCCACTCTCGGAAGTTTTAAAAGCTGAGGGGTTGTTGCTTGAACCAATTGGTGCAGTACTAGCATTACTGCTTTTAGAGCTGACTTTAGGAGACCTTCATGGGATTAACGATGTATTCATAGCATTAATGCAAAGATTAGGGGGAGGAGTTTTAATTGGATTAACTGCAGGATGGTTACTATCAGAAATTTTAAAAAAAATAAAAAATGAAGCCTCAATTGGTATAGAGCTTCAAGTTACCCTTGGATTTATTTTTCTTGTGTATGGAATTTGCGAATATTTTTTACCAGAATCAGGCTTGCCGGCCTCAGTCGCGGCAGGTTTTATTGTAGGTAAAAGAGAAATTATAGATAAGGAGAGATTGGATAATCTAATAGGTGAATTAGCTCAATTAGCAATAACAGTTCTTTTCCCTCTTTTGGCCGCTGACGTATCTTGGGGTGAATTAAGTCCGCTTGGCTGGGGAGGGTTTGTTTGCGTTTTTATGTTGATGGTAATTGTTCGACCTATCTCTATCTGGTTAGCAACAATGGGGAGAGACTTGAACTTAAAAGAAAAAATATTTTTAGCCTGGTTAGCCCCAAGAGGTATTGTTACTGCAGCTGTAGCTTCTCTTTTTTCTATCAGATTGGAGCAGGCTGGTATCCTTGGGGCAGGCCGTCTCCAAGGTTTAGTTTTTCTTACTATTTTGATGACAGTAGGAATACAAGGACTTTCAGCTAAACCATTGGCAAATAAACTGGAATTAGGCCAAAAAAATGATTAAAGACATCTTTCGATTCGAGATCTATCAGTTTTACTCTCTGCAAAAAGCTCCCAACTTTGAATTAAATCTGGCCCACTTAGAGATCCAAAAAAGGCTACTCTTAATGATTTCATTAATATCCCTTTTTTAATATTATGAATTTTTGAGACTTCGTTTATTATTTCTTTGGCTTTCTCTTTATTTATTTTTATAGTATTTTGCTCAATTATCTTATTTAAGATTAGTTTTAGAGATGCTTTGCTATCCTTGTTTTCCAGAAAATCTTGACCTTCTTTTTGAATTGTAGGTATTAAGAAAAATGGTTTTGATTGATCAATTGAATCTTTTAATAGAGTTATTGAGTCTCTAAGCAAATTTGCTAATTTATAAGCCCATTCTTGAGATGGCGGCACCCAACCATTATCATCCCAGTATTTCCTCATGATCTCACTTAATTTTATTGATTCCATTTTTTTTATATATTGAGAATTAATCCAGTTGAGTTTATCCCAACTGAATTTGGCTCCAGCTTTATTTATTTCAGATAAGTCAAAAATTTCAGATATCTCTTCAAGAGAAAGTATTTCTCTGTCGGCAGATTTTGGAGACCAACCTAAAAAGGCCATATAGTTGGTTAAGGCCTCAGGTAAATATCCCATATCTCTAAATTCGTCGATTGAAGTTACGCAATCTCTCTTAGATAATTTTTTCCCTTCACTATTTAGTATCAAGGGTGTATGCGAAAAAGTTGGCAAATTAAAATTTAATGCTTTATAAATCAATATTTGTTTTGCAGTGTTCGATATATGGTCTTCACCCCTTATAACATGAGTAATATTCATAAAATTATCATCAACTACAACTGCAAGATTATACAAAGGATCTCCAATCTCATATCCCTTTGCTCTTCTTGACAAAACTAAATCACCACCCAGATCCTTCCCTTGCCATTTGATTTCGCCTCTTATCTGATCTAACCATTTAATTTCAATTTTTTCATCAATCTTAAACCTTATTACTGAAGTCCTCCCTTGGGATATGAATGTTTCTATTTCTTCTTTTGAAAGTCTTCTATGTCTATTATCATGCTTTGGGGGTAATCCTTTCTGTTTTTGTTCTTCTCTTAATTCAGATATTTCATCTTCTGTTGTAAAGCACCTATAGGCAGCTCCACATTCTAATAGCTTTTTGATATGACTTTTGTGAATTGAAATTCGGTCACTTTGCTTTATAGGTTCTTCATCCCATTTAAGTCCCAGCCATTTCAAGCCCTCTAAAATATTTTTTGTATATTCAGATTTAGATCGAAGAAAATCTGTATCTTCTATTCTGATAAGAAATTTTCCGCCTATTTTTTGTGCATACAACCAGTTGAATAGTGCTGTTCGCGCTGTCCCAATATGAAATAAACCCGTTGGACTCGGGGCTAGTCTTAAACGTTTTTCCAAATTTCTTTTAGAAAAAACGGGACCGACGGGATTCGAACCCGCAACTTCCGCCGTGACAGGGCGGTGCTCTAACCAGTTGAACTACGGTCCCAAAGTTTTGTTCTAAATTTGTTTAGAACTTCATTCTTAAAATTATCAGATCATAATACTTAATTTATGGTGTTGTAATAAAAAAAATTTATTAATTTGAGAATTTACAGAAATAATTAGTTTTTTAACTGCCCTAGTATAAACAACTATTTATTTTTGAGGTCTAAAACCAGCAGGTTCTATTAGCCTAACTTGATTGCCTCTAGCAGTAAATTCTCTGCCTTGGTCACTTTGTACGACAACTCTACCACCAGACTTAACTCTGATAACTCTTGCACGAACCCATCCTAAAGCTGCTGATTCGAGGACTTTAACTACGTCCCCAGGTTGAAGATCTAACTCCATCTTATCAAAAAATGATTTACATAATGTTGATCAAACGCGTCGTGGAGGACTTGAACCCCCGACATCAGGTTTTGGAGACCTGCGTTCTACCAACTGAACTAACGACGCATTTAAATGATTATAAGCGTCTTTGTGACCAATAAGTTGATTAATTTACAACTTTATCGATCAAAGCGTTGTTTTACGCGAGTAGCTTTTCCTACTCTATCTCTCAGATAGAATAGCTTAGCTCTCCTTACTTTACCTCTGCGTTCAACTTTTAGAGAGGCAACCTGTGGACTATGTAGCATAAATACTCTTTCAACTCCTATACCCTGAAAAATTCTTCTAACTGTAATAGTTTGGTTAATACCGCCATGCCTTTTTGCTATGACAACGCCTTCATAAGGTTGGACTCTTTCTTTATTACCTTCTGTAATTTTTACTCCAACTTTAACAGTGTCCCCAACATATATTTCAGGTAATTCTTTTTTTAATTGTTCATTCTCAAATTCCTTAATAAGATTGGATGCGCTTAAGGTTTGCATAGTCTCAGAAACCGTATTTTTTTCTTTTTGTTCAACTGCTACATCAACTGATGCGTCAGCTTTAATACCGGTTTGTGATTCCTTCTCTTGTTTCTCGTTGGCCATTTTGGTCTTTTTTGTCCTACAAGTTCTATATCCTAACCTTTTGACTCGCCTTTAGTAACCTTTTTGGTAAATGAAATTGTTTTTGAAAACATTTGGATTCCTGTTACGAGCATCCATAAAACTCCAAGGGAATTCAATATTACGTATATGAGTTCTCCATTATCTCCAAGCCATTCGCCCTCATGGAGAGACATTAACCAATGAACTTGTTCTCTAGAGTAACCTAGTAAATCTTTTGAAACCCTATAAAGAAGACCAGTAATTGAAGATATGAATAATGGAAGAAAAACCCAGGGCGCCAAAGCCTTATGAAATTGCCTAGAATTAAATAAAGTTTTCATTTTTGTTCCTTTCGCATTGTTGTTGATAGATTTAAGGTAGCCAAGACCAAAAAGGCTATTTTGAAGATATTTACTTATTACTATTATTTATTCCAATGAGACATTTTGCAGATCTTTTGTTAAATAAAAATAATACCAAAGCTAATGATCAAGTCCCTTTTATTCAGAGGAGAAGAGGAATAGAAATAAAGTCTTCACGGGAAATAAATTTGATGAAAAAATCTAGCAGGATTGTAGCAACTGTTTTGAGGGAAATTAATGACTTAATTAAACCTGGAATGAGTACAAAAGATTTAGATGATTTCGCAGAAAAGAGGATAAGAAGTTTCGGAGCTGTGCCAAGTTTCAAGGGCTACCATGGATTCCCTTCTAGTATTTGTTCTAGTATTAATAATGAGGTTGTCCACGGGATTCCAAGTAAAAATAAAATAATTAAAAATGGTGACTTGGTTAAAATTGATACAGGAGCATATTTAGATGGTTTCCATGGAGATAGTTGTATATCAATTTGTGTAGGAGAAGTTAGTCCAAAGGCTCAAAAACTTAGTGACATAGCATATAAAGCATTGTATGCGGGGCTTTCGAAAATCAAGGCAGGAAATACACTTCTAGATGTAGCTGGGGAAATCGAAGACATTGTTGTAAAAAATGGCTTTAGTGTTGTAGAAGACTATACAGGTCATGGAGTTGGAAGAAATCTTCATGAAGAACCATCCGTATTTAATTTTCGGACCAAAGAATTGCCCAACGTTGTCCTTCGTGAAGGAATGACATTGGCTGTTGAACCTATTGTTAATGAAGGGACTAAATTTTGCAAAACACTAAATGATAGATGGACCGTAATAACAAAAGATGGAAAACTATCGGCCCAATGGGAACATACAATAGTTGTTTTAAAAGATGGTATTGAAATATTGACAGATCGAGATTTCTAGACACTAAGATTTGTACTTATAGATAATTTGGCAATACAAAAAATTAAAAAATTCTTTCAATGGGAAAAGTATATAGGTTAAAGGGTTTGGACTAATTATTACTAAATAATTTTTTGAATTGGCTAAATCATAAATTTTTTTAGAAACAAATTTGGGACTCATTATTCCGAGAGGATTTAGTTCTGATTTAAAAGGCCCTAAGATGATTTTTTTTATTATTAATTTTTTCTCTGTATTTTTGTCCAGAAGATTTTTTTTGAAAGAAACTAATTGACCAATAAGGGATTTACTAATCTCATATGACGGATTTAGGGCAGGTAATATTTCTGCTTCAGATGTATTTATCCAAATCTCTTTTTTTAGCAGTGAATTATTGCTTAGAGCAATATCTTCAAATAAATTTAAAAATTTGAATTTGCTTAATGCATTTATTTCTATTGAGTTTTCATAATTGGAATTTTCTCTACTCAAATCATAGATACCATGGTTCAAAATTAAAATGTCAATATTTTCTAAAATTTTTTTTAATGACGCCTCCTTCCCACATTCCCAATTAACCCATTCATTTGGAGATTCAAGATTTATTTCATAATTATTTTTACTATGAGTAAATCCAATAACTTTATATCCTTTTTGACGAAACAACTTTGTTAATTCTTTCCCTAGCGCTCCTGAGGCTCCAGTAATCCCTACAGTTTTTTCGTTTTTGTTTGGATTTATCATTTTGCTTGATTTTTATGAGATGCCAAAGAATTAAAATAAATTTACCAAAAAAAGATTGTTTATTTTTTTATTTGATTAAAACTCATAAATAAATATTTGTTTAGTTCTGAAAAAAATATTATCTTAAACCTATTAATAAATAATTTACTTAATTATGAGCGATATATTATTAATTGGCTCATGTGAGCCATTTAGTGGTAAGTCTGCAATGGTTCTTGGGATAGCAAAAAAACTTTTACAGAAGAAAAAAAAAGTACGCATAGGAAAACCTCTAGCAACATGCATTGAACTTACTAATCTTCCCTCAATGTCATATGAAGGATTAATAGATGATGATGTTAAGTTTATTGGATCAACATTAAATATCGAAGAGGAGAATTTAATTTCTTCAGTAGGATTATTGGATAATATCTCAGCTGAAAAAAGAATTTTCAATAAAGACTTACTCCCAGGAAAAGGATTTGATCAGATTGAAGGATTGGTTAGTGATGATTTTGAAGGTCTGAATATTTTAGAGGCAGCCGGAAGTCTTCATGAGGGTATGATTTATGGCTTAAGTCTCCCACAACTTGCTAAGGATTTAGATGCAAAAGTTTTAATTGTGAATTTATGGGAAGATTGCAAAAGTGTGGATGCATTACTTGATGCGAAAAAACAATTAGGGGAAAAATTGGCTGGAGTTGTATTAAACGGAGTTTTGCCGCAAGAAGTCGAAAAAGTTAAAAATGAAATAATACCCTCTCTTAAAGATCTGGACATTGAAGTGTTTGGAGTGATGCCTAAATCACCACTTCTTAGAAGTGTCACCGTAGGGGAGCTTGTAAGAAGACTAGATGCCCAAGTAATTTGTTGCCCTGAAAAAGATCAATTGCTTGTTGAAACATTAAGTATTGGTGCAATGGGGGTGAATTCTGCAATGGAATTCTTCAGGAGAAGACGAAATATGGCTGTGGTTACTGGAGCTGATAGAACTGATATCCAACTAGCTGCTTTGGAGGCTTCAACTCAATGCCTAATTTTAACTGGTTTAGGAGATCCTTTGTCACAATTGATTCATAGAGCGGAGGAATTGGAGGTGCCAATTTTAAAGGTGGAATTAGATACTCTTTCCTCCGTGGAAATTATTGAACAAGCTTTTGGTCATGTCAGAATACATGAATCAATTAAAGCTTCTTATGCTATTCAATTAGTTCAAGAACATGTAAATCTAAAAAGAATTCTCGAAAAGATAGATTTTCCCTGCAATTTTTCAGATAAATGCTAATTTCAAATATAGGAACTTTATTATTTTGAGTCGCTCTTTAGATTTACCAGCAGCTGAAGGTGTTGATACCTTAGCTCAAGAACTTGCAAAACTCCAAGATAATGGAAAGAGGAGAATTGCTTTTTTAGGTAGTAGACACGTGCCGGTTGTAGATATCCATTTAATTGAGTTGATAGCAAGGTCGTTAGCAGATGAAGGTCATAATATCCTTACGTCTGGATCTCAAGGTGTTAATGCAGCTGTTATTCGAGCTGTCTTAGATATTAATCCATCATTATTAACTGTTTTATTACCACAAAGTCTTGATAGACAAATTCCCGAAATAAAGGATCAACTTGAAAGGGTTATGCATTTGGTTGAAAAAAGTGAAAATGATGAATTACCTTTGCCACTTGCAAGTAGTCTTTGTAATCAAGAAATTATTACTAGGTGCGATCAATTAATATGCTTCGCCTTTCACGATAGTGAAACTTTGCTAAATAGTTGTAGATGTGCTGAAGAAATGGGCAAAGTGGTTAGTTTGTTATTTTTTGATTAAATTAACCCATTTCCCCTTACTTAATAGTTGATTTATGATAGTAATATTTAGCGTTTTATAATTTACTATGGCAGAAAGTTTTTCATTTGATGTGGTTTCTGATTTTGATAGACAAGAATTAGTCAATACTTTGGATCAAGTTAAAAGGGAAATTTCTCAGCGTTACGATTTGAAGGGCACGGATACTTCAGTTGATTTAGAAAAAGAAAATATTTTTATAATTACCAATAGCGAACTTACCTTGAATGCTGTTAATGACATTATTAGACAAAAGGCAATAAAAAGAAACTTATCCTTAAAAATATTTGACTACGGTGACATTGAAATAGTTAGTGGTAATAGAATTAAACAGAAAATTTTATTAAAACAAGGAATTAAACAAGAAATTGCAAAAAAAATCAGTAAAAATATCAGAGATCAAATTAAAAAAATTAATGTCAGTATCAATGGAGAAACTCTCAGAGTTGCTAGTAAGAGCAAAAATGATCTTCAATTGGCAATTAAGCTTGTTAGTGAATTGGAAGAGTCTTTGAATATTCCTCTAAAAGCTAATAACTTTAGATAAGATCTTTAGTAAGAATATTTTAAAAATATGGCAGATTATTCAAAATCTCTCATTAACTCATTGATTAAGAATGTAAAAGGATACCCTCGTTTTTCAAAAGAAGAAATAGAGAAATTTTGTTGGATGGCGGTACATGAGCATAAGCATGGTATGTTACCCTCTGAATATGATATCAGGGAGATAGATGAGGGTCTTTATTTAGAACTTTTGCAAGAATTTAAATCAAATATCTATTAATTAAAATTTATATTTAAATTTACAATTATTAAAAAAATATTTTAATTAAATGTCTTACTAATGCACTAATTAGTCTATTTAAATATCATTAATTAAAATAATAAACTTAATGTCAACATCCTTTAAAAATGTCACACCAACAGGCCCTGGTGGGACAGCAACATTACTGATTGTATTGTCTTTTACTGGTTTTCTTTTGCTTACCCAGTCGTTATTTGTTGTACCTTCTGGACAAGTTGCAGTTATTACAACGTTAGGGAAAGTAAGTGGCCCCTCTAGAAGAGCTGGTTTAAACTTTAAACTTCCATTTGTTCAGTCTGTATATCCATTTGATATCAAAACTCAAGTTCAACCAGAAAAATTTGAAACGCTTACTAAAGATCTTCAAGTTATTAGGGCTACAGCTACTGTTAAATATTCAGTAAAACCTAACGAGGCAGGAAGGATCTTCGCAACAATTGCAAGCAGAAATAGCGATGTTTATCAGAAAATTGTTCAGCCATCTTTGCTAAAAGCATTAAAATCCGTCTTTTCTCAATATGAGCTAGAAACAATTGCTACTGAATTCGCAGTAATTTCTGAAAAGGTAGGCGACACCGTTGCACAAGAATTAAATTCATTCGATTATGTAGATGTTAAAAGTCTAGATCTTACTGGATTAGAGATCGCTGAAGAATATAGAGCTGCGATTGAACAAAAACAAATAGCAGGTCAGCAATTACTAAGAGCAAAGACTGAAGTTGAAATTGCTGAACAAGAAGCACTTAGATATGAGACACTAAATAGAAGTCTCGATGATCAAGTACTTTTTAAATTATTTCTGGACAAATGGGATGGTAGTACACAAGTTGTTCCTGGCTTGCCAGGTTCAGAAGGAGGTACTCCTCCAGTAATAGTTGGTGGTAGAAGATAATCTAATAAAAGATCTTTCTAAAATTTTTAATCATTTACTTATATTTCTTTAAGGAAAGACCAGTAAATGATTATTTTTTAATGGCATTAAAAGATTCGTCAAAAGCTTCAATAGTTTTATCAATTTCTTCTTCGCTGTGAGCTAGTGAAGTAAAACCAGCTTCAAAGGGGCTTGGCGCTAGGTAAATTCCTCGTAGCAGCATTTCTCTATGCAACTTACCAAAAAGTTCGGCATCATTTGTTTTTGCTTCATCAAAGTTCCTAACTGGCCCATCGCATAAGAAAAATCCAAACATAGCGCTTACACTTCCACCGTTAATAGCAATTCCATTATTTTCTGCAGACTGAATTATACCTTCAATTAATCTAGAAGTTGTTGAATCAAGTTTATCGTACGTACCATCTTGTTTGAGTAGTTCAAGAGTTTTTATTCCAGCAGTCATTGCGAGTGGATTGCCGCTTAAAGTGCCAGCTTGGTATACCGGCCCTGAAGGGGCTACCATTGACATTATTTCTTTCTTGCCTCCATAAGCTCCAACAGGCAGGCCTCCACCAATTACTTTCCCAAGGGTTGTTAAATCTGGAGTGACCCCAAACTTTTCTTGAGCCCCACCATAACTTATTCTGAATCCAGTCATTACTTCGTCAAAAACTAATAAGGATCCATTCTCAGTGGTTAATTCCCTTAATCCCTCCAAGAATCCAGGTTCTGGAGTAATAAATCCAGCATTACCAACGATAGGCTCAAGAATAACCCCCGAAATGGCATCAGGATTTTCAGAAAATAATTTTTTTACTGCCTCAAGATCATTGTAGGGAGCAGTAAGTGTGTTGGCAGTTGTTGTCCGTGGAACACCTGGAGAATCCGGCAATCCCAGGGTGGCCACACCTGATCCTGCTTTTACTAAAAACATATCTGCATGACCGTGATAACAACCGTCAAATTTAATAACTTTATCTCTTCCAGTAAATGCTCGCATAAGTCTCAAAACAGCCATGCATGCTTCAGTTCCACTATTGACAAATCTAACCATTTCTACAGATGGGACTGCATCTATTACCATTTCAGCAAGTTGGTTTTCTAGAACGCAAGGAGCACCAAAGCTAGTGCCTTTCTCAATTGCTTCCTGTAATGCCGTAGTAACTTCAGGGTGGGCATGTCCACATATAGCAGGTCCCCAGCTTCCTATGTAGTCAATATATCTATTCCCATCAATATCCCAAGCAAAAGGACCTTTGACTCTATCAAAAACAATTGGCTGACCTCCTACAGACTTAAAAGCTCTTACTGGAGAACTAACTCCTCCTGGCATTAATTGTTGGGCGGCAGAGAAAATTTCTTCTGATTTTGTGTAATTTAATATGTCAGTCACAATTTAGCTAAATGATGTTTTGAGAAAAATCTAGTCATGTTCTAAATTAGAAATAAGTAAAAATTTTGTCAATCAGATTGAAATTCTACATTATGATATTTTTATTGCGATAGTTTGGATTGTAAATTATTAATTTTAAAGAAATCATGATAAAAAATAATCTTACTTTAGATAACTCTTTATTAATAAGCGTTTTCAAGCATTAAAGAAATTTAATTTAATTTATTTATATTTCGAAGAAATTATCTTCATCCTCAAAAAAATCTGCATTTATTTCGTTTAAGTTAAGATCTATCATTACTGGGGCATGATCACTTGGACGCAAATTACCTCTAGGGGAGCTGTCTATGACACAACTTTTAAGTTTTGATGACAGTTCTTTGCTGATGTATATATGGTCTATTCTCCAACCTTTATTTAATTCAAATGCGTTGTTACGGTAATCCCACCAACTCCAATGGCCAGTATTTTGTTCATAAATCCTAAACGAATCTATTAATCTTTTTTTCAGAACATTATTTAGTGCAGTTCTCTCTATCTCAGATGCCATTATTCCTCCTTCATATCTCTTTGGATCATGAATATCCAAGTTAGATGGAGCAACATTAAAATCACCCATAAGACAAATTAATTCACCTTTTTTTTCTTGCTCATCCAAAAATGAAGCTAAACAATTTAACCAATTAATTTTGTATTCGAACTTACTAGATTCTAGAGAAGATCCATTTGGAACATAGACATTTATGATTTTAATACCATTAATATCAGCAGAAATTAATCTTTTTTGATCTAGGAAAATTTCTATATTTTGATTAGAGTCATTACAACCGTAAAATCCTTTTTTAACATTTTTTGGCTTTATTTTGGAAATAATAGCCACACCATTGTATGATTTTTGTCCGTAGATCTCTACTGAGTATCCTAATTTTTCAAAAGGTTCAACAGGGAAACTATCGTCCATCACTTTTGTTTCCTGCAAACATAGAATATCTGGATTGGATTGATTAATCCAATCTAATATTTGTGAAAGTCTGGTTCTTATAGAATTAACATTCCAAGTTGCTATTAACAAATTTCTACCAAATTATGTAAAATTAAAATAGCAATTATTTTTTGGCGTTAAAGAATTTTGAAATTAAATAAAATGAAAAATTACTTTTGCAAAAGCGTTTTTAAACCAATTACGGTTGTAATTTTTTTTACTTTATTAATTTCCCCAAAAAGTCATTACTTAAATGCTGAATATTTATTGGAAGAATTAGAAATCGAAACCTCAACTAAAACAGAAGATGATAGTCAATCTCTTCCAACTAATCCTTTTGAACTTGTGGAAATGATTCGGAGACAAAATATTATGAATGATGCGACAGATCCTTCTGATGCAATTGACGAGGCGTTAAGGTCTTTTAATAGCTTGGAGGAAAATTAATAAATCTAATAAGATAAATTGTTATTTTCAAATATTTAATATGTTAAAAAACCCTATCCCAAAAGTTACTAACCAATTACAGCACAGAGCAATCGGCATTATTAATGGTAAATTCACTCCCCTCAGTAATGAACAATTAAATAGAGGCTTTTTAATTGACAATAATGACGAAAAAATTGAAACAGTAGTTCTTGGTAAGGCATTATCACTTTTAAAAAAGCATATTGATTTAAAGAAAAGTTACTATTGGATTGTTTATCCAAAGAATAAAAATACTCAAAACTTGCATTTACAGGTTGCCGGCATATGGGATCCCTATCAACTGAATGATTTCCCTAATAATTCTTCAAAAACTAACTTCTCAAAATTATTAGAGGAATTAAATTTAAAAGATAATTATTTTTCTGTTAGAGGAGAATTAGTTTTTGTAAACACTCAAAAGAAAGAAATTGTTATTAAAATCTGCCCTGCTAAAAAGTCAAAAAGATTAAAAAATAAAAATTTTAAATTAGTTATAAAAGGAGAGCTTTCTCTCGAACTTTTGAATAGCTTTGTAAGTTTAGATATCAACAGAGATGGAAATTCTTTGCAATTAATAAAGTACGAAGTGATCGAAAAAAATCTTTCTAAAAATAACTAGAATGAAAATTTGATTTCCACCGCAATTTTACCAGTTAAGAAATCTTTGATTTATGGATGATGTTTTAATTGAATGTTCTCCTGGTATTTCTGGAGATATGTTGTTAGGAGCTTTTTATGATTTAGGGGTGCCTAAAAAAGTTATTGAACAGCCACTTATTGATCTTGGATTAAAGGATCTATATCAACTTGACTTTAAGGAATCAAAAAGTTGTTCAATCCGAGGCATCAAGGCAAAGGTTGAGAATATTGACTGTAGTCCTATCAAAAGAACTTGGAGAAGTATCAAAGAACTAATTTTAAATGGCCATTTAGAAGATAAATTAAAAAAAATAATTTATGAAGTATTTGAATCTTTAGCAATTGCGGAAGGAAAAGTTCATGGCATTAAATCTGATGAAGTTCATTTTCATGAAATTGGAGCTATAGATTCATTGGTGGATATAATTGGAGTATGTGCCGCATTGAATTACTTAAATCCAAAGAAGATTTATTGTAATGAACCGATGTTGGGTAAAGGTTTTGTTCAAACTGAACATGGAAAATTATCTGTACCACCTCCTGCTGTAATAGAGCTAATAAGACAAAAAAATATTAAGGTTTTATCAAGCCTTAACTCAATAGATGGTGAACTCTCAACACCTACTGGCATTGCTTTACTTGCAAATTTTGTCGACTATCCTGAACCTCCTTCAAAATATTCTATTAACTCTTATGGAGTGGGCATTGGTAATCTAAAATTTACATTCCCCAATTTGGTAAGAGTTTATAAAATTACTTCATTTGAGGATTTTTCTATTAACGATAATGAACAAATTAGTCCAAAGTGTGAAGAGATATCTATTCAAGAAGCATGGATTGATGACCAAACACCCGAAGATATATCTAATTTTGTGGAGAAACTCAGAATTGAGGGAGCTTACGACGTTGCCTATCAAGCTATCAATATGAAAAAAAATAGAATTGGATTTTCTATTCAAGTAATCTTGCCCATAGAGAAAAAAGAGTTTTTTAGGAGATTATGGTTTGATTATTCCAACACTATTGGAGTTCGTGAAAGGAATCAATCCAGGTGGATATTACTTAGACGCAGAGGAGAATGTTCAACGACTTTTGGAAATATAAAAGTTAAACAAACTTTGAAACCAGATGGATCAATAATTATGAAACCAGAAAATGATGAAGTTTTGAAATTACAATTAAAGCATAAAATATCAATGTACGAAATAAGAAAAATAATAAGAGAATCAAGCAAAAATTTTAAAGCATTTGAAAACTGGAAATGAGATTTAACTTTAGTAATCAACTATATCTTAAATTCCTAAAAAAAATTAATTTTGGTTGTTTAAAGAGTATTTTCTTTATTACAAGCTTGTCCTATTTTTGCATATATTTTTTTAATAATATTGATCAAATTTCTTTTGATTTCAATTTAGAAAGAAATGGAATTAATCTATTTTTATCATTTTTATTTTGTATTTTAAGTATTTACCTGAACGCTTATGCATGGAAATATATTGTTAGATGGTTCGGGAAAGAATTTAAAAGTAATAATCTAGTCTCTTTTTATGTTTTAACCAATATTCTTAAATACGTTCCAGGAGGGGTTTGGCATTTTGTAGAAAGATTTAATTTTATAAAAAAAATAAGTAATCCTCGGATTGCTTTGTATTCGACACTTATAGAACCTTATTTTATGTTGAATGGATCTTTTCTCTTGGCATCGATGGGATTGATTTTTTCACCATTTTATATTTTTTTAATTATTCCTTTGGTATTCCTAAATAGGAAATTTATTTTTCAGATATTAAAAATATTAGGGTCTATTAAGGGAAAAGTATTTGAGTTCTTGAGACTTCCAAATTCTAAGGACCAATTTGAAGAGAGAATAAATATAATCTCATTTTTCCCTACTAAAGCTTTATTTCTTGAAATTGGATTTGTTTTATCTAAATTTATTGGTTTTTATATTTGCTTAAATACTTTTTATGCGAGTAATACTCTGAACATTATATTTTTATTGGTAATCTTTTCTTTGGCATGGTCTTTAGGCTTGGTAGTCCCAGCAGCTCCAGGAGGAGTTGGTGTTTTTGAGGCTTCCCTCCTTTTATTTGTAGGCAAAAGTATTCCACAAAATATAATTATCATTAGTTTAGTTTATTTTAGGGTTATATCTACTTCGGCAGATTTATTCTTAAGTCTACCTTTCTTAATAAGAAAACTTTATAAAAGAATTTAGTTTTTTTTCTCTAAACTTGGTATCAATGTGATTGAAGCAATAAGACCTAAAGTCATCATAATAATGGCTGGTAATATTGCCTCTACCATTCTTTCATCTCCAGCATATTGATATATCCTCACAGATAATGTATCAAAATCAAATGGTCTCAAAATAAAGGTTATTGGTAATTCTTTTATCGTGTCTACAAAAACTAAAAGTGATCCTACGAATATTGGTCCCTGAAGAAGAGGAAGATGAATTCTTTTGATGATGCCTGGCCAATTCTCTCCTAGTCCAAGTGCAGCTTCATCTAGACTAGGAGAAATTCTCTCAAGACTTGAATCAATAGAACCCTTAGAAATAGTTAGAAATCGAACAAGATAACCCCAAATTAGTAAGCAAATAGCAATGAAATTCAATTTTGGAGAAGAAATGCTTATTAAAGATAAAGCTAATACAGTGCCTGGAATTGCATAACCTATTCCCGCAAGGTTTGTTATTAGTCCTAGTAATAAGCTTTTATTTGGACGTCTTGCTAAGGAAATTATTAAGGAAAATAACATCGTTATTAATGCAGTAAAAAATCCTAGACTTATGGTCCTGAATGATAGGGTAAGCAATTCTATTGAAAACCCTTTTTGAATTTGATCGATATTTAGCAGAACCCAAAAACATGGAATTCCAAAAGAGAAAACTGGAGGAAATAAAGATATTGTGATTGCTAAAAGAGCTCTTGTTTTTTTTAATTCCCACCCTTGAGAATCTTTTGATGCAGGATTTTCACTCCACCGCTTTGATTTTCTTCTCGAGAATTTTTCAAAAATAATTAAAGTGAAAATTATTAATAAAGCTACCAAAGACAGTCCAATAGCACTTTTTGGATTACCCTCAATTATCCAATTTTCGGCTATACCTGTAGAAATACTTGGAATATTTAATAATGCAAATGTTCCCAACTCATTCATTACTTCCATACACATTAAACTTATGCCTGTTATTAGTGCTGGTAACGCCATTGGAAAAGCGATTTTAAAGAAGCTCCTCCACGGCCCAACTCCTAATCCTCTACTAGCATTGATTTGATTAGCTCCAAATTTATTAAAACTTTCATTAGCAAGAATGAATACATATGGATAAGTAGAAATTGAAAGTATTAATACCCCCCACCATAAACCGGTTACTTGATACCCAAAAATACTTCCTAAATCCTGCAAAACAGCAGTTATTAGGTATGCTGGGGCGGCTAGTGGAATGAGCTGACAAATACGGAGAACTTTTCTGAACTTAAAATCACAATTTGAAAGTAACCATCCATTTAAAGTGCCTAATCCTCCTCCAAAAAAACTTGTTAGTACTAAAACTTTTAAAGTTTCTAATACCTCTTCCCCTCCAGCAATGCCTAATGAAAAATCCCCACTTACAACATATTGGACTCCTTCAAGAAGAAAATTGGAAATTGGAATGATTACTAAAAGTGCAACAATAAACGAAGTAAAATAAAAAAGTTTTAATTCGGTTAATGCTTTTTTAAATCCTTTAATAAGTATTTTCAAAAATTAATTAAATCCTAATATGTAAACACTAATCTGTACTAAATCTACATGATGAAAGTTGATTCTTAATAGTTTGATGATCTAAGTTTTTACCAATTAATACTATCTTATTAGATTTTTCTTTTGTCCATTCTTCATCATCTAGAGAAAATCGTTTTCCAGATAGGTGAAAAATGTGTTTTCTATCACTTTCCATAAACCATAATATTCCTTTCGCTCTAAATACATTTTGTGAGATTTGATTATCTAAGAAATATTGAAACTTCCTTAAGGAGAATGGTTCAAATGTCTCATAAGAAACTGATGTAAAACCCTCTATATTATTCAAATCGTGAGAATGGGAAAAGTGATCGTGAGAATGGGATGAGTGATCGTGAGAATGGGAAGAGTGATCGTGAGAATGGGAAGAGTGATCGTGAGAATGGGAAGAGTGATCGTTTGAATTTTGTTCTATATTTTTTTTATTTTTCTCGAATTCAAAAGTATCCGTCTCAAATAGACCTACGCTCATTATTGTATGTAATGCAACTTCACTATTAGTTGATCTCAAAATCCTTGGTTCTTTTTTTATTTTATTTATAAACTCCTCTATTTTCTTTAATTGTTTTTCATTTACTAAATCAGTTTTATTAAGAAGAAGGATATCTCCGTATAAAATTTGAGAATAGGCGACACTTGTATTATTAATTTCAAAATCAAAATTTTCTCCATCAATGACAGTGATTATCGAATCTAATCTTACTTTTTCTCTAAGATCACCAGCCGCAAAAGTCATGGCTACTGGTAATGGATCTGCTAATCCAGTTGTTTCAACAATCAAATAGTCTAATTTTTCAGCTCTTTCTAAAACTTTGGATACAGTATTTAATAATTCGCCATTGATAGAGCAACATATACATCCATTATTTAATTCGATCATATCTTCTGAGCCTTCTATTATTAAGTCATTATCTATTCCGATTTCTCCAAATTCGTTGACTAAAACAGCTGTTTTAATACCAACTTGATTTTTTAAAATATGATTTAGAAGTGTAGTTTTGCCAGAACCTAAAAATCCACTAATAATAGTAACTGGCAATAAATTTTTAGACATTTTGAATAGTTGAAAACAAGTTTATATTTTTATTGATCGAAAATTTTGTTGATTTCCGAAGCTAATGTTTGATCCAGATTCGTAATACCTCCTAGATCATGTGTGTTTAATTTAATTATTACTTTTGCATAAACATTCTCCCAGTTAGGATGATGATTATATTTTTCACAGATTAAAGCAACCTTAGTCATAAAAGCAAAGGCTTCAATAAAATTAGCGAAGTTAAATTCTCTTTGGATTTGTTTAGATTTAATTTCCCAGCCAGGTATTTTGACAACTAATTCATTTAATTCTTCATCTTGCAAAATGTAGGGTTCCATTAAATAAGAAATCTGACTTATTACATTATAAATAGCTTACTTTTTCTCACCAATTATATGTACATTAATGATTCTTTCCTTTTGATCAAATCGATGTTCCCATAAATAAACTGCTTGCCATGTGCCAAGCATAATTTTCCCGTCTTGAAAACTCAAAGATAAACAAGTGTTTGTTAGGGATGTTTTAATATGTGCTGGCATATCGTCAGCCCCTTCTTGATAATGTTTATAGGATATTTCTTCTCTATTTTTTGATAGGGTTAAGTAGGAATCATAGGGAACTATCGATTGCATATACTTTTTTAGGTCCCTCAGTACATTTGGATCTGCGTTCTCATTAATAGTTAAACTGCAACTTGTATGAAGTGAAGTTAAATTTAAAATTCCTGAATGAAAATTATTTTTTTCAACACATAAATTTAAATCATATGTGATATCAATAAAACCCTCGCCATGGGTTATGAATTTTAATTTTGAAAATATTTGTTCCATATAAGTTAAAACTTAATTAATCAATATCCTATTATGGATAAAGATGCATGTTTTACTGCAGACATTAAAATTTTTATCTTAAGATAAATTTAATTTCCATTTAAATCTTTGGCAGAAACTCATTGGAATAAGCTGGGTGCTTACCTTAAAGAAACACAAATATTAGGTTCAATCCAAAATACACTTTATTGGGATCAAAATACTGGAATGCCAAAGAAAGGTGCTTCTTGGAGGTCTGAACAACTTACTTATATTGCAAAAGTATTGCATGAAAGAAATTCTTCCGAGGAATTTTCTAATTTAATACAATCTGCTAAAAATGAACTAGCAGATATTGAACGAAATTCCGATAATCAACTTTTCATCAAAGATAAAGAAAGAAATATTAGTCTTTTATTGAAGGAATTTAATAGAGAAAGAAATTTAGATCCTAAATTAGTTGAGTCTCTAGCAAAGGCAAAATCTAAAGGGTATGAAAGCTGGCAAGAAGCTAAGGAAAAATCAGATTTTAAAATTTTTCTTCCTTTCTTTGAAAAATTAGTTAAATTGCGGATTGAAGAGGCAAAACAAATATCAGATGAATATTCACCATGGGAAACTTTAGCCCAACCCTTTGAGCCTGAATTAACTTTAAAGTGGCTGAATAAAATGTTTCAGCCTTTGAAAGATAGTCTCCCAGAGTTGATTAGAGGCATTAATAAATCTAAGAAATATCACTGGGATTTGAGTCCAGAATCTCAAAATAATTTATGTTCTCAATTACTTGATGAGTTTGGGAGAGATAAAGATCTAGTTGTTGTTGGCAAATCTCCTCATCCTTTTTCGATTACATTAGGGCCTAATGATTACAGGATTACGACAAGAATTGTTGAAGGTGAACCATTATCAAGTTTTTTAGCGACTGCGCATGAGTGGGGGCATTCTATTTATGAGCAGGGTTTGCCATCTCAAAGTCATCAATGGTTTGCTTGGCCTTTAGGTCAAGCAACCTCTATGGGTATTCATGAAAGTCAATCTTTATTTTGGGAAAATAGAATAGTTAAATCCAAATCTTTTTCAAAAAGATTTTTTAACAAATTTGTTTCGGCTGGATGTTCTTTTAATAATTATTTAGAACTATGTAAATCTATTAATCATTTGGAAGCAGGATTAAATAGGGTTGAGGCGGATGAATTGACTTATGGCTTACACATATTAATTAGAACCGAACTTGAAATAGATTTAATTGAAAGAGGGTTACCTGCTGAAGATATTCCAAGAGAATGGAATAAAAGATATGGTGAACTCCTAGGAATTAAACCATCTAATGATTCAGAAGGTTGTCTTCAAGATGTTCATTGGAGTGAAGGGGCTTTTGGATATTTCCCCTCATATTTGTTAGGACATGTTATAAGTGCTCAAATATCTTCTCAAATGGAAAGAGACATAGGTTTGATTGACAACTTAATTGAAAATGGTGAATATCAAAAGATCATCTTTTGGTTAAAAAATAATATACATAAATATGGCAGATCAGTTAATTGTATGGAGTTGGTAAGAGCTGTAACTAATGAAGAACTATCGCCAAACTATTTTATTAATCATTTAAGGTCTAAAATAAATGATTTTTGCTGAAACATTACTTTTAAAGAATTTGGTTAGGTGTGAGGATGTAAGATAAACAAAAATAATTTCTTGATGGCAAATCTAAATCAGCCCCCAAGCAGGGTTACCCCAAATTTATTGCACATACTAAATGCTTTCACTGACAGCTCAAATACAATAATAAACACTATTGTTGAATTGAACTCTAACACCATAAATAAATATGAATTAGTTACAGAAACGGGCCATCTTAAACTTGATAGGGTAGGTTATTCATCACTTGCGTATCCTTTTGCTTATGGATGTATTCCAAGGACATGGGATGAAGATGGAGATCCGCTTGATGTAGAAATTGTTGGGGTAACTGAGCCATTGATACCCGGATCTATTGTGGAAGCAAGGATTATTGGAGTGATGAAATTTGATGATGGTGGAGAGGTCGATGATAAGGTAATAGCGGTTCTCGCAGATGATAAAAGAATGGATCATATCTCAAGTTTTAAAGACCTTGGAGATCATTGGTTAAAAGAAACAAAGTATTATTGGGAGCACTACAAAGATCTAAAAAAACCAGGAACATGTACTGTCAATGGTTTTTTTGGGATAGAAGAAGCTGTTAAAGTCATTAAAGATTGTGAAGAGAGATACAAAAAAGAAATTGATCCTAAATTAGTAAATTAACTAATTTTATTTTTCTCTAAATTTTTCAAATATTTCGCTTAGTATTTCTTCGGCACCTTGCTGCTTTAATTTTTTAGCTAGTTCTTTGCCTACTTCTTCGGGATCATTAATATTGCCAATATATTGATCTTTAATAAGCCTTTCTCCATCAAGAGATGCAACCATACCCGTAAGGTAAAGTTGTTCATTCTGAATTTTACTATTCACACCTATTGGGACTTGGCATCCACCTTCAAGCTCTCTTAAAAAAGCCCTTTCTGCAAGACATCTTTGACTGGTGGGTTTATCTTCCAAGATATTAATAATTTCTAAAACTTTTTTATCATCAGATTTACATTCAATGCCTAGTGCTCCTTGGCCAACGGCATGAAGGGAAACTTCACTTGGGATAATCTGGTGAATTCTTGATTCAAAGCCTAATCTCTTTAAACCAGCTGCCGCAAGAATTATGCAATCAAATTCTCCTGCATCTAATTTTTCAATTCTTGTAATAACATTTCCCCTGATATCTTTGAAAACTAGATGTGGGTACTTATTTCTTAATTGTGCAAGTCTTCTTAGGGAGCTTGTTCCAACAATCGAACCTTCAGGTAAGTTTTCTAATTTATAACAGTCATTTTTTTTGTTTACTACTAAAGCATCTGCAGGATCCTCCCTTTTTGTAATGCATCCTAATTTAAGGCCATTAGGCAAATTGGTTGGTAAATCTTTTAGAGAATGTACTGCTATATCTGCATGGCCTACGAGCATTTGTGCTTCAAGTTCTTTTGTAAATAAGCCTTTGTCGCCTATTTTTGCTAAGGCTACATCAAGGATTTTGTCACCTTGAGTTGCCATAGCTTCTATAGATACCTCTAAATTGGGAATATTCCTTTCTAGCTGATCTTTAACCCATAAAGTTTGAACCATTGCTAGCTTACTTCTTCTACTAGCTATTTTTAGCTTAAAATTAGTCATTAAATATTATTTTGAGTTTGAATTAAAAATTAAGTCGAATTTATTTTAAGCTATTATTTTGCCAGTTTTTAAAGCTAATTATTATACTTAACTTTTTTTATTTTATATATTCTTTTAAAACCCCATTTCGATTTGGATGTCTAAGTTTTCTTAGGGCTTTTGCTTCTATTTGTCTAATTCTTTCTCTCGTCACATCAAAAATCTGGCCAATTTCTTCAAGAGTTTTCATTCTTCCATCATCAATTCCATATCTCAATCTGAGAACATCTCTTTCTCTTGGACTAAGAGTGGCTAATACTCCTTCCAAATCTTCTCTTAGTAAAGTTTTAGAAACATCTTGCTCTGGATTTTCTATATCGGCCTCTATAAAGTCTCCTAGTCTTGAGTCTTCTTCTTTACCTATTGGAGTTTCTAAAGAAATAGGAAGTTGCGCACTTTTAGCTATAAATCTTAATTTTTCGATTGTCATTTCCATACTCTCAGCGATTTCTTCTTCACTAGGTTTCCTGCCAAATTCTTGGCTAAGAACTTTTGTGGTTTTTTTAATTCTGGATATTGTCTCGTATAAGTGAACTGGCAATCTAATAGTTCTACTTTGATCAGCAATTGCTCTTGTAATGGCTTGGCGAATCCACCAAGTTGCATATGTAGAGAACTTATAACCTTTTTCATGGTCGAATTTTTCCGCTGCCCTAATTAGACCCAAACTTCCTTCTTGGATTAAATCTTGAAATGATAAACCTCTGTTCATATATTTTTTAGCAATGGAAACGACTAATCTTAAATTTGATTGAACCATTTTTTCTTTAGCTCTCCGCCCTAAGAGAAGTCTTCTTCTAAATTTGGGAAGAGGCATATCTATTAACTCGGCCCATTCTCTTACAGATGGGAAATGTCCTTTTTCTGACTCATATTGAGTTGCTAGCTCTTCTAATTGGAGTAAGTCAGCAATTTTTCTTGCAAGCTCAATTTCTTCATCTGGTCTTAAAAGTCTAATTCTTCCAATTT
>QCBT01000017.1 GCA_003281525.1 Prochlorococcus sp. AG-347-J06 | reverse complement strand
AAATATGCATTATTTGCATTATTAGCTTTATTCCATGATTTATTTATTGTTTTCGGTATATTCTCCTGGTTAGGAATTATGTTATCTGTCGAGGTAAATAGTCTATTTGCTGTGTCCTTGTTAACTATTGCTGGTTATTCTGTAAATGATACTGTTGTTATTTTTGATAGAATTCGAGAGAATTTAAAATCAAAAAAAGAAGGTTATAACGAAACTATTCAATTATCAGTAAACGAATCTTTTAGGAGAACAACCTTTACCAGTATTACAACTCTTATTCCTTTATTTAGCTTAATTTTGTTTGGATCTTACTCATTATTTTGGTTTTCTTTGGCCTTGTCATTAGGAATTATAGTTGGAAGTTATTCAAGTATATTATTGGCTCCATCTTTGTTGCTTAAAGACTGACCTTAAGCTTCTAATTTTATGAAATTGAATTACTATTTGATAATTTTATTTTCTTTAGTATTAATAGATATTTCTACTGAGCTAAGAATATTATTTGATCACTTTACTTTTAGTTCACTATATTTTGCTATTGGTAAACATCCCTTAGCTTTCTTTATACTTTTTTCCTACCCATATTTATATAAAAAATTAATTAAGTAGTTTTTAAATATCTTTAAATGATTCTTTGATTAAAACCTGAATTACTACAGCTAATGGAAGAGAAAGAATTAAACCTAATGGACCAAAAATGAATGTAAAACCAAATTGGGATATTAATGTCAAACCAGGAAGTAAGTTTGCTTTTTTCTTCATTATTGATGGCATTATTATATAGCTTTCAATATTTTGAATTATTATATATGCTCCTAAAACAGCCAGTGGCTTCCAAAAATTATCAAGTAGTGCAATTGAGATTGGAAATATACCACTAATAACTGGACCAATATTCGGAATTATATTAAGAACCATTGCTATTAAAGCATTTGAGACAACATATTTTACATCTAATATAGATAAAATTATTAATGATAATAGACCTACTGATAATGAGCTTATAACCATAGAAAAGGTCCAATTTGCTAATGCAATATTGCATTTTTCCATAATATTTCTAAATTTGTTGCGATAATTTTTTGGAATTAAAAGTAGTATATTTTCTTTATACTGTTTTGGTTCAATAGAAATCATCAAACTCACTGCTAATACAAATATTAATTTCAAAAGACCTGAACCTAAATTCCCCGCTATATTTATTAAATTCTTAAAGCTTTCTTGAATAGCTTTTGCAATAGTTGAAGCATCTGGAATAGTAACTACATTATTTACAAGACTGAATATATCTATAACATTTTCTGATTGTTCGCCATAAAGTAGGCTATTAAATTTGTTCAGATTTGTATTAATCAAAATATTTATTTTTGATAAACCATTTGGAATATCAATTAGTATTTCATTGAATTCTTTTATAAACGGAGGTAATACAAGAATAAAGATAGTAAATACTATTACTGATATAACGGTTAAGACAAGAAACAAAGAAAGCGATCGGGGGATTTTCAGGCCCTTTTGTATTTGATTACATAAATTACATACAATATTTGAAATTACTAAAGAACAAACTATTAAGAGGAGAAAATCTCTTAAAGTCCACAGTATTAACGAAGTGATTAAAATTACTACTAACTTGAAATATGGTGAATTATTCAATTTTTAGAATATTCTACTTCTTCTCAGAATATCCTAATCCATTTGATTTGGCATAACTATTAGCAAATCTCATAAATCTCTCAAAGTCTGAGGTGTTCTTCCAAATATAAACTGCTTCTAAAAATATAGGTTCTCCATCAACAAACTTTACTTTAACTTCCCTAGTTAGTATTTCACCTTCGGAATCAATCATACGCATACCCGTGATTTCACCGTCTGTAATTGAAGATAATGCCTGAGGTTTTTCGAACAAAAATAGTGCTTGGCCGGTGGTACCATCCTTACTTCTAGTCAGTCTTATTTCAGGCACTACTGGTTCATCAGTTCCTTCATAAAATTGTATTTTTGCCGTTTTATTTGCTGTCATAATATTCAGTTAATAATTTTTTATATTAGGAAATATTTTTCACATTCGTTTGTAATTATTTTATAAAACATTATTTATTAACTCTACAATCCTCTCATCATATTTTTTGTCTGTTAAATCTAATAACTTTATATTTGTCTTGCCAACCTTTTCAAATTCATAGCACTTATCGTAATAATCTAGAACTGATCTGCAAACTAGGTCCCATTTCTCATTATTAATTGATTCCAGAGCTATTTTTGTTCTTTGCGGTCCTAATCTTTTTTTTATCCTTAATACAGATTCCTGGAGTTCCTTTTTCTTAAAAACGCTATAAGTATCTATCAACTCATCTAACCTGTTAGATTCGCTTCTTATAATTTCAATTCTCCTAGAATGTTTCATCTGATTGAAGAATTCATGAGGAATTTTGCATTTACCTATATTTGCACTTTCAGCTTCTACAAAAATATTATTAGAACATTTAAAAGAATTTAATTTTTCTGCAATTCTATTTTCAAATTGTTCATTTGAAGGTTGTTCTTTCATTCCTAAACCTCCAAATGTACTTCCTCTATGACAAGCAAATCCTTCAAGATCAATAGTTTGATATTTACATTTCTCAAGTAATGATAATATTCTTGTCTTGCCTGTTCCTGTTTTTCCGCCAATAACTACTATATTTAACTTTTTTATGAAACTATCTAATACCCATCTGCGATATATTTTGTATCCTCCCTTAAGTGTTATTGGATTTAATTTGTATTTCTCTAGTAGCCAAGCAATGCTTTGTGAACGCATTCCTCCTCTAGAACAATATATTCTGATAAAAAATTCATTATTTTTATTAGGAATAGTTTTATAAGACTCAATATTCATGAATAAATTATCAAGAAGTATTTCCATTTTTTTTTCAAAAATTTTTAATCCCTCTATGACTGCTTTTTTTCTTCCTTCTTTTTTATAAATCGAACCAATTATAGATCTCTCATCATTATCAAATAGTGGAATGTTAATAGAATTAGGCAGGTGTCCTTTATAATATTCACTCGGGCTTCTAACATCTATAAGTGGTCCATTAAAACTTCTAAATTTCTCTAGTTCTTTTCTTTTGAAATACATGGATAGTTTTATTTTTTTAGATTGATTTTTTAAAATGAATAACAAAGAACAAGATAACAGTAATAATGCTACATTAGATTTGATAAAAAAATTTGTAGATTCCAATCAAAGAAAAAGAATAAATTTATTAACTCAAATAGAATCTGAAGTCGAAAATATTTTTAATCTTGGACCTTCACTGTTTGATATCTTTGATAGTGATGGTGATGACTGGGCTGCTGGTTGGATATTGCAAGTTTTAAAAAAATTAAAGCCTGAATTTTTTGAAAACTCTAAATTCAATAATTGGTTTAATACATATTCTGCTATTGATATTAATTATGAAGATTTGCAATTGATGTTGGTAGAACAAAAATTTGAAGATGCAGATAGACTAACGAGTTCCTATTTACGAAAATTAGCTGGAAAATTAGCTGAAAAACGTGGATATGTTTTCTATAGTGAAGTTAAGAATATGTCAGGTAAAGATCTACAAACAATAGATAGATTATGGACTATTTATTCTACTGGTAGATTTGGATTCTCAATTCAGGCAAAGATATTAAAATCAGTAGGTAAAAAATATGAATTAATGTGGCCGAAAATAGGTTGGAAGAAAGAGGGTTTATGGACTAGATATCCTGGATCTTTTCGCTGGTCACTGGATGCTCCTGATGGACATATGCCTTTAATAAATCAACTAAGAGGAGTAAGACTTATGGACTCTATCCTACGGCATCCTGCAATTGCAGAGAGACATAATAATATTCTTTAAATTGAGGTATTTAATAAGTTAAAATTAAGAAAGTATCAAAATATTGTTATGTCCTTATTTCGGGGCAAAAATATTTTAAAAAAATTTTTTAAAAGACCAAAGATTAACTGGTCTAACTATGAATTCGAATCATCATTACAGTTAAATGAATTTGTCGATCAATTATTAGAACCTATTAAAAATTCTCAATCAAGTTATCTTATAAAACTTGGTTTACATGAAGCTTTAGTTAACGCAGTAAAACATGGAAATAAATTAGATCCTAAAAAAAATATTAGAGTAAGAAGAATAATTACTCCTAATTGGTGTGTTTGGCAAATTCAAGATCAAGGTAATGGTTTAGAAATAAAAAAAAGAGACTACAAATTACCAAAAAAATTAAGTAGTGTAAATGGACGTGGCCTATACATTATTAATGAATGTTTTGATGATATTAGATGGAGTAGTAAAGGTAATAGGCTTCAGTTGGCTTTAAAAAGGTGATTTTTACTAGGGCAGGGTTGATCAACGTTAATTTCTTTTAACCATTTAATACTTTCTTCTATATACTCAATAGTTTCCTTCTCATTACAAGAAATAATTAAATGACATAATCCCGCAGATATTAGTTCTGCAGATCGTTTATATTTATTTCCTTTATCTTTATGCCATTTAGAATGATCAATTTTTAATTTGTCATTAAGACTTTGAACAAGCTGAATAGTATCTTTATCCCAATAGGTCATAGAAGTTTTTATTTACTTTACAGCAGACCATACTTTGGTCATAAAAAAGGAATTTGATTTTACATCTTTAAAACCTACTTCCTCTATTTTAGAATCTATGTCCTCTTTTATATAATCACAATAAAAAGGCTCATGAAAAGATTTATAGAAGTTTTCCATTACGGCTGTAAAGTTAGGAGAATCACTTATTTGAATTGAATCGGCTAATACTAATACCCCCCCCAGGTTCAAGAACTCTAAAAAATTCATTTAAAACTTTAGCTCTAATTGTTCTAGGTAATTCATGAAATAAGTAAACACAAGAAATGCATTGAAAACTATCATTTTTAAAAGGTAACTCCTCAGCATTACCTTTTATTAACTGAATTAAATCTCCATCTAAATCTGAAATATATCTACTTGCCTCTTTTAAGTATGAATCAGATAAATCAATTCCTGTAATTCTTTCTTTAGGAAATGCAGCTCTTAATTGTTTTAATGTTCTTCCTGATCCTGTAGCCACATCAAGTATTTTTATAGAACTTGTTTTTCTATCTCTAAAAAATTCAAGTCCTTGTTTTATTGGCTTAATTATTCTTCTCCTCATTGAGTCAGCACTTCCATTGAAAAGTATCTCTACTTGTAGGTCATAGATGCTAGCTGAAAAATCTGACAAATAACCATCTGTTTGATGATGAAAATTTCTCAAGTAATATTGAGGATAATTATCTTTATCAACTGATTTTGGAAGATCATCAAAGTTTTGTTTTCTACGTCTATCCCATGTATTAGGCATATCGAGCCAAATTTTAGGATATTGAGTTAAATATCTTAGCCATGGCTCATCAAATAATAGTTTTTTTGGGTATATATTTTTTTCTGCATCATTCCAATCTTCTTCTCTTAAAATATCCATTGAATTTTGAATTTGTATTAGAAGATCTTTATCTATATCAAAATTTTCGAGCTTCGAATCGGGAAGAATAAAATTCATTAATCTTGAACTTATCTGCTTGTGAGCGAAACCTGCAATGCTTTTACTTTGTTGTAGCGTTTTATATGCAATTTTTGAAATAGAATCCTTAGCCATTTTTCAGTTTATATAACTATATTCCAACAAAAAAAAAATCAATTTGAGAATATTTTGTGATATTTCTCAAATTGACTAATTTAAAATTATGTTCTTTTAATTATGCATCGTAATACATGAAGAATTCATGTGGATGAGGCCTTTGTCTTAGTTGTTGTACCTCTTCGTATTTTATATCGATAAAGTTATCAATAAAATCTTCAGTAAATACTCCACCAGCTAATAGATAATCCTTATCTGCTTTTAGCGCATTAAGTGAGTCATTTAGAGATGAAGGTACTGTATCAATTTTTGCAAGTTCATCAGCTGGAAGTTCAAATAAATCTACATCTACTCCATCACCAGGATCAATTTGATTTTTAATTCCATCAATACCAGCAAGCATCATTACAGAAAATGCTAAGTAAGGATTTGCAAGTGCGTCACCTGATCTGAATTCTAATCTTTTAGCTTTAGGGCTTGGACCTGTTAAAGGTATTCTTACTGCAGCTGATCTGTTACCTTCAGAATAAACTAGATTTACAGGTGCTTCGAATCCTGGAACCAATCGTTTATAACTATTTGTAGTTGGGTTAGTAAATGCTAAGAATGATGGAGCATGTTTAAGGATGCCTCCAATGTACCATCTAGCTGTTTGAGATAAATTTGCATATGCTCCTTCTCCAAAGAATAGTGGCTGTCCACTCTTCCATAAACTTTGGTGAACATGCATTCCTGTTCCGTTGTCGTTAAAAACAGGCTTGGGCATAAATGTTGCTGTTTTTCCATATTTTTTTGCAACATTTCTGACAACGTATTTATAAGTCATAACATTATCAGCAGCATTTATTAACGAATCAAATTTCATTCCAAGCTCGTGTTGACCGGCACCAGCAACTTCATGGTGATGTTTTTCTGTGGGGATACCTAATTCACCCATAAGAAGAAGCATCTCAGATCTGATATCTTGCGCAGTATCATTTGGAGCAACTGGAAAATATCCTTCTTTATATTGTATTTTGTATCCTAAGTTTCCCCCTTCTTCAATTCTACCTGTATTCCATGGCGCTTCAATAGTATCTACACTATAAAAACAACCTCCCTCTTTGGAGTCATATCTAACATCATCGAATAAAAAGAATTCTGGTTCTGGTCCAAAAAATGCAGTATCTGCTATACCCGTCGAGTCTAAATATTTTAATGCCTTTTGAGCTAAAGCTCTTGGACACCTATCATAAGGTTCCCCGCTTCTTGGCTCTTGAATAGAGCAAATCATACTTAGAGTTTTATGTTTATAAAAAGGATCTATCCATGCTGTACTTGCGTCGGGCACCATTGACATATCGGAGGCATTAATCGCTTTCCAACCTCTTATTGATGAGCCATCAAATGCCAACCCTTCTGTAAAAGAATCCTCCTCTATCATGTCTGATGTAAGAGTTAAATGTTGCCATTTACCATGAATATCAGTGAATTTTAAATCGATGAGTTCAATTCCTTCGTCTTTAATTTGACTTAAAACATCTTGAGGAGATTTAGACATAATTTTGTAATACCTAATATGAAATTAATAACTTGATGATTCTTGTTATGTATCAACGGTAACCTTTTTTAAGACTTGATGCCTTCTTTTAGTGTTTCAAGTCATAAGTTTAATAATTGTTTACCTAAATATTTAAATTGAATGAATTTCTTTAAAAAAATATCGCTTATGTGGCGATATTAGTTTAATTTAAAAGTAATTGAATGTAATGCTTTGACAGAAGCAAAACTTATTTCGGCTTTAAATGAAGAGAATTTATCTCATTTCTCAAAGACTTATGTTCCCTCTAGACTTTTATTAGGTCCTGGTCCTTCAAACGCACATCCAGAAGTCTTAAGCGCTCTTTCATTGAATCCTATTGGTCACTTAGATGAAGCATATATTTCATTGATGTCTGATGTTCAACAACTTCTAAGATATGCCTGGCAATGTAATAATCGTCTTACTCTTCCAATGAGTGGTACTGGAAGTGCAGCTATGGAAGCTTCGATAGCTAATTTTATAGAGGAAGGAGAAAAAATACTTATTGCTAAAAAAGGATATTTTGGAGACAGACTTGTTGATATGGCAACAAGATATAAAGCAGATGTATCTGTTATTGAAAAACCTTGGGGTGAATCCTTTTCATATGAAGAAATCAAGTATGAAATAGAAACTAAAAAACCAGCAATTTTTGCTATCGTCCATGCTGAAACATCAAGTGGTGTTTTACAACCTCTTGATGGTATTGGAGATATATGCAGAAAAAATAACTGCTTATTTTTAGTTGATGCAGTTACTTCACTCGGCGCTTTAGAATTATTGATAGACGAATGGAAAATTGATCTAGCATACAGTTGTAGTCAAAAGGGATTAAGTTGTCCCCCAGGCTTAAGCCCTTTTACAATGAATAAAAGAGCTGAAGAAAAACTAAGTTCAAGAAAAACAAAAGTACCTAACTGGTATTTAGATTTATCTTTATTAAATAAATATTGGGGTTCTGATCGTGTTTACCATCATACTGCGCCAGTGAATATGAATTTTGCTATTCGTGAAGGTTTACGGTTAATTGCGAATGAGGGTTTAGAAAATGTTTGGAATAGACATAATACTAATGCAAAGAAACTATGGAATGGTTTAGAAAGACTTGGAATGGAACTACATGTACCAGAGGATTATAGATTACCAACTTTAACCACAGTTAAAATACCTCCAGCAGTTGATGGGGATGGTTTTAGAAATCATCTCTTAAGAAACTTTGGAATAGAAATAGGAAATGGACTTGGAGAATTATCTGGTAAGGTGTGGCGTGTAGGGCTGATGGGCTTTAATTCATGTGAGGAGAATGTTGACAGATTATTAAACCTATTTGATACTGAGCTAAAGAAATTTACTATTTTTGAGTCCTCAACTTTTTGAACCAAATCTGTAAAATTTGACTGCATTCATCTTCTAGGATACCTCCAATTATTTCCATTTTATGATGAGCACTTTCATGTTTTGATAGGTCAATAGAGCCACCCAATCCACCCCTTTTCTTATCGTAAGCCCCGAAAATTACTTTACCCATACGCGCTTGAATAAGAGCTGAGGAACACATAGTACAAGGTTCTAAATTTGTGATAATAGTACATTCATTAAATCTCCAATCATTTTTAATTAGAGATGCCTGTCTGAGTGCCATTATCTCAGCATGACCTAATGGGTCTTTATTTATATTCCTCCTGTTCACCCCTCTGCCGATACATCTTCCTCTCTCATCTAAAATTATTGAGCAGATTGGCAGCTCAACTTTTCCAATTTCTTTGGATCTTCTTAATATCGAATTCATCCAAAAAGTGTATTTTGAATTATTTGTATTTTTTTGTTGATCTTTACTACTATTTCCATTTTCAAAAATATATCTCATTTATCAATATTGAGAATAGAATTATTAATAGATATCTTATCTGATGGCTGAAGATTTAATTAATAATAAAGATACATATTTCCCCTCATATTTAGGGACTAATGACAAATTGATTACTCTTTTGAATAGAGCAAGTCAAACTCTTTGTGAATGGTTCTCTAAAGCTGATAAAAATGGTCCTTTACCATTTGATGAGAGTTTCAAGTGCATTATGCCTGCGGAAAATGGTAACTCTGAAGAAGATTTGTTTTCTGAGATTGAATCTCTTTTGAATAATTCATTTAATCCCGTTCATCCTGGCTCACTAGCTCACCTTGATCCCCCACCTTTAATTTTCTCTATTTTGGGAGATTTAATTGCTGCTGGTTTAAATAATAATCTTCTCGCCTACGAGTTATCACCAAGTGTGACTTTGCTTGAGGAATCGTTATGCAAATGGTTTGCCAAGAGAATAGGGTTTAATGATTTCTCAGGAGGTATAGCTGCTAGCGGAGGTACATTAAGTAATTTGAATGCACTTATAGCAGCTAGAAATAATGCTGGATTAGGTTCAAATCCTAATTCTGTATTACTTGTTAGTGAAGATGCTCATTCTTCCTTTATTAAATGTATAAGAGTAATGGGTCTTGATAGTACGAATCTTGTCAGAATTAAAACTGATAATAAAGGTCGAATGGATATAAACTATCTCAGAAAGTCATTAGATAAATGTTCAGTAGAAAATAAAAAAATATTTGCTATCGTTGCCACCCTTGGGACAACTGTAAGAGGAGCCATTGATCCTATTAAAGAAATAAGTGAAATCTGTAAACAAAGAAAAATATGGTTACACATTGATGGTTCAATTGGAGGGATTTTTGCTATAACTTCTATTCGAATAGAAGGCCTAAATCATATAAATCAGGCTAATTCGATAACAATAAATCCACAAAAAATAATTGGTATTACAAAGACTTCATCTTTGTTATTGGTTTCAAATATGAGTACTTTAGAAAATACTTTTAATACTGGTCTACCATATATATCATCTAAAGAAAATATTATAAATAGAGGTGAAATAGGTATACAAGGTTCTAGACCCGCAGAGATTATAAAACTATGGCTTGGGTTACGTTTTTTAGGGTTAAAAGGAATAGAAAATGTATTAAAATCATCAATTAAAAGAAAAGATTTTTTTATAAAAAATATTAGTAAAAATAAATTTGATATATATTCAGGTCCTCTTCATATTATTTCATTCCTACCAAAGAATCTTGAGCCAAAAGACTCTGATACATGGACTCAAACTAAAGTTAATGAACTGATTAACAATAATTTTATGCTTTCTAGACCAAAATTCAAAGGTAAATATTTTTTAAGGGTTGTCATGGGAAATTACAATACAAAAGAATCTCATATTGAAGAACTTTTGAGACTTTTAAATGTTTAACTAAAGAATTATGGGTAGACCAAAAATTATTGCGATAGTAACAGGGTTTATCTCTATAGCTATTTGTATTGCTTATTTACTCTTAATAACTATCTTCGATTTCAGAACTTATCTAAATGATCAATTATCCAATTTTAATTAGTAAATGGAGGCAAAGTTTTATTTGATTTAAAATATTTTTTCATTTCAATTTTTGAAATAGCTTCTTTTACGAAGTTATTTAAAATATCTTCTCTTTTACTTATTTTATAGATCTTATCTACGACTTCTTGAATTCCTCCATCTCCCCAATCTTGCCCATTTTTAAAATATTCAATCAAACTTAATCCTACTATTCTTATTAACCAGCCTGCTGTAACTGATTGTATAGATTTAGATAATATTATTTTAGTCAAGCTTGTCGCTAAAGCAGGTGAAAGAATGGCGAGTCCCCCTTTTAGTATCCCTTGTTTAGCCAATGCACTTAGCAATGAAGTCGCCAAATCTTTTGCATCCTTTTTTGTTAATTTTATTTCATATATTTTTGATAATTCCATTATCATTTGTAGGTTTACGGAGGTAGTAGTAAGGAAATCAACAGCGGGTAGTGGATTAACTAGTATTACTCCTCCTGTTATCCACATATATTTATTAATCACTTTATTTGACATTAAATATCTTTGTTCTTGTACGAAATTTTTACTTTTAATACCTAACTTTTTTGAGCGAAAAAGAATATTATCCGCTAATAACTCTTCGCCATTATTATCGAGCGTTTCAATTATTTCTCTAAATAAACTCCCTACCTCTGGAACTAGATTTAAAACATCTGATTTTACATAGGGAGATTTTTTTGGGACTGCAATTGTTTGAACAACTGAAATTTTATTTTTTCTAGAGGAGGTTATAGAAATTATATTTTCTTTGATGAGGTTATTTTCTTCTCTAGATCTCAAATCACATTTGTTTAAAACTATTATTATTTTTTTCCTTAATTTTAATAATTCTTTAATTAAATAGTTTTCGTATTTATTTATGTCCTGATCTAACACAAAAAGAACTAAGTCAGAATTTGATGCTTGTAAAATTGTTGCTTTTTCTCTTTCTTCTCCTGATTTAGATGGTTCGAATAAACCCGGTGTATCAATTATAGTAATGTTTCTTTTTAAGATTGGGATACGAATTTTATAGCTATTAATTTGCTTTGTTGTACCTATTTTTGCTGAAGTTTGTCCCACAATATTTTTCAATAAAGATCTTGCTATAGATGTTTTTCCTGATGAACCTGCTCCAAAAAGAGTAACTTTATAATCTCCTGTTTTTAATTGGGACTCAAGTTTATTTTTTTGGTAATTTAACAATTCAACTTGTACTTTATCGTTAATTTTTTTATTAATTTTCTCGACCCCTTCCAAACTTATCTTGGCGGCACCATATGTATTTTTAAATGAAAGTGTATTTTTTTTATTTTTATAAATAATTTTATAAACTATTTTTTTAAATAATTTTTTATCAATATTATAAAAGATATAAAAAATTACTATTAAAAATAAAAGGGTATAAATATTTGCTATTCTTATAAATATCGTAAATAAAATATAAATAAATAATACTAATATGAAATATTTTATATTATTTAATTTCGGGAAATTCATTTTATCGATTATTTTTAAAAATTTTATATAGTAAAAAAACGAATCCAATATTAATTGATATATCTGCAATATTAAATACTGGAAAATTTATAATATTTAAGTTTATAAAATCAACTACAAAACCTTTATATATCCGATCTATACCATTACCAATTGTTCCACCAAGAATAAAGCTATAAGAATATAGATCGAATGTATTTAAGGTATTTTTTCTAAATATTAAATAAATAAGTAATATTGAAAAAAAAATACTTATTGAAGATAAAGTTACTCTACTACCACTAAATATGTTAAATGCGGCCCCGTAATTTTTTACAAAGTCTATTTTGAATAAAAGAAAATCTTTATTAATAAATATTTTTTTATTATTTAACATTAAATATTTCGTAAATTGATCTATTAGAACAATAAAAATACTTAAAGATAAAAAATATAATTTTGTTTGTATTTTATTAATCATTATTTGCTACGTTTTAAACGTTCAATAGGTTTAATAAGTAATAAAAGTGGAAAAAGCATTAAAAAATGATAGCCTATCTTACCTAATGAGTATTTCCCTAAATTATATAAAAATAAATTAAATTGACTGTATAATATAACTTGCATAAAGTTGTATAATATTCCAGTTAAGTGCATAGCACCTATTGCTATAAATCCATTTTTTAAAAAGTTTCTAACATTTATTTTATTTCTATAATTTAAATTATCAATTACATTGATTAATGGATACAAACCTAATAAATAACCAAAATTTGGTGTCAGCAAATAACCTATTGAACCTCCTTGATGAAAGACAGGAAATAAAAATAACCCCAAAATTATATATATAGTATATGCTCTTAAAACAACTTTTTTATGAAATATAAGTGTTAATAAAATTATGGTTGGAATTTGCCATGTCATAGGTAACTCGAAGTTATTACTAGATTTATAGATAAAAGGTAGTGGAATATAAACTTGTAACATTGATGTTATTACTAGTGATTGAAGACTCACCAGTATCTCAATTAATTTATAAAAATTGAGCATTATTATAAATTCTGTTTATAAACTTCTCAATGCAACAATTGGATCTAATTTAGAAGCTCTTTTTGCGGGTAAAACACCAAATATTAATCCTATTGATCCTGAAATGATCATGGTGGAAAAAGTAGTTGTAATTCCTACTGATGCAGGAAGTGGTGTTATCAAAGATAAAAGAAAAACACCTGATAATCCCGTTGTTGTTCCAACTAATCCTCCAATTGTTGATAAAATCAATGCCTCAATCAAAAATTGAATTAATATATCTGACTGTTTAGCTCCTATTGCTTTTCTAAGACCAATCTCTTCAGTCCTTTCGCTTACAGAAACGAGCATAATATTCATGATTCCTATGCCTCCAACAACCAAGGATACTGCCCCAATACCAGCCAATAAAAACGTTAGTCCACTTGTTATGTTGGTTACTATATTCAATGCATCTTCTTGTGATCTAACGGCAAAGTCATCATCTCTGATTATTTTATGTCTTTGCCTTAATAAGTTAGTAATCTGAAATTTAGCGGCACTAGTTGCATTTTTATTTATCGCTTCAACACTAATGAAGCTTAAACTTACTCCATATGTCGGGTCCTTCCCTGTAATTCTATTGACCATAGTGGTTAATGGAATATAAGCATTTTTGTCTTGATTACTTCCAAATACAGCACCTTTTGGTTTTAATATTCCGATAATTTCATAAGTATGGTCTTTAATTCTGATTTTTTTTCCAAGTGATGAAGATTTATCTTTAAAAAATTCGTCTTTAAGATCAGGACCTATTACAACATAACTTCTTGCACTACTAACATCACTTTTTGATAAAAATCTTCCCTTATCTACTTCAAAGCTTCTAACTTCAAGAAATTCAGGAGTAACTCCGGCAATTGATATATTTAAACTTTTAGAATTTGATTGCACTATTTCGTTAGCAGAGATTTGAGGAGCTACTTTTTTAACTGTTGGTACTTGATTGCTTATTGCTACTGCATCTTCTAAAATTAGGTTTTTGGGAAATGAAATACCTCTTCTTCTTGTGTCATTATTTCCTGGAACAATGAATAAAACATTGGCACCTAAATTACTTAATTGGTTTTTTGCTAATGTTTGAGCACCTCTACCAAGTCCAACAAGTGTAATAACTGAAGCATTTCCTATAATGATCCCCAACATTGTTAACGAACTTCTCAATTTGTTCGAAACTAAAGTTTTCGTTGCCATGCCTAAGGCTTCTTTTAATGAGATATTCCTAGACATATTTATATTTATCTATTGAATCATCATCCTCAATTTGTCCCATGTATATAACACCTTCATTAAGTTGGAGTGTAATAAGGTCGCCATTACTGATTTGATGATTATCCATATTTTCTAAATTACAAATTGTAGAAATCTTTTTATTATTTTTGTTAAACAAAGCATAAACATCATTTACATTTTGGTTCGTAACAATACCGGCAATATTTTTACTCAGTGGAATATTTTTCATTAATTCCTTAGGTACAAATAATATTTCTCCTGGGCAAATTAATGATAAATCAAGATTATTTCTAATTATTCTTGCTTTACCAGTAACACCGATTTCCCCTATTGAAATTCCTCTTGATACAATCTTTCTTACTAAACCGACTTTTATCAAATCTGTAGAGCCGCTAATTCCAGTTAATGTACCAGCGGTTTGTACTACTAAATCTCCTTGATTTAGGATCCCCATCTCCTGAGCAATTTGCATAGCTAAACTAAAAGTTTTTGCTGTTCTTTCATCATTTTTAACTACTATTGGAGTAACTCCCCAAACAAGTTGCAATCTTCTCGCTACACTCCTCTCAGTAGTAGTTGCCAAGATAGGTGTTGGTGGTCTGAACTTACTTACATTTCGAGCGGTAGAACCTGATTTTGTTAAAGGGATTATAGCTCCTGCTTCAAGTTGTCTAGCTATATTACTTACTGCTGCACTAATAGCATTTGGGATCGTACTGGGTAAGTGGCTTTCAATAGCCTTAAGTGGATAATCTCTTTCAATTCTTCTTGCTATAGTTGCCATCGTTTCAACTGCCTCTACAGGATAATCGCCAACTGCAGTTTCGTTGGAAAGCATTACAGCATCTGTACCATCGAGAATTGCATTCGCAACATCACTAACTTCAGCCCTAGTTGGTCTTGGGTTAGAAGCCATAGAATCAAGCATTTGGGTCGCAGTAATTATTGGTATACCTAATGAATTAGCTTTTCTTATTAATTCTTTTTGTAAAAGAGGAACTTCTTCAGCAGGCATTTCTACTCCCAAATCACCTCTTGCAACCATAACCCCATCACATAAGGGTAATACTGTATCTATTTGATCAATTGCTTCAAATTTTTCTATCTTTGCGACTACAGGAGTTGAATGACCGTATTTGTTTATTAAATCTTTTATTTCATTTATATCGGATGGATTTCTAACGAAACTTAGTGCTATCCAATCAACTCCTTCAGTTAAACCGAATTTCAAATCCTCTTTATCTTTTTCTGTTAATGCTTTGACTGATAATTGAACATCTGGGAAATTAACACCTTTATTGTTTGAAAGAACACCTCCTACAGTTACCATGCACTTCAAAAGATTAGCCTGTGTATCTACTTTTTCTACAATCATTTCTATTTTTCCATCATCTAAAAGTATTCTTTTCCCTTCGCTAACTTCTTGAGAAAGTTTGTCGTAGGTTACATTTGCAATAGTATTTGTACATTCGACTTCATTTGATGTCAGTGTGAATTGATCGCCTTTTTTAACTTTTACTGGACCATCTTTAAAGCGCCCTAATCGTATTTTAGGTCCTTGAAGATCTTGCAATATTCCAATATCAATATCTAATTTTTTTGATACTTCCCTTATCGTTTTTATTCTCTCAGCATGATCTTTATGATCTCCATGTGAGAAATTTAATCTGAATGTTGTTACTCCAGCTTTAATTAAATCTGTAATTATCTCTTCAGATTGAGTCGCAGGACCAATAGTTGCTACTATTTTTGTTCTTCTTTTTAAATCAATATTCGACATATATAGATAATATTGCTAGATATAAATAAATTTACCATACCCAAAGTGAGTTATTTAAGTCATGGATTTTAAAACTTATCAGATAAAAGCTAGAGAAACAGCACAATATCCAAATTTAGGCTCAAATAATATTTATCCAACTCTTGGTTTAGTTGGAGAGGCTGGTGAGGTGGCAGAAAAAGTGAAAAAGGTTATAAGAGATAAAAATGGAATATTTGATAACGAATCAAAATTAGGTATTAAAAAAGAGTTAGGAGATGTATTGTGGTACATTTCAAATCTTTGTACTGAATTAGATTTTAATTTAGAGGATGTTGCATTACAAAATCTTGAAAAATTAAAATTAAGAGCCGCTAAAGGGAATATAAGAGGTTCCGGAGATGATAGATAAATTCAGCTATAACCTAAGCTGGCATACTGGAGATTTGTAATTAAATTTTGAATAACATTTAAAAGTAAAAAAGCTAATAAAGATGAAATGTCAAATCCACCTATTGGAGGGATAATACCCCTAAAAATGTTTAAATAAGGATCTGTTATGGAGGTTAATGCAGATAAAACACCGTTACTCCAATCAATACCTGGAAACCATGTAAGTAAAATTCTTATTATCAATATGAAAGAATAGATTGATAAGGTTTGGCCCAGAACTCCAAAAATCTCAGATAACATTATCTTTTCGTTATTTAATATATACTAACATCTACTTATTATTGCTGCTTATTACTGCTTCCTATATTTGAAAGATATTCATTACTTACAGCAAAAGTTTGAAAAAACTTTTCTGATAATGATAACCAATATGATCTACCATCTTTTTGCTTCCGTTTGACAATAAGTTTCTTTTCTAATAATTCTTTAATATGATCATAACCTCCTGAACCTCGAAGAAGTATAAGATCCGATTGCAGGATCTTTTTTTTGATTGCAATAGTTGCCAATGTCCTTAATTCTGATGTTTTTAAATCAGAGGGAAGTAAATCATCGACGAATTCATTAAGACTTGATTTTAATTCGAGAGAAAAACTGTTATTAACTCCGTTTAATTCAATAGCTGAGTTGGGATTAGAGTATTTATTTTTTAGATCTTTAATTGCATCATTTATTGAGTTGATATCAGAATTAGTAATTTCTGAAAGATCCTTTTTTGTTACGGGTCTGCCTTTCAGATATAGAACAGCTTCAACTTTAGTAACAAGATCTATATCAGTTTTTGGTGTGGTATTAAGATCAGATTGATTGATTTTTATTACCGAAATCTTTCCTAATTTACCTTAAAATTAATCTGATGCACTAAGAAATAATTTATATGTATCGTTTTGAGTTTCATCCCAGAATTTATAGCCTAGAATTTTTACAAATTTATTCCATTCTAAAATCTCATTTCTATCTATTAAAACTCCAATAACAATTTTCCCTACATCAGCACCATAATTTCTGTAGTGAAAAACGCTTATAGACCAATTAGATTTCATATTATTTAGGAAGTTTATTAATGCGCCAGGCCTTTCAGGAAACTCAAATCTGTATAAAAGCTCAACAAAGTTTCTATTATCCATTTCTTTAAAATTCTTTGGTAATCTGCCACCTACCATATGTCTGAGATGATTTTTAGATAATTCATCATCACTTATGTCAATAAATGAGTACTCCGAATTTTTAAATACATTTAAAAGGTTTTTTTTATCATTTAACCCATAGACTTGTACTCCTACAAAGATCTGGGCATTCTTAGAATTTGACATCCTATAGCTAAATTCAGTTAAATTTCTATTATCAAGTAACTTACAAAAATCAATTAAACTACCAGCACGTTCAGGAATTTCAACAGCCATCATTACTTCCTTACACTCTCCAAGTTCCGCTCTTTCTGCTACAAATCTAAGCCTCTCAAAATTCATATTTGCACCACATGCAATCGCAACCATTTTCCTATTTGAATGATTCAAATTTAAAATGTCTTTTTTCATTCCTGCAATGGATAATGCACCTGCAGGCTCAAGTATTGATCTAGTATCCTCAAAAACATCTTTTATAGCAGCACAAATTTCATCAGTATTAACCCTAATCATCTTATCTATATATTTTCTACCAATATCAAAAGTATTTTTACCAATTTTTTTAACCGCCACTCCATCTGCAAATTGACCGACAGAGGATAATTCCACAATTTTTTCTTCTTCCAAAGATTTTGTCATTGCGTCAGCATCTTCTGGTTCTACACCAATAATTTTTACTTCAGGCCATATTTTTTTAACATATATTGAAATTCCTGATATCAATCCACCACCCCCAACAGCAATATAAATAGCATAAGGTTTGTCCTTAAGTTGCTGTTCAAGTTCAATAGCAATAGTTCCTTGTCCTGCTATTACATCTGGATCATCAAAGGGATGAATAAAGCATAAATTTCTTTCTTGGCTAATCCTTATTGCCTCTTTGTAAGTCTCATCATAGTTGTCGCCATATAATATAACTTTGGCTTTTAAATTTTTTACTGCATTAACTTTTACTAGAGGTGTAGTAATGGGCATTAATATGGTTGCTTGGCAATTTAACTTAAGGGCACTAAGTGCAACCCCTTGAGCATGATTTCCAGCACTTGAAGTAATTACTCCCTGAGAAAGCTGAGAATTAGTTAGCTTACTCATTTTGTTATACGCACCTCTTATTTTGAATGAAAATACATCTTGAAGATCTTCTCTTTTTAGAAAAACTTCATTATTAAGTCTATTACTTAAATTATGAGCTTTCTCTAGTGGTGTTTTTTTTGCAACTTCATAGACTTCAGCTTGAAGTATTTTTTCAAAATAATCATTCATATATATATTTTTAGCATTAATTATTAATCTAATAAAACATTACATGATCTATTTCAAAAAAAATACTCATTTTGCACCTCGGCGTTTTAGATTATATAGATACCTATTTTTGTTAAATGCTTTTAAGTGAGTTAAGTCATCCAAATCAACTTCATGGCTTAACAGTTTCACAATTAGAGGAAATTGCTTGTCAAATTAGAGAAAGACATCTTCAAGTAGTATCTACTAGTGGAGGACATCTTGGTCCAGGATTAGGTGTGGTTGAGTTGACATTGGCTTTATATCAAACTCTTGATCTTGATTTTGACAAAGTTGTTTGGGATGTAGGACATCAAGGTTACCCTCATAAATTAATTACAGGACGTTTCAGTCAATTTGATTCTTTAAGACAACAAAATGGAGTCGCTGGATATCTAAAAAGAAGTGAAAGTAAATTTGATCATTTTGGTGCTGGACATGCAAGTACTTCTATTTCCGCTGCTTTAGGAATGGCAATAGCAAGAGATAGAAAAGGTGAAAATTATAAATGTGTCGCTGTTATTGGAGATGGAGCACTAACGGGAGGAATGGCATTAGAAGCTATAAATCATGCAGGTCACTTACCAAATACCCCTTTAGTTGTAGTATTGAACGATAATGATATGTCTATTTCACCTCCTGTAGGAGCCCTTTCATCTTACTTAAATAAGGTAAGAGTAAGTCCGTCATTGCAATTTTTGTCCGATAGTGTTCAAGAAAGTGTTAAAAATATTCCCTTAATTGGTAAGGATATTCCAGAAGAACTAAAAAATATTAAAGGAAGCGTTAGACGACTATCTGTGCCTAAGGTGGGAGCTGTTTTTGAAGAACTTGGATTTACATATATGGGTCCAATTGAAGGTCATGATATTGATAACTTAGTTAAGACTTTTAACGCTGCCCATAAACTTAAAAGACCTGTACTTGTTCATGTTGTCACAACAAAAGGGAAGGGTTACCCATATGCAGAAGCCGATCAGGTTGGTTATCATGCACAATCTGCATTTGATCTTACAACTGGAAAATCTATTCCATCAAAGAAACCTAAGCCAGTTAGTTATAGTAAAATATTTGGTCAAACCTTATTGAAGATATGTGAACAAGATAGCAAAGTTATTGGTATTACAGCAGCAATGGCCACAGGGACTGGTTTAGATTTATTGCAAAAAAATATTCCAGATCAATATATCGATGTAGGAATAGCAGAACAACATGCAGTTACTCTCGCGGCAGGAATGTCTTGCGATGGTCTTAAACCTGTTGTAGCTATTTATAGTACTTTTCTCCAACGTGCATTCGATCAATTAATTCATGATGTAGGGATACAAAATTTACCTGTATCATTTGTACTTGATAGAGCTGGGATAGTTGGTGCTGACGGTCCTACTCATCAAGGTCAGTACGATATCAGTTATATGAGATCTATACCTAATTTTGTATTGATGGCACCAAAAGATGAGTCTGAATTACAGAGAATGTTAATAACATCAATTAACCATAAAGGCCCTACAGCTCTAAGAATTCCTAGGGGTTCTGGATTAGGAGTGGCTGTAATGGATGAGGGTTGGGAACCATTGAATATAGGTGAAGCTGAAATACTTGAAGAAGGAGAAGATATTTTAATTGTTGCTTATGGATCAATGGTCGCATCAGCTATTGAAACAGCAAAGATTTTAAAAAATATGAACATTAATGCATGTATTGTTAATGCAAGATTTGTAAAACCTCTCGATAAAAATCTTATTATGCCTTTAGCAAGTAGGATTCAAAAAGTTGTAACTATGGAAGAGGGAACCTTAATAGGTGGATTTGGTTCCGCAATAGTTGAATTATTTAACGATAATGAATTAAATATTCCGGTATGCAGAATAGGTATACCCGATGTTTTAGTTGATCATGCTTCACCTGATCAGAGTAAAGAAAAATTAGGACTTTTGCCTGATCAGATGGCAGATAAAATTGTCAAAAAATTTAAGTTAAATAATTAAAACTTTATAAAATAAATTTTTATAAAACACCACGTGAGGCTAATCCTAAGATTGCTCCAATTCCGAAAATATGACCTAGGCAATTAGCACCTACAACTGATGCGTGACTTAACCCACCATAAAATTTTGAATTAGGGATTTCAAAACCTTCATTAGGTTTTCTTATAGTTGCTCTTGCAATTGCATAAGCAAAAACATTACATGCAATCATAACAACGGCACACTTTGGTGACCATTCGAATGTTGCTGGAGCAGAAACAGCTGCAAATAATGTAGTAAACATAAAAAATCGTTATTTTCATATATTCTCTAATACTTTTACCTAAAAAACACAAAATTGTAAAAGGTCTTAAGAGTTGTTTACTTCTAAGTTATTTAAAATTTTTATGAAGCCCAACAAAATAACAAAATCGCTTAGGGTTAAGAAAGATTCTGCTAAACCATGGAAGAAGTCAACCTCAACAAGATTCTTATTGTAGTAATTTAATGTGTAGATAGAAACTACTATTGTTATAAAAACAAATAAAACTGTTAAGGTATAACCTGTTTTTACTAAATTATTAACAGATTTAATTTTATATAAGTAAAACAAAAAGATTGCATATGGAAATATAGATGCTGCGAACAAAGCTGTATTGTCAATTGAAGCTAATTTTTCTATAAATTTTATAAATAAATCATTCATAAGTCTCTTTCTTTTTAAAAATAGTGAATGATGCTAGAGCTAATGTTGAATTTCCTATAAATGTAAATATCCCTTGAAGCGTTACTAATCCATACAATGTATCTTGATTATCATAGATATGCCAAGTTATAGCGCACATAGCTCCTATTAAGTTTGGGACCATAGCTATGCTTAACAAAAAAAATAAATTATAATCTTTATAAGTAGAAATTTTGTATATGACAAAGATGGTAAATATCCATTCAATTACTGAAGAGATATGAATTAACCAAGTTCCAAATGATAGCTCGTGCAAAATTTATATTTTTTTCTTTAGTACATTAAGTACTTCCTTGGCATGATTTATAGGTAAAACACTTATCCATCTATAAGAAATTTCCCCTTCTGGCGAAATCAAAAAAGTATTTCTATCTGAAAATGGAGGTATCCAAGAACCATATTTATCGCTAATAATTCCTTCGGGATCAGATAATAAAGTGTAGTTTATGGATCTTTCGCTGCAGAAACTTTCATGAGAATCTTTATTATCAGCACTAATCCCAACAATTTCGGCATTATATTTTGAAAAATCCTTTTTTAATTCAGAAAATCCTTTAGCTTCAAGAGTGCAACCTGCTGTAAAGTCCTTTGGATAAAAATAAATAACAAGCCACTTACCTTGGAAATCATTTAATTCCCATATTTTTTTTGATTTTATGATTTTATTAAAACCTTCTAATTGAAAATTTGGAGCCATATCTCCAACCTCTGGAGCAAAATCGAAAGCTATTGCTGAATTACAATTAATTAAAAGAATAAATGATATTAATATACCTACAACTAAATTTCTCATCAAATTTAGAATTTTTTTAAATCAACTCCATTTGATTTAGCAAATTTATCTAATCCCACTTTTTGTATAGATTTTAGTGCCTTGGTACTAATTTTTATATTTACCCATTTTTTCCCTTCTTCCCACCAAAGTCTCCTTTTTTGTAGATTGACTTGTTGCAATTTTTTTGTACGAATATGTGAGTGACTTACAGCCATCCCATTATTAGCTCTTGATCCAGTCAGTTCGCAAACTCTTGACATATTTTTTGAGTTATATCTGTAAAAATTTTAACACACGACTCAATTTGTTGAATTAAGCAATTCTGAAATTAAATCGGCATTATTATTTTGTAAATTAATTATCTGTTCTTGATCTAATCCACCAACGGAAAGCTTAGCCATATCGTAAACATGATTAGCAATTTTAGATGCCAATGGATTCTCAATAGGATCTTTTTCATCAATAATTATTTTGTTGCCTGTAATTTTATTAAGACCAACAATAAGTGGATGTTCTTTGTTAATTAAGAGCACATGATATTCAGGTAAGCCAGGCATCTTTTGTTCCATGTAAGCGCCCATATCATTAATTCTTCTCATTTGTTCTGGAAGCAAGATCATTGCTGGTGGAGCATCTTTACTTGAAAGTGACTGCACTTTAACTGTTACTTTCTCATTGTTAAGGGCCTTTACTATCGTATCTCTAAGATTATCTGTATTTGATTTGCCATCCTTATCTACAATTTCTTTAGATTCTTTATCTTCTAGCTCATTTATTTCTGAATCTACTCTTTGGAATTGATAATCTTCATTTTTACTTTCCAACCATGGAAGAAATTGTGCGTCAATTAAGGGGTCTGATTTAATAACTTCTTTACTATCAGATAAACAGATATTTAATGCACTAGACTGTGCAATCAAATCTGAACAGTAAATTATTTTTTTAGAATCAGTTAATTTATTTCGCTCTTTGTAATTTGCCAGAGTTGTGAAATATTTATCATTGGACTTGATGAGTGATTTATTTTCAATATCTTTAGTTACGTCTTTCTCTGAATTTATTATTGTTTCGAATATTATACTGTTATTGACTAAATCAGCAAATTTTTCATCTTCGATAGCGCCAATTTTAATAAAAGCAGAGATTGAATCCCAAATTTCTGCATAAAATTCTGGAGAATTTCTTATCAAATCCTTAAGTTTATTAGCGATTTTTTTTGAGATAAATGATGATATAGACCTAACTTTTCTATCTGTTTGTAATGCACTTCTACTAACATTTAGAGGTATGTCTGTAGAGTCAATAACGCCTCTTAGAGGTAAAAGGTATTTTGGTACTATCTCTTTAATTGAATCGCTTACGAATACTTGGTTACAAAAAAGTTTTATTTCTCCCTTTTCCCAATCAGCTCTACCAGACAACTTTGGAAAATACAATATCCCTTGTATGTCATATGGATAATCTGTATTTAGATGAATCCATAACAGTGGATCTCCCTGGAAAGGATAAAGGTATTTATATAACTCAATATAATCTTCATCTTTTAATTCACTAGGTTGTTTTCTCCAAGGAGGATTTTTCTTATTGATTGTCTCTCCTTCTAATAAGACATCTATTGGCATAAAATCACAATATTTTTTTATTAGTGATTTAATCCTTTCAGGCTCGATAAACTCTTTTTCTTCTTCAAGTAGGTAAAGAATAACATCTGTACCAATTGCCTCTCTTTCTGATTCCTCTAATGTGAAATTTGGTGATCCATCACAAGACCATTTAAAAGCTTTTGATTCCCCAATTGCCGACTTAGTCAATATATCAACTCTATCTGCCACCATGAAACTTGAATAAAAACCTAGTCCAAAATGACCTATGAATTCATCATTATCTTTTTTGTATTTTGTTAGGAATTCTTCAGCACTTGAAAATGCAACTTGATTTATGTACTTCTTAATTTCTTCATCATTCATTCCAATTCCATTATCGGAAATTGTTAATGTATTTTTTTCACGGTTAATTGTTATTTTTACTTGAGCTTCCTCAGTATTATCGCAATCACCTGCCATAGAGGCCATTCTTCTTTTACTAATTGCGTCAACACCGTTACTTACAAGTTCTCTTAAAAAGATTTCATGGTCAGAATATACTGCCTTCTTGATAATTGGGAAAATATTTTCGGTATTAATTCTAATTT
>QCBT01000016.1 GCA_003281525.1 Prochlorococcus sp. AG-347-J06 | reverse complement strand
ATGAGATTCTGCAAATGGCTTTACTTGAGCCCAAGATAGCAATATTAGATGAGACCGATTCTGGTCTCGATATCGATGCTCTAAGAATAGTGGCATCAGGAATTAAAAAAATATCTAATGCACAAACTGGAATTATACTTATTACCCACTATCAAAGATTATTAGATGAAATTAAACCAAATTATGTTCATGTTATGTCAGACGGACAAATCATAAAAACTGGTGAAAGTGATCTTGCTCTAGAGCTTGAGGAAAAAGGGTATGAATGGACTGATAACTTTGTAAAAGAGATCTAAACAAATGGAAATTATTGAAAAAATAAAAAATTATAAATCGGATGATAACCTATCAGAAATACAAAAAATCTGTGTTCATAAATTACAATCAAGCCCTCTACCTAATCCTAAAAGTGAACTATGGAGACTTTCAAATAAATCAAAATTATCAAACTTTTTAGATTACTCAGTTAATGAAAAAGATTCAAAATTTGATATACCATATCCGACAAATTCTCAAAGGACCATTAGATTAATAATTGGTGAGAATTGCCAAATTAAATTAATAGAGAAAAATTATTCAATACAGCAGTTAAGTGATGATGAATTACAAATATATATCAAGGAACAGATATCTTTATTTAAGCAAAACGAAAATTGGAGTGACCTACTAAATCTGTGTTTAAGTTGTAAAAATAATATTTTGGGATTAAAAATAAATGGATCAAAAATTCCTCCTATTGAAATTTTTAGTCATGCATCAAGTAATTCTTTAAAGGCAAAAACCCTCGTAATATTTTTAGAAAAGAATTGTGATGTTGAATTATTACAAGTAAATCTTGGTAAAGAAAACTCTTCATTATCTCAATCAACTTTCTTTTGCTTGAAAGAAAATAGTTCCGTAAATCATGGTATTGTTTCTTACGGTGAAAACAGATCCAATCTATTAAATTCTCTAAACGTAATTCAACAAAAAAATAGTGAATACAATTTAGGATCTTTACATTTCAAATTCAATTACGCGAGATTTGAAATTAGTATTAAACAATCTGCGGGAAACGCTAAAACAAATATCAAAGGTATGCAAATAACTAAAAAAGATGAGCAGATTTCAACTTATACAAAAATAGAATTTAATGGCCCAAATGGATTTCTAGATCAAATTAATAAATCCCTTGCTGATGATAAATCACATGCAATATTTGAAGGTTCAATAATAGTTCCGAAAATTGCCCAGAGAACTGATGCTTCGCAATTAAGCAGAAATTTACTTTTATCAAACCTCGCACAAATAGATACCAAACCTCAATTAGAAATAATTGCTGATGATGTCAAATGCAAACATGGAGCTACAATTTCACAACTAAATGAAGAAGAACTTTTTTATATGCGAACAAGAGGGATCACATTAACAGAAGCAAGTAAACTACAATTAAGTTCTTACTTTCAAGAAATAATTTCATTTATTCCCATTTCAAAAGATAAATGGGATTTGCTTGATAAACTTTTAAATGAGAATTAATGGAAACAATTCAAAATTTTCCTGAAATAACGAAGAAAGACTTTCCTCTTTTAAGTAAGAACCAAAACAGTAAAGAGCAAATTATTTATTTAGACCATGCTGCAACCACTCAAAAACCAATACAAGTCTTAAAAAAAATTGATGAATATTACAAAAACTTTAATGCCAATGTACATAGAGGGGCACATCAATTAAGTGCTAAAGCAACAGAAGAATTTGAAAATGCACGATATTTAATTAGCAAATATATAAAAGCAAATTCAGCAAAAGAAATTATTTTCACAAGAAATGCTACTGAGGCAATCAATCTAGTAGCTAGATCATGGGGCGAATATTCATTAAAAGAAAACGATGAAATTCTCTTATCAATAATGGAGCATCATAGTAATATTGTTCCATGGCAAATGGTTGCAGAAAAAAATAAATGCAAATTAAAATTTATAGGTATAGATAAAGACGGGAAATTAGATATAGACGACTTTAAATCAAAACTAACATCTAAAACTAAACTTGTTAGCCTAGTCCATGTTAGTAATACTCTAGGTTGCTGTAATCCAATCAAAGAAATTACTAAATTAGCTAAACAAAAAGGTTCTTTAGTGTTAATAGATGCATGCCAAAGTTTGGCTCATCAAAAACTGGATGTGATTGATCTTAATATAGATTTTTTAGCTGGATCAGGACATAAACTATGCGGACCTACAGGTATTGGTTTCCTCTGGTCAAGAAAGGAAATCCTAGAAAAAATTCCTCCTCTCTTTGGAGGCGGCGAAATGATTCAAGATGTTTTTGAAGAGACAAGTACTTGGGCAGAGCTACCACACAAATTTGAAGCTGGAACTCCAGCCATTGCAGAAGCAATAGGTCTTGCAGAAGCAATTAACTATATTAACAATATTGGATTGAATGAAATTCATGAATATGAAAAGACTATTACTAAATATTTATTTGAAAAATTAAATCAAATAGACAATATTGAAATCATAGGTCCATCGCCGGAGATAGATCCAGACAGAGCCTCACTTGCCACCTTTTATATAAAAAATATACATTCAAATGATATTGCTGAAATTCTTGATTCAAAAGGAATTTGCATCAGAAGTGGCCACCATTGCTGTCAACCTCTTCACAGATACATTGGAATTAAATCATCAGCTAGAATCAGCATGAATTTCACAACCAATATGGAAGAAATTGATATGTTTATAGAAAAATTAAAAGATACTATTGATTTTCTAAAAATCAATTCTTAAATATTCAAAGCATTTTTTAAAAATTCCTGAGATTTTTTCATTACTACTTCTTTATTTTCAATATTTCTAAAACCATGCCCTTCATTATCAAAAAAAATAACTTCTGAATATTTATTATTCTGAACCAAAATTTCTTGAATTTTTAAAGTTTGTTTATAAGAAATAACTGTATCTTCTTTTCCATGAAACAATAAGATAGGTTTTTTTATTTTATTAATATGATGTATCGGTGATCTATTTATATAATCATCATGGTCTTTTGCATAATTTCCTATCAAAGAATTTAAATAATCTTTTTCAAACCTATGAGTGTTGTAATGCATATCCTTCAAATCAATAACAGGATATTTACAAATTGCTGCTGTAAAAATAGAACAATATAATAAACAATTCAGGGCAGTTAACCCACCAGCACTATTCCCAAAAATTACTACTTTTTCACTATCAACTTGATTTGATTTAATCAATTTAAGAGCTAGTGCTTGGCAATCATAAGAATCAACAATACCCCATTTATAATTCAACCTCTCTCTATATGCTTTGCCAAATCCTGATGATCCTCCATAATTGACTTCAGCAACAAAAAATCCCTTCGACGTCCAATATTGGACTTCAGAATTATATGATCCATCAAAACATGAAGTTGGTCCGCTATGTGCTCTAACAAGGAGCGGTGGCTTTCTAAAATTTTCAACAAGCGGTCTATAAAGAAAACAATGAGTTAATTTATCTTCAAAACCTTTAAACCAAAATGTTTCAGGTTTTGAACAATCTTTTATATGATCAAAAAATATCTGCTCAGAAAAATTTGATAAAACTTTTTTTGCAAAATCAATTTCAAATACAACTCCCAAAAAATCAGATCCATTACCTTTTAGAAGAACTTTTTTTCGAAAAACACTGAAATCACTAATTGATGTAAAAGGAGTAGAAAATTCTTTAACAAATTCAAGATCTTTATATTGTTCCACTATTAAACTATTTTCTTTTTTTGCTACACAAAATAAATTTTTTTTATTCCCTGAAAAAAATGTTATTCCAGTGACCCATTGTGGTGCTCCATATTCAATCAAATTTCTCTCTACTCTTTTCTTAATAAAAATATTCTCAATTTCACTAACATCTAAAAACAATAAGTTCCACCATCCAGAACTATCTTCAGAACATACCAAATGTGTTTCACTTATCCAATAGGGTTGAAAAAATGAAACGTTTTTTTTGGAATTTATCAGCTTATTTGAGAATTTTTTTATTTTGTGTATCTCACCATCTTGATCTATTTGAGCAAAAAACAGCTCATTTTTCTCCCAAGGCATATGTGGAGAATCCCACTCTAGCCAGGAAAGTAAGTTAGCAGATCTATTAGAAGATAATTCTCCAGCAAAATTTTTAAATTTTTTTATTCGATGAATATCTTGTTTAGTTTTTTTTAAATTTAAAGAAAATAAATAATCTCTATTATTTATTTCGCAAATTCCATACAATAAATTTGTTTCAGAAATGACAAATGAAGAATCAAAATTTCCATCAATTGATTTAGATAGTTGATTAGGTTCTTGAACTGAAACGAGATATTTATTTTGGCTTCTATCAGTTGACGCTACCTCTTTAAAAATTTGAAACCATACTGCCTTAGTAATCTGATCTATCCATATCAAATAAAAATTATTTTTAAAATTTATACATTTATAAGATTTACCACCATATCCATGAAAATTATTTTTAATATTATATTTTTTACTTGTTAATTGCTGGGGAATAGCTTCTTTGACATTAAATGGTCTTGCAAAAATGGCATTTTCATTTTGACCTTCACCAACAACATCAATCCAAAAAATGATATCCTTAATAATAGTTAATTCCTTGAAAGCAATTTTTTTAGATTCAGTTTGCCTAACTTTTAACTTATCATCATTACTCATTTAAAAAAATATAAAGAAAGTAAATTAAAGTGCTAGTATTTTTATAGCTAAACTCTTATATTAAAACTTTTTAACGTGGCAAACCATTTTTCACAACTTGCAAAAAAGTCAAGAACAAATGGAAGCTCAGAAAAAATTGCAAAAGAACAAACAGGTAAGCCATCTCTAGATATTTATAAACTTGGTGATGATGTATTAAGACAAAATTCCAAAAGAATAACTAAGGTTGACGAATCAATTAGAAAACTTGCTAGAGAAATGCTTCAAAGCATGTATGCAGCTAAAGGAATCGGACTTGCAGCACCTCAAATTGGTATCAACAAAGAGCTTCTTGTCATAGATGTAAATTTTGAAGATTCAGCAGCAGAACCTCTAATATTAATCAATCCAGAAATTACAGACTTTGGAACAACCCTTAATTCATACGAAGAAGGCTGCTTAAGTATACCTGGCGTATATTTGAATGTAGTAAGACCATCAACAATAAAATTAAAATTTAGAGATGAAATGGGGAGACCACGTAAAATGAAGGCAGATGGACTTCTGGCGAGGTGTATTCAACACGAAATGGATCACTTAAACGGAATATTATTTGTTGATAGAGTTACATCAAAAGATGATTTGAATAAAGAACTTATAAAGGAAGGGTTCAACGAAAAAGACGTAATTTCTATTAATTAATCTAATGACTGAAACCACAATATTTCAAAAAATAATTAATGAAGAAATACCCTGCGATAAGCTTTATGAAGATGATTTTTGTATTGCTTTTAATGATATCCAAGCGCAAGCACCAATACATTTTTTAGTGATTCCAAAAAAGCCAATTATTAGTTTATTAGATTGTATTGAAGAAGATGCAAATTTATTAGGGCATTTACTTTTTGTTGGTAGCAAAATAGCTAAATCAAAAAATTTAACTAATTGGAGAACAGTAATTAATACGGGAGCAGAATCGGGACAAACAGTTTTTCATTTACATATTCATTTTTTATCTGGCAGAAAAATGAATTGGCCCCCAGGTTAAAACTCTCGAAAGAAATGTTTATGGGTTATAAATAAAGAAAAAACATAATGAATACATCAGACTCCTTAAATACAGAATCCAAAAATTTATTCAATTTAATATCAAAAAATTGGGAAAAGCTAGACGATTCACTCAAAACTAAGTTAATAAAAATTTGGAAAGTTTTAACTTATAAATGGCAATTACAAATTTTATTTAATCTACCTTTTCTTTTATGGTGGGTATTAGATAAATCTTTTCCAATAGTTCATAAATTTGATACAACAATCTTGAATTACTTAAATTTACCTGACTGGGCACTTTCATTTATTGGCTTTGGTCAATAGACTGCTAAAAGTTATAATTTTCCTTAAAAACTTGTCAAGTAATGAATAAAACAGTTAATAATAAATCCAAAATACTTTACCAATTACAAAAACTAAGGAAGCTATCCCAGCCATTTTTTCTTCCTATAGATCAATGTAATGGATTTCAATTCATTTGGCTTTTGATTTCTCTTTTATTTTGTGTTGGTGGAGTAGTACTTGTTGGTCTTACAGGAATAATCAGTTTTTTTGAAAGCTTTCAACCAATTTTTCTTGAAAAGTATTTCGGGGGTGTAGTAAGTACTGTCAATTCAATTTGGGCTGGTAGTTGGGGATTACTTTTCTCTGCCTTATTTCTAATTGGATCAGGGAGCTTTTTTAGCTTAAGACGTCAATTAAAAAATCGTAGATGGTTACATTGGTTATTCCTTGCGATAATTGTATTAATGCTTTTAGCTGTAAACGGAATAAACGCAGGTATTGGATTTATTGCAAGAGATTTAACAAATGCTTTAGTAGAAAAACAAGAAGATGGATTTTATCGGATATTGGGGATTTACGCTTGTTGTTTCGCTGTGGCTCTACCAATACGTGTTTCCCAAATATTTTTTACATATAAGTTAGGAATAATTTGGAGAGAATGGCTTTCAAAAAGTTTAGTCAAAGATTATATGACTAATAAAGCTTATTACCAATTAAATCCTAATGATGAAGAACAAACTGATGTAGATAATCCTGATCAAAGAATCACAGATGATACACGAGCTTTTACCGGGCAAAGTCTCTCTTTCACATTAGGTATTTTTGATGCCCTACTAACATTTTCACTTAACATTCTTATTTTATGGAGTATTAGTACAACACTTACTTTTTCTTTATTTGGTTACGCTACATTTGCAACTTCTATCCTTTTAATTGCTGGAAAAAATCTTGTAAAGATTGACTTTGATCAACTCAGATATGAAGCAGATTTTCGATATGGTTTAGTACATATAAGAGATAATGCTGAATCAATAGCCTTTTACTCTGGGGAGAATCCTGAACGAAGTGAAACTGATAGACGCTTAGGAGAAGTGGTGAGAAACTTTAATTTACTAATTATATGGAGAGTAATAATAGACGTTATGAGAAGATCCATCAATTATGCTGGAAATTTCTTTCCATATTTAATAATGGCAATTCCTTACTTTAAAGGTGATATTGATTATGGACGCTTTATTCAAGCAAGCTTTGCATTTGGAATGGTTGAAGGTTCTTTATTTTTCATTGTTAATCAAATCGAAGAACTCGCAAAATTTACTGCTGGTATTGGCAGATTAGAAGGTTTCCAATCAAAAGTTGAATCCATTAGTCAAACCAAACCAACAAGCAATCAAAACGTTTTTTCAGATTACCCCTCGATTCTTATTAATAATGCTGACCTTTGCCCACCAGGATCTAATAAAATAATCATTAAAAATTTAAATTTAAGCATCGACAATAATCAATCACTTTTGGTTGTAGGACCATCTGGGTGCGGAAAAACATCTTTACTAAGAATGATTAGTGGTTTATGGGAACCAAATCAGGGAGTAATTAAAAAACCAAAAATTGGTGAATTATTATTCATACCTCAAAAACCATATATGTTACTTGGTTCTCTAAGGGAACAATTATGTTACCCCACAGAAGTTAATAAATTTAGTGATGAACATCTTACTTCCGTACTAAATGAAGTAAATTTAAAAACCTTGGTGGATCGGTATCCTAATCTTGATATCAAACAAGATTGGCCACGAATTCTTTCCCTAGGCGAGCAACAAAGATTGGCTTTTGCAAGACTATTACTAAATTCTCCAAGATTTGCAGTCCTTGATGAAGCAACAAGTGCTTTAGATATTAACACTGAAAAAAAACTATATAGTTTACTAAAGGAACGAGAACTTTCTCTTATTAGTGTTGGACATAGACCAAGCTTAAAAGATTTTCACGAGAATATCTTAGAATTAAATGGACAAGGAGACTGGAAATTATTGACTTCTGATAAGTATAATTTTAAGGATTAACTAAAAAAATGAATTCTAAAGAAGAACAAACTAACTCAGAAGACACAAATTTAGAGAATGAGAGTTTAATAGAACAACAGAAAGATACAAATTACATTAATGAACAAATTGAAGAAAATAAATTAGATGAAAAATCTATAGATATTAAAGATGAATATAAATTTGGATGGAGTAGTTATTCAGAAATAACTAATGGAAGATTTGCAATGATTGGCTTCCTTGCAATCATATTGATTGAATTATTTAGTAAACAATCGTTTTTAGAATGGGCAGGAATCTTGTGATTAATCATCAAATCTAGAACTGTTATCTCTTGGTTTCTTCTTGTTTGTGCCAACGTTATATCTACTATTTTGATTTTTTGAACTTGATCTAGCTGAAGAGCTTACTCTACGAGTCTCACGTGTTTTTTTGGCTTGATTAGCATCTTTAAATGAAGCATCTTCTACTTGAGCTGTTGAAGTTTGCTGCCTAACAGGGGATCTAGAAGGTTTCTTTCTTAATGGAGAAGTATCACTAGAAGTATCACTAGGAGCAGGGATATTATCTCGTCTAGAAACTGTACGATTCATTCGGGGTCTTGATCCTGTTTTAACTTCATCGCGAGATAAATTTCTTCTTTCACCAAAGTTATTTGTCTCTGGTTGTTTCCTATTTCTATCTTCAGAAGTCTGTCTTCTTCTTCTTATAGGCTCGTCATTTTCAAACTGACTTATTTCCCTTGTAGATGGCCTACTTCTACTTGCTGCAGCAGAGGGTATGGCTCTTGAAACATTCCTCCTACGAGATCTCCCCTCCGTATAGTCTTCTTCAAAGTCATCTTCTTGAGATTTAAATCTTCTAGATGGTCTTTCAGATTCTTCAAACCTATCATAATCGTCATTAAATCGACCTCTAGAATTTCTTGGGCCATCAGAAATAGGATCATCATCAAAATAAGATGACCTTCTAGCTTGATCAGTAGCAACTCCCCTCAATCTCACGCTTTCATATGCGAAAAAAACTGTAGTTCCTGCTAATAAAAACTGACCAAACTGAAGGATAGGATCTAACCTCCAGCCTTGAAAAAATAATATTCCTCCGCACAAAAGTCCAATTGCTGCGAAGAAAACATCATAATCACGCGCCAAGGCAGGCTTAAAGGACCTCAAAAAATAAAGGCCTCCTCCACATACAGCGAGAACTATACCAACAATACTGGCCCAATTGAGACTAGCATTGACCACATTCTTTCTCCAAAAATTTATTTTTTAAAGGGTTACTTATATCCCCTATATATATAGTGTACTTAAAACTTCTACAAAAACTAGCGTCTTCCAGTAGAAGTACGATCGAGAGAATCTTTCTGGCTGACAAAAATCAAAAATGCAGTGGCTGGAATAACTATAAGTAAGGCAGCAGCAATAAAACTACCTATCATTCCCACTGCGGAATTATTTGCAACTTCGGCAGAAAAATCTGCGGCTAGTAATAAATTTGAGATTTGAAACACTTTTTAAATATTAAATTCTCAATTTATAATACGAATTAAATACGTTTCAATGGGTTATTTATTAAGATGAATTAAATAATTGTGATTTCCTTGCTAGTAAACTCTCTTCAAATTTTAGATATTAGTTTAGGAATTTCTCTTTCATATCTAACTATAGTTTTTCTAATAAGATTAATACTTACTTGGTACCCAAAAATTGATTTAAGTAAAGGTTTATGGTTATTAGTTTCAATACCATCAAGCTCTATTCTTAATTTAACAAGAAAACTAATTCCTCCTATTGGAGGCGTTGATGTTGGACCCGTAATTTGGATAGGAGTTATAAGTTTTTTAAGAGAAATATTAGTCGGTCAGCAAGGGCTTATAAAACTTGCATTGCATACAAATATTTCATAGAAATTTTTTAATTATTTCTCAGTAATTTGGCAATAATTCTTCTTCTACATATTTAGTATGTATCTTACCCTGCTTAAATTTAGATTTATTCAGTAAGGTTAGATGAAAGTTAATTGTTGTAGGAATACCAGTTACTGCACATTCATTTAAAGCCCTATTCATACGGTTAATTGCAGTATTACGATCCTTGCCCCAGACTATTAATTTACCAATTAATGAGTCATAGAAAGGAGGGATTTCATAGCCTGTATAGACATGACTATCGACCCTTACACCAGGGCCACCAGGAGGAAGCCACCCAGTTATTTTTCCTGGTGATGGTCGGAAATTGTGAGAAGGATCTTCAGCATTGATTCTACATTCAATGGCATGACCATTTAAATGGATATCATCCTGATTAAATTCCAAGTTTGCTCCGCTTGCGATTTTAATTTGCTCAGCTATTAAATCAACTCCTGTAACCATTTCAGTAACAGGATGTTCAACTTGAATCCTAGTATTCATCTCCATAAAATAAAAATTATCATCATCATCAACTAAAAATTCAACTGTCCCTGCCCCTTCGTAGCCGATACTTTTTGCAGCAGCAATAGCTGCGCTCCCCATTTTTTTTCTTAGCTCAGTATTAATTGCAGGACTAGGAGACTCCTCTAGTAACTTCTGATGTCTTCTTTGAACTGAACAATCTCGCTCTCCTAAATGAACAACATTACCCGACCTATCGGCCAAAATTTGAATTTCTACATGTCTTGGCTTATTTATAAATTTCTCCATATATAAACCATCATTACCAAAAGCTGCTTCTGCTTCGCCTTGAGCTGCTTTAAACATTTTTTCTAGATTATCAGAGTTTTCAACCAACCGCATACCTCTTCCACCTCCTCCAGCAGTGGCTTTAATAATTACCGGATAGCCAATATCATCTGCCAATTTATAAGCCTCATCAACATTTGATAACAAGCCTTTACTACCAGGTACTGTTGGAACTCCAACTGCTTCCATAGTTTCTTTAGCTGTAGATTTATCTCCCATAGATCTAATAGCTTTAGGAGATGGGCCAATGAAAACTATGCCGTGATCATTACACATCTCAGCAAATTTATCATTTTCCGCAAGAAATCCATAACCAGGATGAATAGCATCAACTCCTCTCGATGTAGCAGCAGCAAGTATATTTGGAATATTTAAATAACTCTTATTACTTAATGAATCTCCTACGCAAACCGCCTCATCAGCAAGCTGAACATGCAATGCTTTTTTATCTATAGTGCTAAAAACTGCAACGGTTGCAATACCTAGTTCTCTACAACTTCTGACAATTCGTAAAGCTATTTCTCCACGATTAGCAATTAAAACTTTTTCAACCATTATGAAAATAAAATTGAAGAAATGAAATGACTTAAAATAAAAAATTATTTGCCAAAGTATTCAACAAAATTTTTTAGTGATCAGAGGACATTTTTTACAATACAACCTAAAACGTTATATATGTATAAATATTTGTTTTATGCAATAGAAAATTTTTTCATCATATTCAAAAAAACACTTTTCGAGCTACATGCTTAATTCAGCCAATAATGTATGATATTTTTAAGGTTTAAGCATCCCCAGGCTGCTGAAAACCCTTTGCGGACGTGGCGGAATTGGTAGACGCGCACGTCTAAGGAGCGTGTGGCTTCGGCCTTGCGAGTTCAAGTCTCGCCGTCCGCATTTAATTTATTTTGGTTTAACTGCAATGAAAAAAGAATCAGTTGCAGTAGTTATAATTTCCAATGGTCCTGGTGAATTAACTACATGGGTAAATCCTGTAGTAGATGAGCTAAACAAAATAAATAAATCACTATGTAATGAAGATAAACAAGATTTCACTCTTAGGTTAGTCCTTGTTCCTTGCCCAAATGCCACTGGTAAAGAATTTTTAGTTGCAAATTCATGGAATAAATTCGAATTAATTACAAAATCCAAAAGTTTTTGGAAATTATTAATAAAGCCACATTCTTTTGCTGATTGGCCAAAAAAAGGGATAGTTATTTTTCTTGGTGGGGATCAATTTTGGAGCATTTTATTAGCTAAAAGATTAGGTTATTTAAATATCACATATGCTGAATGGGTTTCACGATGGCCCAAATGGACCAATAAAATTGCTGCTATGAATGAAAAAGTAAAAGAGTTAATACCTCAAAGATATAAATATAAATGTAAAGTAATTGGCGATTTGATGGCAGATATCAAACTTAATAGCGAAATATCACTAAGAAATAAAGAAAAACACTACATTGCATTATTGCCTGGTTCTAAGAAAGCAAAGCTTTCTATTGGAATTCCTTTCTTCTTAGAAGTTGCAGATCATATCGCTAAAGAAAATCAAAATATAAATTTTATAATCCCAATTGCACCAACTACTGATAAAAGTGAATATTTATTTTTTCAAAGCAACAAAAATCCAATTGCTAAATATTACTCATCAAAAATCAAAACAATTAAAAACTTCAAAGACTCTAGTTTTGATTATGTAATTGAAACATCAAAAAAAACAAAGATTTATCTAATCAAGAAACATCCTTGCTATGAAATATTAAAAGAATGTGATCTTGCAATTACAACAGTAGGAGCAAATACTGCAGAATTAGCAGCAATTAGTCTTCCAATGTTAGTTGTTCTGCCAACTCAACATTTAAATATGATGAACGCTTGGGATGGAATTTTTGGAGTAGTTGGAAAAATTTCATTCATAAATAGATTCCTAACTTTTATAATTAAAAATTTCTATTTTAAAAAAAAGAAGTTTTTTGCTTGGCCAAATATTAAAGCTAAAAAAATGATTGTCCCTGAAAGGATAGGTAATATTTCGACAATAAAAATTGCAAGAGAAGTATTATTTCTTATTAAAAATAGAGATCAATTAAAAAGTATTAGGGATAATCTAAACAAAGAAAGAGGGGATAAAGGTGCTGCAAAAAAACTTGCTTCTATAATTGTTAATTCAATAAAAAAACTTTAACAATTACCAAGGATCATCAATTTCAAACTTTTCTGATTTTTTATTATCTTGAACTAAATTTTGTTCGTTTAGTGGTTCAATATCTAAAGTTTCAGTTGCATTTTGAATTGGTCTTTTCGAAGCTAAATTAGTAGGTGATTGTTTTTTTTGCTTTAAATCAATATTGTTTTTTTCATCTAATTGATTAACACTATTTTGATTCTGGATCTGATCAGAATCATCATTATCCATGTATAGCTTTTTTCTATTATTTATTTCTTCTTCAGAACCCTTTATTTCAACATATTCAAGTTCATCTTCATAATCATCTTCATAATCATCTTCATAATCATCTTGTTCAACAACTTCTTCATATTCCTCGACCAAATTGTTTTGCTGTTCTGATTCAGAACCCGAAAGTAACTGATTCTCAACAGGTACAAGATTTGCTGAGTATCCATTTACTTCCCTTTCATCCCATGAAGAACCCCCGACTCCAAGTTTCTCAAGTAGTCCACTACTTAGTTGCTTCAATTTATCTTCCGCACCTTCATAAACAATAATCCTATCGGTACCACTACTTACAATTTCCTCAACAGGTATTTCCCAAGTACTTAAAACTCCCTCGCCTAAAAGCGGAACACCAACAGCACCCATAACAAGAGATATCAAATCCCCAGTCTCAATATCAAAAGAAAAGCCAAGAACTCTTCCCAGAAGTTGTCCAGATTCTGTAATCACTTGACAATTAATTACCTTCCCATACCTTTCTGGTGCAAAACTTTCACTCAAAGAATCTAGGGAGTCAACTAATATGACATCTCCAACTTGTTTAATACTTTCTAAAGGCATCCATTTTGGCAAACCTGGTAAAAATCTTGTAAGTGGATTATCTCTTAGTCCCAAAGCGACCACCTCTCTTCTATCAATATCAACAACAACTTCGCCAACTACGCCTAGCCTCCTTCCAGTATCAGTAGTTATAACTTGTGTTCCCATTAATTCTGACCTTAACCATAAACGTTCACTAGGAACCGAGTTAGGGAGATTCTTATTAGCAGATGTGTTAGACAAGCTCATAAATTTCTTTTTATCATTCTGACGTATAAATTTAAAAAAGTGTGTTTATGCAGCATTTGGTAACCCAAGAACTTGAGTATTAGCACCTCTTGCTTGCGCAACCCCAATTGTTCGTTCAGATGAACTAATCATAGGCCTTCTATGACTTACGACTATAAATTGAGCATTTGATGACTGATTTGATATTAGTTTTGACAACCTTTCAACATTTATACCATCTAAAAAACTATCAACCTCGTCTAATGCATAAAAAGGTGAAGGTTTGTACTTTTGCAAAGCAAATAAAAAACTTAAAGCAGTTAATGATTTTTCACCACCTGACATAGATGCTAATCTTCTGACATTTTTTCCCTTAGGATGAGCCACTAAAGTTAATCCTCCTTCTAGAGGAGAATTAGGATTTTCAAGTTGAAGAAATCCATCTCCATCAGATAAATTTGCAAAAATTTCTCTAAAATGTTTATCAACTTCTGTAAATGCTTGCATAAAAGCCTCCTGACGCATCGTAGATACGGTTTCTATTCTCAGCAATAATTCAGATCTTTCATTAGATAGAATTTCTAATTTTTCTCGTAAACCATTTAATCTCTCAATTAATTCTTCTAGTTCATCAAGAGCCAACATATTAACAGGTTCTAAGCTTTGTAGTTTTGCATTTATGATCGAAATTTCTGATTGCAAAGATTCAAGACTCTTCCCTTCATATTCTCCAAACTGCGGGGATGGATTAGGTAGATCTTTTTTATAATTTTCTAATTTTATTTTCTCGCTCCTCATTTCTTCTTTAAGAGAATGCATATCCCTCTCAAGATATTCAAGCTTCAACAGATAATTATTATATTCTTGCCTTTTATTTGAAATTGAAGAATTTAATTCATCTCTTTTCCTTCTCAATAAACCTAAATCCCTCTCTAGAGAATTTTTTTGATTATCGAGATCTAAAAGCTCTTTTTTAAATTGATCTCTTTTTTCTATCCATTCACTATGAGCAATTGCTAGTTGTTTAATAGATTCCTGCAAGTTTTTTTCTTGTAGTAAAGTAATTTTTAATGAATTATTGATACGCTCTTTATCTAAAGCAAATTGATTCTTTTTATCTTGTAATGTATTTCTGTCTTTAATAAGTAATTCAAGTTTTTTATCAAGATTATTAAAATCGTCATTAAAAGCTATTAATGATGATTTTTGATTTTTTTCATAATTTACCTTTTGAATAGTTTCTAGTTGATTAAACTTATCGTGATAAGGCTTCAATTCATTTTTTAAATGACCTAACTCGTTAACTAATAAATTATTAGCAGTATCAAGTTTAGTTAATCTCGATTTACAATCCTCAATTCTTTGCGAGACAACTTTAATAGAATATTGATTTACTTCAATTTCTTTATTAAATGAGGCACAATCCTCAATAATTTGACTACGGTTTGAATTTAATTTACTAAGTCTATTATTTTTTATTATCAAATCATTATTTGACTCTTTTAAAGCTTCTTCGATAACTAATAATCTTTCTTTTATAGGACTGGAATCATCAATATCATTATTAATTCCAAACCTATAAGCCAAATCTTTATTTAACCTACTACCTCCTGTAATAGCTCCACTTGCTTCTAATAATTCACCACTTAAGGTAACCAACCTATTTTTTTGTGTAGATAACCTAGCTGAGGATAAGTCTGAAAAAACCAAAGTATCTCCAAACACATATCGAAAAACATCTGAATAGACTTCATCAAAAGTAATTAGATTAATAGCTTTATCAATAAATCCATTCTCCCTATTATTTTCAAATCTTGAAATTGCATAATTCTTTTTTTGACTTTTAATTCTATTTAAAGGTAAAAAAGTTAATCTTCCCGCTTTCTTCTTTTTAAGAATTTCAATTGCTTTAGCAGCAATATGATCATTATCAACAACAATTTGTCCTAACCTATTTCCAGCAGCAATTTCTAATGCATATCTATTTTTCTCACTGACCTCTCCAAGCTGGGCGACATAACCATGTATACCCTCTAACCCTGCCTCTAAGAGAATTCTGAGGGCATATGAACCTCTAGATTCGTTTAAAGCTTCCTTCCTACTTTCGAATCTAGATAAATCCTTTTCAAGCCTTAATTGCTCATGATTTAGCCTTGATTTAGTTTTAATTAACAAATCAATTTCATTTTTTAAAGAATTAATTTCTGCGCTGTTACTTGCCAAGTTTATATTCTTTGTATCGGATGTCTCTTTTTTGCTTTGATTTCCCTGAACAAGTTTCTGCTTTTCTAAGTCTAAGGATTCGATCTGTGACAATATCTCATCTTTTTGTATATTATTTTGAATAGTTTCTTCTTCAATTTTCCTTTTTTTTATTTCCAAAGGATTAATTTGATTCTTTATACTTTCAAGCTCAGCATTTAATTTGATACTTTGTTTTGAGAATTCTCCAGATTCTCCAGCCGCATCAGAAAGTTTTTTTCTGGATAATTTATGTTTTAAGGTGAGATTATCAATTTGCAAGTTCAATTGATTTAAAAAATTATCATCAAAATTTTCATTTCTCAACTTTTCTGACTCTATATTCCTCTTAGAAATTGCAATTTCATCTCTCTGCTTTTGTAATTTAATACCTTCTTCTTTATTCAGACTTGATATCCTATCAAGTTCTCTCAAGCTAGAATTAATACTTCCAATATCAGAATTCACTTTTATCAAAGTATCCTCTCCTTTCTCCTTAAGCTCATCAACCAGTATTTTCAAAGCATCTTCTAAAACTGATATTTCTTTACTAATAGATTCTTTTTGTTTATTAAATAATATTTTATTTTTTTCAATTTCACTTTCTTTTTTTTCAATAGATTCAACATGCTTAACTTGTTTATCAAAAATAAGAATTTTCTCTAATTCCATTATTTGTAGTAGTTTTGCCTTTAACTCTTTGTATCGCTTTGCTTTTTCACATTCTTTTTCAAGCTTATTCTTACTAGATTTCAATTCATTTTCTAAAATTTCACATCTTTCTTGTCTTTCGAAAACGTCATTTAATTTTGCATTAGTTTGTTCTATTCTTGTATCAAAAAGTGCGACTCCTGCTAATTCATCAATAAGATTTCTCCTCTCCTTATTATTCATTGATACTATTCTTGTAACATCACCCTGCATAACAACATTGCTACCCTCAGGATCAACACTTATATCTCTTAATATTCTCTGTATTTGTTGCAACGTACATTGTTTGCCATCAGAAGTATAAGTTGAAGCATAAGAACCACCTGGCATAAGCCTTAATTTTCTAGAAACTACCCATTCTTTTTGACCTTTATTAAGGGCAATTTCTTCTTCTTCTAATTCCAAAGGGGGAAGATCCTCTCTGGGAGACCAATCTTGAATATTAAATTTTACTGATACAGATGTTTCTGATGACTTACCCTCTTTAACTTTGGAGTTATTTATTAGATCTGGTAATCTTTCAGCCCTCATCCCTCTACTATTAGCTAGACCTAAACAGAATAAAATTCCATCTAAAATATTACTTTTCCCAGAACCGTTAGGACCCGTAACCACTGTGAAACCTTCTTGAAGAGGAATTTTTACATTTCCCCCAAAAGATTTAAAATTTTCAAACTCGACCTGATTGATATGTACCAATCTCAAGTCTCAATAGCTAAATAAGAATAACTAATTTGCAAAAATTCTCAATAGAAATATTACGTTTATTTATAAATGAATATTAATAATTTTTGCTCAATCTACAAGAATTACCCGAAATTTCAAACAAACCAGAAAGAAGTTCACCATCCAAAATGAATCGATAATATTCAGAGTCAAATTTATCAGAAACGTTTTTAAATATTCCATGATCAATTCTTTTTACAAACCCTCTATTATCAGAAAGTTCATGTTCTATCCTGGATAGCCATAAAAGTCTATGATTTGGCTGTTTAAAAATTTCTATAGAAGCTTGATTTAATAAAGGTAGTTTTAAAAATTTCCAAGTTAAACAGTCTATCCCATTTTCAACAAGAAAATCATAATGAATATCTATAGCTTTAGCAGAATAAACTTTATGTTCAAGCAAAACCCATTTATTCATTATCTAGCTGATAAATAAATCGAATCTATTGTCAAAACAAAGTTGAGTAAAATTATATTTTCTAAGAAATGTTTCCTGTTATTTAATTACTTGCATCAGGAACAAATCTTAAAGCAATGAATAGCAAACTTCCAGCTCCAGCGATAGCTGCAGCTACTAATCCAAAATCTGTAGGGATTGTGCGAGATGCAAAAATTAATGATGCAAATGTAATATCCATGATGAAATTTAAACTCATTTAATAAATTCAGTAATAGCTTAACAAAACCTTCTTACAGAACAGAGTAGATAAATAAAATGTAAATAAACTTTTATATGTTTTTATTCTATACAAATCGCACAATTCTTTAGATAAGGGTTCCAAATAAAGAAAATAGGGTCTAATCTTAAAATAAATAATTTTAAATAATGGAGACTTACCATCCTCCCAAAGAAGTAGAAGAAAAAGAAGATAAATCTGATCTTCCTGAAAAAGAAGTTATCTTGGAAAAATGGTTACTTGAAAAAATTGACAGTTTAATACCTTTAATAAAAGAAAAATGGCCTAACATCGCACAACAAACCCTTGAAGCCACAAAAGGGAGTATTGATGATTTAGTTGAGGTAATAGCTAGCCATAGTGGAACATCAGCAAATGGAATAAAAAACCAACTATTTGAAATCATTGATTCAATAAGAGAAAAAAATTGGGAAATATCAGAAAAAATTGAGCCTATTGAAAGTCAATTAGAAGAATTATTAGAAGAGCTTAACAATACACTTAGACCAAAAATAGAAGGTCCAATAAGAAAAAAACCACTATTATCTATTGCTATTGCAGCTGGTATTGGTTTACTAATAGGAAGTCTCCTAAACAGTGGCAGAAAATAAGATGGAAAAACCAAAAAATAAAAACTTTGCAAATACAGCCTCCAGAATTTCAGCCATCGCAAGTTCAGTGATGGATTTGCATGTCAGAATAGCTCTTCAAGAAGTGGATAGAGAAAAAAGAAGATTAATTAGTGGTGGAATATTTTTGGCAATTGGCAGCACATTATTATTATTAGTACTAATTTGCATTCATATTATTTTTTATCTTTTTCTAGCGAAATATAATAACTGGAATATTGAATATAATTTATTACTCATAATATTTATCGATTTATTTCTTGCAGGCTTAAGTTTGAAACTTGGAGGAAAATTAGCCAAAGGACCATATCTTCCTCAAACATTAGAGGGTTTAGGCAAGACAACAAAGGCCGTTTTAGGCAAAAAATAAATTACCTAATTAAATACTTTATCCATCTACAATCTATCCCACCATTACTAACAGGAATTTTCAATGAAGATTTCATTTTCAAATATTTTGTTAGTTTTGGATTTCCACTTAGCAGCCAAAATTCCCAACCTGAAAAATTATTCTTTAGAAAGTTTCCTATTTGTTCATATAAAAAAATCAATTCATTTTCATCGCCTAATTTTTTGCCGTATGGAGGATTACATATGATTATCCCAGGTGTGCAACTTACTTGGAGTGCTAAAAAATCATTATTTATAAGCTCAATATAATTTTCGAGTCCAGCTAATGATATGTTTACATTCGCCTGCTCAAAAACCTTTTTATTAATTTCACACCCTATTATTGTTGGTAATTTTTCATAATTTATAATTTTATTTTTTGCCTTATTTTTTTCATTAAGATAAATATCTTTCCTAAAGTCCGACCAATTCTCAAAAAGATATACTTGATCAATATTTATGGGAACTCCAAGGAATTGGTTGACTGCCTCAATTAAAAAAGTTCCCGAGCCACACATAAAATCTATTAATGGAACTTTGCCATTCCATTGAGTCATATTTATCAATCCAGAAGCTAAATTTTCTTTTAATGGAGCATTTCCAATTGCGGGTCTATAGCCTCTTTTGTGTAAGCTTTCTACGCTGCTTTGAAGACTGAGAATTGCTTTATTATTATTTAAATGCAGATGAATTATAAAATCAGGATTATCTAGAGAAATATTTGATCTTTTATTCCAAACTGCCTGTTGCAAATCAGTTATAGAATTTTTTACTTCAAGAGCAGTGAAATGAGTATGACTTAAAGAAGATGTTCTCCCAGTCACTTGAACATTAAATGTTTTATCAAAGTGCAACCAATTTAACCAATCAAATGAATCTCTAACCCCCGCATATAAAGATTGCTTGTCGTAGCAACTAAAACTTGCAATTTCTCTATAAAAACGAAAAGCTAATCTGGAATAGAAATGAACTCTATAAAAAGTTTCAAAATCACATTCAAAATTAATAAATCTTTTATAAGTATTAATATTAAAGCCGCCTAAATTTGAAATTTCTTCTGCTAAAGATTTCTCTAGTCCCTCCGGAGATGATGCCACTACATTCATATACGATAAAACTTAGTAAAAAAAACTATTCAATAACCATTTTGCCTGTCAGAATATAAATGTCCAATTGGACTAGGTGATCTCAACCGATGTTTCGGACAGCGGTTCGATTCCGCTCAACTCCACTATTTGGGGTTGTAATGGTTTCGACGGGGCATAAGGAAGGTGACTGAAGCCGGCTCGGTTAGAGCAAAAACACAAATGCTAACAAAATCGTTAGTTTCTCCCGTCAAACAGCACCAGTTGCTGCTTGATCCTAAAGGAGATGGGGTTATATCAGCCTTATCAACCAAATGATACGAGGAGTCTGGAAGGACTCCATTTTTTTTAATAACTAAGAAGTTGTAATAGATAATTTATTAGTTTGTAAATATTGCTTCAGTTGCTTGTAATAAAAAGAATTTTTTTAATTTTATAAGTATAAATACCGAGAAGATAAGTTTTAAATTAATTTATCTTATTAAAAAATCCACTCTTGCAAAATGGAATCTAATAAAAAACTAAATGACTTGATAATAAATCTCAGACCAAAAGTTATTAGATTCACGGGTGAAAAATTTCCCAATGAACTATGGAATAGTGGTTGCCAAGTAAAAAAAAATAAGAAAATATCTCGCTAAAAATTTAATTAAATGCTTGAAAAAGGATTTTTCGGCATTTTTTTTAAACATTTTTTTGAAACTTCCTGAAGTAGTTTAAATTCATTTTTATTTAAATTCCAATTAAATACATTCGATACATCTATAACTTGAGATTTTTTTCGCATCCCAACGAGTGGAATAGTTCCTTGATAACAACACCAATTAATTGCTACTTGCGCTTGGGAAACTGATCTTTGATGCGCAATTCTTTTTAGACACCTCCGCAATTCATATGTTGGTTTTTTATAGTTTTCAAATAATGCATTGCGAATAAAACTTTTTTCTTTATTTTCTTCTTTATCTGGATCAATACAAAGTATTCCAAAAGACAATGGACTATAAGCAAAGAAATCAATATTATTTTCTTCGCAAATTTTTTTTACCTGATATTGTTTTTGTAAATCGGGAGCAAGCAAAGAAAACTGTATCTGAACACTTTTTATACTCTTATCTCTTTTTGCCAAGAAATCAATTAATTTCGTCAATCTTTTAGGGCCTATATTTGATAAGCCGATTTGAAAATCAAAGCCTTGATCTTTTAAATTGCAAAGATTATTCAAAAGCCCTAATTCCTGCCAAGGATTGTACTTTGCAGTTGTCCAATGTAATTGCACTATATCTAATTTATTATTAAGTCTTTCTAAACTTTTCAAAAAAGGTTTATTAAAACCTCTGTCACCGATTCTCCAGGGATACGGTGCAAGTTTAGTTGCCACTTGAATTCTTTTTTTCTTTGCTGAAGAAGTATTTAGTAAAAATTTGCCTATCAATAATTCACTTCTACCCTTAAGATTCCCAGTACCGTAAGAATCTGCAGTATCAATTAGATCAAAACCTCTTCGTAAAGCTTCATTATATGTCTCACGTAAATCATCGTCATTTATAGATTGGTAATTCCAAAAAAGCTTATTACCCCAAGACCAAGTACCTAATCCAATTCTTTTCTTCACTAGCCTATTTAAATACAGAACCTTATAAGGTTATCTAAAAATATTAACCTCTTTAAAATATTTCAAAAAATAAGTTTTAAAGCATTAAAAATCAATTGGTCTTGACATTAAGAAATTATTCTCCAAAGTAAGAGAAATAAAAAAAAAATTGTTCATTACCGTTTGCGGACAAAAAGGGGGGGTAGCCAAGACCTGCACAAGTATTCACCTTGCTAGTGTTTGGCATTCTGAAGGTAAAAAAGTTTGCATAGTCGATGCTGATAAGAATAGATCCGCATTAGCATACGCATCAAGAGGCAATCTTCCATTTCCAGTTTTCCCAGTCAGTTCAGCAGCTAAAGCATCAAGATCATCAGAAATTGTAATAACTGATGGCCAGGCTAGCAGTGATCAAGAAGAACTTAAACACTTAGCTTATGGTTCAGATTTAGTTATCTTACCTACAACTGCAAAAGCAAGATCAGTGGAATTAACTGTTGAATTAGCTAATTTATTAACAAACTTAAAAGTTAACCATGCAGTAGTGATAGTAAAAGTTGATTTTAGACAGCAAAAAGCAGCACAACAAGCCAAAGCAGCTCTAGAAAATTTTGGTTTATATGTTTTTGATACATTTATACCCTTACTTTCAGCATTTGATAAAGCAGAAGCCTCTGGGAATGCTGTATTTGAAGCTGTAGACGATTTAGGCAGGTCAGATCCTCGTCGAATGACGGGCTGGTCTGCTTATTGTTCAATTGCCTCACAAATTCCATGCCTGATTTCGAAGCCCTCATCCGACATCAACAACTTAAACAACCAACCACCAATAAGCGCTTAAAAGTAGTTGATTCTCCTGATTTTAAAGAAGAAAAATACGAAGAAACAATAATTAAGCAATCTGGATTATTAGTAAATTTTTTTGGAGGTTTTATAGGTTCTGTAATTGGAACTTTAACAATACTGTTTCTTTATATCAATGAATATTTACCATTAGATTTACTAACACTTAAGTAGTATATTCGCCATTTATTTCTATATACCCTGAAATCGAATGGCATCAGAAGATTATTGCTCCCATAAATAGTGTTATATAAGTATTAAACAACTTTTTCCACAAGGTCAACCCAACTGATATCACAAAAATAGTGCTTTAAAAGTGCTAAAACAATATGAAATCATCAATTATACATAAGCAGTTTAGGTGACACCAAATGCTGCGTCTGTATTACACATCAAATTCGAGTTATAGATAACTTTCTAATCTAAAATACAGTTATAATTCGTAAAAATTTTTTTTGACAAAGAGCATCTATGTAAACTTTTATTATTAAAGTCAGTATATTTAACATTAAATAATTTAACTCTTAATAAAGTTATCTAAACAAATTATTTTTCATATGTGGAATCCAATATCTGAAGATTCGAATAGATTCGAATATTGGGCAAATTTTGTTAACGAAAAACAAATAAGTTCGATAGCGGAATTAGGGGTTTGGAAAGGTGCTTTTGCAAGGCATTTACTAAAAAACTGCGATAAAATTTCTGAGTATTATCTAATTGACCCTTGGAAAAAATTAGATGATTGGAATAAACCGTTTAATGTACAAGAAGATTTTAATGATGTATACGAAATAGCAATAAAAAATTTAGATGCATTCAAAAATAAATATAAACTCTTACGAGGCAAAACCTTAGATGTTATAGATAAAATTCCTAATAATTCTCTAGATTTTGCATACATAGATGGGGATCATACTCTAAAAGGAATCACGATAGATTTAATATCTATACTTCCAAAAATGAAAGATGGATCTTTTATTGGGGTAGATGATTTCACACATCCTCTACAACATGGGACACAATATGAACTTTCTTTGGTTGACCCCTTTGCACTTTATTTTGCACAAGTAAATAAATTTCCCTGTGCAAAGTTAGGTCGTGGACAATTCGGCATTCATGTTGACAGAAACAAATCATTCTCTTTTACTAATTTTGTCGATGATAGAGGAAGTGATCCCTATCCAGATATTATGACGCGAATAAGAGAAAAAATAAAATCATATATATATTTCAAATAAAAAATAGTGAAATCAAATTCAGAATAATAATTTTCAATTGTTATCTTCAAACCTAATCTATATTTTAAAGATCTCTATTATCGATTGTCCTTCTATGGATTAAAATTAAGTCATATATTCACTATGGATAAAAAATATATTCTAAAAGTCAGTCATAGCAATTAATATTAAGGATCAAGTTAGTGTCATATTGGTGTCATATATCAATTAGAATCACTCTAATCGGTTGCCCTGCAATGGATTTAAAATTATGTAGTATATTCGCTATTAGTAAAAACATAAAGAGTAAAAACCAGTCATACCAGTAGATTACAAAGATTTAATTACTGTCATATTGGTGTCATATCGTTTACGACACCTAATCAAACCTCTTGATATAACAAAAAAGGTGTCATATTAGTGTCATATCGAATCTTGAATAAGTAATAATTAAGTTTCAAGAATGTTTTTTTTGATAAAACAATATAAATATCTATTGAAAGATGAAAAAATTATTTTCTTGTTTATCTCTCTTAAGTTTTTTAATTCCTTTCTTTGAAGTTGCCAAAGCGAGTGAATACAAATTTCTCAAAACGACTTCAAACATAATTAATAATATTCCAACCATAAATTTTTATGGAGTTTCCTCTGATGGAACTGAAACACTACTAAATACTTGGGAATCATTAAATCAAGATATTATTGCCATAGAAAGAGAAGATGCAATTATTGATCAATATGAAGGGAAAATTTATTTCAACTACAATGAATACAGTGCTAATAATGATGGTTTTCCTAATATTTCCTCAAGAACTGTTTTTGAATATGATCTAGTAAATAATTCCGTTCAAGAGATGGAAAGTATATCTATGCTTGAAGACTATCAGATTTATCCAAGAGGAATTAGTGAAATGATTAGCAAAAATGATTCAGGGGTATTGAGTCTTGGAGAAAATTCTTTGAAATTAAAAGAGCAATCTAATTCTCAAGAAATGTGGGCAACAGATTCACAAGGACGAATTGCTCCCATAAACATTACAAATGGAAGTAAATTATTAATTAATGGGAGAGATGTAGAACAATCAATTAATAATGTTGGTGCTCTGAGTGCTGCCCTTACAGGTTTACCAACTGTACCTACTGAAACTACTCTTGCTTGCGGTTTAGGAACTGGGACTCACGGAGGGGATCTTGCTTTTTCTGGAGGTTGCGCCTCAAAAATTAATGAAAAACTATCAGTTAACTATGCTGCATCCATTACTATGCCCGGACAAGAATATGCAGGAAATTTTGAAGATCAATTTTCAGCACGCGCAGGATTTGTATGGAAATTAGGCAAGGCCATAAAACCAACTCAAATTAGTATGAAAGAAGGGAAAGAACTAAAAGAAGAAATTATTGCTTTAAAAGAAAATAATCAAAATATTATTTCTCAAAATAAAGCGCTTTTAGCAAGATTAGAAAAACTTGAAAAAATTGCGCTTAGTGAAAATAAGTCAAAAGATTTAGCAATCTATAGACTCAAATAAAATTTATAAATTAACAAGTTTAAATTAATAAATTCGTCGAAATCTACTGTCATATTAGTGTCATATCGTTTTACTATTCCTTGACTTCTACTGCAGCACAATAGATCTCAGACTATGTAGTATATTCGCTATTTATTTCAACATACTTTTTTGAAAGATCACACCCCCAAGCTGTGCCTTTCGATTCGCCAGAATTAAGATTAATCATAATTTTTACAATATCATCTACTAAATATCTACCTTTCATTCTGGACTTAATATAGTCAGTGACTTTTTGTGGATCATATTTATTTAACTTGCCGTTTTCCAAAATCTGAGCGTTTCCTATATACAAGTCAACGTTATTGAAATTGAATTTAACTCCAGAATTACCTGCAGCAGAAATGATTCTTCCCCAATTAGGATCACAACCATGTATCGCAGTTTTTACCAAGGCAGAATTACAAATAGATTTCGCAACCATAATTGCATCATCAGTATTTTTTGCTCCTTGCACCATAACTTCTAATAAACAATTTGCTCCCTCTCCATCCCTTGCAATATTTATTGCCAAGTTTTGACATACAATATCCACCCCTTTTTGGATAATTGGAAAAAACCTTTTTTCAATTTTCTCTCCTGCATTTATTCCAACAAAAGAATCATTTGTGCTTGTCTCTCCATCAACTGATATTGCATTAAAAGATTTTTTAACCGCAATGGCAATCATTTTGTCCCATTCTTCTTTTTGAATGCCCGCATCACAGGTTAGAAAAGCAAGCATTGTAGCCATGTTGGGATAAATCATTCCTGAACCTTTTGCAAATCCTGCTATTTTTATTTTTCTACCTTGAATAGTCGTCTCTATTAAAACTTTTTTCAAAGTCAAATCAGTAGTTAAAATTGCTTCTGCTGCATCTTGAAGATTATTACTATTTAAATCACTAACTAAATTCGGTAAATTTTTTATTAAATCATTTATTTGAATTGGAACACCAATTACACCAGTTGAGCACATTAAAACTTCTTCTTCTTTTATTCCTAAAAGTTCCGCAATCTTTCCTGTAGCAATTTGAAAATGTTGAATTCCAAGATTTCCTGTACACGCATTCGCTTGACCAGAATTAATAAGTATCGCTCTTACCAAACCCAAAGCTCTTTTAATTCTCTCCTCACAAATATCAACACATGAAGCGCGAACTATTGATTGGGTAAACATCCCACTAAAAATACTTCCTTCTGGAGCGAGTATTAGTGCTAAATCTTTTTTATTAGAAGCTTTTAATCCAGCAGATATGCCAGCAAAAAGAAACCCCTTGGGTGTTTCCTTACTGTCATCAACAAACGACCAATTGGAATCTATCTGGCTCAATCTTTTTGATATTTTAATTCATATTAACTACTCTTTAATACTAAAGAAACAGGTAATTAGATTATTATTAATTATATGGATATTCTTCAAAAATCAAAAAAAACCCAAAGAAGAATTGGTTTAACAGGAGGTATTGCGAGTGGAAAGACAACCATAACTAATTACATTAGAAAACATAAAAACATTCCAATATTAGATGCAGATAATTTATCAAGAGAATTAATCAAACCAAACACATATGGATATAAGAAAATTTTAGATTATTTTGGGAATAAAATTATTGATAATAAGAACAATTCAGAAAGGGCAATTAACAGAAAACTTTTAAGGAAAATTATTTTTAAACATTCAGAAAGTAAAGAATGGATTGAAAAACTACTGCACCCATTAATTAAAGAAAAAATGATAGAAGAATGCTGTCAATACAAAAACAATCAAACTATAGTACTAGTTATTCCATTATTATTTGAAGCGAAGTTTGAAGATATTTGCACTGAAATTTGGTTAGTCAAATGTCCTAAAGAACTACAAGTAAAAAGACTTATCAAAAGAGATAAAATTAGCGAAAAAGAAGCATATGAGTCTATAAATCTTCAATTAAGTTTTGAAGAAAAAAGAAAATTTTCAGACATTATTTTAGATAATTCAAATGATCACAATAAATGGATCCATACAATAAGAGAGCTTCTTTAAAGCTTTAACTATTCAATTTTTCTGCAAGAAGTTTATTTGCAAGTTTAGGGTCAGCTTTACCTTTTGTTCTTTTCATTAGTTGACCAACAAAAAAACCAAGTAATTTGGTTTTACCATTTTTAAATGCTTTAACCTCATTTGGATGTGCAGTGATAAGTTCATCAATTATTGGAAGAATAATTGAAGAATCAGATATCATAGCTAACCCTTTTTCTTCAACTAATTTTTTCGGAGAAATATTTTTTTGAATTAGTTCAGGTAAAATTTCCTTTGCAATTTTTCCACTGATAGTTTTATTTGAAATCATGCTAATCATTTCAGCAAGATTTTCAGGACTAAGTTTTAAGTCACTAAAACTAAGTTTATTTACTTTTAAATAACCCACAATATCACTTGTTACCCAATTTGAAGCTAGTTTGGCATCAACCCCATTAGCTACTGTTTCTTCAAAAAAGTTTGCCATGTTAATTTCATCAGAAATTACCCTTGCATCATATGCAGATAACCCAAATTCACTTACGTATTTATTTCTTTTCTTT
>QCBT01000015.1 GCA_003281525.1 Prochlorococcus sp. AG-347-J06 | reverse complement strand
AAATGGAATCTAAAAATATAAAGATATTATTGATTAAAAAAAATACTGGGAAATATGCCATTAACACTACAAATAAACTTAGTTTGCCTTTCTATCAATAACTTCCAAAACAATACTAATTAAATTTCTCAAGAACTATAAAATTCGTCAAATTGATCGGCTAATGTAATTGATAAATTTTTTTAAAATTTAAATTTTCATCAAATTTATATACTCCCGATAATACGCCATAATTAATTAGAAAAAATCTTGAACGAGTAAACTGGAGTAGAGCCTCTACTAAGCCTGCACTCCAATTACTGCAGAAAAATCATATCCAAATTTCCATAACACCCACTAGAAATTATTAAAAAATGGAAAAAATTTTTTGCAAAAAAGGAAGATTAGAGAAGTTATTTTTTTACATTAAATTTAAAGTTTTTTGATAATTAAAATTGTTTATATGGTTAAATTATGTATTGGTTTTGAAAGGAATTTAATTGTGAAAATATTTCAAAGTTAAAATTAAATTTATCTCTTCAAAATTTCTATTCCCTATTTAAAAATTTTTTTGCTTTACTAATTTCTTCATCAGTTGGGTCAAGATCACAAAAATCTTTCAGTTGATTAATCACCTCTAAATTCGTTTTCGGTTGAATAAGATCCGAATACCTTATTATATTATAAGGTAATTTTGTATTAATAATTTCATCAAAAATACTCTTATAAATAATTTTTGCACCCTCTTTACCATAAACTTTAGGCCAATTTCTACGCTCTCTACTTTTTTCAATATCTTTATAAGGACGAAGAGATATGATTAACCGTAAATCAAAAACTTTACTGAACTCTTTAATAAAAATGGCTGAAATTGGTATTTTCAATCCGAAGGAATCAATAGATTTATCAAAACTTGATAATATTTTTAATTTTTGTTCTTTGATTTTTTTTACAATTAATTTTTCATTATTTATTTTTTTTAGGTAATCTTCTTTACATAAAAGAAGTAAAATAGATCTCATACATTCGGATTCAAATGTATTTAGAGTTCTAACATCATTAGAAATATAAAAAGGCGAAGGTATTGGTAACCCAAGGTGATAAAGACAACCTGCTAAAGCGGAAGTTCCACTTCCCCATGGCCCAGATATTAAAAAAAGAGTAGGACGCTTTGATTCATAGTTGCTCATTCAATATAATTAATTTAATTACATTATAATTTTTTTTATTTTATTTTTCATGTGTTAAAAAAACAATTACTTTTTAAATGAATAATCAAACTATATCTTGATTATCGAATGTAAGACTCTCAGAAGTTTAGAAATTGCGACTCATGATTTATTATATTAAAGAAAATTAATAAATATTTTGAAACAGATATTCAAGAATATTTACTATAAATATTATCAATCTTTTTTTAATTTTTCTAGTACAAAAGAGAGAATTATTGCTTCTGCAAAATATTTATCTGATAAAGAAATAAATAAGAAATCTATATTACTATGGACAACTCAAAAAACAGCCTCAACATTCGTCCAAAAAGCTTTAAAATCTCTCGCAAAGAATTCTCAGTATAAATATTATGATTATGCTTCTTCAATTTGGTATCTAGGAAATATTATAAAATTGCATAATCCTTATCTTATTGAATCTGATTGTTCATTTTTATATAGAAAGTATGGTGAAATATATGGTCCAATAAGAAAACCATTTTATTTAAAAGATCAGAACAAATACATAAATATATTTTTTTTGAGAGACCCTAGGGATGTTTTAGTAAGTAGCTTTTATTCGAGAAGTGCATCTCATGAAATACCACAAAACAATATTTGGAAGCAAAAATTTTTAGAAGTAAGAAAAAAAAGTCTCATACAGGGTATAGATGATTATTGTTTGGAATATACTGACAAATGGATTATTCCCTATTTTAAACAGTATCAATATATGAAGGATAACTGTCCTGAAAACTATTTTTTCTCTTATGATTTTTTTAAAAATTCTCCAAAGGACTTCATAAGATCCCTTTCTTTGATTATGAATATTCAATTAAATGAGAATTTATTAGGCAAATTAACAATTAAAGCCACTTCGCCTTTTAACAAAAAAAATTATAGGATTTTTTATAAAAACAAAACATCACATTACCGCTCAGGAAAGAGCCGCCAATTCGAAAAAGAGTTAAAAAAAGAAACTTTAGTAAAATTAAATACTAAATTATATAAAATCTTGGAATACTGGAACTTCGCTATATAAATCTAAAATAATTTAATGAGTATTATTATTGCAGCACCACATCTTAGCTTTCCGATAAAAAATGGCGATGATAAATTAATTTGGGATAGATCAATTTTACTTAAAGAAATCTTCGATTTAACTATAATTGTTGGAATGAATCATGTGGTAATTCTTGAAAAGGGTAAAAAAGATATTTTTGAAAAATACAGTAACTTTAAGAAAAATAAAATTAATTCCTTTTTAAAAACCTTAATATATAGATCTGACTATAAATACAATAAATTTATTACTAAGGATTTCCTCAAAGAATATTCTCAAGTTTTCAGAAAATATAAGCCCAAAAATGTTTTAATTAGTTATTTACAAACGGCAATAGCTCTTCAAAAAAATGATCTTTTATTAAAAAATATAAATTATATTTGTGAAACGCACAATGATGAATGGACCTGGAATATTAATAATCAATTAAGATTGAATTATTATTTACTTGAAAGTATAAAAAAAAATCCTTTAAATATTTTTCATAATAGAATCAATTTCCTTTTATATAGTTTTATTTCCCTATCCTCAAACAAATGGCTATCTAGTAACATATCTAAATTACCCCTAGAAATAAAAATTATTTGTTTATCACAGAATGATTTTGAAAGCCTTAGCGTAAGACTAAAAAAATTTCCTCTTTATTTAATAACTCCATCAATAAATGAAATAGTAGATTTAAAGGAGTACAAAAAGGATAATATTTATACAGAAAAAAATCTTTTCAACTTATTATTTGTTGGTTCTCTTAATATGAAGATGAATATTGATGCAATTATTTTTTTCTGCAAAAAGTTTAATAATGAAATACAAAAAAAATTTGGTAAAAACATTCGAATAAATATTGTAGGCAGAAACCCTTCTAAACTAATAAAACAAATATGTAGAGAAAAAGAATTTAATTTATATAGTGATGTATCAAATAGTATGCTTTTAAATCTTTATAAGAATTCTAATTTACTCATAATGCCATTCCCATACAACTGTGGCTTTAAATTAAAATTCTTAGAAGCTATTGAGAATGGGATTCCAATTCTAGGAACTGAATGTGTAAACTTTTCAAGTAAAGATAAATTACCTAATTCTCTATTTACTAATGATAAAAAAAAGTGGCTAAAACACATAGAACTTTTAACTTTGTTTAGCGACGAAGAATATCACAATTTAAGAAAAAATATTCAAGAATATTCTACGCACTATTCAAAAGCGAAAATTAAAAAAATGCTTACCAATATATTAGATATTTAATTATTTAAGATTTTTAGATTATTAAATTGCAATTGCTTGTTTCTTGATAAAGAAACAATATAAGTTTTTTTTTAAAATAATTTTATAATAATTTAATATTAATTCACAGGTTAAAATATTCATTTAAATTTGGCTAATATAAAATATTTTTTTTCTAAATCTTTTAATAACGTTGTTTTTAAAACAATGTTTATAAAATTTTTTGAATCAATATTGGTATTTTTAATTTCAATTATTGTAGCAAGACATTTAGGTCCAAGTGATTTTGGTAAATTTAGCTATATATTGTCTATCGTTTTTGTTATAAAACCAATTTATAATTTTGGAAGCAACTCAATATTACAATCAGAATTAAGTCGAAATAAAAAAAATATTTCAGTTATCAATCAGCTCTTAAGTATAAGATTAATATCATTCCTGACTATATCAGCATTAGCATTCTTAGTCTCACCAATTATATTTAATAAGCAGAGTATTTATTTATTTTTTATTTTACAAATAACTTATGGATTTCGAATATTCGATTTATATTCCAAGGCTCTTTTTATTTATAAAAAAGGGACTGCAAGTGTAAAAATAAACTTTATTTCTTCCTTTAAGCTTTTAATACTAATTACGATATCATCTTTATTTTCTTCAAGTATTTATATAATATCTTCTGCCTATTTAATTAACTACTTAACAGATATATTAGTAATCTTAATAATTTTAAAAAAGAATAATTTATTTTCCTTATTTTCAAAATTAAGAATAGATCTATCAAACTTCAAAAAAAACCTAATTAAAGGTTTACCTCTAATGGGTTCAAGCTTAATTTCAATAATTCTTTTAAGAACAGATGTTATATTAATTACAAATATGATTGATGAATTCAATGCGGGAATTTATGCAGCACCTTGTAGGATAGTTATTCAAATAAATATTTTACTAAATCTTATTTCATTAAATTTAGTCCCTGAATTAAATAATAAATTTTCAATCAAAAATAATTTTAAATCAGATAAAATTTATATATTTACATGGTTATATTCTTTTCTCTTCTCAATATCATTTTTATTCTTAACTCCAATTTTAATTAAGTTTGGTTTTGGATCAGAATATATCTCATCAATCAAATTAGTACCTATTCTTTCTTTAATTGTTTTCCTAAATGGTTTAACATTAACTGATAATGCTTTTTTAAATTTCTATAACTTTAGAAAGATTATTTTTCTTAAATCAATAATTTCTCTTTTTATAAATATTCTATTAAACGTCATCTTAATTCCTTTAATAGGTTTGCAAGGTGCTCTTTTTGCCCTATTAAGTTCATCTGTCTTTAATTCTTTTGGGGGTATTATATTTAATAAAACACTCAAAAATCATTATCAAAATTTAATCCTTCCTAATTTTAAGAATTTTTAGTTTTTAGAAGCTTGAAAACTAATTTTAATCAATAATTATTCCTTTGGGGATTTCTGCTTTATCATAATTTAGGAGATTATAGTCTAAATCGTAAGTTTTTAAAAATTCATCATATGTATTTGCTTTTAAAAAAACAGATCTAGATTTTTTCGATTTATTAACATGTTTTAGAATTGGGCGAGGTATTTCTAATTTATCAGCAATAATTGCAATTTCGCTTTTTAAATTTTCATATTTTGCTATATAGTTAACCAATTTTCTTCCTGCATGATAAGTAAAACTTGTTTGTAAACGTGCATAATTATCAATTCTTGCCTTAAGATAATCATCAAATTTTTTGTATTTTTTTAGATCTTTGTTTAGCCTTGAATAATTAAATAGTGATAGTTGATGCGATAAAGGATTTCTACTGAAAGCGAATGAAAAGTGTTCATTATATTTTTTGAAACCCATTTCATAGATAATTTCATTTGCGGATGGATGGTAATTATATATTTTTCTTCTAAAAGAAATTGGAGACTTAGTTCTTTTTAGTACATGATTAAAAAGTTGAATAATAACTTGAGATTTTGAAGAATATTTTAAAAAAGCTCTCCTTACTGTAGAACCAGCGGTCTTATATACATGTAAGAATATGAATTTTTTTGATGTACTAAATCTTGATGATATGAGCACTTTTCTTATTAATTAATTATCTTTAAATATTAGCAAAAATTGTTTTCATCTATTTAATTAATTTTAATTATTTTTGAATTAAAACCAAAATTTTTAAAAAAATATTTAAGGTATCAAATGTTTAAAACAATAGATATCTCGTTACTTAACTTAATAATTTTTCTAAATTTATAATTATTCATTTATTTATTTATTTTTCTTGATTCATCGTTTGAAATACTTGGAAAAATGAAATTGTAAGAAAAAAAAATTAAAGAAAATTAAATTTTAGATTTAAAAATATAGTCCAAATATTTAAAATAATTCCTAGTGAATTAGGGAAAATTTTTATTTACTATTAGTTATATACAAAATCTTTTTTTGTTAATTTTGCTAAAATTAATTTTATTAATTGATGTAGTAATTAAGGTAATCTGACTCACTGTCTGAATTGTAATTAGCAACCTTTTTTGTACTATTACTCAGTATCAAAGGTTGCTCATTATTATATTTAGCTAATAATTTTAAAGCTTCATAGGATGAATCCTTTGGAACATTTTGGACTGAAATTACAAAAATTATTCTATCAACTAAAGGCGTTAAAATTATTGATTCTGAAATCCCAACTACAGGAGTTGTATTAATTATTATGTAATCAAATTCTTCTGACTTCTTGAGATTTGTTATTAATTTTATAAATTTATTAGATCCAAGTAGCTTTGGGGCATCAATAGATGTGAATCCAGACGAGAGGTATTTTAAATTTGGATAAGAATCAATTGATTGATAATATTCTTCAATTTTTTCTTCTGAAATTAAAAAATCTGAAAGACCTTTCTTAGGTTTAATATTTAGATATTCATTTAATTTAGGCTTTCTTAAATCTGCATCTATTAGCAATGTTTTATTACCCATTTCAGATACTGTAAATGATAAAAGAGCAGATAAAACACTTTTACCTTCAAGACTTTGGGAACTCGTTATCAAAAAAATCTTATTTTTATTTTTAAATAAAAAGTTTATCGATGCATATACATTGCTAAATTTTTCTCTCAATAATTTTCTTTGGTAATAAATTGTTGAACCTTCTTCAGTTTGGTCAATAGATGAGAAAAAATTTGGTAAGCCCATTGAATTTATGATTTCTGAAAAGCTCTCAATATGATTTATAAAGCCGAGATAAAAAAAGTTATTAAATCTGTCCCTTATATTTTTCTCATTTTTAAAAGTTATATTCTTTGTATCCAAGTATAAGGCCACTAACAAAGAGGAAAATAAACCTATTAATAATGCAGATATCAATCTTCTTGGGATCGAAGGGAAAATAGGTTTCCTAGAAAAAGATGCTGGTTCAATGATAGTCCATGAGACATTATCTTTAGCTAATTGAAGTTGGAATTCTTCTTTTGCTCCTACTAATGATGTTAAATTTTCTTCTAGAAGATTTAATCTACTTAATAAAGATTGATATTCATTTATTAAAGAAGGTTGCTTTTGAAATAAATTGCTAATTAATGTTCTCTGTTCTTCTAACGTTTTCCTTTGCGTCCTATTAAATGATAAAGCTGCTTCTACAGCCTCTAATTGATATTTTTTCAAAACTGGCCTTATAGCATTTGCTCTTAGTTCAAAAGATTTAATTACTTTTGAATTTGGTTTAAATCTAGATCTTAATAAAGAAAGTTCATTTTCTAATTTATTAAATTCCTCTAACAAAGATTGATACGAGTTTGATAATTTAAGCCCTGTTGTAAAAGCTCCAGATCTACTTTGATCATCTTTAGTAACTATAGTTTGATCAAATCCACTAATAAAATATTTTCCATTAACAATTTCATTTTTAATATTTCTTAGATTATTATAATTTTCATCAAGATCTCTGATTCTAGTTAAATAATTATTTTCTTGATTTCTTAGCAAGCTACCTTCAATATTGGGTTCAAGAATTGAATTTTGTTGCCTAAAGACTTTTATCTTATTTTGGATTTTGATTACTTTTTCTTGTAAAGCAGGTTCTTGAGTTTCAAGGAATCTTAATCCATTATTTAATTTGTTTTCTTTAAAATCTTTAGCTGAGTTTGTGAAGTGAGAACTTAATTCTATTAATAAAGCTAAATCTTTTTTAGGTTCTTTAGAGTAATATTCAATATCCAATATTCCCGAATATTCTGGTTTATTTGTATTTTCAGCAGTTATGAATGGTTTAATTTTTAATTTTTTTTGTAAGTTCTCAGTTTCAATATTAAATTTTTTAGCTACTGGAGAAATAATGTATGAGCTTGTTAAAAATTTTATTAATGTTGGAGTATCAGTCTGAGTATCTCCAAAAGCAGTTGCCAAATCCTCTTCATCAAGTGACTTATAAATATTACCAATATTTTTATTGAGAGGATCAGAAATTAATAAAGTAAATTTACCAAGAAAAATAGGATTTACTATTCGCATGAAAATTGTATGTGATCCTAAAATTGAGAAAACTGATAAGAAAATTATTAAACTAACTTTTCTCCTTTCTTTGAAAATTCGAATTAATCTCTCTAATGATATTTCTCTCCTTTCATTAAAATCTTTAAGTTTATTCTCTAAAAATATTTTATTTATGTCGTTAATATTATTTTTCAAATTAAAATCCTATATATTTCCTTAATTTAACAAATTAATTCTTAGAAAACTTTTTTTAGTATTTTTAAAAACCAAATTTTAAATATAGGTGTTTTCTTAATGCATACTTATTTAATACTTCGCATGATATATTTTAAGATTAAAAATTCTATTTCCTTTTTAATCTAAGTAATGTAAATTATAATTATGAAAAGAAAAAATTATAGAAGAATATACCTAATCATATTTTTATGCTACTTTACATTTTTTAGTTTTAATTTAAAGAGTTATGCATCAGAGAATGATAAATGTAATCTTATAAAGGCAAATGCCTCAAAAAATCTCGGAAAATATTTATTGGGACCAGGCGATTTGATCTCAGTAAATTTTTTTTCTAGCAGTGATATTTCAGGAGATTATGAAATACTTAATGATGGATCTGTATCTTTGCCAATTGTTGGTTCAGTTAAATTGCAAGATTTAACTATAGAAGAGGCTGTAAAGAAGTTAGAAAGTATTTTTGAAGATGAACTTTATGCTTCTGCTTTAGATATAATTCTAAAATATTCGAGACCTCTTTCAATTTCAGTAGTAGGTGAAATTAATAGGCCAGGAATTTATAAGTTGCAAAAAGATAATACTTTTAGAAATTCGACTAGAAATCTCGTTAGTTTTGCTTCCCCTCCTAGATTAGTAGATGCCATTGATGAGGCAGGAGGAATAACACCTAAAGCTGATATAAAAAATGTTTGTTTGATAAGAAAAAGTGGCAAATTTAACAAGGAACTAACCTACTATAAATTTAATTTATTAGAGCTTTTAAAAAATGGAAATCAAGAATATAATCCCTATTTATTTGATGAAGATATTATAAAAGTAAGTAAAATCGAAGAAAACTTTATTTTTGAAAAAGGTATTCTTGAAAGTTCTATTTCTCCTGAAAATATTGATATCAATATTTTAGGTGAAGTGAAAAAACCTGGAGCAAAAAAAATTAAAAATAATAGTGATTTATTGGATGCATTATCTGCAGGCGGAGGTACTACTTATCTTACTTCAAGAGGTAATGCTGAAATTTTACGCATTAATACAAACGGAGAAGTAAGAAGAATAAAATATAAATTTAATCTCAATGATCCAAAACATTCAAAATTCCCAAAACTTTATGATGGAGACACTATTCTTATTTATAGAAATCAAATCAATAAAACAGCATCATTCCTTATGCAAATTTCTGAACCTCTTTATAATATTTTCAGGATTATAGAGATAAATAAAGATTTAAATAATTGAGTAAATGTCAGTTTTACAGAGTACATTAAAAAAAGAAAATAAGAATCATTTACTAATATTTGCTTTTATAATAACTGGATTCCCTGGAACTGCTTTATTTGGCATAAATTTAAAATACACCATAACTATTTCTTTATTATTTATATACTTAATAACAAATAGAAATTGCGAATATTTAAATATTTATAATCAGGATTCAAAAAAATATTTGAGAAATATTTTCGATGTTGCCATCTATTTATATTTATCAGGCATTGTTTTAAGTAGTTTAGTTTCAAATACAAATTTTTCTGCCTCAGTTATTTACAGTTTTTTATTTATTTTTAGATTTCTTATTGTTAAGTCCTTAACAAATAAAATAGATGTAATAAAGATATTTGATTGTTTAGTAATAGCATTAACAATATCGAGTTTGATAGGGGTCGTGTTTTATCGACCAGCCCTATTATTAATAATGAAACTTTTACAATTCAAACTCGGAGCAATAGCTGGGAACCGACTTCTTATGTGGGGCACAAATGCAAACGTTCTTGGAGTAAATTTAGGTATATCTTCTTGTTATATTATTTCTAGATTAATTATAGATCAATATAAGTTGTGCAAATTGGATATTACTAAAAAAGGTTATTTTCAATTTAATTCTTTTTTAGGATATTTAATTTTGTTTTGTAATCTTATATTGCTCTTATTATGCAGTACTAGATCAGCTTATCTATCAATGTTTTTAGGAATCTTACCTTTACTTATCAGGATTTTTTCTAATCAATTATATGTTTCAAATTCATATAATAAGTACTATTTACTAATAGTTTCCGTAATTTTATTGAATTTTAAAAAAACATTTAGTTTTTTATCCAATTTTATAATTCTGCAAGATGATCTATATAGAGGAGTCGATTCGGGTTTCACAGGCAGAGTAGAAATTTGGTCGCAGATATCTAGCTCAATTGGACCTTTGGGTTTTGGATATTTGCCAGGAAGAGTAAGTTTCGATAATAATTTTTTTCACTCAGCTTTTTTAAGCGGTTTATTGTTTGCTATGCCTATATTTATTTTTATTATTTATTCTTGTATTAGATATACCATTGGCTTTTTTCGCACAGAAGAGAATTTAGTAAATAATTTTGAATATTATGTAAAAACACCTCTTAGTATTTTTTTCTTAATTAACTTTTTTTTAGAACAACAAACACTTGGTATGACTTCAATTATAAGTTATTTTTTCTTATTAGTTCCATTAGGTATCGTCTCGAAACAAGAAAACAAAAATTAGTTTAGTTAACCTTTAATAAGTTCTTTAAATCACTAATCCATTCATCGTATCTTGTTAATGAGTTTAATGGCGGCCCTTTGATTTTATTAAAAATATAGTCATTCATATTGATTGATAAAATAATTTTTATATAAAATTAAAAAGACATCGATACAATAAAAATTTATCTGATCTTTTTATAAAAAAAATTTATACTTTAAATTTAATACTATCAAATTTAACTATAAAGAAATCTTTATCAAAAGATATCTTTTTTTTTTATAAATACTTATTTTTTAAATTACTATGTTTTTTGATTTTTATTAGACAAATAAATTTTAACGATAAAAAAAATATTTAATAATTTTAAACATTCCATTGAAGCACTTCTAATTATTTATTATTGTTGGATCAACTTTTTTTAAACTCAACAAACTTTTATAATGTCTTATATAAATGGTTATATTTTTTGTATTCCATTATATCTGGTTTTAGAAACAGAGAAAGAAAAATAAATTCTAATTTTTAGTATGCCTCCCCTTTAAAAATGTGAAAAAAAGTTTTAAATAAAATTATTAAATCATTAATTAGGTTTAAATTATTAATGTATTCTAAATCATATTTAATTCTCAATTCCATTTTCTCAATTTTACTAGTTTCTCCTCTAGCTCCATTTATTTGCGCTAAACCAGTCATACCTGGCTTTCTAGAGTGTCTTTGCATATATCCAACAATTAATTTTCGATAGAATTCATTATGTTCAATAGCATGTGGTCTTGGGCCAATTAAACTCATATCACCTTTTAAAACATTTATTAATTGTGGAAATTCATCAATACTAAACTTTCTTAAAAACTTACCGAATTTCGTTACTCTTAAATCTCCAAACTTAGCTTGTTCTAGATATTTATGATTATGTTTTTTTTCTTCAATCATGGTTCTAAATTTGTACATTTTAAAAATTTTTCCTTTATTTCCATATCTTTTTTGAACGAATAAAATAGGACCTTTGCTTTCTATTTTAATAGCTAAAGATATCAGAAAAAATACAGGGGATAACAAAACAATACCGAATAATGCAAAAATGAAATCTATAGATGCTTTAATATTTAAATAAAAATTTGGTTCATCAGAATTCCATATATTAAGGGTTAATAAGTCTCCAAAATATTCTTTATTTAGACTCAAAGAGTTAATTTTCCAATCTATTAATAGTGATATAGGAATATATGTATCTCCTAAAATTTCTATTAACTTTTCAAAAGTTATTTCATCAGTATCATGATGAGAAAAAAATATTTTGTCTATATCATGAAAGTTAATATAATTTTTAATATCTATAATTCCACCATTACAATTTAAAGAATTTAGATTAATTTCCTTTTTATCTTTATAATCCTTCAAATTTGGACTGAACCAAAAAATTATTTTATAACCTATCCAAGGGTATCTTTTTAATTCCTCTAAAAATTTTTTATAGCTTTCTTTATTTCCTACAAAAACTGCATTTCTTGAGTTAAAACCTTTTCTTCTTATTCTTCTTAAGAAGAATCTAACTATAAAATGATGTAAAAATAAATATCCAAAACATAAAATAAAAAATCCTATAAAAGGTGATTTATCAATATTATTTAAATCCATGAAAAATAAATTAAATATAGTCAAACTGGAAGATATGTAAAATATCTTAGGTATTATGGTTAAGAGGATTTTTATCCGATGACTTTCATAAATTCTATTTATATTTAATACCAAAGTTATTATTAAAAAAAATAATATTTGACTAAAACTAAAAAAATCAGTTTTCTTAAATAAAATTTTAAAAATAAATATTATAATAATTGGGTCAATTAATTTTTGAATATTATTAAGAATCAATGATTCTCTTTTTAATATTCCCCTTAACATAGATATGGACTTTTATATTTACTATAAATAAAACAATTATCTTCTTATTCTTTGTATGAGGATATAAAGATTTAGATTTTTGAATATTTAGTTAATCAATATTTAAGTTTTTTTTTTAAAAATTTATTGAACTTTTCCAATACAAATTTTTTATTAAATTTTTTTTCAACAATTTCCCTTGCTTTTTTACCTAATAAAAATCTTTTGTTTGGGTTCTCAATAAGAAAGTTTATTGCCTCTATAAATCTACTTTGATCTTTGGGATCAGATCTTAAGCCAACTTCAGAAATTATTTTACCTAAATCACAATTTGCAGAGCAATTAGAAATCACAGGATTACCCGTGGCTAATATCGCTAATAATTTGGAAGGGAAAAGTAGATCTTCAACTTTTTCATCTTGAGGAATAATATGTATATCGCCAAAATTTAACCAATCATTAAATTTATCGGCATCTTGAAATGGTAAGAATTTTATATTATTGATTTTTCTCGTTGAATAAATTAATTGGTTTTTTGTTGGCCCTTCTCCTCCAAATACCCAAAAAACATTTTGATGATTTTTGAAATTTTCTATAATTGGAATTAAAAAATCTAAGCCTTGTTTTTTATTCATACTTCCTGAATATTGAATTACAATGGTTTCTGGAGACAAGTTGAATTTTTTTCTATAAGTATTGCTAAGTCTATTACGTTCATTTTTTTGTTTAAATCTTTTAGGATCAATCCAATTAGGAAAATAATAAATTTTATTTTTATCAATGTCTTTTTCTTCTAATTTATTTATCATTCCTTCACTTATAGTTCCAATTACTTCAAAAATTTTATAAATTAATTTCTCAATTTCAAAAATAAATTTCTTAAGGATTTTTCCATTAAGCAAATCGAGATTAAATGCTGCATTTAACTCTAGATCTTGAATATGAATCATAGTAAAAATTTTTTTTAATGAAAGTAATTTAAAAATAAAAACATTAGGAGCACAAAATAAAGTTGGAGCAATAAGAATTAAGGTGTCAGGCTTCCAAATTAGTTGTTTCATTAGTACTGGAAAACTACTAAAAGAAAAGGAGATTAAATGTAAAATTCTTTTTATTCCATTCGGTGATTTAGGTACATATAAGGGACATCTATAAACTCTGTAATGCTTATTTTTCTCAATTGAGTATTTGTTATGTTTTATATTCCACTCTGGATAATACTTTGGGGCTGTTATCACGCGTAATTGATGACCTTTATCTATTAGGAAATCGACCATCTCGCCATTATATTTACCAATTCCTACTATTTCAGGTTTAAAGTTTAAACAATATAAAATTATTTTCAACGATTTATCGTTTGTATATATTATGAAATATAGTTATAAAAAAAATAATTAACAATTTGGAAAATAGTTTTTTAACAAATCGAACGGCTTAGTAAAAAGACTTATTTAAAATTTTATAATATAAAAAAAAATAAAGTAGAAAAAAATTCTGAATATTTAAAAATTGTTTTGGTAATAAAAAATTTATTCAGAATTCAGCCTTAATTGAAGCTGAGCTTGCAAAAATTTAGGAATTATTAATTAAAAAAAATTAGAAACTTTTTTCTTCAAAATGAGATATTTATATGCTTTTTATTGACTGAGCTTTATCTCTAAAACTTCCAAGAAGAAGTTTTAAGTAGTTAACTTTTCTCAACTTTATATTTGCATTTAGTGACATCCCGACTTGTAAAGGTAATTCTTTACCATTGGATAACAGTAATGATTGCGAATTTAATTTTATGCTTCCAGGGAAAAAGTATTCTTTATTATCTTGTTCATTTGAGTCGAGTACATCTGAACCAATTGATGCAACTACACCTTCTAAAGGACCAAAATCGTTGGCAGGAAAAGAATCAATGCTTATATCAACGGGCATCCCAATTTTAATAAAACCAATTTTGCTACTTGGTATTTTCACATCTGCTTCTAATTTGTTGAAAGGCACTATTTTCATTATAGAAAAGTTTGATTGAGCAACAAAGCCAACATTTTTTGGCTTCATATCAAAAACCATTCCATTTACTGGAGATTTAATTGATTTATATTCTAAAAGAACTTCAGCTTCTAATCCTTCAGCTTTTAATGCAGATACTTCTGATTCAATTTGCTTTATTTCTTGAGACAAAATTAATGATTGCCTTTTTAAATTAATATCATTTTCAACAATTTTACCTTCTAAAGAATTGAGTTCGCTTATTTTTTCAAGATAAGTCAATTCTGAAATTGCACCTTCCTCAAATAGCAGCTTGAATCGATTTTTAATATCTTCTTTAAGTTTAAATTCGTTATTCAGAAAAATTAATTTACTATTATATAAATCAATTAATTTAATTTTCTCTTCTTTTTTCAATTCCAATTCCGCTTTTTTTTGTTGTATTTGATTTTCTAAAGATTTAACGTTTTCTTGTAGTATTTCATTATCTAGTACTAATAAAATCTGATCTTTAGATACTTCTTCACCATTTTTAACTAAAATTTCTTTTACTACACCACCAGATGGGATATTTATGATTTTTACATCTCCAATTGGCTCAAGCTTGCCTTTTACAATTACTATTTCTTCTGTAGAAGCAAATGCCAACCAAGTAATAGTCAAACCACTTGCTGATATTAAACTCCAAGTCAATGTTCTTATAAAAAAAGAACTTTGTCGCAAGTTGATATTATTTATTTCAAGTTTAGAAACTTTATCCTTTGCCTTATTTTGGATATTCTTCAAAATGGATTTGATCTTTTTAAAATTTACCAATTTATACCTCCTTGTATTGATTTAAAAGGGCAAAGTATCTTCCTCTTTTCTCAATTAGCTCTTCATGTGTGCCTAATTCATCAATTCTCCCTTCATGAAAAACTACTATTAAATTTGCGTTTTTAATAAGAGATAATCTATGTGTAACAAAAAAAATCAAACCCCTTTTTTCATAACTTAATAAGTTCTCATATACTCTTTTTTCAGTAGAATAGTCTAGTGCACTAGTTGCTTCATCTAGCATAAGAATACTTGGATAGTTTAATAGTGTTCTTGCAATAGTAATTCTCTGTTTTTGACCTCCACTAAGTGTGCTTCCTTTTTCACTTATTAAAGTACTATAACCATCAGGAAGTCCCATAATGAAATCATGAGCACATGCTAATTTTGAAGCTCTAATTATTTCATCTTCGCTTGCTTCATCTCTGATCGCAATATTATCTCTGATAGTTCCATTAAACAACAAAGGATCTTGAGGGACAACACCAATTTGATTTCTTAGGGAAGCCAGCTCGACTTTAGAGATATCAAAACCATCAATTAAAATTTTCCCCTCATTAGGAGAATAAAGTCTATAAATGAGTTTCATAAGAGTACTTTTGCCACTTCCACTCTGACCCACTATTGCCACAAAGTTATTTGGTTTAATAGAAAGGTTAATTCCATTTAAAATATAATTTTGTTTATTACTAAATTTGAAATTAATATTTTCGAAATCTATAAATCCATTAATCTTTGGCATCAAAATTTTACTTTTTTCTATTTCATTAATTTCTTTTTTTGTATTAACAATATCCGCTAATCTTTCAAAACTGATTTTCAGTTCCTGAATTTCCTGCCAAATATTGGATAACCTAAGTAGAGGATTGGTAACGTAACCAGAAATAATTCTAAATGCAATTAATTGACCTAAAGATATATATCCCTTTAGGACCATTCCAGCTCCAAACCATAAAATTAATAACTGTGATATTTTTTGAAGAATTTGACTTGATTGTATAAATATCGTTCCAGTAATCGTTTTCTCAAAACTTTTATCTATAAATCTTTCATATAGTTTTTGCCATTTCAATTTGCTTTTAATCTCATAGTTTTGAGATTTAACAGTTTCAATTCCATTTAAAATTTCAAGAAGATGGCTTTGAGATTTGGCATTTGTTTCAGCAACTTCTCTAAATTGTTTTTTAAATAATGGACCGCAAACAAAAGTTATTAAAATCTGTATGGGTAATACTATTAATGATATTAAAGTAAGTTTTAGGCTGTATAAAATCATTACTAATATATAAATTATTGAAAAAGCTCCATCTAATATTGATGTAAGAGCTTGACTAGTTAAAAAATTTCTAATTTTCTCTAGTTCACTTATCCTCGAAGATAATTCTCCAGTGCGCCTTTTTTGAAAGTAATTTAGAGGTAATCCTAAAAGATGATCAATTATTTCACCAGATATCCTTTTATCTATTCTATTAGTGGTATCAGACAGAAGAAAGCTTTTTAGACTACTTAAAATTCCCTCAAAAAGAGTAACAAATAATAAAGCAAATCCCAATACTTGAAGGGTATCAAGGCTTCTTTGGGAAATAACTTTATCAATAATGACTTGAATTAAAAGTGGATTTGCAAGCGCCAATAATTGAATTACAAAACCAGCAATTAAAATTTGTATAAAAACCCCTTTATATTTTTTAAAAAAAGGATAAATCCAAATAAGTCCAAATGTATTCTCTTGAGTTAAGTTAGTCTTTTCAAAATTTAAAATTTGAATGCCATTAGGAAAAACTTGCTTTAAATTTTCAAACTCAATAATCCTAACGCCTTGAGGTTTAATCTTAATTTCTAGTCCTTTTGAATTACTTCTTGAAATAACAGCAAAATTTTCATTCCATTTTATTAATGCCGGTGTTCTTATTCTATTACCCATTTCTGGATTGATATGAGAAATATCAATTTTTAATCCATGATATTCTGCAATTTCTCCACAAACTTTTAAAGATAAGCAATCATTATTAAGCAAATATTCCTTTAAGCTATTTTTAACCGATTCCTTTTTAAAAGGAAAATCCAAAAGCCTAGAAATAATTTCAAAGCACCATAGGGTATTCTCTATTTGTCCTTTACCAGAGATTATATTTTTTTTATCATCTTCATTATTGTTAATATTATTTCTTAAAGGAATATACTTTTTAGAGAGTTTATCTTTTTCATCAGATTTTTTATCCTCTACCTTTTTGAATTTAATTAATTCATTAATTTTAATAGACTCTATATTTTTAGTAACAGATATTAATCTTATTGGAAATTTTCTTTGCTTTTCGGATATTTTCTTTAATTCGGAAAAGTTTTTAATTTCAGACCATATTTCATGATTTTCAGAGAAATAATTAGAAAATAAAAAATGTTCATTTTTAAAAGAATTATTTAAATCATTTAATTCAGAAGATATTAACTTTGAATTTAAATAAAATTTATCTAACAAATTGGTTTTTAATAAAAGATTTTTTTTATAAAGTTTTGGGAAATTTTTTACAATAAATAAAATTTCTGAAATCCAAATTCTATTGTCGCAATAATTTTTTATATCTAATTTTTCTTGGTATAATTTTATAAATTTATGGTCTTTAAGACCGTAAACAATTAAGTCTTTTGAAGCTCTAACTTCCTCTAATGAAAATCCGTTTAGAATTGAAGCGATACCAATAAAATCTCCTTTTGCCAATTTTGCGATAGAGGTTGGTTGCCCATCTATTTTGCTAATTAATCTTGCATTACCTTCTTTTATTAAAAAAACTTCTTCTGGAAGATATTCAAAAGACGAAAGTAATTGTCCTAGTTTAAATTTTCTCTCAATACCTTCAGATTTAAATATATTAACAAAATTAATATAATTTTTTTTTTGATTTGATTCTTTATTTTCCATAATCAATTAGTTTTAAAATGATTTTCAAGAAAATTTTGAGTCAATTTTTTTACGTAGTTATTAAAAATTTCTATTAAAAGCATTTTGGTTGTTTTTTTATCTAGTTTTGCATGTTTTTTTTCTAATAACTTAATTATTAACCACCATTCGTCAACTTGAAAAGGCATAATCAAATTTCCAATAGTAGAATTAAATAATTTGTTTGTAATAATTGGATTAACCCCATCGAGAGTTCTTGGACCAAAGATTCCTTCAGGATATAACGGGCTATAAAAAGAATACCTTTGAGATAATCTGAAAAAATCCGATTCTCCAGAATCTAGCTGAAAATATAATTCATGAGCTAAGTCACTTTTCTTAACTCTTATAATATTAAAAGTATATTCATCAAGAAATTCTTTTTTTGTAAGAAAGTATTCATTTAATTCATTTTTTAAATTTTCTTCAGCAAACTTATATTTTTTTGAAGGTAAAGTTATTTGATAATAAAGTTCCTCTTGTGTTAAATTATTTGCTTTTAAAAGATTAATCAAGCTTTTAGTATTATTAATATTATTTTTTAAATAAAAGTTTTTAATTTCATTTTCTTGAAAATTTTGTTCTAAATTTACCATGCTTACTAATTCATAAACTATAAAATTTTTAATAATTTTTGGGAGCATATTCCCGAATTTTAAAATTTTTAAAGTATCGGGATTTATTTCATTTATAAAATTCTTAATTTTGGACTCTAAATCTTTCATTAATTTTTAATTACATAAAATAAAAATAGAAATATAATAGATTTTTCTTTTCAATTTAATAAATATACCCTAAAAAAAACTTAAAAATTTGCAAAATAAAATCTAAATGAAGATTAGGGTATTTGCAAAATTATTTTTAATACTAAAATCTACTATAGAGGTAGATTTGATAAAAATAAAGGACATAAAAATTTTTTATAAACTGAATTGAATCAATAAACTTTTACAATCATGATAAGCTCTTTACCTTATGAATGCATAAATTAAAAAATTCATAAAAATTTAAATTTACTTTAGATCGATATATAGTACTTTTGCTTATTGCTAAACAAAAACTTTTTATTTAGTATCTTTTAATACATTTTGAGGGTGTTAATTTGAAAAAAATTGTATTTGATAAAAGTGTAATTTTTGAAAGATCAACAAATCGTATAAGAACAAGATTTATAGCATATGTTGCTTTAATAACCTCAGTAATAACTTTTTTATCTGGGGTTTGCGTATTTATGTACATGAAAAGCCCTAAATTTGAAAATCAATTGTTAGGGCAAGTTATTAAACATCTTCGACCAATAATTAACTATGAAATCAAGAATAGAATAGAAGAAAGAAATTAAAAATTTAATTTTGAATATTTAGAACTACCTTATATTTAGTTCTACAGTTTTTCTCTTGAGATAGATATTTAATAAAAAATAAAAAATGATTTAAAGAAAAATTAGCTTCTTTTTTAATAATATTTTTTCTTCTATATTGAATATTTCCTGCAATTTTTTCCCAAAGTGGGTTTTAGCCTTCGCTGAAAATCTATTCGGAAGCGAGTAGATTCGAACTCCCGACCTAGTGTTCCCAAAGCACCTGCAAAAACAAGGCTGTAATTATATCTTTTTGCAATATCAGGATATTAGGGCGAATATGTGTGAATTAATTCGAACTACTATATTTTCTTATCAGTACTTTCTGACTCTTATTAACCTTTTCAAAAAGTCAAATAATCAATAAATTCTTTTTTTAATGCTTTGGATGAAATGAAATCAAAATTTTTTTCATTACTTCTGAAAAGTTGATAAATTAAATTATTTAAATCATCGTTCAAAGATAAATCATTTAAGTATGGATCTGATAGTTTTTTATCTGAAAATGCACTTATGTCCCACCACTCAGAATTATTAATTATTGACTTTCTTGTTTTATTATTTACTAAATTTAAAAGTTTTAGATTAGCTGCCTCAGTTTTTTCGAGGATCTTATTTATGTGATTTTTATTCAATACCCAAGGAATTTTTGAACGATATTTATAAGACTTCAAAAGTTGATCGAACAAGAAAATAACTCGCCTTCTTTTTTGATCATTTAATTTATATTCTTCAATAGACAATAATGCTTTATAAAAGTATTTATCTAAAGAAAAATTTGTAAAATCTGAGTTATAGTTATTATTCTCTTTTAAATCTAAAAATTTGATTAATACATCTGTTAAATTTTCCTCCAATGATACTATTTTTGTTTTTTTGATAAGTGGATTATTTTGATAGTCCAATAAAAACTTAAACCAGAAAGTGGATGGGATAGCAGTTTCTAACCAATCTTCAAAAGATTTATACTTGCTGTTCCATACTCCCCATTGCCACCATGCAGAATTTATCCATGAAGCTGGGCTTCTGACTACAGCTAAAATTTCAATATCATAAGAGATTTTCTCATCGAAAAAGCCTAAAAGCGTATCAAAATTATTACTGTTGCAGATACCTCTTAACCAACCTTCAGATGATAAAAGGATATTTTTCTTTTTGGAAATTTTTTTTCTCATGGAATTTGTGATATTTTTTCTTAATTCTTTGGAAAGGGTATAAGGCTTGGATGAAAAATTACTATTTCTAAAATTTTGAACCATTTTTTGAGTAGTTTCAAATATCTCTGGTTGTGTAATAATTTCTCCTGGTGGAATAATACAGATATAGTCAATTGCTTCTCCAGAATTGTTCTTTAAATTTTTATTTTGAGAAAGAAAATATTGTATTGAACTGCTCCCACATTTATCAGCACCTATGTGCAGATAAATTTTTTTACTTGAATTCTCAAATAAATCCATAATTTTATACGTTTAACTAGTTAGTTACTATTTTTAATTAACTTACTTTATTTAGTAAGTTATGAGCATATAAATTTTAGAAAAATAAATTATCTGTTTCAAAATACTGACTTTTTCCTAAGAGAATTTATCTATACTAACTAATCATTAAAGAAATAATTTGGACACTTTTTGGTCACTCAATTTTTTAAGGTAAATATATTCTTAGTTAAGACTTAATGCTATAAATGATCGGTGCGACAGGATTCGAGCCTGCGACTTAATGCTCCCAAAGCACAGGGATTATATTTTGAGAAACCTTTGAGGCTTTTGTTATGGCTAAGAGTAATCATAGAGGGAAGAAAGAGTTTGAGGAAGCATATTGCAATATCTTCGAAGATCATAAAAGATGTTTATAGAACTTAGCGCTCCCCTATACGACCTTATGTTTAGGGTTATTTGGGCAGAAAAAAAAGCTCATTTTGAGGAAATGATGAGTTCGGGCAATGTGGTTCAGGAAAAAGCAGAAATTACAAAAATTCATAAGTTTGAATTTCTTTCTGCGGATGTAGCATTTTGTGTTTCTACACTTGGGGCAAAATTCTCTTACAAAGGAAATCCTAATGATTATTTGCCAACAGTAACCTCCAACTGAAGGATTTACTACAAAATAATCTATTGCGATTAAATTCTTTTACTGATTTTGATAGATATTAGCTGTAAGGATCGCTCCAAAATTTAATAAAACTACAGTCAAGAGAAGTAACTCTATAGCGAGGTTGCTCATAAGATTTCCTACCTTAAACTAATATGAAAACTCTATAACGACTTTGTAAGTATTGAATAGAGTTTAAATTCTTATTTTCGGGTGTCTAAATCTTTTTTAGTTAGTTGCTTTTTTCCCCTTAGCGATCATTACTACTGGTACTAAGAGATAAGTAAAGAAAGAGATTAAGAAAATGTCTATGTTCATGGGTTTTTACTATAAATTTTTTAAATCTTGTTCTATTTTTTCAAGTTTTTTGTTTAGTTCTATTTTCTCCTTCAATAGAGCTTTTTTCTTTAACTGAAGTTCTTTGTTAAATGGAGAATTGAAGTACTTTTTGTAAGCCAGAAAAAATACAGCTAATGCTACAACAATCCCTATCGCGCCAATTATGAGTATGGGCGAAGATGGAAAATCGTAGAATGGTACAGAGAGTAAAAGCATTTAAACAAAACCAGGAATTATTTGGCCTGTTGTTAAGTAAGCTCCAACAGCAGCAATTAATCCAAGCATTGCGAATCTGCCATTAAGAGTTTCTGCAACAACTTTTTCTTTTTCGATTGTTTTTACTTTAGGGTTTGAATTTGTCATTGGATTTGAAGTTAGATAGTTTAAATTTTCGTTTTGAAATTGCTTGGTTAGATAAGCAAGGAGGATAGCTGTTAAGGATACGATTACAACTAAAAAGCCTGAAAGAGGAGACATTAAAAAATACCTGGAATTATTTGACCTGTAGTTACATAAGCTCCCAAAAGTGCAACTAAACCAATCATTGCCCAACGACCATTAACTTTTTCTGCGTTTTGAGGATATCCATCATAAGAAACAGATTGATCAACATAAGGACGAGGCTCAGTTGGAAAAATATTTTGCCTTCCGCCTGATTCCGTAGTTATGTATAAAGAATTAGTCATTAGATAAAGAATTAAATTATTAATAAACGTAACATTCTTATTAACTAATGTAAAGAAAAAGGCTAAAAATATGTGTAATTCGGTACTTTTATAGCAATATTGATACAGATTCGTAACAGTTAGTAATTTATTTTTAAAGTTGAAGCTAATAATAAAAAGATCATAGAGATATGAAAAAGCTTCCCCGGATTTGTTTTTGATTGATCAAACTAAATAATGACTGATCCTATTCTCTACTTATCGATGATCATTGGGTTGGGAGACTAGCTGGTATGACTTGGTTTTTAAATGGTCGGGGCGACAGGATGCGAATCTGCGACCTAGTGCTCCCAAAGCACTTAACAAGCCCAGTTGGACACTATGTCTAGAGACCATAACTAATTAGTTGCAGGGTATTGCAGGATTTGAAATGAAAAATTAGAGAATATTTATCGGCGATATGTCGGCTAATTTATATTTGTTGATGGAAATTATTCTTTACGGCTAATAGGAAAAAAGGAATTTAGAAGGATGGATGCATAGACGAAAAAAGGGATAAATTAGTAATTAGAATAGTAATTTGATCTATCTAATTGATAATATAAAAGACAACAATTTTTTGCAATATTAAGATTTTAAGCTTAATATCGCTAAAGATTCTTATTTAATATTGAATAACAATCTAGGATATAATTCATTATGGAATGGATTTGAAAAAGTATTATGCTTGACACTTGAGGGAGAAATAGAGCGCCAAAGATCAGCAACAAAAGAATTATGCAATATAGGATTAGACAAATTTCAATTTTTTCAGGGGGTTAAAAATAATGATCAGAGAATAGTAAAAATTTACGAACAAAATAATGTCTTTTCATTCCCTCCATGCTTTCGTTGCGGGGAGCAAAAATGTAATTGCGATAACAATATATTAATTCCAAGCCAAGTGGCATGCTTTTTGAGTTTTCTGGATATTTTCGAATTTGCAATAAACTCTCCATTTAATACTTTTCTCGTTGCAGAGGATGATATCCAGGTAAAGCATTTCAACGAAAAAGTTTTAAGAGAAGTTTTAAATATAGAGGTTCTTAGAGAGTTGAGTTTTTTTAATTCAGAGATTCCTTGTTTACTAAGCATGGGGAGTCCTGAACCTGTAAAGGTTTATAGAGAACTATATTGGGAAAAAAATAAACAAAATCCTAGTAATTATTTATTTGGTTTTAATAAATCTTTTGCTAAATTAGCCAAAGATGAATTTAAAAAAATTAATACAACTTCAGATGTATTTATACATAGGGTGCTGGCTTCAAAAGCGATAAGTTATTCATTAAGTTCACACATTGCCACTGATTATTCTTGGTGCAGTGAAACAATTCGTTCATTAATACATCCCAAAAGAGGTTATGTAACTCAACTAAAAGACAGTAATAAAAAACTAATAGAGTTAAAGAAATATCAAGAACATATTCAAAAAGCCATTTATGTACCTTATTGGATTTCGGGAATACCAAGAGGAGGCACAAAATGGGCATCAGTAATTGCGCATACATTTGGAATTGATATTGGTCATGAAGAACTTAAAAGTCATGGAATTTCTTCATGGATGTACATTGATAATCCATTTATCAAGGCACCTTTCTGTAAAGATAAATACTCAGAAAACCCTTTCTATATATATTCTCAAAAAAAGATTTTGATAGTAAGACCGCTATTAAAAGGGTTAGGTTCACAAATAATTGAAAACGAAAAAAACATCCAATCTTATTCTTTTAGAAAAAAGATTATTCAAAAAAATCTAAATTTTGACCTAGATAAAATCTATTGCCCTTTAGGAAAAGCAATTTTCTCAATCATCTGTTGGTATCTAATTATTTATAAAAATTCATTTAAAATAGTTGTAAGGATTGGTGACCATGAAAAATTAAAAGAAGCATTTTCAACTAAGGAAAATAGGTTTCCGATTAAAAAAAATGAGGATTTAGATTTCTTATATAAAGATGTAAACTCAGGGAAAAAATATTTAGGGCGAAGTTATTTAAAGCAAGATTTCACTTCAGAAGAAATTATCGACTACATTAAAAATATGCCCAATAATCTCAGCAATTGTTTTAATAATTTCAAAGAAGGATTATCTTCTGAGATTAGAGACATATTATTTGAAAATTTAAATTAAATTATTTTGCTTTTACTGTAGGGTTATCATCCGAATCCTCCATTAAGGGATTATTAACGAAGAGTTAAATCATATTTATATAAACAATTTAACGATGTTAATTAAATCAAAGCATTAAAATAACTTATTTAATAAATTACTTAACTAATCAACAAGTTCAGAGATTATTAGAGAAGGTAATTTATTTCTAAATGTAATTAATTAATGAATAAAACTAACACTTGGTTAATTACAGTATTTGCTGTTGTTCTCATTGGTGTTTGCCTTTTTGCATATCTAAATGCACAAAAAAAACCATCCTTGCTTCGTCCAAAACCTAATATTGAGAATTTGGAATATAAAGCATTCTTACTTCGTCCAAAATCTAGTATTGAGGATTTGGAATATAAAGCATTAGATAAGAAAAGGGCAAATGCTGAATTTGCTGCGAATAGGGATTATGCGGACTATGAAAAATTTGGAAGTATAATTTTTTGCAATACTTCATTCAATAGTCGGATTGAATCAGCAAACTATGCGAAACAAATGGAATTATATATTTCTGGAAAAGAAGCAGATTTATCAGAATGGGATACTGCTATAAAAGATTATGAAAACGAAAGATCAAAATGTAGAGACTATAATCCTTAAATGAAACGCTTACTACTTGCACCGCTATATTAAATACGATTGACAGTCGATCTAAATTAGGGAGCAGTTAGCTCCTTTATTTAATAGCAAAGTATGCTATCCGCTTTAATTGATTCTTCAATTAGAACATCAGGCATCACAAACTCTGCTGAATATCCATCTAGAAGCTTCTTATCGTAACCCCTAGATTTAGCAGACATACCTGAAACATATATGGTAACTTTTGATTTCTTCAAATTTTGAAGATGTTCGTATAAATCTCCAGTACCTTGACCAACTATTTCACCAGCTTTTTTGCAATCTAATATTTGTACTCCTTCTCCTGCTAGAAAAAGAGTTACTTTATGATCGTTTTTTTCTGCAGTAAGGGCAACCAATAAACCTAAAGTAACTTTATTTTTGGATTCTAAACCGCTGTAAATATGAACTAACACTGTATTGTCGGTAATGATAGACATTTAATACTCCCGAATTTTTTTTTATATATTAAATAAAATCTATTATCATTAGCTGTTTTTTTGTGAAACGCTTACTACTTCCACTTCTAGCTGCCCTCGCTTTACCTATTGCTAACGTCAAATTTTAGGTTCGGTACTTAATTTTAAGTTATTTATTTAAACGATATTATTTTGAGCAAATAACAGGATTAAAAAATGATGAAACTTGCGATCATTTTCTTACCAATTGTCTTTGCACTTATATGGGCTCTGTTTATTGGGTTAAGAATAAATAGAGTAGAAACTAGAGATGGAAAGAGAAGATTAGTTAATTAATAATTGAAAAGCTTACTACTTCCATTACAAGAGCTTTGGCAGAGTCATCATGACCCAACTCATGCAGCTTATGGTATTGGTGGATTAATAGTATTGTTCATAATCTATAATCGATTGCTTAATGAATATCAGTAGTAGGCCCTATAAAAGAAGGTAAGGAATCTATTTTTTTACTTTCGTTGTGGGTCGTTCATTCGACCTTTTTTATTTGGAGTCAGGCTATAAATATCTGATTTGCGTGAGTTTTGCGTGAAGCAATTATTTGCGTGAATAGGTATTAGCTGAGACTTACTGCTATAACTGATCGGGGCGACAGGATTCGAACCTGCGACCTAGTGCTCCCAAACCACTGGACACCCCTAGATGAGCACTGCGGTTTCAAGCTATAACTGATTTATTGCGTAATAGTGCGTGATTTGTCCTGACAAATAAAGACTTATATGACATAAATATGACATAAATTGCTTAGGTGACTAAATTCAAAAGTTTATTTTTAATTACTTCATGGCTTTGAGTTAAATCAATGGTTGAGAACCTCATCTCATGACCTTGGATGGTGGCCGATTCATTAATATCTTCTCCAATTGCTGGATGGAGAAGCATACCTGATGAGTTATCAAAAAGTCCTTCTCCAGTACCTTCTTGAGATCTTAAATAAGCATAAAGTTGATAAATGTATCCAGATTTAAGTGACTTTTCACGATACCAACTACTGTTTTTATGGAATATATTAGTGAACTTTGTATCAATAATAATCCTATGAGATTTGTTTTTATTATCCAGAATAATGTCTGTTTTCATTGAAGGTAATATATCTTTTATTCCATCAGTCGCATTATTAATTTTCCAATTCATAGGTTTACCGGTCATAACTTTCCAATTGTTTGGATTCAAGTGAAAACGATAAAAATTACCAATTGCCTTTTCATAAAGTCTTCTCATCCAATGTTCACATTTCTCTGGGTCTAAAATTTCGTTTTTACCTTCAATATTAAATGGCAAGGAGAGGTTCATAGCTAATTTCGCAGCAGCTATCATCTCTTTATCAGATTGATCATTTCTACCAAATTTTTGATTCTCAATTTCTCGTGAAGTGGGTACTGGTCCAGTAACACCACTTGCAAAAAGATTATTTGCTAATGAACGACAATTATTACTTAGAGATGGTTCTTTTATAATCCTAGAAATTCCATCCAGAGCAGCTCTAACATATCTGTTGCGAATATTATTTATTGATAATTCATTAAATGTGCAGGAGACTTTTCCTTTCGCTAGAAGTTGTTTCCTATATGTTTTTAAATGATTTATTCTCCCTCTGACTCTACTTAATACTTCATCTTTAGTTTCGAAAGAATAAGTTAATTGTCTTTTAAGCCTTTTTTCGACTGTTTTAATCAAGATTTTGGCAATTAAGTCAGGAATTTCTTCTGGTAAATCTTCTTTACCTTTAAGAGATTTATTTTGAGCATCTCCTAGGTCAGAGGCATAAAGCATTAACCACCATATATTCCTGATAGGGATACTCATAAATTTGTTAATAAATTTTCTACAGCTTTATCAGCTTCTTCAGGTGAATCAAACCAATATTCTTGTAGTAGTGGAGCAATTTCACTTTCCACCATTTCTACAAACCATTTTTTGGAATCTTTATTTTTTAAACTTTCATTTGGGGTAAAAAAACTATGACCTATTTGAAAATCTTTACCTAATCTGCTATCAGATGAAATTTGATTATTTAGATTCCCTATCTCTGACTGAATATAGTTTGCGATAGAAGTATCCATGCCCAACTTATCGACTACAAAGTGCTTCCAAGTTTTATTTAAGTTTGGTTCTAGATTTATAAAAGCAAATCTTCTTCTGAAAGCCATATCCACTAATGCTAAAGAACGATCAGCAACATTCATAGTGCCTATTATGTATAAATTAGAGGGAACATAAACTGGAGTATGAAGCCCCTCTGAATTTGGATAACATAACTTAATTGCTTCTCTTGAATTTCTTTTGCTTGATTCAATAAGTGTAAGTAACTCCCCAAATATTTGGGCTGGATTTCCTCTATTAATTTCTTCAATTACTAATACATATTTCTCATCAGGATTTTCTAAAGCACGATCAACCATCTCCATGAAAATTCCTTCTTGTAAACTTAGTTTTTCATCACTGCCAGGTCTCCAGCCCCTTACAAAATCTTCGTAAGACAGGTTTGGGTGAAACTGGACTGAACTTATTTGTTGGTCTTTTATCTCTTCTTCTATAAGGGCCATTCCAAGACGTTTTGCTAACCATGTTTTTCCCGTTCCAGGTGGTCCCTGAAGTATGAGATTTTTCTTTTCCTTTACTCTACGCATTATTAATGAAAGCTTATCTAAATCTAAAAATGCACCATCTTGAATAATATTTTCAATCCTATAAGATTCAATTACTTTGGAGGTAAATCTTTCTTTCCAAAATGGGTCATTTATAAAACGGTTGATGTCTTGGTCTTTATTATTAAATGTGAAATCAATTAAATCGTCATTCATCCATTCGCCAGGAAGTACTTTCCATACAGTTGGACGGTATGTGTAAAAATACCATTCACGTATTGGTTCAACCTTATTCCAATTTACTAATATTTTTTTTCCATCACCAAGATTTTCCTCTATTAGACCTGTTGCTTTAATAGACATAACTGAGGTTATATTTGAATAAGTTTCAAATGGCAATCCCTTCTTTCTTGTATAAGCTGCTTTAATAGCAATTTGGTCACCTTCCTTCATTGAATGAACATGGTCATGGTATTTTTCATCAAAACCATGCTCCCAATATCCTCCCTCTATAAATTCATTAGTTAAATCTTTATTATCAATTACGGCACCTACAAACCATGATGGCCTTATATCTTGATTTTGTTTTGGTTCCAGCTCATAGCAAGTTTTGAAGTAGTCAACTATTTCAACTAGTTCCTCATAAAGGGTTTCATCTGAAAGCTTTTCATTATCTCGGTAAAAGAAAACTTCATCATCTTCTATCCTCGGCTCATAATGCTTGTGAATGTAGGAGTCTCCATATCTCCATGGATTATCAATGAAATCTGATATTTTGGTCATCGTTTCGTGAATATTTTCATCCCAACTTTTTATTGGTTTTCTTTTCTCCATTATTCCGTAGGAGAGAATTAAGAGTCCTTCCTCCTTATAAAATAAATAAACTGGATTATATCCATCACTTATTGTTTTTCTAAAAGATATCCATGGGATTTTTGCTAAAGTCCCTTCTCCAAAAGAGACTCTCATTCGTAGATCTAAAAATTCATTAGGATATTCCTTTGTCTTTAAGCAGCCTTAACCTTACCTTTAATGTATGACTGGTTTACATAACCAATTGCACCTGGAGTATTTTGAATAACACCTGCAACACCAGAATTGCCTTTTGCGCCAACTCCCGAAGGCCATTTAACAGATTTACCAGTACCTAAATTCCAGGTCTTAGAGAAAGCCTCCATAGAATTTGTAAAAGCTTTAGTAGTGCCTGAGCCATCAGAACGATGGGCCCAAGTTAATTTACCTGACTTACATCCTAATTCCTTCCAATTTTTAATCATTCCCATTGCTACTTGAACAGCTTGTTCTTGTGTTAATTTCAAGTCGCAATCA
>QCBT01000014.1 GCA_003281525.1 Prochlorococcus sp. AG-347-J06 | reverse complement strand
GCTGTCTTAAGGTCTAGCGTACGAGAATTTCTCGCACAGGAATTAATGAATGCCTTGGGAATCCCTACCTCAAGATCTTTAACACTTTATGTCTCACGTTCAGAAATAGTTAGAAGACCTTGGTATTCCAAAGGGTCCAGATATTTTGAACCTGATATCATGATTGATAATCAAGCGGCAATTACTACGAGAGTCGCTCCATCTTTTTTACGCGTAGGCCAGATTGAACTTTTTGCAAGACGAGTTCGTAATAACGCGCATGATGAGGCCCTCAATGAACTAAAGATGATAGTTCAACATCTAATTGATAGAAATTATAAAGATGAAATTGAATATGAGATTTCAATTGAAAGTAAAGTAATAAAACTGGCTTCTTTATACAGATCAAGACTCATATCACTTATAGCCAACTGGATGAGAGTTGGTTATTGCCAGGGTAATTTCAATAGTGATAATTGTGCTGCTGGAGGTTATACCTTGGATTATGGCCCCTTTGGATTCAGTGAATTATTTGATCCAAGATTTCAACCATGGACAGGTGGAGGTGAACATTTCTCATTTTTTAACCAGCCTTCTGCAGCGGCAATCAACTTTAAAACATTCTGTTCATCTCTTAGTCCGTTACTTTCGCAAAGCAAACAAGATCAAGAAAAGTTAGATCAAATCGAAAAAGACTTTTCTGAATTAATGAATAAGGAATTGATGAAAATGTGGGCAAATAAGCTTGGTTTAGAACATTACAACGAAACTCTAATAAATGAATTTTTTAATCTCATGGTCATTTCAAAAGCAGACTATACAATTTTGTTCCGTAAACTCTCTGAAATCCCTGATAACTTAGATTCTTTAAAAGACAGTTTCTATTTACCAATTAATGATGAGCTCAATAATAGGTGGGATGTATGGCTTGAAAACTGGCAATCAGTCTTGAAGAAAGAGGGAAATATTAAAGTAAAATCGGCATCAATGAAATCCCTTAATCCAGTCTATACTTGGCGCGAATGGATGGTCCTTCCCGCATATGAAGAAGCTGAAAAAGGAAATTACAAAAAAATAAAAGAGTTACAGGATGTCTTTAGCAATCCATATATAGAACAATCCTCAGAAATAGATCAAAAATATAATCGACTAAAGCCAAGCCAGTATTTTAACTATGGAGGAGTATCTCACTACAGCTGTTCTTCATAAAAGTTTAATCCTCATACTGATAGAACAACTTTGAGAAAAATCTTATTTATTTATGGCCGTAGGCATTCCAACTACTGATACAACTCCCACGTGAAGTATGGCCGGCTTCTTCCCAACACTTTTAACATAGTGGGGGCCCCCATTATTACTCTCTATAAATGCATCACCTGCTTTAAAGAAATTAATTTCTTCACCCCTCACATGCTTTAATCTTCCTCTGGTGACATGAATCAACATTGGGGAAGGATGAGTATGAATTGGAGTTTTCAAGCCAACTGGAATTTTTACTTTTAAGAGTCTTAATTCAGGCTTACCCTCGAGATAATTAAAATTTTTACCACTTAGTCCTTTTGAACTTTGAATAATAGGTATAACTTCAATCTTTTCTTCTGCAAGAGAAGGTTTTGGTAAAGCTAAAGTCCCAATAAAAAGGAAGCAAACTGGAATAAATTTTTTTAATTTCATTAGATATTTGAGTTTCATTAATAATAGGTAGTTTGCAAAAATAATTAACTAATTTATTTTTTATATAACCTTTCTAATTGCTTAATTTCCTCTCTTAAATCCTTACCTCTATTATTTAATTTATTATTCTTAATAACTATTGGGATAATCCACCAGGCTTGAAGACCTAAAAAGATAAATACTAGGATCAATAATTCAAAAGTACCAGGCTGCATTTGATAAATAACCCTTCTTTGTTAATAACATTATTCTAAAAGTTATTAAACATTCATGAGATATTAAATATTTCTAGGCTGCCTCTAAATCAATGTTAAGTTCAATTCCCTTTGAAATGATTGCTTCTTTAAATTCAATAAGTTTGGAAATTATTCTTTGCTTCTCAGGTGCAGTTTTATGGATATCATCTACAACTTCCTGCATTGCAAGTGTTACTTTTTGTAGTTTGATTTCTAGATCTTCCCTGTAATTCATAAACTTAAAGAAATTATCTTATTTATTAAAAAACAAAATAATTATTAGTAAATAAGTACTTAACCTTAAAAGGATTGACAGCAAAACAAGGAGGATATAATTTATAGTACAAACGTATCAATAATTAACCTGCCGATTAAAGGTAAAGTATGGATCCTAAGTACTCATTTGGTTGTAGCACTAGCAAACCTAACGGATGCCTACTTAATCCCGAAGGCAGCAGAATTATCTTTTTCGAAGAATGCAAAAATTCTCCTAAACCTAATTTAAAAATTCATACTCATCTTTTCTACACAAATCACCTTGGAGAACCTGGAGGGTACAAATCCTCTGAAAAACTCAACATAGATTCAGCCTGGGAAAAGTGGCACGAACTACAACAAAAAGGGTGGACAGAAGTATCTCATAATTACGGATAAATGATCCGGCCAAGAAAAAGCCTTTATGTTTTTATGAGCTTAAGAGTTTCCTAAAATATGGAATTCGGTGTTAAAAAATAAATAATCAATATTTATTGACATTTGTATATGAGGAAACATTAAATTGTCTAAAATCTCATAAGAATAAAAGAATAAAAATTAATATGCAATATTATTTAAATGATAAAAAATTAAATAAGATTGAAAAGCAAAAGGCGGAGAAAGATGGTCTGAAAATTTTTGAAGAGTTAGATGATTACGCTCTTAAAGGGTGGGAAGAGATGGATGAAGTAGATTTGCAAATGCGCTTAAAGTGGTATGGCCTTTTTTGGAGACCAAAAACTCCTGGAAGATTTATGATGAGGCTTAGAGTTCCCAATGGAATTTTGAGCTCTAATCAGTTGAAAGTAATCGCGTCAATAGTCGCTAGATATGGAGAAGACGGTTCTGCAGATATAACAACTAGGCAAAATATTCAATTAAGGGGGGTTTTGATAAATGATCTACCAGATATTATTAAAAGACTTAGAGAGGTTAATATTACATCCGTTCAGTCTGGAATGGATAATCCAAGGAATGTTACTGGTAATCCACTAGCGGGAATTGATCCTGAAGAAATTATAGATACAAGAAAATATACTTCTGAATTAGAAAATTACTTAACAAATTCTGGTAATGGCAACCCCGAATTCTCGAATTTACCAAGGAAGTGGAATACTGCAGTTGCAGGAGCAAAAGATAATTTTCTCCTACACAATGATCTTATCTTTCATCCTGTTTTTAAAAATGGAATATTAGGCTTTGGTGTCTGGGTAGGAGGAATTTTATCAGCAACTTTGAATGCTTATGCTATACCTCTAGATGTCTGGGTGGAAGAAAAAGATATATGCAAAATAACTGGAATTATTTGTTCCCTTTGGCGAGACAATGGAGATAGATTTCTAAGAAATAAAGGAAGATTTAGATATTATTTGAACTCTATAGGTATCGAAAAATTTAGAGAACTTGTAGAAGAAAAATTTGGAACTTTATCCAACGATCCAGGCTCAATTTTCAACGAAAGACAAAGAAGTTTATTTGGGATTAATAAACAAAAACAGAATAATCTTTACTTTGCTGGATTACACATTCCGGTAGGAAGATTATGTGTAGAAGACATACAAGAAATTGCAAGATTAAGTGAAAAATATGGACAGAGTGAAGTAAGACTAACCGAAGATCAAAATCTAATTATTGTTGGCCTGAAAGATAATATTTTAGAAGAATTTGGTAATGAAGAAATTATTAATAAATTCAAATTAAATCCATCCCATTTTTCAGCGAGTACTGTTTCATGTACAGGGAGTAGTTATTGTAGCTTTGCTCTTGCAAATACCAAAGATATAGCAAGGAATATTTCTAAAAAATTAGATCGAGAACTTGAATTATCAGAGGAGGTTAAAATCCACTGGACAGGATGTCCAAATAATTGTGGACAAGCTCATATGGGTGGTATTGGTATGACTGGTACAAAGGTAAAAAAAGAGGGGGGAGGAACTGAGGATGGATATAATGTCAGTATTGGAGGAAGACAAGATCACCTGCAAACTTTAGGTGAAACCGAATTTAAAAAAGTTAGTAAACATGAAATTTATAATTTAATCAAAGAAATTTTAATCAACAAGTTTAATGCAAAGTTAAAAACCTAAAATATATTAATGAGCAAAAGTGAATCTGAAATATTAGAAGTTTTAAATGGATTAGGTTCAAAAAAATTAGATCTTGATATTCTTTTTTCCTACTATTCATTGAAATTATCTTTTGAGATTCGCAAAGTTATTGCGGAAAAGATAGGAATGCAAGAAAGGAAAGGCTATTTTTTACTTGAAAAGATGATAAAAAAATTTGGCCTTAAAGTTGAATTTATTGAGGCCCTTAAATTAACAAATGAAAAAGATGCAAAAGATCTTTTACTAAAAAATCTCTATCAAAATAATAAGTTAAATATTCATATAATTAATGCTTTAGAGCCCTGGGGAGGAGAAATCGAACTTACATTAATTAGAGAAATATTCGATATTTGCGAAATAGATTTTTGGATTGCAGGCCTTAATATTCTCCATTTCAAAGCTCATCAATTAACTGATGAAATATTATTATCTTTTATTGATCAAATAAAAATTTACGATGATTTCAAAATCAACTACAAAATAATTTCTATTTTAAAAAGAAGAGAAAGTGAAATAGTTTGTAAATTACTGTATGAATATTCTTTAAATAAAGAATTAGAAATCGCTAAATATGCAATTTTTTCTTTAGGTAGCATTTGGAATGATAATAGTTTTGAACAATTATCAAAATTAGAAAATGAGATAATAGATCCTTCTCTACTAAAATACATAAAAAATCAAAAATTGATCTCAAATCAATTTCTAATAAATAAATAAACTAGAGAATTATTTTTTTAACTTATCAATGAGATTTATTAAATTACAAGGTTTTGTATTTTGATTAAGTTGATAAGAAATTATATCTTGCCAACCTGTCATAACAGCATCCTTAGATCCTGGCAAAACGAATAAAAACTTACCATTTGCAGACCCCGCAATACACCTACTTTGTAAAGTACTAGTTCCTATCTTTTTAAATGATAAAAATCTAAAAGTCTCCCCAAAACCATCAATCTCTTTATCTAATAAAGGTCTAATAGCTTCAGGAGTAACGTCCCTAGCTGTAATTCCTGTCCCACCTGTAGTAATAATCACATCAATATTTGGATCTGAGATCCAATCGCTCGTATATTTTCTAATTAAATAAATATCATCTTTGCAAATTATCTTATCAACGACATTGTGTCCTGATCTCTCAGCCTCGTGAAGGAGATAATTTCCACTCTCATCATTTTTTGTGTTACGAGTATCAGAAACAGTAAGCAAAGCTAAAGAAACCACTTAAAATTAAACCATTAATTAGTTACTAGATCACTATAGATGGAAACTAAAAAATCTAACAAAATTAAGGTGGTTTTATTATCTAGTATCGCTGAAGATCTAGGGTGGAATGAAAAATTTCTTACAATTGAAGGGTCTCAAATGAAGGTTTTTTCTGTATGGAATTTAATTAATTCTAATTTACCGCAAGATAATATTATCGTTTCTATTAATCAAGAAATTACAGATATGGATGCGATGATTAATCCGGATGATGAGGTGGCATTTATGCCAATGTTTACCGGTGGATAATTTAAGAATAAAATTTAAAATCCTAGAAGAGACTTTTAATCCTTATAAAGAATTCGAACTTTGGGAAAAGGTAAATAAAAATTCAGCAAACTCATTTTTTATTGGGAGAGTAAGGCCCTTTGATCAATTTGGAAATGATTTAAAGAAACTAGAAATTGTTCATTATAAAGGAATGACCGAAAATTATATTAAAAGATATTTAATGAAAATTTCTGAAAAACAGGATAATTTATGTATTTTTCTCTTGCACAGGATAGGTTTCATTTACCCTAACGAGCCTATTATTTTAATAGCAGTAAGTGCTAATCATAGAGGCATTGCAAATAAATATCTCCAAGAAATACTTGAATTTACAAAATACAAAGTTCCTTTTTGGAAAAAAGAATGGACTTTCAAAGGATCCTCATGGGTAAAAAAGAATACTGACTTAGGATTTAAATTATAAAAAATTATTTTTTAAAAGTTGTGCCCATAAAAAATTTCCTTTTTGACAAAAATCAATTTCAGAAGGTATTTCTATTAATAAATCTGAATTAGATATTGAACTAATCTTTGATGAGGATTGTTCTTCAGAAATATCTGCAATTAATTCACCTTCTTCATTAACGATAAGTTTTCCTCTAAGCAATTCGGGTCTCCCTTTTCTTCTTTTCAAATCAGAATTCAGCTTAACCTTAATCCTAAGAGGGAATTCAATATTAGTAATTCCTTCAAGTTTCTGAAGTGCGGGCCAAACAAGTTGGATAAAAGTAATAGCTGCTGAAACGGGATTCCCAGGTAATCCAAAATAGGGGATTTTTTTGTTTATCAATCCAAAAGCAAAGGGTTTTCCTGGCTTTAAAAATAGTTTCCAAAATTTAATCTCTCCTAACTCGTTAATAATATCTTTTAAAAAATCTTTTTTACCCACTGATATCCCACCAACTGAAATAACCACATCATTAAATTCAGAAATATTTCTAAGAGAATTTTTAATATTTTGATAATTATCTTTTTCTATATGAATTTCATTAATTTCAAATCCAAGATTTTTTGCAATTGATTTTATCAAAATACTATTACTTTCCCATATTTCTCCTTTCTTTCTTGCAGTCCCTGATTTGATAAGTTCATCTCCAGTAATTAGTAAACCTAATTTAGAAATTTTACTAACTTTTATAGTTTTTATCCCACAACTTGCTAATTTACTTAAAATCCCAGGTGTAATTTTTACCCCCTTCTTAATTAATATTTCACCTTTAAATACTTGATCATTTTTTTCTCTAATCCAAGAGTTATTAGATGATGTTTCTTTTTTAACAATATACTCATTTCCGTTTAAAAATTCTAAAGAAACTTGTTCTTGAGGTATCACAGAAAAACAATTATCTGGAACAAATGAACCTGTGCTAATAGTTACAGCTTCACCTTTTTTAAGAAGATCATTAAATGGCTTTCCTGGAAAAGACTCTCCTACAATTTTCCATTTATTCTCTTTAGTTGATTCTCCTAACGCATATCCATCCATAACTGATGATCTATAACCTGGCATATCTTCCTCAGATACGATTTCCTCCATAGAAACTTTTCCAAGTGCTTCGTCTAAATTGATCTCTTCCTTATGTAAAATTTCATTATTCACTATTAAAGTATCCATCTCTTCCAAGATTTTTTTAATAGCATCGTTTAAATAAAGACCCTGATTATTGATATCAATTCCCATTATTGTGAGTACTTAACTTCTTTTTAATATTCCATTTTTACCACCTTTTTTTTCTAAAAGGCGAATATTATCAATAGTCATAAAAGGATCTAAAGCTTTGAGCATGTCATATAGAGTGAGAAGACCAATTGAAACTGATGTAAGAGCCTCCATCTCAACGCCTGTTTTAGAATGAGATTTGCAAAAAGCAATAATTTTTATTGCTTTCATTGATTCACAAATTTCAAAATCAATTGTGATTTTATTCAATGATAAATTATGGCAGAGAGGGATAAGTTCTGAGGTTTTTTTTGCACCATTTATTGCAGAAAATCTAGCCGCTGCAAAAATATCACCTTTTTTAATTTTTTCATTTTTTATTTTTTCTAATATTTCTTTGTTTAAATTAATATATCCTTCCGCTAAAGCCTCTCTTTTAGTTTCTACTTTATCTGAAATATCAACTATATTCATTTCTCCCCTTTCATTAATATGAGTTAAAGATTTATCCATTTCCATTTAGCAATTTATTCAATAATACAAAAAATAAAATTTTTAATAAAGCTAATATCAATTTTTTATACTTAGCATTAATTTATTAATAAAATATCAATTTAGTTTTGGTTAACAATCAATCAAATCATTATTTTAATTTTGAGGATGATTTTATTAAAGACTTAAGATGCATTCCTTTATGTGTAAGAAGGAAACTTGATTTGATTGGAATAAAATTAAAACTTACTCATTGGCAAGATTTTAATTTAATTGAAAAAAATAAGATAGTAGATTGGCCAGATTCAAAAAACGATCTCATTGATTTAAAAACTTTTTTAAAAGAAATTACATCTAATTCAAAATATGGAGAAGCAAAAGAAATAGAAATTTCAATTAATCAACCTTGGCAAAATAAAAATAAAGTTCCTGACCAAGTTTTAAAATCGGCACTAGCAAGGGGAATTAATATTTCAGTTGAAAAATGGAGAAATTTAAGCGAATTAGATAGATTTACTTTTTGCAAATTAGTTAGACCAAGTCATGAACACAACAATTTGGATAGAGCATTTGATGAGATTCTGAAATAAGATTATTGCCTAGTTTGGAACAATTATTACTGAGCATGCTTTTAATTCCGGTTGTTTTGATATCGGGCATGACTTTTCATGCATCAAAGAGTTTACTTCACACATATTTTTTTGACTAAAACCCCAATGCATTGGTAAAAAAACTGTACCTAATTTAATTTTGTCAGTAATCTGAACTTTTGCTTGAACTTCCCCTCTTTTGGATTTAATTTTTACTATTTCATCATTTTTGATTTTTAAAGATAAAGCATCTTTAGAATTAATTTCCAATAACGGTTCTGGATTCTTTTTTGTAAGTTTTTGAACTTTAGAAGTTCTTGTCATTGTATGCCATTGACTTAGATATCTTCCAATTGTCAAAATTAGTGGGTACTCATCTGAAGGGGGTTCAGCCAACCCTATAGGATCATCAATACAAAAATTTGCTTTGCCAGTCTCAGTTGGGAAATAACCATCTTCATATAATCTTTTTGCAGATGTACTAGGTACGCTGCCTTTAGGATAAGGCCATTGTTGAGGACCATGATTTTTTAATAATTGATATGATAATCCGCTCATATCGCATAATCTTTTTGTAGTAGTTTTTAAAAATTCATCATAAACTTCCGAAGAAGATTCATATTCAAATTGTTTGAAATAGCCTATCTTCTGTCCTAATTCAGCAAATATTTGCCAATCTGGTTTTGAATTTTTATTCGATTCTCTGAAAGATGGGCAAAGGGTTACTCTTCTTTCTGAATTTGTCATAACTCCATCTTTTTCGCTCCATTGAGCTGCGGGCAATACTAGATGAGCATATTTAATTGATTCACTTTGTTCATAAGATTCGTTGAGGATAATTAAAGGACATTTTAAAAGTGCTTTTTTTACAAAGTTTAAATTAGGCATGCTAACCAAAGGGTTCGTAGCTGCAATCCACCAAATTTTCACAGATCCTTTTTTTATTGCTTCTATTTGTTCAAATGCAGATAGACCCTGTTTTGCAGATATCTTTCCCTCAGGGAACCCCCATATTTTTTCAATTTCATTCCTATCTATTTTATTTTTTACAAACCTATATCCTGGGAGAAGGTGCGATAGTCCTCCTGCTTCTCTACCACCCATAGCGTTTGGTTGGCCAGTCAAGGAAAAAGGACCAGAACCTTCTTTGCCTATTTGGCCGGTCATTAAATGAAGATTTATTAGCCCATTTACTGCTGCTGTACCCTCTTGCCTTTGATTCAAACCCATCGACCAAAGACTTAGAACATTTTTGCTTTTTCCCCATAATTCTGCAATATCAATAATTGTTTTCTCGGATATATTGCAAATTTCACTTATTTTTTTTAAATCCCATTTTTGTATATGTTTTACAAAATCAAAATAGCTTTCGGTCGACTTATCAATGAAATTTTGATCAGTTAATTGATTCTTATAAAGATAATTCGCAATCCCTATAAATAAAAATAGATCTGTTCCAGAAGAAATTTGTAAGTAAAAATCTGCTATGGATGAAGTTTCAGTTTCTCTTGGATCAATTACTATTACTTTTAAATTATCATTTACATTCCTTTTACGTTTTTTAATTCGATCAAAAAGAACGGGATGACATTCTGCAGTATTTGTCCCTATTAATAAAATTAAAGAGCAATGATCTATATCTTCATAACAACAAGGTGGACCATCAGAGCCAAAACTTCTATTATAACCAGCTACTGCTGAGCTCATACATAGTCTTGAATTAGCATCAAAATTATTTGTGCCTATTGCTCCCTTGAGAAGCTTTTGGGCTACGTAATAATCTTCAGTATGAAATTGACCTGAGCCATACATAGCTATTGAATCAGGTCCATAATTTTTTATAGAACTCAAAATATTCTCTTTCAGAATTTCGTATGATTCGTCCCAGGAAATTTCTTTAAATTCTTCATTTAAATTTTCCCTATAAAGTGGTTCTTTTAATCTCCCGTCTTTTAAAGTCTCACATATTGTTGCTCCTTTTACGCACAATTTACCTTGAGTTGAAGGACTATCCCTATCTCCACTTACTAACCATTTATCATCAGAAACCGAACTTTTAGGCTTCATTTTTAAACCACAGCCAACTCCGCAATATGGGCATTGACTTTTAGTAAAATTCATAAAATTTCTTTTATAAATATCTAAATAGTTTTTGGTTAAACGTAATTTTCAGCTTTTTCGCCTTCATAAGCATCAGCGAATGATCCTTGAGGTTCCTTTAAAAAGAAATAACAGAAAAATCCAACTATTAATCCTGCTATGCCTAAAACTTGGAAGAAGGCACTATTTGAAGCAGCAATTATTTCTGGAGAAGGATCTTTACCTCCACCCATCCATAAAGGTAAAAGGCTATAAATATTTAGATAAGTTACCGCACCAACATTTCCATAAGCCCCAACCAATCCAGCTATTTGTCCTGTCACTCTTTTTTTAACTAAGGGAACTAAAGCAAAAGTTGAACCTTCTCCTGATTGAACAAAAAACGAACAAAGCATCGTTAAAAATACAGCCATAAGAATTCCTGCTGATCCTGTAAAAGTTCCAGGTTTTATTAAAGACATCAATAGATATCCAAACCCTAATCCCATAGTTAGGAATCCCATTGTATTTTTTCTATTGCCTGTTCTGTCAGATATCAATCCTCCGGCAGGTCTAGCTATTAAATTCACAAATGCATAACATGATGCAAGAATTCCGGCTACAGCTTTAGGTAAATCAAATGTAAATTCAAAGAAACTAGGAAGCATTGAAACTACCGCCAATTCTGATCCAAAATTTACGATATAAGTTAATTCCAAGATCGCTACTTGTTTGAATTCATATCTATCTTCTTTAGGGTAAATTTTAGTTCCATTTAATAATTCAATATTCGTTCTTATAATTCCCCAAGTTTGGAAAATAAACCAAGCTAAAACTGCGATTAAGGCTATTGGATAAGTAGATGAAGTAAGGAAACCTACTTTTTGAAGTCTCCAACATAGGACTGAAAGAATTGCTGCGAATGGGACATTCATTCCAATTAAACCCCAGAAATCTCTTATACTCGTTACTTCTAAACCAGCTGTTTTTGCAGGCCTTTGATAAGGTTTTCCTGGAGGTGTATCAGTCACACTAAAGAAATAAATAATTCCATAAACGAAAGAAATAATTCCTGTAAGAGCAATAGCTCCCCTCCAATTAAGTACAGCTCCAGTAGGTAACTCAAACCCTCCTGAAAAAGACAAGAATCCAGCTACGGCAACAAGAGAAAGAGCAGAAAAAGCAGATCCAAAATTTCCCCATCCTCCATATATTCCCTCAGCCAAACCAATTTCTTTCGGAGGGAACCATTCAGAGACCATTCTTATTCCGATAACAAAACCTGCTCCTACTATTGATAAAAGCAATCTCGCAATAACAAGTTGATTGAAGTCTTGAGCACTAGCAAATAATAAACATGGCACGACAGAAAATATCAAAATTGTTGAGTAAGTTTTTCTAGGGCCGAATTTATCCAATAACATTCCAATCAAAACTCTTGCAGGGATAGTCAAAGCGACATTACATATCGCTACTGTTCTAATTTGAGCAACGGATAAACCTAAATCGGCTTTAACAGTAGTTGCAAGAGGTGCGAGGTTAAACCAAACAACAAAAGTAAGGAAAAAGGCAAACCAGGTGAGGTGAAGAGTTCTATATCTGCCATTTAAAGACCAAACGTCACTTAACATGAAAATTTTCGAGATTAATTTTAAGCAATTTATATTTTGATCAATCCATTCATTTGTATTATTTAATACGAAAACTAGTTTTTAAGAAATGCAACTTTTTTAAAAGGCTAGAATTAATAGTCAGCACTAATAAAATCAAAAATGGGGAAAATTAGCAATCTGATTATTGGTATTATCCGATACATAAAGTACTCGTGGAAAAATATTGCCTAAGTTATGGAAATAAAACTTAAAAAATTTAAAGCATTCATTTTGGCTGGTGGCAAGAGTTCAAGGATGGGATCTGATAAAGCACTAATTAAACATCATGAAGGAGGAAATTGGCTGACTCACAAAATAAAAATATTAAATAACCTTAATTTAGAGACTTTTGTACTAACAAATTATACTTCTCATTTAAAGGAAGTTGATAAAAGCAATAATGTTGAGTTTATTTCAGATGCCCAACCCTTTGATGGACCATTAACTTGCATAGAACAAATTTTTTCATCTTTTAAAAAAACTACTAAAAATATCCTAATTGTCCCAGTCGATATGCCTAATTTGAATACAAAATTAATTTATTCACTTTTTAAATCATGGGAAGAAAATCAAAATTTTGCTTTAATATCCCATGATGGAATTTTTACACAACCATTATTCGGAATTTATCCCATCAATGAAGAAAATCATTTTAAATTAAAAAAAAAGTTATCCTCCGGAAAGAAAAATTTTCTCGGATGGGTTGATCAAATTCCCCATAAATATTTCTATGCAAAAAATGGAGATTTAATTAATATAAATTCCAAGAGAGAATTCTTAAATATGAATAATGGGATTTAAGCAATTGGAGGATAATAGAAAAAGAAAGTTAAAAGTTTTAAGGTTATCTCTTAAACAAAATTGCAATTTTTCGTGTATTTACTGTAAGCCTGAGAACTATAGTTTGGATGTTTTAAATATTGAACAATTTAAAAAGTTAATTTTAGTCAGTTGCCGATTAGGGGTAAATTCTTTAAGAATCACTGGAGGAGAACCTTTATTGAGTTCTCAATTAGATGAACTTCTTTATGAAATTAAATCGCAAAGATTAGAAGAATCAAATCCAGTAGCTAATTTACAGGATATTTCTCTAACCACAAATGGATATTTGCTCTCCAAGAAAAAAGCTAATGAGCTTTTTAAAAATGGTTTAGACCGCATAACAGTAAGTTTAGATGCGATTGATCCTGATATTTTTTCAAACATGATTGGAGAGGAAAATAAAATTATTGGCAAAGAAAAATTATTTACTGTCCTTGAAGGAATAGATCATGCAATTAATGCTGGATTTAATCCAAAGGCGGGGAAATTAAAAATAAATGCAGTTATAAAAAAAGAGATTAATGATAATCAAATTTTTGAATTAGTTGATTTTGCAAAAAAAAGGTCTATAGAAATTCGTTTCATTGAGTATATGGACGTAGGGATATCTAATAATTGGCAGCCATCAGATGTTTTTTTCTCTGAGAGAATTATTAGGCTACTAAAGAAGAAACATCGATTAAAAGACTACGGAAGAAAGGAGGGACAAACTGCTAATAGATGGTACATGAGTGATTCAAATAGTTTTGTAAGTACAATCTCTTCAATAAGTAATCCTTTTTGTTCAGACTGTAATAGATTGAGGATAACTAGCGATGGTTATGCTTATACATGTCTTTTTTCTAATGAAGGTATAAATCTAAACCCATGGTTGTCTCTACCAATTAATCTCCATGAATTGGAAAATAAAATCAAGAGCATTTGGGAAGCTAGAGAAGATAACTATAGTGAAGATCGATTTAAAGTATTAGAGAAAAAAACTGACAAAAATCAAAAAATTCATCCATCAATGTCATATCTTGGGGGATAAAAAATTATTTAGTATAAATAACAACATCATATATTCTTAATTCGAGGGAAATTAATTTCAAATTTATATTCTTGGATGCGTTTAGCGATCTTACTTGGTTTTATTTTTGGGGTAACTCACGGAACTGTTGTTTCCGAAAGTTATTCTGCAAACAATTATGAAAATAATCAATTATTTTTTACTCAAAAAAATTCAAATATATTTTCTTCACTTTAAAATTTAATTTTTTTTTTAATAAGTTTTTGTATTGCCATTAACATCTTGTAAATTAAATTATACTTATAGTTAAAATGTAGCGTAGACTACATAAACGTTCATCTCGTTTTACGAGCCGCATTAAGATTGAAGCCAAGGAACGGGGACTTCAGTCAAAAATGAAATTTAGTCACATAACTATTATGTCTAATAACGTATCTACCTCAGTAAGTAGTAACAATATTACTGCTGTATTTGCAGGTTTTCTTGGAGCATTTATTGTTGGTTCTCTTGGAGTCCAACTTGTAAGAACCCAAAAGCCTTCTTTTCAATCTCAACCATTAAAAGTTCAACCAGTTATCGCTCATCAATCAACTTTATGGGCAGCTTTAGGAGAACAAGATACTCCTATTGTTAAAAATAAAGTTTCTAATGCAAAAACTACAGGAGTTGTCCCTGTTATAGGTTCTGAAGCAACTCTTTGGGCTCCTCTAGGTTTAGGTAATTAGTAAATTAGGTCTTTTAATAAACCGAAGGGGGTTTGTAACCCCCTTTTTTTATTAATTGCATTAAAAAGATGATTGAAAATTTTCAATCCAATTCATGGATAACTATAAATTAAATCAGGGTTTGAAAACAATGTAATCGTAGATACCAACAGCTTTTTTATTAATTGATTATAAATAAAAAACAAGAGTTAACCCGTTCCAATTTGTTGACTCTGAGGTTTTAACCGTTGACTCCTTATCTACTTCTAGTTGTGACTCGCTAGTTTCAAGATTCAAAAACGGTATTTATATATCTTAAATTATGGAAAAAAAAATCGCAAAGAAATACGCCGATCTTATAGTCCAGGCTAATAATTCAACAGGCAGAAAAGAAGCTTTGTCATTGATTAAACAAGCAACAAAATTAAAAACCAAACTTGATCAATACGAAATGATGTAGTCTCTTAAAATCTACAGGATATTCAAGATGAGGTAGAAACTAGTTCCTTTTTTTTTATACTGCTATAAAAATACTAAGAGATTATTTAACTTATCTGCTTTAATAAAATATCGTGGAATTAACTGAGCTAATTAAGGATTACGTTGCTACAGAATTATTATCAAGTATTGAAATTGATTTTCTTGAAGGAGAATTATGGGAAACCACTCAACATATTGCAGAAATAAATACAGTTATCAAAGCTCCAAAAAATATATGCAAGAAATTGGGACTAGATGAAAAATCTTGCTGGCAATTATGTTGTGCAGCCGTTCTTGATTCCTCAAGACCATTAAAAAATGGACAAAAGAGAGTAGATGATTTTAAAAAATTAATTAATCGATATGAAATCAGCTACATATAAACTAAAGACTCAATGATACGTTTACTTATTGCATCAATTCTTTTTTTTACTCCACTAGGAGTTTTTGCTGATGAAAAGCAAAGAGAAATTGAGAATGAAGCTATAAATCTTGTTATTAAAAAATATGGAAAAGGCTTAAAAAATAGATTAAAAGGAACAGGAGTAACTCCCAGTTATCGAAGTTGGTATGAAAATGATTGTTTTGTAAGCATTGCAGCAGGTACATATCAAGAAGATACTTGGTCGGCAATGAAGTGGTTTAGCGTTAATGTCTGTTCTGAATCAGCTGAAATAATGGAAAGTGAATGAAGGAAATAAAACGCCTATTAGTTTTGCAGCATTTAGAAATAGAGGGGCCTGGTCTTTTTGAACAAATTGCTAAAGAAAGAGATTTGAAAATCGAAATTATTCGTTTAGATAATAAAAATGCTCTGCCGCAAACAAAAAAAGGTGACTTAATTCTAATTATGGGTGGACCAATGGGAGTTAAAGATATTGGAAGCGACAGATATCCCTGGCTTAAGTTAGAAAGAGATTTTTTAAAAGAAGAATTAGAAAATGAAAGACCTATAATCGGTGTTTGCTTGGGTGCTCAGTTGCTTGCGACTGCTGCTGGAGGAGATGTAGAAATTCTTAAATATGGATCACCTCCAAAAGCATTACCGGAAATTGGATGGTCTCAAATTTTTATTAATAAATCAAATAAAGACTTTAAAGCACTATTTGAAGACCCTTTTCATGTACTGCATTGGCATGGAGATAGGATTTTATTACCTAATAAAGCAGTACTCATTGCTAGTAGTTCACGTTGTAAGGAACAGTTTTTTAGGATTGGTAATTTTGCTTACGGATTACAATTCCATATAGAGACGACGGGGGGAATGATAAATAACTGGATTAAAGAAGATAAAGAGTTTGTCCTTAAAGGATTAGGCTTAAATGGCCAGGAAACTTTAAAAGAAGAGAATAAAAAATATATTGATAAAACTTTTTTAAAAAGAAAGCTTCTAATAAATAAATTATTTGAATTATTAGATAATTAAAAAGAGCATAATAATTCAGTAAAAAAGGGCTTGATAAAGCCCCTGAAAAAATTTAAAAAGGATTTTTATTAGAAAATACCTGGAAGAATTTGACCAGTAAAATAGTAGGCTCCCACAAGAGCAAACATTCCAAGCATTGCTGCTTTACCATTAAGCTTTTCAGCTTTTTCGGTCATTATTTTTTTTGCGAATTCCATAAGAAAGTAAAATAAATTATATCTATAAACTAATTATTCAAATATCAGAATGATGTAGTTTTTTCTACCAAATTGATATCTTTCTAAGGATTTTAAAATAATTACTGAAACAACAAATTGAACTTTTAATAGTTTCGAGCCAATCTGTAAAGCGTAGCAGGCCTAAAAAACAACAATTTAAAAGTTATTGTTACTGTTATGTGACATTTATGTAGTAAATATCTTGAAAATAACTTAATTTCGGCTCAATACTTTACATTTGTTAATAGTAGTGTTACATTAGTTAACAATTACACAACTTCAATGGCTAATTCAAACGTTACTACTGAATCAGGCGGCAGACAGAACATGTTTCCTACTGAAACACGTCCTTACATAGATGAGTCTGTTTCATACGACAGTTACCCACAAAATGCAGAAAAAGTTAATGGTCGTTGGGCAATGATTGGCCTTGTTGCACTAGTAGGTGCTTACGTTTCAACTGGACAAATTATTCCTGGCATTTTTTAATGAGTCCACTTTCAGGTTTCTTAGCCGTAATTGTATTCTTTACAGCCACCCTCGTTGCTTATTTAACCAAGCAATTTCAAAACGAAAATTTAAATTATTCATCTTCCAATCAAATGAAAAACACAAACACAAAAGTCAAAAAAATCGAAAAAGAAAAAGTTGTTGCTGAAACTCTTAACGGCAGATTCGCAATGCTTGGATTAATTGCTGCTGTTGGAGCATACCTAACAACAGGTCAAATAATTCCTGGTTTTGTTTAAAAACCTACTACTTAACATTTCTACAAATCAGAAAAATGGAAAATTCAAAAACAACCTATTGGCAAAACGCCGAGAGAACAAATGGAAGAATGGCAATGATGGGCTTATTTGCATTAGTTGTAAATTATGGCTTATTCGGATGGATAATCCCAGGAATTTTTTAAAATGAATTTAGGCATACTTTTTCTTAAAGTAAATACTTTGGGAGTTATAACTCTTTCTGAACTTGATTGGATAACTAACCATCAATCTGAATTTTCAAGGTTAGATATGGCTTTAGTTATTAAGATCGGCCGTCTTATGGATTCTGGAGTAGTTGAAATTGATAATAGATTGCCTGTTTAATTTTTAAAAAATGTTCGTCATGAGTGTTTGTCGATAGGGATACTGACAAACACTTTTTAATGAGAAAAAATATTTGTAAAAAAAAGAGATTGTTTCTTAGCTAAAAACAATCTCTCATTTACCTAATTCTTACATGAAAATTTCAAGTAAGCTTTCAGATCTTAACTGATTTGTTTTTACAGTAAATCCGTAAAAATGCTTTTGTAATTTATCTTTTTAAGCCACCTCTTTTTATCCAAAGGAACCATGTAACCCAAATAGGAGGAAGGAATCTGATTAAAAAAGAAATTTTATATACATAAAATGGGGCATTTTCACTTTGAAATAAATTCATCAAAAAGGAAGATATAGTTACCCAAAGTAAAATTATTAATATATTTGCTCCCAACAAAGCGAACTTATTTTGTTTGAATATTTTTGGCATAAAATAAATTTTTTATATTCTTAATTTTAAATAATCTCGGGAAATAAATTATACATTTTCAAAAAAACTTCAAATTTAAAATCCATATCCAAATAAAAAAAGTACTAAATTTCAATCCCTCTCCTAATATCAATCCAAAAGCGATAGGAGGAGAAAATATTACAAAAAGAATAGAGAATAAACTAAATAACGCAAATGATCCTCTTAGAAAAAAATTCTTTCTTTTTGTTCTTCTTAGATTTTTTAAAGTATTCCACTCCCATTCGATAAACTTATAGAACTTTTCTGATAATAAAAAAAAATACTTCATTAATATTATTAATTTCTATCGGCTTTTCTTATTTATAAAATTAATTTCACCTGTTAGCAATAAATCTTATCCCCTTCTTCAGAAAGATAGTAAATTTTATTTTCTGAACTTACGAAGAAAGTTAATCCCTTATATTGTGATCTTTTAAATTTATCTAATCTAAGTTTGTGTAAATCCCAATTATCAGTACTTATGTCAGGATTAAATTCTTGTTCTTTTAAGAAAGGTACATAGGTTGGTCTAATTGTTGTTTTTTGGGCTAACCCTCTATTTCGTTTTGAATAAAAAAGTAATAAAAATAAAAGTACAAAAAAAAGAATTAATAATATATTTGTCATTGTCAATTTTTCTAATTTGAAATAACTTTATTTGGAGAATCAAGAACTTTTCACAATAAATTTCTTAGTAAGTAAAAAATCCTATTTTTATATTCTTGTATTTTTGAATACTTATCAAGGGTTTAATTAAATCAGATTATAAAATGAGTCGCATTTTCAACATGACTCAAAATTCCATGAATACTCCTTATGCAAAAAGAGTAGCTGAAAAATTTAGAGAGGCTCAAAACTATTTAAAAACTAATGGTTTTAGTAGATCAACTAAACATTTACTGGAAGATATTGAAAATTCTGTTGAAAAATAATGCCAATACCCCCTCACTTACCACAACTACAATATGGCTACGATGATGGCTTTACAACCATTGTTTTTGGGTTAATAGGAAGTTGCTTAGGATGTATCTTAATTTTATTAATTTCATTTTTTGAATTTAAATTCAAAAAGCAAAATACTAAGCCTTAAGAGACTTACTAAACGTTAAATAAGAACTCCATTACATCACCTTCGTTAACAATATATTCCTTACCTTCACTTCTTAAAAGACCTTTAGTTTTTGCATTGGCAATTGAACCTGAATCAATTAAATTTTGATAAGAAATAGTCTGAGCTCTTATAAATCCTTTTTCAAAATCAGTATGAATTACTCCTGCTGCCTGTGGCGCAGTCATCCCATCTTTTATTGTCCAAGCTTTTGTCTCCTTTTCTCCGGTAGTGAAATAAGTTTTTAATCCCAATAATTTATATGTTGATCTAATTAAAGAACTTAATCCCCCTTCTTTTACTCCTAAGCCAATAAGGTAGTCTTTTTTATCTTCTGGTTCTAACTCTATTAATTCAGATTCGACTTGCGCTGATATTTTTATACATTCTGTATTTTCATTGCTTGCAAAACTCTGAACTGTTGATGAAAAATCATTACCTTCAGCTAAATCATTTTCATTCAAATTAGTTGCGTAAATAATAGGTTTAGCAGTAAGGAAGCCTAATTGCTTAATTATTAAATTTTCTTCTTCATTCAAAGATATTGATCTAACTGAAAGGCCTTTCTCTAGCTCTTCTTCAATTTTTTCTAGTAAGGTGTCTTCTTTAGCTGCCTCTTTACTAGTTCTAACCTGTTTTTTAATTCTTTCTCTTCTTTTTTGGAGTTGAGATAAATCAGCTAAATTCAATTCCAGATTAATTATCTCAATGTCATCCAAGGGATCTACCTTTCCAGAAACATGAATTACATCACTATCTTCAAAGCACCTTACAACATGAACTATTGCATCAACCTCCCTAATATTTGATAAAAATTTATTTCCCAAACCTTCGCCTTTACTAGCTCCTTTTACTAGTCCTGCGATATCTACAAATTCAATTTTTGTTGGGATAATATTTTGGCTAGAACTTAAATTACCTAACTCTTGCAACCTTTGATCTGGGACGGAAACTATACCTTTATTAGGTTCTATAGTACAAAAGGGGAAATTAGCCGCTTGGGCCTTAGCATTTTCTACAAGTGCATTAAATAGAGTTGATTTTCCAACATTTGGTAATCCAATAATACCTGCTTTTAACATTTGAAAAAACTTATGGAAAAATTATCAAGAAAACATCTTCTAGTAATATAGTATTTACTTAACCAATCTTGGATAAGTTAATTATAATCGTCTTGATTATTTATTTAGTTCCTAAATATTCTCTAATTCTGCTTTTAAAAAGAAATGTTTGATTTAATAAAAAAAAATATTAATTTAAGAAGTGGAATTATACTGCTTTCTCTAGCTATATTTTTCGTTTTTATAACTAATTCCTTCAAGAAAAATAAGTCAAAAGATATTTCTGATTTTGTAGTTCAAGTTGAAAAAGGAATCCTCTCAGATTCAATTAATACTAGTGGTGAAGTAAAAGCAATAAGGACAAGCAATATTGGGCCTCGGAAGCAAGGCGTAATAAAAGAAATCAAAGTAGATGAGGGCGATCTTGTAAAAAAAGATCAGGTTTTAGCTTCACTTGATGATGAAGACTTTATCTATAAAATTCAAGAACTTGAATTAAATGTAGAAAAACAAAAATCTGAATTTTTAAGAAGGGAATATTTATATCAAGAAGGCGCGGTAAGTAAAGAAGACTATGAAAGTTATAAAAATAACTACAACATTAGTAGCGCAAAACTTAATGATGCAAAAGCTGAAAAAAGTTTCTATCTAATTAAAGCTCCTTATGGGGGAAAGATAACTGCAAAATATGCTGAGATAGGATCTTATGTCACACCAAGTACAAACTTAAGTTCAGACCCTAAAACCAAAAACTTTATTTTTGAACTATCAGAGGGCCTAGAAATTGTTGCTAAAGTTCCTGAGAGTGACATTGGCAGAATAAAAATAGGTCAAGAAGCCTCAGTAAGAATTGAGGCTTATCCCTCAAAAAAATATAGTGCCATAGTTAAAAAAATAGCTACAAGAGCTGTAAAAGATAATAATGTAACCTCATTCGAAGTAACTTTAAATTTTAAAGATATTTCTGAAGAAATTAAAATTGGAATGACTGCAGATCTTGAATTTAGAGTCGAAGGTAATGAAGAAAAAATCTTAGTACCAACTGTTTCTATTGTCACTGAAAAAGGTGAAAAAGGAATTTTGAAAGTTGATAAAAACAATTCTCCCAAATTCGAAAAAATCGAAATTGGTATTAGTAGTGGAAATAAAACTTCAGTAATTGATGGATTAGAACCTGGAGAGCAAATCTTTATTGATATTCCACCTTGGGCTAAGAAGAGAAAATGAGTTTAAAATCTGAAAACTCTCAAAAACCAATTTTACTTTTAGTCGATGGCCACTCACTTGCTTTTAGAAGCTTCTATGCATTTAGCAAAGGGATTGATGGAGGTTTAACCACCAAAGAGGGATTTCCAACAAGTGTCACTTATGGATTTCTAAAAAGCCTTCTGGATAATTGCAAAAATATTAGTCCTGAGGGTGTTTGTATTACGTTTGATACCGAAAAACCAACTTTCAGACATGAATTAGATCCAAATTATAAGGCCAATAGAGACGTAGCACCAGATGTTTTTTTTCAGGATATTGAACAACTAGAAATCATTTTAGAAGAAAGCCTAAATTTACCAATTTTTAAATCTCCAGGATACGAAGCAGATGATCTCCTAGGCACAATTGCAAATGATGCTTCTTCTAAAGGTTGGTGCGTGAATATTCTTTCTGGAGATAGGGACTTATTTCAATTAGTAGATGATCAAAAAGATATTTATGTACTTTATATGGGTGGTGGTCCATATGCGAAAAGTGGTAATCCAACTCTTATGAATGAAAATGGAGTAAAAGAAAAATTAGGTGTTGCGCCAGAAAGAGTGGTTGATCTTAAAGCCTTAACTGGTGATAGTTCTGATAATATTCCAGGTATTAAAGGGGTAGGTCCAAAAACTGCAATTAATCTACTAAAAGAGAACGACACTCTTGATGGAATCTATCAGGCTTTGGACAAGATTCAGCAAAACAACGATAAGAAATATAAAGGATTCATCAAAGGTTCAGTTATAGAAAAGCTCAGAAACGATAAACATAATGCTTTTCTTTCCAGGGATTTAGCAAAAATTAATACTGAGGTGCCTTTGATTTTGAGTAACGGTTATGAATTAAAAAATATAAATCAAGAACTACTTTCAGAGTCACTGCAAAAACTAGAACTATCAACACTACTTAGACAAATTGATATTTTCAATTCAACTTTCAGTAAAGGTGGTTTTGACAAAAATAATGCAGCTAAAGAGGAGGAGAAGGAGAAGGCACCAAAAGTCTCAAGTTCTAATGAATTAGAAAATAGTGAAAATAAAATACCTAAGATCAATGTAACTGTTGTAAATGATTTCGAATTACTTGATAAATTAATTCAAAGATTGGATAAGACCAATCAAATAGTTTCTTTAGATACAGAGACCAATAGTTTGAATCCAATCGATGCAGAACTTGTTGGGATAGGTTTATGTCTTGGAGAAGAAAATGATGATTTATTTTATATACCTCTTGGTCATCAAACAAAAAAAGAGACTTCCAAACAATTATCAATTGAAGATGTTTTCTCAAAGCTAAGAAATTGGATAGAAGATCCAAACAAAGAAAAGGCACTCCAAAATTCTAAATTTGATAGGCAAATATTTTTTAATCATGGACTTGATCTTAAAGGCGTAACCTTTGACACCTTGTTAGCAGACTACCTTCTTAATAATCAGGAGAAACATGGGTTAAGTGAAATTAGTTTTAGATTATTTGGATTTAAGCCCCCCTCATTTAAGGAAACCGTCGGGAAAAATAAAGACTTTTCATTTGTTGATATTGATGAAGCAAGTATTTACTGCGGTTATGATGTTTTTCTAACTTTTAAGATTGTCAAAATTTTTAAAGAAAGTTTTTCAAAGGAAAAAGATGAATTAATCAAATTGTTCGAAGAAATCGAGCTGCCTTTAGAGCCGGTATTGTCCCAAATGGAAATGAATGGCATAACCATCGACATCCCTTATTTGGATAAACTCTCAAAAGAATTAAAAAGTACCTTAGAAGATATTGAAAGTAAAGTTTATGAGTTAGCAGAGGAGAGTTTCAATCTATCTTCACCAAAACAACTTGGTGAGATCTTGTTTGAAAAATTAAATTTGGATAAGAAAAAATCACGAAAAACAAAAACAGGATGGAGTACAGATGCGGTAGTTCTGGAACGATTAGTCGACGAACATGAAATAATCCAACATTTAATCAAACATAGAACTCTTAGCAAATTACTTAGCACCTATATTGATGCTCTTCCAAATCTTATTAACGAAAAGACAGGAAGAGTTCATACAAACTTTAATCAAGCTGCTACAGCGACTGGGAGACTAAGTAGTAGCAATCCTAATCTTCAAAATATCCCGGTTAGGACTGAATTTAGTAGGAGAATCAGAAAAGCATTCTTGCCTGAAAAAAATTGGAAACTTTTATCAGCTGATTATTCTCAGATCGAATTAAGAATACTCGCTCACTTAGCGGATGAAGAAATACTAATAAATGCATTTCATAAAAATGATGACATTCATTCTTTGACTGCAAGATTAATTTTTGAGAAAGAAGAAATTTCTTCTGATGAGAGGAGAGTTGGGAAAACAATAAATTTCGGAGTTATCTATGGTATGGGAATTAAAAAGTTTGCACGCTCTACAGGCGTGAGTACTCCAGAAGCAAAAGAATTCCTAATAAAATACAAAGAAAGATATTCAAAAATTTTCAAATTTCTTGAACTTCAAGAAAGGCTTGCCTTATCAAAAGGTTATGTAAAAACAATTTTTGGTAGAAAGAGAGAATTTAAGTTTGATAAAAATGGACTTGGAAGATTAATAGGGAAAGATCCTTACGAAATTGACTTGCAATCCGCAAGAAGAGCTGGCATGGAAGCACAGTCACTAAGAGCCGCAGCCAATGCCCCAATTCAGGGTTCAAGTGCAGATATTATTAAAATTGCAATGGTTCAACTAAACAAAAAATTAATAGAGATGAATGTTCCAGCAAAAATGCTTTTACAAGTACACGATGAATTATTGTTCGAAGTTGAACCAGATTCTTTGGAAATTACGACGAAATTAGTAAAGAAGACTATGGAAGATTGTGTAAAATTAAATGTGCCTCTTTTAGTTGATATTGGTATTGGAGACAATTGGATGGAGACAAAATAAACCTTATGAAAAACTTAATTTAAGATGATCAAACTTTTTAATACTTTAAGCAAAAGAGTTGAGGTTTTTAAGCCTATTGATGATGTCGTTAAAATTTATTGTTGTGGAGTTACTGTTTATGATTTATGTCATCTTGGTCATGCCAGAAGTTATATAGCTTGGGATGTATTGAGAAGATTTTTAATTTACAGTGATTTTAAAGTTAAGTATGTTCAAAATTTTACAGATATTGATGACAAGATCTTAAAAAGAGCTAAAGAAGAAAGCAGTTCAATGAAGGAAGTATCTGAAAAAAATATTATTGAATTTCATAAAGATATGGATTCTTTAGGAATAATGCGTCCGGATAGTATGCCAAGAGCAACGAATCATATATGCAATATCTGCTCCTTCATAACAATCCTTGAGGACAAAGGTTATGCATACTCTAGGGATGGAGATGTTTATTATTCTGTTTTTAAAAATAAAAATTATGGAAAGCTAAGTAATCAAAATATACAAGAACAAAATATCAATCAGCAAGGAAGAATGGCTAATGATGAAAATAGTAAAAAACTTAATCCGCAAGATTTTGCACTATGGAAAAAAGCCAAAGATGATGAACCATTTTTTGATTCGCCATGGGGTAAAGGTAGGCCAGGATGGCATATTGAATGTTCGGCGATGGTTAAAGATGAATTAGGAGATACTATTGATATCCATTTAGGTGGTTCTGATTTGATTTTTCCACATCATGAGAATGAAATCGCCCAATCAGAAGCAGCTAATGGCAAAAAGCTAGCGAACTATTGGTTACACAATGGGATGGTCAATGTAAATGGACAAAAGATGAGTAAATCACTTAAAAATTTTAAAACTATTAGAGAGCTAATTAAGTCAGGTATAAGCCCTATGACTTTGCGATATTTTGTTATGACTGTGAATTATAGAAAACCACTTGATTTTACTGAAGAAGCTTTAAGGAGTGCTTCAGAAGCTTGGAAAAACATTAATGTAGCCCTTTCTTTTTTGGACCTTACAAAAGATGCTTTTAAATCTATTGATAAGAATAAATCTATCGAAGACGAATATAAAGAGAAAATAAGTTTTGAATTATCTCAAAAAAAGCTTAAATTTTCTGAGGCTCTTGGAAATGACCTTAATACAGCAGGTGCTATTGCAATTATTTACGATTTAGCAAAACCATTAAAAAACTTTTTAAACCAATTTCAAAGGGTCGAAGGTTTTAAAATAGACCTAAATGAAAAATTCTTTCTACTTGAGAATTTTAAAACTCTTGAAAAGTTGACTGAGGTACTTGGTCTTAAAAAAGAGGTTTTAGTAAAAGAAAGTAAAATAAAAGAAGAAGAAATATCAATGCTTATTAATGAAAGATTGAAAGCAAAAAAAGAAAAGAATTATACGAAGGCCGATGAAATTAGGAATTTGTTAAAAGAAAAAGGTATTGAACTTATTGATCAATCCAAGGACATAACAACATGGATAAGGGTCTAAATTTTAAGAAAAAAACCAATTTGAAATTTTTGTTTTTTAAATACACCTTTAAATGGGAAGATATTAGAAATATCAGAGAAAATTGAAATACATTACTGTGCTCGGTTCTACTGGTTCAATTGGGACTCAAACTCTCGAGATAGCTAGTGAGCAGCCTGATAAGTTTAAAGCCGTTGCTCTTTCGGCAGGAAGAAATATTAATTTATTAACAGAACAAGTTAAAACACACAAACCAGAAGTAGTTGCGATTGAGGATGAAAATCTTATAGAAGATTTAAAAGATAATATTAATAACTTAGATTTGGATAGTGCTCCCTTGGTTTTGAGTGGAAAGGAGGGGATTAACGCTGTTGCAGCATGGGATAAGGCAGATACTGTGGTTACAGGGATAGTAGGATGTGCAGGCTTAATTCCAACAATGTCAGCAATTAATGCGGGGAAAAATATTGCACTTGCTAACAAAGAAACTTTAATTGCGGCAGGGCCAATTGTTATTCCTGCATTAAATAAAAATAATAGTAGGCTTTTACCTGCTGATTCAGAACACTCTGCTATCTTTCAATGTTTACAAGGATTGCCCAATTATGAAAATGCAGATTTTTCAACAGGAGAGATACCTAAGGGTTTAAAAGCCATACACTTAACAGCTTCTGGTGGTGCTTTCAGAGATTGGGCCGTTGAGGATTTAAAGCATGTCACAGTGGAAGATGCAACTTCACATCCTAATTGGGATATGGGAAAAAAAATAACTGTAGATTCTGCAACTCTTATGAATAAAGGATTAGAAGTTATAGAAGCTCATTATTTATTTGGGACCTCTTACGAAAATATCGAAATAGTTATCCACCCTCAAAGTATTATTCATTCAATGATTGAGATGGAAGATTCTTCAGTATTAGCTCAATTAGGTTGGCCAGATATGAAACTACCTATTTTATATGCGATGAGTTGGCCTGAAAGATTTAAAACAAATTGGAAAAGATTAAACCTAAGTGAAATTGGAAAATTAACTTTTAAAGAGCCAGACGAGTTTAAATATCCATGCATGGGACTTGCTTATGCCGCAGGAAAATCTGCTGGGACGATGCCTGCAGTCTTAAATGCTGCTAATGAAATGGCTGTTGAACAATTCCTTAAAGAAAAAATTTCTTTTCAAGAAATCCCAACATTTATAAGTAAAGCTTGTGAATCACATATGGAGAATTTGAATTTGAGTCCCGAATTGGAGGATATTCTTGAAGTAGATAATTGGGCCAGACTTTTTGTTGAGCAAGAAATTAAAAAAGGGAAAAAATACGTAAGTATTGGATAAAAGTGAATATTAAAAAGCATCTTCTACTATGCGCAACACCCACAAAAAAGAAATGCTTTAAAGGCAATGAAGGTCAAAAAACATGGGAATGCCTGAAAAAGACTTTAAAAAAATTTGAGAATGATCCCTCCACAAAAAACCTTCATATATTAAGATCAAAAGCTGACTGTTTAAGGATATGTAAGAACGGCCCAATTCTTCTTGTGTGGCCAGATGGTATTTGGTACGAGAAAGTTTCTCCAGAAAAAATTTCAGAAATTTTTACCTCACATATTATTAACGGTAAGCCAATAGAAAAATGGATTTTTAAAAAAACACCATTTTTAAATAGTCCTAGATACTAATAAACCAGTTCTTTACAACTTCGTCTGACCAGCAGCCATTAATAGAGTGAAAACCATTATGACCTCCTTTTTCAGTTATAAAAATAGTAAATTTATCAATAAATTTTCCTCTTAAATTAAAAGTTGCATTATATGGAACCCAAGGATCATCCTTGGCATGAATAAAAAGCATTTGAGGTAATTTCTTTATTGAGTTTTGGATTCTAAATATTGGAGAAGCTTTAACATAATAATCTTCTAAAGAATCAAATCCCCAACTTGGAGCTGTAAATTTCTGATCAAATTCTCTTATACTTTTTAAAGCTCTAATTCTTTTTCTTAATTTCTCATTATTAAGAATTTTGCCTTCATCATTAAATCCCTCCCATAACTGGTTTTTTAAGCGATGAAGTAACCATTTTTGGTAGATAGAATTTCTAGATTTTTCAATACAGAGACTGCATGATGATAAATCTAAAGGGCTGCTCACACAGGCTAGGCCATCTAAAAGTTTTTCTCCTTTGTTTTCATCGTAATCTAAGCAGGCATTTAAAAGAATTGTTCCACCTAAAGATAATCCAACTCCGTAAATTGGAAGATTATTATTCCTTTTCATAACATCTTTGAACTCTAAATTAATGAATTTTTTAAAATAATTAATTGCTGAAATAACATCACTGGAGCATCTAGCACAATAATTTCCTTTAGCTAAATATCTCGCAGATCCAGATCCTCTTTGATTTAATTTAAGAACTCCAAAACCATTATTTGCTAATTTCCTAGAGATTCTTCTTAAACCAAACCGTTTGGTTGAGCCCCCTAAACCATGTGTAACGATTACAAAACCCCTAAGTGAGTTTAAGTTTTCAGGTAGTTCTAAAAACCCTAGAAGATAATCACATTCAAATTTTTTAGAAAGAATTTTATTAATCGGAAAGAATATTTTTTTATTTTTTTTTGATTTACCAAAATCAATAACAAAAGTATCTCTCAAAGTTTGTAAGTCGCCACCTATCCAAGGTAAAACTTCTCTAAATGGCTTATTTTTTACGTAATCTGAAAAACTAAAAGATATACTATTATTTCTCCCCAACTCCAAGATCCTTTAATTCTCCAATCAAATCATTCAGTACCTTTTTTGCATCACCAAAGACCATTGAGGTATTTGGCAAATCAAATAAATCATTTTTTATTCCGGAGTAACCTGCACTCATACCACGTTTAATTACAAATACAGTTCTGGCTTCCTGTACATCAAGAACTGGCATGCCATATAAAGGAGAAGAGCTATCATTTTTAGCTTGAGGATTAACCACATCATTTGCACCTAAAACTAAAACAACATCCGTTGCTGGAAAATCAGGATTTACAACGTCCATCTCTTTAAGTTGTTCGTAAGGAACATCTGCTTCTGCTAAAAGTACATTCATATGTCCAGGCATCCTCCCTGCTACAGGATGAATTGCGTAAACAACTTCAATACCATTTTGCTCTAGTTTTTTTGTCACTTCCCTCAAAGTATGTTGAGCTTGAGCTACTGCTAGACCATAACCAGGAACAATAATTACCTTGTTGGCTGCCTCTAAAGTCAATGCACATTCTTCAACGCTGCAAGAAGTTATATTTGTATATTCTCCTGAACCAGAAGAAGCTGTACTTTGTGCAGATAAAGATCCTCCAAAAAGAACTGATACCAATGATCTATTCATACCCTTGCACATTACTTGCGTAAGTATTAGGCCTGCTGCTCCAACCATTGCTCCTGCTACTATCAAAAGCTGACTATCTACAACGAAACCTGCTGCTGCTGCTGCAATCCCTGAATAGCTATTTAATAAAGATATAACGACTGGCATATCAGCTCCACCAATTGGTAAAGTAACTCCAATACCTAATAAAGAAGAAACTATAACTAAAAGCCAAATAGAACTTGTATTGCCGTTTATCAAATCAAAAAAGGCTATCAAGGAAGCAACTGCAAAAACAATATTTACAAAATGTCTAACTTTGCTCTGAGTCCATCCAGGAGTTGATAACCAACCCTGTAACTTTGCCATTGCCACAATTGAACCTGTGAAAGTTATAGCACCAACAAATATAGAAACAGATATTGAAACTTCGTTAATCAGTGACTTAAAGAAATCAAAATTTTCTTGGCCACCAGATATAGGAAAAATAGCTACTCCTAAGGCCACTAAAAGGGATGACATTCCTCCACAACCATTGAACAATGCCACTGTTTCAGGCATGGAGGTCATAGGTACTTTTTTTGCAAGAATTGCTCCGAATAAACTACCTATGATTGATCCAATTATTATCCAAATCCAAGACTGAATAGCAATTCCAGAAGTGCCTAAATAATAAGAAAGTAATCCCACTACTGATAGCGACATTGCAAATGCAGCTAATCTATTGGCATCTCTTGCTGATTTTACTTTTGACAATCCTTTTATTCCTAAAGCCAGTAAAAGTACTGCTAGAAGGTCAATAACGAATTTAATGATTACAGGTAGATTCATGTTAAAAATTACTTCTTATTTGATGGTTTACGACTAAACATCGCGAGCATTCGATCAGTTACGAAGAAACCGCCTACAACGTTGAAAAGAGCAAATCCAAGAGAAACTGAACCAATTATTAAAAGTGGTACGTTACCTTCTGCTTTTACAATTAAAGTCAAAGCTGCAAGCATTGTTATTCCTGAAATTGCATTTGCTCCACTCATTAGAGGTGTGTGAAGAGTAGGAGGAACTTTTCCAATTAACTCGAGACCTAATAAACTACCAAGTAAAAGAACCCAAAGAAGACTTATAAAAGACATAATTTTAAAACCTCAATTTTCAAAAACTTTATTTTGAAGAACAACTCCTTCATCGCTTAATAAACATCCAGAAATGAGTTCATCCTCTTTATCTAATTTAATTACACCATCTTTTATAAAAGGTGTAATCAAAGATGTTAAGTTCTTAGCATATAGTGAACTTGCATCATAAGGTACTGAAGAGGGTAATTCGCCCGCTCCTATAAGTTTTACCCCATCTTTGATAATAGTTTCATTTGATTTTGTTCCTTCGCAGTTCCCTCCCTGAGAAACTGCTAAATCAATAACTACTGCTCCAGGCCTCATTTTTTCAATCATGGGAGCGTCTATTAAAACAGGGGCCTTTTTACCTAGAACTTGCGCAGTACATATAGCAACATCAGCTTCAGATAAATATTTAGTTAAAGTAGCCTTCTGTTTTGAGAGGAACTCGGGTGTTACAGCTTTTGCATAACCTCCAGCTTCTCCAGGTTTTTCATCCACTTCAGGAAGTTCTATAAATCTTGCTCCGAGGGACTCTACTTGTTCTTTAACAGCAGGTCTAATATCAGATACAAATACTATTGCACCAAGTCTTTTTGATGTCGCAACTGCCTGTAATCCTGCAACGCCACCACCAAGAACCACTACTTTGGCAGGTTGAACTGTGCCTGCTGCAGTCATTAGCATTGGGAAATATCTATCTAACTCACTTGCAGCTAAAAGAACTGCTTTATATCCAGCGATATTGGCCTGTGAAGAAAGAACATCAGAAGATTGTGCTCTACTAATCCTAGGAAGCAATTCTAGTGATAAAGCTGAAATCTTATTATTATTTATAATTTTGAGAAGCTCTTTATTACCATATGGGTTAAGAAGACCAAGAAGAACAGCGCCTTTCTTTAATTTAGTTAAATTATTCTCTAATGGAGTTTGAACACAAAAAACTAAGTCCGCTTCACCCCAAATTTGTTGATCTAAGTTACGTACTATTGTTCCTCCCGATTCTTCATATGATAAGTCACTAAATCCTGATAATTTTCCTGCTGAACTTTCAATATAAACTTCACATCCAAGGCTTTTTAATTTTTTTACCGCTTCTGGTGTAGCTGAAACTCTCCTTTCACCAGAGCTTGTTTCGGAAGGAATAAGTATCTTTGTCAATTTATTTATTTTTTTAACATACTAAATATAAATTGAAGAAAGTCAAAAGTCTTGGATTTTTGTTAAAAATATATTTTCTTTTCTATAAAAAATAGCTATCTAGAATATATAAGTACTAAATAATCCAATGAGTATAAAAGCAATCGAGTGTCCTGACGGAGTGTGCCACAGTCATCATGGTGGTCATGCTGTTCCAAGGCAAGCTATGCAGAAAAATCTAGAAAAGCATGGTAAAGACTGGTGCGAGAAATTAGCAGAGAGAATTTACGAAATGTCAGTTGATACTTATTCACAGACAGTTATGCCCAGTCTCCACTCGGCAGGTTGGCAAAGAAGACATTTAGATTGGGAATTTAAGCTGGCAGAAAATGATTCTGAACCTGATGAAGCTCTTGTTGAAGGAATTATTAATGCCACAGAAAGCTTTCTAAGGAGTAGTGAGGTTCATCGATTATTTATTCAAGAATTAGTCCAGGGCACATTTGAGGAAGCAAATGATAAAAAAATAATTTCTAAAGCAATAAAATCTATCATTGAAGAAGAAATTGTTAGTTCACTAAGAGAAAAGAAAGAAACTCTCTTAAAGAAAATATCCGCAAAATTAATATCAGAAGAAAAAGTTAGCGAGGAACTTGCAATAAATTCAGCTAAAGAGGGTTTTGAGGAAGTTGAAAGACTACTCGCAAATCACAGCGAAGCAGTCTAACTCTATTTCTTTATATTTTCTTTACAATTCACCCAAAAATTAGCTCAAATATAAATTAAAGATTAAATTATTGTTTGGAAGTACAAAGTTGTAACTTATTAGACAATACATAGGTTCTCTTGTGTGTTTATCTATATACAACTTAAATCTTTGAATGGACAATTTCATTAGAAAAAGGATCGACATAGCGACCTGTTGGGCAACCAATAGAATTTCTGCAATGGACACTTTAGAAAGATATGAAGACAGTTATGCAATCGCAGAAGAATTTAGAGAGTGGATATTACATATTGGAGAAAAGAACGAAAATTTAAAAGATTCTGTTTTAAACTTCCCAAAAGAATTAAAAAAGTTATTAGATCAAAAAGTCAACGATTGAGTAATAAATCTATCGAGTGAAATCCGCCCTACATTATTTGGGTTAGTTTATTATTATTAATATTGAAATTAGCAAATAAATGGAAAATAAAGAGAAGATTTCAAACGTAGAAAATGTTGTAATTATAGGTTCGGGACCTGCAGGTTACACCGCTGCAATATATGCCGCACGAGCAAATCTTCAACCATTACTTGTGACAGGATTTAATTCTGGTGGAATTCCTGGTGGGCAATTAATGACAACAACATTTGTTGAAAATTATCCAGGTTTCCCAGATGGAGTACTGGGTCCTGAATTGATGGATCTAATGAAGGCTCAAGCAGAAAGATGGGGCACTAATTTATACGAAAGTGATGTAGTCTCAATTAATACCGATTCACATCCCTTTGAAATAAAAACTTTAGAAGGAACTATAAAATCTAACTCAATTATTATTGCAACTGGAGCAAGTGCAAATAGATTAAGCGTGATTAATGAAGATAAATTCTGGAGTAAAGGAATAAGTGCTTGTGCAATATGTGATGGAGCCACCCCACAATTTAGAGATGAAGAATTAGCTGTTATTGGAGGGGGCGACTCTGCATGTGAAGAAGCAGCATATCTCACAAAGTATGGAAGCAAAGTGCATTTGATTGTTCGATCAGAAAAATTAAGGGCTAGCGCAGCAATGGTTGACAGAGTAAAAGCTAATCCAAAGATAGAAATACATTGGAATACAAAAGTTGATAAAGCGGATGGGACTGAATGGCTTGAGAGAATTGAAACTATTCACTCTCAAGAAGGTAAAGGTGAAATCAATATAAAAGGTCTTTTTTACGCGATAGGGCACACACCTAATACGAAATTCTTGGGCAACAAAATTGATTTAGATAATAAAGGCTATATTGCTTGCAAATCAGGAAGGCCAGAAACATCCATTGAAGGCATCTTCGCTGCAGGTGATGTTGTTGATTCTGAGTGGAGACAAGGAGTTACTGCTGCAGGAACTGGATGCATGGCAGCATTAGCTACTGAAAGATGGCTAGCCGAGAAAAACTTATCAAAAACTATAGTCAGAGAAACACCAGAACCAGAAAAAAAGCTTAATTCATCAGATTTTAATGAAGAAGAAGTTAATGAAGAGACTTTCGATTCAAATTCTGAATGGCAAAAAGGCAGTTATGCATTAAGGAAACTTTATCACGAGAGTAAAAAACCTATCTTAGTAATTTTTAGTTCCCCTAGCTGCGGTCCATGTCATGTTTTGAAACCTCAGTTAAAAAGGGTAATTAAAGAACTTGATGGTGCAGTTCTTGGCGTTGAAATAGATATTGATAAAGATCAAGATATTGCAAAACAAGCTGGTATTAATGGCACACCAACTGTTCAACTTTTTAAAGAAAAATTATTAAAAAAACAATGGCAAGGTGTTAAACAAAGAAGTGAGTTTAAAGAAGCGATAAAAAATATTATCTAAAGTAACTTTTTATTTATTATTTCTCTTGGGATTATTTTTATTAGTAGTAGGTTTAGCATTGCCAGCATTCCTCTCTCTATAAGTTATCCTCCCTCTAGAAAGATCATAAGGACTTATCTCAACTAACACTTTGTCTCCAGCTAATAATTTAATTCTAAATTTAGTCAATTTACCTGCAGCTCTACATAAACATTGATGTCCTTCAGGTTGTTCTAAGGTAACCAAATAAAATCCATTCCCCTGCTCTTTTTCTATTACACCTGAAGTTTCAATCATTAATTAATCTTTTACTAAGTACATATTATCAGAAAAAGATTAGCCAAAATTGATTTAAAAAAAATTACATACGTAAAAATATGCAATTCAATTTAAATTGAAAATTTAATTTCATTAATTATTTGAAGTTGTCCATAGTAAAAATTAGCTTTTGCAATTTTTTCAGAATCTTCTAATTGATCAAAAAAAACAAACCCTAGGCTTTCCCATAATGAAGATCCGCAAACATTATTCAATTCATTTTTTGCTTCTTTTGCAAAATTATCTAATTTTCGTTCAAGGTTTTTAGACTTAGAAACAGACATAGGTCAAAATTTTTAATATAGTACAAATATACTATCTGATTCTAAAATTGCAATATTAAAAAGGTAATCTCTTTTTTTCTTCAATATTAAGATCTGCTTC
>QCBT01000013.1 GCA_003281525.1 Prochlorococcus sp. AG-347-J06 | reverse complement strand
AAAACTTTTTAACTAGGAGTTCTTCACAAAAAGTTTTGCTATTTTCAAATCTATAGGGGATGTAATTTTTATATTTGAATAAGTTCCTTCAATAATCTTCACTTTCCAATTAAGCATTTCAAATAGAGAAGCATCATCTGTGACTTTCCAGTTTTTATCAATTGCCATCTTATGAGCTTTTTTTAATCTATCTACTAAAAAGCCCTGAGGAGTTTGCGCTGCCCATAAATAATTTCTGTCTGGTGTTTCTTTAATGAAACCTTCATTATCAACAATCTTTATAGTGTCTGTTACCTTTGTAGCTAAAATTACAGCTTCATTTTCATCTAATTGCTTGGCACAAAGGTCTATCAATTCAGGATTAATTAGACATCTAGCGCCATCATGTATTAAAACTTTTTCAGCATCTTTTGGTAACGCTTTTAAACCATTAAAAACTGACTGTTGTCTTGTGTAGCCACCATTAATCCAATGAACTTTATGGGCAAAATCCTTAGCTGAATTTAGTAATAAGTTTTTATCTTTCGGTTGCCCAATTATTCCAACCCAGTTTGTTGAGCTTGCAGAAAATACAGATTTAAGTGTCCAATAAATCAAAGACTCTCCCTCTAAATCAATAAGTAATTTATTTTTTCCAGCTTTCATTCTGCTACCACTCCCTGCAGCTGGTATTAAAAAGTGCACAATAGAAGGACTTAATATTTTCTAGACAATTATAAATAAAAGCAATATCTTTACACAAATAGTATTACGATTGAAAATTATAAAATTTCATAATGTACAATACAGATTCATTATCAGGCAAAGTTGCTTTAATCACTGGCGCTAGCAGAGGAATTGGTAAAGAAATTGCTTTAGAACTAAGCCGCTTAGGAGCAGAAGTTTTTATTAATTACTCTTCTTCTGATGAAAAAGCTGAAGAAGTTGTAAATTCAATAAAAAATTCGGGAGGTAAAGCTCATAAATTAAAATTTGATGTATCAAGAGAGGATTCTGTCAGTTCAGCTTTTGAAGAAATCATAAAAATTAATGGTTCCATTGATATTCTTATTAACAATGCTGGTATTACTAGAGATGGACTATTGATGAGAATGAAATCGGAACAATGGGATGATGTATTAAATACAAACTTAAAAGGGGTTTTTCTTTGTACAAAATATGCTTCAAAATTTATGATGAAAAAAAGAAGTGGTAGTATCGTAAATATTTCATCTGTTGTTGGAATAATTGGTAATCCCGGTCAAGCAAATTATTCTGCAGCTAAAGCTGGAGTTATTGGATTCACCAAAACTTGTGCTAAAGAATTTGCTTCAAGAGGTATAAACGTAAATGCAATAGCTCCAGGCTTTATAGAAACAGAAATGACTGAAAAACTTAATACGGAAGAGATAATTAAAGTTATCCCTTTAGGGAAATTAGGAAGTTGTACTCAAATTGCAAACTTAGTATCATTCTTAGTTTCAAGTGATGCAGGAAGTTACATTACAGGACAGACAATCAGTATAGACGGGGGTATGAGTATTTAGTTATGTACTTTCATAAGGCTGGCCTAATTCATCTCTCAACCTTCTAATTTTTTGTAAAAGTTTTAGTCTTCGACTTCTAGCAGTTAATGTTAAGAAAAATCTTAAAGGAAAGTATATTAGTGTCATAGCAATAGCGAGGATTGCTGTAAGAGTAAAAATAAGATTATTTGTTTCTTCCATAACTTAAAGATACTCTTATTTGAGTTAATTTGTATGTCCTATTAAAAGAAATTCGGCTTTCCCCACTTAATTAAATATCCCTTAAAAATGATTCTATGGGAGATTAGAATAAGACAAAAGATCGAGCAAACATGGCTAAACAGTTAAGTTTTTCTAATGAATCAAGAGAAGCGCTAGAAAAAGGTGTTAATTTTGTAGCTAATGCGGTAAAGGTTACTATTGGGCCCAAGGCAAAAAACGTTGTAATAGAAAAGAAATTTGGTTCACCAGACATTGTAAGAGATGGATCTACAGTTGCTAAAGAGATCGAGATTGAAAACCCAATTTCTAATTTAGGTGCGAAATTAATAGAACAAGTTGCCTCCAAGACAAAAGAGAGTGCTGGTGATGGAACAACAACAGCAACCATTTTGGCTCAGAAGATGGTTCAGGAGGGATTAAAAAATATTGCTTCTGGCGCCAACCCTATGGAGTTGAAAAAAGGTATGGAGGCAGGCCTAGCTTTTGTCTTAGAAAAATTAAGTTCCAAAAGTATTTCATTAAATGGTTCTGATATCCAAAAAGTTGCAACAGTTAGTGCTGGAGGCGATGAAGAAATTGGATCTATAATTTCGAAAGCAATGGATATTGTTACTTCAGATGGTGTAATAACTGTCGAAGAATCTCAATCACTAGAAACAGAATTAGATATAACTGAAGGTATGTCTTTTGATAGAGGTTATAGTTCTCCATATTTCGTAACAGACCAAGAAAGACAAGTTTGTGAACTTGAAAATCCTAAAATATTAATAACTGATCAAAAAATATCAACTTTAGTTGATTTAGTTCCAATACTTGAAGAAATTCAGAAGTCAGGCTCACCTTTTCTAATTCTTGCTGAAGATATCGAAGGAGAGGCTTTAACCACTCTGGTCTTGAATAAGAATAGTGGAATTTTAAATGTAGCTTCCGTAAGAGCTCCGTTATTTGGTGAGAGAAGAAAAGCCGCCCTCGAAGATATTGCAATTCTTACAGGGGCTAAGTTAATTAGCGAAGATAAATCGATGACACTTGATAAAGTATCGATTAATGATTTAGGCAAAGCAAAAAAAATAACTATCACAAAGGATAAAACTACAATTGTTGCCTTCGAAGACACTAAAGATTTAGTTAAAGCTCGAGTAGAGAAATTAAAGAGAGAAGTTAATATAACTGAATCTGAGTATGATCAAGATAAAATTAATGAAAGGATAGCCAAACTAGCCGGAGGAGTAGCTCTTATCAAAGTAGGAGCTGCTACAGAAACAGAGATGAAGTATAAAAAGTTGAGAATTGAAGATTCCCTTAATGCTACGAAAGCTGCTATTGAAGAGGGTGTTGTTTCTGGAGGAGGACAAACTTTAATTGAAATATCAAATGACCTTTTAAAATTAAGCGAAACATCTTCAGATGATTTAAGAACAGGAATAAATATAGTTAAAGAAGCCCTTTTGGAACCTACCAAACAAATAGCAAAAAATGCTGGTTTTAATGGTGATGTAGTTGTCGCTGAAATTCAAAGGCTTAACAAAGGCTTTAATGCTAATTCAGGACAATATGAGGATTTAAAAGATTCAGGAATATTAGATCCAACCAAAGTAATAAGATTAGCTCTTCAAGATTCAGTATCTATTGCGGCTATGCTCCTCACAACAGAAGTTGCGATGGCGGACATACCAGAACCTGAAGCCGCAGCCCCTGGAGGACCAGGTGGAGATCCAATGGGAGGAATGGGTGGCATGGGAATGCCAGGAATGGGTGGCATGGGAATGCCAGGAATGGGTGGCATGGGAATGCCAGGAATGGGTGGCATGGGAATGCCAGGAATGGGTGGCATGGGAATGCCAGGAATGGGTGGCATGGGAATGCCAGGAATGGGTGGCATGGGAATGCCAGGAATGGGTGGCATGGGAATGGGAGGAATGGGTGGCATGGGAATGCCAGGAATGGGTGGCATGGGAATGCCAGGAATGGGTGGCATGGGAATGCCAGGAATGGGTGGCATGGGAATGCCAGGAATGGGTGGCATGGGAATGCCAGGTATGATGTAAAAGCTAACTAGCTTTTTTATCGTTGTTAATCCACTTTCTTAAATTTTTAATATAAGGTAGGGGTAATTTTGGGGTTTCACTAAATTGATATATTTTATTAGAATTTTCATTTTTGCTAGATATTTTATTGCTTCTAGCAGTTTCCAGGCCATTTAATTCCATCTTTGTTTCTTCAATATTTTCAAAAGTTTTTGATAATTCAAGCTTAATTTGTTCTTGATTTTCTTCATGCACTTCATCAATTAAAGATATATGATCTTGATTTTCTTCATGCATTTCATCAATTAAAGATATATGATCTTGATTTTCTTTTTGTAGTGAACTATGGATTAATAAATCATTTAATGAATCAATCCCAAATCTATGGACCCACTTAATAACAACATTTTCTTTAATCACAAAATTATGTTCTAAAGAAGCTTGTTTAAAAACTTCTATTAAATGATTTTTTAAAAGCATAAAATTTCTAATTTAACTTTCTATTTAACAGAGGCCTTATAATAATCAAGGAAAAAACTGTTAAAGAAAATAAAATTGAGATACAACTCTTACAAGTTAAATCACCATATGGGGCATGTAAAGCCACTAATTCTAAATCCATAGTTTGTGTATAGGCAGTCCTAATAGGTTCAATAGCAAAAGTTAATGGATTTAATGAAGCTAACCAGCCCAGCCAATTTGGCATAAAAGAGATTGGAGCTAAAGCAGTACTCGCAAATAGAAGAGGTAAATTTATTACGAATATAAGAGCTATTAATTCAATATGTCCCGGCAAAACAAAAGCTAAACATAAACTTATTGATGTCACAAAAAGAACTAATAAAATTAGTGTGGCAAATACAATTCCTAAACCATATAAGTTGGGCCATCCATAACCCAAAATGTATGAAACAATCATTATTACAATGCTCTGAACAAAGCTCAAGATTGTTATGTAAAAAAAAGAAGATAAAACTATGGATAATCTACTGGTTAAAGGAGCCACAAGTAATCTATTAAGAAATCCAAACTCTCTATCAAACATTAAAGGAAGACCAGAGTTTAGGGCTCCGCTAAAAGCAGTAAAAACAATAAGTCCTGCTCCTAAAAAATTCCCATAAGAATCAACACCTGGTAAAAAACCTTCAGGAGCTTTAGAGAATAATGCCCCAAATAAAAAAAGCCAAATTATTGGTTGTAATATTCCTGCTAAAAGAGTTGATGGTCTTCTTTTTAATTGAATAAATAATCTCTTTGTTAAGGCAAATGTTTCTTGATATAAAAAAAATAAATTATACTGTTTTAATTCCATAATTAGCAGTAATTAGTATCCATTATAGTGAGTTAACCAAAAGTTTTTTTTATCGCATGGATTGCTTTGATTCTTTTTTTAGGTCTCTTTTGCCTGCCATAGAAATTTCAGCATCCAATAATGTTTTTCCAGTTGCCTGAAGATATACATCATCCAAGCTTGGCTGACTTTGGGTAAGAGAAAAAATTTCAAACTTTGAGAAAGCCAATTCCACTTTTAGCTTCGTAAGTAAATCTTTTTGCTTATCTGCTACGAAATTTATCGAGAAACCTTGAGCTTCATTTATGATAATCTGACTAATTCCATCTATTGAAGATAAAATTTTAGATATATTATTTGCTTCTTCCTGATTACTAAATTCTCTTACTTTCAAAGTTACTCTATCTCCTCCTAATTTATTTTTGAGCTCTGAAGGAGTCCCTTTTGCTATAACTCTTCCATCATCAATTATCACTAATCTGTCTGCCAATTTATCTATTTCATCAAGATAGTGACTACTTAAAATAATGGTCATTCCATTATTTCTCAAATCTTTCAAAAGTTGCCATATAATATTTCTACTTTCAATATCTAAACCAACTGTAGGTTCATCCAAAATTAATACTTGGGGCAAATGTAAAAGTCCTGCTGCCAGATCTATTCTTCTTTTCATTCCTCCTGAATAAGTTCCGCACTTACGATCAATCCAATCATTCATTTCTAATTGATTTATTAATTTATTTATCCTTTCAAATTTTTTATTTTTGTTGATGTGATATAAATCTGATTGAAAATCCAAAAGCTCTCGTCCAGTTAATATTTTATCAAGTGCAATGTCTTGGGCAACATAACCAATTAATTCTCTAATTTTCCTTGAATTTTTTATCAGATTAATATTATTTATAAAAACTTCTCCACTATCAGGCTCTATTAAAGTAGCAAGTATTTTTATTAGTGTTGATTTGCCAGCACCATTTGGGCCTAGTATTCCGAATAATGTGCCAGCTTCAATTTCTATCGATAAATTTTTTAATGCCTTGATATCAGAATAAGATTTTGAAAGCCCTTTTACTTTTATATAATTCATCAAACTTGCAATTTACTTAAAAAACATTTTACATCTAATTTAATTACTAAGCAGGGATACTATAGATAAAAATATTTGCATAGATTGCTGCTCAAATTCTACAGATAGTTGGGTTCTGGAAATTAATAACAAAAGACAAATACCAAACATATAGAGAATAGACCACCTAAAGAGAGACTTTGCTCTTGAAAGATCATCAGGAGATTTCTTTAATTCATTTATTAATTGCAAAAGTCTTCCATTAAATGGCAATAACATAATTCCGTATAAAAGACCCCCTTCAGGTAAGGCAAAAACTCCCATAATACTCATTAAAATTGTTGCCCATCCATAACGAGAAATCGCTTTAGCAGTAAATACAGATCCTTTAACAGAAGGGAGCATAGGAATACCAACAGATGCGTAATCATCCTTCAACAAAATTGCAAGTGCCCAAAAATGAGCTGGGGTCCATAACATTACTAAACCAAACAACCACCAACCACTAAGTCCTACATGCCCTGTAGCAGCAGATGCTCCAACTAAAGGTGGTATCGCACCAGCAACTCCTCCGAAGACAATATTTTTTGTTGTACGAGGTTTCAAAATAACTGTATATAAAATTACATAGCTAAATAAACCAAGAAGAGTTAATCCCGCAGCCAAATAATTTACACCACTTACTAAAAGCATCGAAGCTGCCAAAGTACATGATACGGCAGCTAAAAATACAGTCTCAGATGACAACTTTCCTGCTGGCAAGGCTCTTTTGCTAGTTCTTGTCATCCTTTTATCTAATTCCATTTCCCACAAGCAATTAAGAGCTCCTGCTGCTGCTGCTGCCAAAGCTCCGCCTCCTAAAGTACAGATGAGTTTCGGTGAAGACAAAGGCCATTCTTCAGTTAAAGCCATTCCCCCCAAAGTTGTTGCCAGTAAAAGTGGGATTAATCTGGGTTTTGCTACTTCAAGCCAAGGCGGCAAAGTTATTTTTTTTCTTGAAGGTACAACTTCATCCCTAATTGAAGATTTATAGTTCAAGTTTTCTAAGTTACTACTGTTCATGAATTGATACCAACCATTTGAGAATTTAGGGAGTGGTTTAGACCTTTTTTGGCAAAAGGATTTCTAAAAATTAATGTTGTTAATATCGCAATAAATAAAGAGGCGTTAAGTTGATGAAGGATAATAAAAATAGGTTCATTCAAATTTGTTTTAAGACTTAAAACACCCAAAGCAATTTGGGAAAACAATAGAAAAATAAGTGCTGAGAGATATTTCCAATTTGCATTTAGCAAACTTCTCTTATAAATTGCAGTAGCAATAATCAATAGAATTGAAAAAGCAATTGGGAAAGCAAATAATTTATGAGTATTTAGAATTAGACATTGTTTATTAAAAGATAAACAAATATGTGCTGACCAGGTTGATGAAAGTCTTACTCCAATAAAAGATTGAATAAGAGTAAGAAAAAGAGGAAAAAACAATAAAAATCTCCACCAAATTAATGACTCTTCTTTATAGTCATTTTCTAAATTTTGATTTATTGAAATTGTTGTGATGAGAAGTAGAAAAGCTATTAAAAGATGGCCAGTAACAATATATGAATCAAGCAAGTTTATTACTGTTAAAGCTCCAAAAGATCCTTGGACAATAACGAGAAAAAGTAATAGTGAATAAGTTTTAGGTAACCAATTTGGAATTTCATCTTTCCAAATAATTGAAAGGGCAAATTTAAAAAGAATTAATATTCCAACCAGAAAAGCATCTAGACGATGAAACCACTCTAGAAATACTCTTAGGTTCATATGATTAAAAGGCAAAAAAGATCCATAACATAATGGCCAATCTGGACAGGCAAGTCCAGCCTCCATAACTCTAGTAGCACCTCCAATTACGATTAGTGCAATGAGTGCGAGTACACTATGACTTCCCAACCTTTTAAAAATTGTCAGATATTTTGATTTATATAATTGGTTATTAATCAAATGGACAAAACCTATTATTTTGCATAATAAATTAGATTTAAAAACCAAACATTAATTAAAAATTAATATGTTTAATTTAAAAAATAATTTACTAATTTAATCTTTTTTCCCTGACAATTAACTCTAAAAAGTTATTAATAATACGCCTTTTATTTCATAAATCTTAAGAAGTTGTGAATTTAAATGTTTTTCTTTTAACAAAGGATGCGAAATAAAAAAAAATGAATAACTTAAGGATATAAATACAAATTTTTAGAGATCAATTGTTAAATAAAAACTTTTATTTAATACTAATTATTTCCCTCGTTTTTGCTATATCTTTTTGGATTGGTTTTAATGTAAATTTGCTCCCAGCTGAAGCAAGTATTAATGCACCAATTTACGATGAACTCTTTAGAATTCTTTTCATCATTGGATTAATCATTTTTATAGGAATGACAATAGCTGTTATATATAGCTTATTTAAGTTTAGAAAAAGAAATGATCAGATAGGCGATGGGATAGCTTTAGAGGGAAATTTAAGCTTAGAAATTGTGTGGACAATTATCCCTTCAATAATTGTTTTATTAATAGGTTTATACAGCTACAACATTTACGATCGAATGGGAGGGATGAAAGAACTAAATCATAACCACGAAATGATGAGTGCTAATACTGAAAAAATTTGGGCTGGAATAAGTCAAACATCTGATAATGAAATAGCCATAAATAATTTATCAATTGAAGTTTCAGCTATGCAATTTGCATTTCTATTCAATTATCCCAAGGGCAATTTCATATCAGGAGAACTACACGTTCCTGTTGATCAAAAAGTATCAATGAAAATGGAATCCAAAGATGTGATTCATGCTTTTTGGGTACCAGAGTTCAGAATTAAACAGGATATTATTCCTGGACAACCGACTATACTAAATTTCACTCCAACAAAAGTAGGAAAATACCCGATAATTTGCGCAGAATTATGTGGTCCATATCATGGAGGAATGAGAGCCTCCATAATTGTTGAAGAAGAATCTGATTACAACGAATGGTTTAACAAAAATAAAAAACCAGAGGTAAATTTATGACAATATCAATTGATCCACAAAAAACTAATAATGAAAGTCTTCAACCCAAAGGCTGGCTTAGATACTTTAGTTTTAGCCTTGATCATAAAGTAATTGGGATACAATACTTAGTCTGCGGTTTTCTTTTCTATTTAATAGGAGGAACCTTAGCTAGCGCTATAAGAATTGAACTTGCTAGTCCGATGTCTGACTTTATGCCCAGAGATGTATATAACCAAGTTTTAACGCTACATGGAACAATAATGATTTTCCTATGGATAGTCCCTGTAGTTAACGGTGCTTTTGGAAATTATTTAATTCCATTTTATGTAGGTGCTAGAGACATGGCATTCCCAAGATTGAATGCTGTAGCTTTTTGGTTAATTCCTCCTTCAGGTTTGATGCTGGTAGCAAGCTATTTTGTTGAGGGTGCTGCTCAGGCTGGATGGACGGCTTATCCTCCTTTGAGCATAACTACTCCTCAATCAGGACAAATTATTTGGATTCTGAGCGTTCTATTACTTGGAGGCAGTTCTATATTTGGTGGAATAAACTTTATCGCAACCATTATCAAATTAAGAAGGCCAGGATTAAAACTTATGCAATTGCCAATGTATTGTTGGGCAATGCTAGGGACAAGTCTATTAGTTGTTTTGTCAACTCCTGTTTTAGCAGGCACTTTGATTCTACTTAGCTTCGATATCATCGCTAATACAGGTTTTTTCAATCCTGTTTTAGGTGGCAACGTCGTAGTTTATCAGCATTTATTTTGGTTTTATTCTCATCCAGCTGTATACATTATGGTCCTTCCTGCCTTTGGTTTAGTTAGTGAAATACTTCCTGTACATGCTAGAAAACCACTTTTTGGATATACAACAATGGTTTTTTCAATAATGGGGATTGTAGTTTTAGGTTTAGTTGTTTGGGCGCATCACATGTTTACGAGTGGAACGCCCCCTTGGATGAGATTATTTTTTACTATCGCCACAGCATTTATTGCTGTTCCGACGGGTATAAAATTTTTCAATTGGGTTGCAACATTATGGGGAGGTAAAATTTCCATCAATAGTGCAATGTTATTCTCTTGTGGATTTATTATAAATTTTGTTTTTGGAGGTATTACAGGAGTTGCTTTGGCACAGGTACCTTTCGATATTCACGTACATGATACTTATTTCGTTGTAGCCCATTTTCATTACATAGTTTATGGAGGCACTGTTTTTATTATTTTCTCTTCAATTTACCATTGGTTCCCCAAAGTAACTGGAAAAATGCTCAATGAAAAGTTAGGAATTGTACATTTTATTATTACCTTTATTGGATTTAACTTGTGCTTTGCTCCTCAACATTGGCTCGGTTTAAATGGAATGCCAAGAAGAGTTGCAGAATATGATCCTCAATTCCAGTTCGTCAATCAAATTAGTAGCCTTGGAGCTCTTTTGATGGCTATAAGTACAATTCCTTTTTTAATAAATGTATTCCTTAGTGTGAGAAATGGAAAAGATGCTGGAGATAACCCTTGGAATGCTCTTACACCTGAATGGTTAACATCTTCTCCACCTCCTGTTGAAAATTGGGAAGGAGAAGCTCCATTAGTTAAAGAACCTTATGGTTATGGTAAAGAAATTTCTGAATAACAATAAAAACTTATGACAACACTAGATAGCTCAAAAGAAATTCAAAACAATAATTCTGAAGTTAATGAAACACATGAAGACTTCAGAATGTTTGGTCTTATAACTTTCCTAATTGCGGACGGAATGACTTTTGCTGGATTCTTTGCTGCTTATTTAACTTATAAAGCAGTAAATCCATTACCTGATGGTGCTATTTATGAATTAGAACTACCAATACCTACACTCAATACAATTTTATTACTTGTTAGTAGTGCAACTTTCCATAAAGCAGGTAAAGCACTTTTAAAAGATAAAAACTCTGATTCCCAAAAATGGTTGTTTTTTACTGCTTTTCTTGGAATTGTATTTTTAATATGTCAATTATTTGAATATTTTCATTTACCTTTTGGATTAACCGATAATTTATTTGCAAGTACTTTTTATGCACTTACTGGTTTTCATGGATTACATGTTACTTTAGGCACTTTAATGATTTTAATTATTGCTTGGCAATCGAGAATCAATGGTGGAAGATTAACTAGTCAAAATATGTTCCCATTGGAAGCTGTTGAATTATACTGGCATTTTGTAGATGGAATATGGGTTATTTTATTTATTATTTTGTATCTTTTATAAAAACTTAATTTGAAAAATTAAATATATTTTTTATTAATTTATATTGCCACAGTTCTCCTTTTTAGTAAGAATATATAGTTAGAAATTTGTCAGATAATGCTTGAAGGAAAGGAACTTCTTAAAAAAGCAAAATTATTAAGTAAAAAATCTGAAGATGAGATAGCGAAAGGTTGTGGTTACGTAGGTCCTAGCGGAAGAATCTTAAGAAAAAGTTTTTACAGGGCGCTTATCGAAGCTAAGGGTTACAAAATAGGAAATGGACGTCAGGGCAAAAATGGTAATAGAGCTTCAAGAGGCAGACAGACCGAATTCAAAACTAAAGTTCATGGCAATGGGAACCTATTAATTGGTCATGCCTACACCAAAAAACTAGGTCTAGAACCTGGTCAGGAATTTAAAATCGATCTTAAAAAAGAGTCAAAAACAATTTATTTGATTCCATTAAATTAAAGAAATATATTTTACCAACCGTTTTCTTTAAGCCACTCCGAAGAAATATTATTTGAAGATAAATCTTGATTACTATTTTTATTAAATAAAAGTAATTTCTCAACATATTTAATTAGTGCATCTGCCTCAAGGTTTACGCTGTCACCGACATTTAATTTATTCAGATTTGTGTTGTGCCAAGTATGAGGAATTATCGCATTAGTAAATATTTCTCCTTCCTGCTCATATTTTGCAATCGTAAGACTTATACCATTTACACAAATACTGCCTTTATTAACTACATATTTTGAAAAATTATTATTTTTCCACTTTATTGATAAAAGCCAAGATTTCTCTAATTTTTCTATATTCTCAACTGTTCCAAGGCCATCAACATGCCCGCTGACTATATGCCCTCCTAGACGATCAGACACCCTAAGAGCGGGCTCCAAATTAACAATTTGATTCAGGTTCGATTTTACTCCTAAAGTTGTTTTTTTCAATGTTTCCTCACTAACATCAACAGTAAATTTATTTTGAAAAATCTCTTTAACTGTCAAACAAATGCCATCAACAGCTATGCTATCACCGATAGCCATATCAAATAAGTTATCAAGAATTTCAATTTCTAAAATATTTTTTTTTGGTTTTAGTTTTCCAATTGATTGAATTATTCCTGTGAACATAGATTTAAGAAAAATATTTTTACAAAATTTTGTATTTACTTTAATTTACTTTAAATCATTTTCAAGTATAAATAAATTAAAGAGTAAATAAAAAGAAATTGATCATATTTAGATGATTATTAATTCACAAAAAAGATCATTCGGTAGAGGGGCGAAAGTGAGCTTATTCACTTTAGGGACAATGCGCGCAACTGAAAGTCTCGAAAAAATGTATAGGATAATAAAAAATGCATATTATGTAGGAATTAATCACATAGAAACAGCACCTTCTTATGGTAATGCTGAATCACTTATTGGAAATTCAATAAAAAAACTAGAAATAGAAGAGAATATAAAAGAAAAAAATTGGGTGATTACTACCAAAATTTTACCAAAGGGTGATTTTGAATTTTTAAAAAATAATTTTCAAAATTCTCTTAAAAATTTAAATCGCGAGAAAATTAATAATCTTGCAATTCATGGACTAAACCTAAAACAACATCTAGATTGGGTTCTAGCTGGAGAGGGTAAGAAATTCATATCATGGATTCTTGAGAAGGGACTTGTTGATCAAGTTGGTTTTAGTTCACACGGAAGTTATTCACTAATTAAAGATGCAATTAATTGTGAAGTTTTTAGTTTTTGTAGTCTACATTTGCATTATTTAGATCAATCTAAAATTACTTTGGCAGAGGAAGCTATAAAAAAAGGTATGGGAGTATTAGCAATATCGCCTGCTGATAAAGGCGGTAGATTATATTCTCCAAGTGATATTTTATTAGAGGCCTCTAAGCCTTTTCATCCATTAGAATTAGCATATAGATTTTTATTGGCAAAAGGAATTACAACTTTGTCCTTGGGGGCAACAAATAAAAAAGATTTTGAATTTGCGCATAAACTTAGAAACTCCTTCAAAAAGCTTACAAAACTTGAAAAAGGCGCTCTGGATAAAATTCAGGAAGTTGCTAATGAAAAATTAAACTCAACCAAATGTGAACAATGCAGATGCTGTCTTCCATGTCCAAATGAGGTACCTATTCCAGAAATACTTCGTTTAAGGAATATATCTATTGGTTATGGCCAATTAGAATTTTCAAAAGAAAGGTACAATTTAATAGGAAAAGCTGGCCACTGGTGGGAAGAAAAAAATTCCTCATTTTGTCAAGAATGTAATGAATGTGTTCCTAAATGTCCTAGTAAATTAGATATACCAAATTTATTAAAAGAAACCCATAACTTATTAATCGAAAATCCGACAAAAAGATTATGGGGTTAAAGACTCATTCCAGAAATTTTTAAGATTAACTTTTTGTTCATTTGTTAGGACAGGGAAAGACCAACTATTTTTCCAACATTCCTCAGAAGGTACTGAGATGGGGAACATCTCGGATTTATATTTACTTTGCAAATAATCACTATTGAATGGTAGATACCAACCCTGGCTTACTAATTTATCTACTATTGATTTATTTTCTAAAGATTTAATCCATTTAATTAATATTGAATTATTTCGATTTGATCGACTAAGTAGAAAATGCCACATCAAAGGTACGCCTTGGCTTGGAAAAACTAAAGAAAGCCTTGGATCTATTTTTAAATATTTTGTGCATAGACTATAAGGAACTATTGCGACACAAGCATCAGAATTAATCAACCAATTGAGCATATTTTTATCATCAAATAACATTGCTTGGCTTTTGAGTTTTTTTAAAGAATTAGATGAATTAATTTTTTGAGCAATTGATAATATTATTCTGGGACTTTGTGGAAAAATAATTTTCCCAGTTAATTTTTTAGAAAGGAGAAAATCCCAAGAAGTTCTTGCTGAATTTATTAATTCTTTATTATTTTTAATGATGATTGTATACGGTACTACGCCTAAAGGAAATAATTTACTTCTCTGATTTTGATCAAAACTTCCCAAAAAATCTATCGATCTCTTATCCAAATTTTCGATCAGTGGATATACATTTATTTCTTCGAATTCTGTAAAATCTATACTATTAATCCATCCATCGTTTATTAAAATAAAGTCAGAATTAAAAATTATGTTACTAGTTTTTTGAAGCCGAATATTTTCAAAACTAATTTTTTCCTGCTTCCAATCTTTTGGAATCGAATCTGTGAGAGATTCTGGATAAAAAGATTTTTGTAATGCAATTTTTACTTTATTAGGAAGATTACTGCAAGAGTTTAAGAGAAATAAAAGCGAAAGCTTGCCACAATTTAAAAATTCTCTTCTAGTTGCAAATTTTGAAAACATTCAGCAATCCTTCTCTAAAGAAATTTGACCTAGGGCCTTCATCATTTCCAGATTTTGTTGACACAATGAAACTATTTCTTCATTTTTAAATCCATCTAAGAAAGCAAGCAATGATATTCCACCAGCACCTACACCTTCTTTAACATGACCTAATTCATAATCCTTCAATTCTTTGTATTTTGATGATTTAAAATTTAAAGGACTTGCTAAACCTAATAATTTGACATCATATTTTTCATTAATAATATTTACTAAATCATTTAGAGAATTATCTTTAACAAGCCACCCAGTTGTCGCAATAAAAACATCTTCAATAAATTCATGTTTATTTTTTTTATCTAAGAATTCTAATACAAGCAAAATGACTGCTAGCATCTGACTTCCGCCTGATAATATTACAGGTTGTTTTGCTAACCTTGAACCAATTAATAGACCCATTGCAAAAGCTTGGAAAGGATCACCTACCGCCGCGACAGCATCAAAAGAGTCGAAATTTGCCTTGAAATTTGCATTGAAAAGTCCTCTTTTAATTACTTGTCTTCTCAGTTCTCTGGGAGCTTTAAATAAACTACTCCCTACTAAATTAGACACCTTCAACCCAAAAGCTTCCATTACTGCCTGAGCAGTTGTGGTCCCCCCCGGTACAGATTCAGAAATTAAAACTGGTTGTTTTAAAGATTTTCCTATCGCAAGACCTTTTTCATAGAGATTTAAAACTCTCTCCTTAGTCATCGATTTACCAGTAGTAAGACAATTTGATGGGCCCAAATCTCTATCTTCTACAACCAAATGATTAAAATAAGGCTTTGCTTCTATTCCCAGAGGAACAATAACTGGATAAATATTAATAAGCTTTGAACAAACATGACTGATTAGAGCAGGAGTAACTCCTGCATTAAGGAGAGGTAATTTATATTTATGATCTTTTGAAGCACCCTCAAGCAAAAATTCGGCATCTGCGAGCGCAGTTGTTCTCCTTGATTTTGCATTAAGACCTGCAGCGGAAATCCCTGGAATTTGAGATGTATTAGTGCCTGCAATAACAAGAAATATTTTTAAATTATTAATATTCTTTTTCAGTATTTCTATCTTACTAAGTTGTCTTTTTTTATTGGATTCATTACCAAAAAAAATAATTCCTAATTCTTTACTATACATTTTTACTTTTTTTCAATTATTTAAATCAACTAAGCTATTTAATAATCTTGGAGGATCTGGGATATTTAATTTAAATCTTGGAAACAGAGAATATGCAACTACATGTATCGTTAAAATATATACTATTTCTTGAAAAATTATTAAAAAAATTGCACCCAATTGGATACTTAAAATTGAGGGGGAAAAAGGTAAATTAAATAATCCAATGAATTTTTCTAGTAGACCATAACTTGCTCTAGTAATTAACACCCAAAGATTATCACCAACCAAGGTAGATAATGCTATTACTCGTAGAAAAAAGCCAAGGGTTCCAATAATAACTCCTACAGATAAACTAAATCTCCAACTTTTTTCTCTAAACCAACACCAGCCCAACCAAAAAGCCAAGATCCCATAAGGGAATAAAAATAAAGTACCTCTAATAGGACCCATAATTATGAATAAAAGTAGAAATTGTATTAGGAGTCCCTCCAATGCAGTTTTAGTACCTCTTCTCAAATGCAGTAGGATCATTGGGAGAGGTAAAATCAACCTTAATAAAGCTCCACCAATTGGTAAGTAATATAATGCAACCCATAATAAAGACGAAAGAGATGCTAAATAAGAGGTCTCGACAATATTTAATGCTTCATTTTTTGTTGTTATTTTCATTTTTTATTAAATATTTTTAATTAATTTTTATTCATACTTTTATTTTTTGAATCTAAGATACGTTCAATCTTTTCTATTTCAAAATTTACCTCAGAATTACTTAATATGGAACTTAATTCTTCAGTAGGATCTTTTGGATCTACATCTTTTAAGATGAATATTATTTTGTAAGATTGAAGATCAATATTTCTTTTTCTTATAGACTTTTTAATTTTTTTATTTTTTTGTTTTGGTATCTTTTCTAAATTTATATCCTTTTTATTTTCTTGGACATTTTTTGGCTTTTCTACTTTTTTAATTTGTTTACTTTTTTTATAATCAATTTCTTTGTTTTCTTTTTCTAAATTTGTATCTTTTTTATTTTCTAGAACACTTTTTGATTTTTCTAATTTTTTAATTATTTTATTTTTTTTATAATCAATTTCTTTATTTTCTTTTTCTACAATTTTTTTATCTACTAAGTTATTTTGTAAATCTTGATTTTGGCTTGTTTTTTCTAAATCATTAAAACTTCTTTCAAGAAAATTTCCAATCATTCCTCCAGAACATGATTGTAAGAAAATTAAAAAAATTAATAAAAAAAATTCCTTTTTTTTTAAAATCATATTTTTCTAACTTTTCTTTTTCCTTGTAGTTTTTTTATTACTCATCTTTGTTTTTTTTAAAATAGATCCTTTTTTATCTTTTAGTTTTTCTTCTAAAAGAGATACAGCATCATCTATGGTGATTTTTTCTATATCAGTATCTTTGGCAATTGAAACATTAGTTTTACCACATTTTAAATAGACTCCATATCTTCCATTTAGTATTTGGATTTTTTCTTTAAATTCTCTCGGTTTTCCAAAGTCTTTAAGTACTTCTTGACCACCTCTACCCATTTTTGGCATCGCAAGAATTTCTAATGCTCGATTTATATCAACTGTAAAAACATCATCCTCTTTCTTTAAGGATCTGTTTTCAGATTCGTTTTCATTTTTAATCCATTTAATATAAGGTCCAAATCTTCCTCTATCAGCCTCAACAAATCCTCCTTCAGGATGCACTCCTAACAACCTAGGCAAACTTAAAAGTACGAGAGCCTCATCTAGAGTTAGATCATCAGTTTTCAACTCTTTGGGTAATGAAGCTCTTCTTGGTTTAGCTTTATCTTGATCATTATTTCCCAATTGTACGTAAGGTCCATAAGGTCCAAATCTTAAAAAGACTTTTTCCCCAGTTTTTGGATCAGTGCCAAGATCTGAAGGGCCACTTAAAATTTGATCAACTTGCTTTATGTCTAAATCTCCAGGAGTAATATCCATTGGAAGATTACCTTTCGCCTGAATTTCATTACCAGATTCATCAATTTTTGTACCCTCTAGCCAAGGCCCGTTTGACCCTATTCTGACTACGCAAGGAAGGTCTTTGAAATCAACTTGTCTATAAGCTTTACCATCAATATCACCCTCTGTTTTCTGAACTTTTACCTCCAGACCATTTTTACCTTTATAGAAAGTCTCCAAGTATGGTAGCCACTCAAGATTACCTGAAGATATTTCATCCAATGAAGATTCCATTTTTGCAGTAAAAGTAGTATCAACCAAATCAGGAAAATGTTCTTCTAATAGAGCGGTAACAGCAAAAGCTGTAAACGTTGGCGCCAAAGTATTGGAAGATATATTTGCATAACCTCTATCCACAATTGTCCCAATAATGCTTGCATAGGTAGATGGTCTTCCAATCCCTTCCTTTTCAAGAACTTTAACTAATGCAGCCTCTGTATATCTTGCGGGCGGTTTAGTTTCATGAAAAGTAGATTCTTTACTAGAAACTTCAAGAAATGTACCAGTTGTTAAGTTTGGGAGAATAATTTCTTGTTGTTCAAGGGATGAACTTGGGTCATCACTCCCCTCAACATAAGCTCTGAAGAATCCTGGGAAATCAATACTTTTCCCACTCGATTTAAATAATCCATCCCCCACACTAATTTCAGCATTAATCATTGTTAGCCTAGCTTCCGCCATCTGACTAGCTACAGTTCTTTTCCAAATTAAATCGTAAAGAGACAAGTCTCTACCTGTCAGATTAGTTTCCTTTGGTGTTTTAAATACCTCACCTGCAGGCCTAATTGCTTCGTGTGCTTCTTGAACATTTCTTGCAGTTGAATTAAATTGTCTTGGTGAGTTAGATAAATATTCTTTTCCATACATAGAGTTAACACATTCTCTTGCAGCTTTTGTGGCTTGTTCAGAAAGATGAACCGAATCAGTCCTCATATATGTTATGAAACCTCTCTCATAAAGCCCTTGTGCACATCTCATAGTTTCTCTTGCAGACAAGCGAAGCTTCCTGTTTGCTTCTTGTTGCAATGTACTAGTTGTAAATGGAGGAACTGGCTTACGAGTGGATGGTTTTTTTTCGATTTTTGAGACTAACCAATCCTCAGAGGAAAAAATCTTCAATAATTCATTTACTTTTTCTTCCCCAATTATTAAAGATTTATTTCCTTGTTTTAATTTGCCGGTCTGTTCATCGAAATCGGAACCATTAGAAATTCTTTGACCGTTTAAACTGAATAATTTAGCTTCGAAAGTAACATTATCTTTTACTAGAGAAGCTTTAATTCCCCAGTAACTAGCTTTTTTAAAGGATCTTCTTTCTCTCTCTCTTCTAACCAGAAGTCTTACAGAAACTGATTGAACACGACCAGCAGATAAACGGGGGGCCACCTTCTTCCAAAGTAAAGGAGATAATTCATATCCAAAAAGCCTATCCAAGATTCTTCTGGTTTCTTGAGCCTGAACAAGTTCCATATCAATTTCTCTGGTTTGATCTAAAGCTTTATTAATTGCCTTTTTTGTAATTTCATGAAAAACCATTCTCTTAGTCGGTATTTTAGGCTTAAGTATTTGCAGGAGATGCCAGCTAATACTCTCTCCCTCTCTATCTTCATCAGTTGCCAGTAATAGCTGGGTCGCACCTTTCAATGCATCTTTCAACTCTTTAACAACTTTTTTCTTATCTTTTGGAACTATATAAAGTGGTTCAAAATCTTCTGTTGTATTAACTCCTATTCTTGACCATTTTTCCTTTTTAACCGCAGCAGGTATTTCAGCAGCTCCTTTTGGAAGATCTCTTACGTGTCCCATTGAAGCGAGAACTTCATAATTAGAAGGCAAAAACTTTCTTATAGTTTTTGCTTTAGTGGGACTTTCAACAATAACAAGTGTGTGATCCAAGGTTTATTTCAAAAATTGGTGTTTTTGTTCAGTTAGGGCATATTATGATTATTTGAAGCTTTTTCAAGTAATTTCTTCTGAAAATTTCAAAAATCATACCCACAAATTATAATCAAGTTAAGATTAACTCCTTGACCCTTACAATCAAACATCTAATTTAATCCAATTTAATAAAGTGCCCAACGAAATCTTTACAATTAATCTAAATGCTCAAGCCATTATTCCAGAGGCTTTTATTTTACTAGGTATTGTTGGAACACTTCTTGTAGATTTAGCTGGAGAAAAAACTGCATCAAAATGGGCACCAATAATTTGCTATTTATCAATTGGTAGCTCTCTTCTTAGTTTAGCCTTGCAATGGAGTAATCCTGTAGAAAGCGCATTCCTTGGGTCCTTTAATTCAGATAATTTAGCAATCGCATTTAGAGCAATAATATCTTTATCAACCCTAGTATCTTTACTTATAAGTTGGCGTTATACAGAACAAAGTGGTAGCCCTATTGGCGAGTTTGCTGCGATAGTTCTTTCGGCTACCCTTGGAGCAATGCTTTTGTGTGGATCTACTGACCTTATTAGTGTATTTATATCTCTGGAAACTTTATCAGTAGCAAGCTACTTACTTTCTGGTTACCTCAAGAGAGATCCAAGAAGTTCAGAAGCAGCCTTAAAATACCTCCTTGTTGGATCAGCTGCAGCTGCTGTCTATTTGTATGGATCCTCTTTCCTTTATGGGTTAAGTGGTTCAACAAACTTAGCAACAATAGGTTTAGAGATTATCAATAAGCCATCCTTCATTACTTCTCTTGCTCTTGTATTTGTCTTATCAACAGTTGCATTTAAAATTGCTGCGGTTCCCTTTCATCAATGGACTCCTGATGTATATGAGGGTTCACCTACACCTGTAGTAGCTTTTTTATCTGTTGGTTCCAAAACAGCGGGCTTTGCATTTGCAATAAGAATATTAAGCACAACATTCTCTTCATTTGACGATGAATGGAAACTTTTATTTACCATTTTAGCCATTTTGAGCATGGCTCTAGGAAATGTTGTAGCTCTAGCTCAAACCTCAATGAAAAGGATGCTAGCTTACAGTTCTATTGGACAAGCCGGATTTGTAATGATTGGAATAGTATCTGGCACACAAGATGGTTTATCAGCTGCTGTTTTATATTTGGCTGCATATTTGTTTATGAATTTGGGTGCATTTTCTTGTGTAATACTTTTCTCCCTAAGAACTGGTTCTGACAGAATTCTTGATTACTCAGGACTTTACCAAAAAGATCCTCTCATTACATTAGGCTTAAGCCTTTGTCTTCTATCTCTCGGAGGTTTACCTCCAATGCTAGGGTTTTTTGGAAAGATATACTTATTCTTTGCAGGTTGGGCAAATCATCAATATTTATTAGTAATAGTTGGATTAGTAACCTCAGTCATATCTATTTATTACTACATTTCAGTGATAAAAATGATGGTAGTAAAAGAACCACAAGAAGCCTCTGAGATAGTCAAATCATATCCTGAAATTAATTGGGGAATTGTAGGATTACCTCCCTTGAGAATTGCACTTTATACTTGCGTGGCGGTAACTGCTCTTGGAGGAATCCTATCTAATCCTCTTTTTAAATTAGCTAATACAGCAGTTTCAGAAACTCCTTTCTTACAAGATATTATTGCTACAGCAAACAATATTTCCTAGAAGAATTCTTCAATAAATGTCCAAGAAAGTAGCAAGTTTAGAAAATATATCCAAAACATATGGGAAAGAGGATCTAACTGTTAAAGCCTTAGACAGCATAAACTTAGAAATTTATAAAGGTGATTATTTAGCTGTAATGGGAGCCAGTGGCTCAGGCAAAAGTACAGCTATGAATATTATTGGATGTCTAGATAGACCATCTGAAGGTATTTATAAATTAAATGGTATTCCTGTTGAGAATTTATCTGATGATGATCTCGCGGAAATACGTAACCAAAAATTAGGCTTCGTTTTTCAACAATTTCATCTTCTTTCGGACGCAACAGCACTTGAAAACGTAACTTTGCCGATGATTTATGCTGGTATTGAGCCTGAGGAAAGATTAGAACGAGGTAAGAATGCCTTAATAAAAGTTGGCCTTTCAGAAAGAATGAATAATCGCCCAAACCAATTATCCGGAGGTCAACAACAACGAGTTGCTATAGCCAGGGCTATTATCAATAACCCCGCAATTTTGTTAGCAGACGAACCTACTGGAGCACTAGATTCAAAAACCACTGAAGATGTATTAGATCTTTTTGACAAACTTCATGAATCTGGAATAACTATAGTTTTAGTTACGCATGAAGATGAAGTTGCAAATCGTGCAAAAAAAATTGCCAAATTTAAGGATGGAAGAATAGTTGAATTAAAAGTTAATTAAATTCAAAACCTACTAATTACCTTCAGTTGAGTTTGATTTTCAATTCTTAAATTCCCATTCGAATCAATATCTTTTATTTTCCATGAATGAGGACAATAACCACTAGGTAAAAAACTTTTAGTAAGAAACTTATTTGCAGATTGAATCACATATTCTTTTTTCTTATTACATTCAATTGAATCATAAAAAGCTTTAAGAACTTTGGCTGTCCAATAATGTTGATTAATATTCTTAGTTCGAAGTACTTCTGATAATGAAATACCTTCTGATGGAGTGTAATTTAAAACATTCATGCCAAGTCCTATTCTTGCATAGATAATTTCTTCGCCTCTTGTTATAACCCTTGGTAAAAATCCAATCAACTTTTTTGAACCAAAAAAAATATCATTTGGCCATTTCAAACAAACATTTATATTCTCTTCTCTAAGCATTTCACATAACTTAATACCTAAAGACAAATTAAATATTTGACATGCAAATTCTTTTGAAAATATTGGATAAGCTGCACTTAACCAAATCCCGCCTTTTGGAGAAACCCAGGTTTTTGAATTTTGGCCAACTGCTGAGAACTGTTCTCTTGCGATTATCGCTAATGGCTGGTTTTTCTTTATTTCTGAATATTCAAGCAAGTTTGTTAGCTCATTTTCGGTACTTTTACATTTAATTTTGTAATGAAGTCTCCAGGTGGGATATTGACCCTGAATTTTTTTTAAATAAAACACTGTCTTAGCTGAAGATCCAATAACTTTCACAAATTCTTTATTAAAACAACGAGCATCTTTTTGAAGATTAGTTTAACTTTAATCTTAATAAGTAAATTTTACAAATTGGACAAAATGTATTTGCCAATAGTGAATAGAAGGAATCCACATCCATTAAAAAATTGTCTTGATAATTTCAAAAAATCATGCGGAGACTTAGATAAACTCTCTAAAATTAACGAAAACTGGAAGAACTTAATCGGCTTACGACTATTTCAAGAATGCAAACCATTAAATATTGAAAAAAAAATACTTACTATCGCAGTAAATCATCCACAATGGCGCCAAGCTCTAATCTATAACAAGCATAAATTAAAAGGGAGAATCGAAAAAATTGGAATAACTTTGAATGAAATAAAAATAATACAAAATTATGAAATTAAAAATAAAAATAACAAAGCTACTAATGCAAAGATAGTTTGGGCAAAGCATCCTAGTAGAATCCATCAAAACAATATGTGCATTTGTACTCTCTGTAATTCCCCTACTCCTGAAGGCGAAATCAAAAGATGGGGAAAGTGTTCTTTTTGTTGGAGAAAAATAAATAAATAAATTCTTTATTTAGTTAAAATTAGTATTCCCATTTGCCCCCCCAAAATAGTCCTATATTCAGCTTTTTTAAATCCAACTTCCTTAGCAATATTTATGAGCTCATTTTTCTTTGGAAAATTACTAATACTTTTTTCAATATATGCGTACTCTGGACCTAAATTAAAAAGCCGCGAAATGGTTACTACAATTAATCTCAAATAAATTTTCTGAAAAATATTAGATAAAGAATTTCTTGTTGAGTGATTAAAATCAAGAAATCCTGCCCTTCCCTTATCCTTCAAAAGATCAAAAACTTTTTTTATTCCTTCTTCAACATTATTCAAGTTTCTTAGTCCATATGACATGCAAATCCCATCAAAACTTTTTGAATAATCATTAATTTCTAATACATCTTTAATTTCCCACTGAATAAATTTATTTTTTTTTAGCTCTGATTTTTTCTTTGCAATATTTAGTATATCCTCAGCACTGTCAATCCCAGTAATTGAACCTCTTGGACTAACTCTTTCAGAAATTAAGAATGCTAAATCTCCAGTTCCGCAGCATAAATCAGCCCAATCTTCACCATTTAAAGGTTCCAATAAATTAACTAATTTCCTCTTCCATAATCTTTGCAGCCCAAAACTAAATAGATTATTTAAAAAGTCATATTTATAAGAAATTTTATTAAATATATTTTTGACTTCGATAGTTTTTGTGAATTTCATTTTTAAATTTTAAACTTATTTATTTTTGGGATTAAATTAAATTTTTTATTCATATGGTCTAATTGGAAGTTTTTTTTCGAGGAGGAAAGTTTTTATTTCTTTTAAAGTAAGTTTCTTATCATGAAGTAATGATGCTAAAAGTGCTGCTGATGCTCTGCCTTCCTTGAAAACATCATAGATATCTTCTAGAGAGCCTGCCCCTCCGGAAGCAATTACTGGGATATCAACAATATTTGCAACAGATTCTGTCAAATTCAAATCATATCCATTCTGTGTTCCATCACCATCCATTGAAGTAAGCAATATTTCCCCTGCTCCTAATTCCTCAACTTTCTTTGCCCAACTTAATACATTTATACCAGTATTTTCTCGCCCTCCTTTTACATATACCTCCCACTCATCAACCTTATTAACTTTTCTTCTAGCATCAATTGCTATGACAATGCATTGATTACCAAATTCTCTAGAACTTTCAGAAATTAAATCAGGATTTCTTACGGCTGAAGAATTCAAACTCACTTTATCCGCTCCTGCTCTTAAAAGATCATTAATAGAAGGAACAGAATCTATGCCTCCGCCTACTGTAAAGGGGATTTTTACTGATTTTGCTGTCCTAGAAACAAGGTCAACTAATGTATTCCTATTTTCCACACTTGCTCTAATATCTAAAAATACCAATTCATCTGCGCCTTCATCAGAATATCTACAAGCCAATTCAACAGGATCACCAGAATCTCTTAAGTTAACAAAATTTACACCTTTAACGACTCTGCCATTGGCGACATCTAAACAAGGAATTAAACGAAGAGCTACCATTTTAGTAAAAATTGTCCAAATGCTGTTAATCTTGCATAATAGCTTCCATTTTACCTCTTATGGCTGAAACAAAATTATTACCCAAAATCGGTAGTAAAATCAAAATTAACATCAACAAAGTAAAGGATAGACTACCAGCGAAATTAATTGATCAAATATCCTCTAATCCTAAAGCCGTAATAACAGGCTATAAGATGACAGATGGCAGGAGTATTGGAATCACCGCAAAATTTCAGAATGGTGAGCAAAACTGGTTTTTCCCAGAAGAAATTGAGAAAGGTTAAAGAGTAAAGTGAATGATCCAAAACAACTATTAGGAATTAAGGGTGCGTCTGAAACTTCAAGTATATGGAAACTTCGTATACAGTTAATGAAGCCAATTACGTGGATCCCTTTGATATGGGGAGTTATTTGTGGAGCAGCCGCAAGTGGAAATTTTGAATGGACATTTAGTAATGTTTTAGCTTCACTAGCATGTATGTTAATGAGTGGGCCACTTCTGGCAGGTTATACACAAACCATAAATGATTTTTTTGATAAAGAAATTGATGCAATTAACGAACCAAATAGACCAATTCCCTCTGGAAAAATTTCGATTAAAGACGTAAAAATTCAAATTTGGGTATTACTTATTGCAGGCCTAATAGTTGCTTTTCTATTAGATTTATATGCTAAACATAACTTTCCCTCCGTCTTACTTTTAGCATTAGGAGGATCTTTTGTTAGTTATATATATTCTGCCCCACCCCTTAAATTAAAACAGAATGGTTGGCTTGGAAATTATGCATTAGGCGCATCTTATATAGCTTTACCTTGGTGGGCAGGACAAGCTTTGTTTGGGAAATTAACTATTATTACGGCAATACTAACGCTTGCTTATAGCCTCTCAGGACTTGGAATTGCTGTTATTAATGATTTCAAAAGTGTTGAAGGGGACTCAAAGCTAGGCTTAAATTCTTTACCGGTAGTATTTGGAATTAAAAATGCAAGTAGAATAAGTGCGGGACTAATTGACATTTTTCAGTTGGCAATGGTTGTAGTATTAGTCATTATTGGCCAACATTTAGCTTCTGTAATTTTGGTTTTATTGGTAATACCACAAATTACATTTCAAGATATGTGGTTACTGAGAGATCCTCTAAAGTTTGATGTCAAATATCAAGCAAGTGCCCAACCATTCCTTATAACTGGGATGTTAGTTACAGCTTTGGCGATAGGACATAGTTTTTTAGTTGCTTAAGGTGCAAAAGATTAAATCTAAATCTTTTGTTTTAATAATTCCTATATTAATTTTTTCTGGAATATCTTTTTATATCTTTAGTCTAATATTTACTACATTAAAATTTGACGTATCTAAAAAGAAAGAGCCTGGGATAACCAATTATTCTTATGTAATATCATCTTCTGATAATAAGATACTAAGCAAATTAAGCCGCAAATTTAACATAGAAAATAGTCAAAATAAAATTCCACTTTTTTTAAAAAATGCTTTTATTTCCTCTGAGGATAAAAGATTTTATAAACACAATGGAATAGATTTAAAAAGTATTTCACGTGCAATTTTTGAAAATATTAGAAGTGGTTATGTTAAGGAGGGAGGAAGTACGATTACGCAACAAGTTGCTAGAATACTTTTTCTTAATAATGATTTAAATATTCAAAGAAAAATCAAAGAAATATTTTTATCACTAATACTTGAATTTAAATATGACAAACAACAGATTTTAAAATTATATTTAAATAATATTTATTTAGGATCAGGCGCCTACGGGGTTAACGAGGCTTCTCAAGTTTATTTTGGAAAACTTATAGAAGAATTAACCTTATCGGAGATTGCACTTATTGCAGGATTAGCTCCAGCCCCATCAATTTATTCACCTTACCAAGATATAAAACTAGCTATTAAAAATAGAAATAAAGTTCTTGAATCAATGTATCTGGATGGATATATTTCTCTAGCAAATAAGAATAAAGCTATTAAAGAGAGAATAAACTTAATCTATCAAACAGCTGATAATTTTTTAGATGATAAATTACTAATAAACTTTATTCTTGAGGAAACAGATAAAAGAATTGAAAATAAAAATGATTATAATTTTTTAAGAATTAAATCTTCTATCAACAAAGATTGGCAAGAAAAAGCACAAAGTATATCAAGATATGCTGGGCCTAAAGAAATTGAGTTTGCTCTGTTATCAATCGAATCAAATACAGGAAAAATAAGGACAATGATAACCAGCAAAAATCCATTAATAAATGAATACAATAGAGTAATTTCATCTATAAGACCTTTAGGTTCTACTTTTAAAATAATTCCTTATGCTGCTGCATTAATAGAAGGGATAAAATTAAGCGATAAATTTGACGATTTACCAATATGCTGGGAAAGCTATTGCCCAAAAAATTTTTCTGAAGACTACAGAGGTTCAATATCTTTGATTGAATCATTTAAAAGTTCATCAAATATCGTTCCAATATCAATAACAAAAAAAATCGGCTTAAAAAATATTATTAATTTAGCGAATACATTTGGACTAGGTTACGAGCAAGAGTTTGAGGAATTCCCATCATTAGCTATTGGCTCCTACGGAGATAATCTTTTAAACATCACAAATGCATATTCTGCAATAAACAATAATGGGAAGATTCAAAGCCCTGAAATTATAGAAAAAATAGAATCATTAAATGGCAAATCTATTTGGGAAAACAAATTTATTTCCAAGAAAATATTAGATTTAAAAATAAACAAAAAAATAAATAAACTTCTTGAAAAATCTGTAAAAGAAGGCACTTCAAAAGCAGCCTTTATAAAAGAAAAGAAAATTTATGGGAAAACAGGAACATCTGATGGAAATAAAGATCTCTGGTTTATTGGTTCCATTGATAACCTTACAACAGGGATCTGGATAGGTTTCGACGATAACAAGGAATCTGAATTATCTAGTGGGAATGCAGCTTATTTATGGAAGAAGTTTATATCTGAAATTTATAAAATTCCAATTAAAAAATAAATTATATTTTTAAGATTTATAAGAAATTATTGCAGAATAAAATCCATCTCCATGATAATCCAAGCTAGGTAAAATTTGCTTTTGGCTAACCAATTTTAAACCTTTGTTTTTTTCAACAAATCGTTCAATCAATAGATTATTTTCATCAGGACAAATAGTGCAAGTTGAATAAACTAAAGTACCATCCTTTTTCAAAAGAGGGAAAATACTCTCCAAAAGTTTTTCCTGTAATAAAGTTAAAGATTTTATTTTTTCTTTACTTAAAGACCATCTAGAATCTGGATTCCTGGAAAGAGTTCCAATACCTGAACATGGAGCATCTAATAAAATCTTATCAAAATAAGATATAAACTTAGGATTTAATTCAATCAAACTCGTAGCATCAGCCTTAAGGGTATTAACAGATTTCAAATTTAACCTTTCTAAATTTGATTGAATCATTTTCAATCTTTTTGCTGATCTATCTACGGCAATGATTTCAGCACTATCATTTGTTAATTCTGCAAGGTGGGTAGACTTACCTCCTGGAGCTGCACAAGCATCTAAAATCTTTTCACCTTCTTTTGGATTTAAGAGAGGTGCTATCCACTGAGAAGATCTATCTTGAATTGTCCAAAGTCCATCACTATATCCTGGTAAATTTTTTATAGATCTTGGATTAGATTTTAAAGTAATTCCATTATGTAAATCTTTAATAATTTCAGCATCAATTTTATTTTCATGAAGTACTTTCAAAAAGTTATCTAAATTAGTTTTTAATTGGTTAATTCTCAAATCAATTGATGGTTTTTTATTAAATGCCTTAATGATATTTTCACCCTCGCTATTGCCGAACCATTTATAAAGATCCTTCACAAGCCATAATGGAAATGATTCAAGATATGAAATTCTTTCTTTTCTATCAGAAGATAATTCCGGAAAGATTTTTTGTTCTAATTTTCTTGATGCATTTCTCAATATCGCATTTACGGTTCCCGCTAAACCATTTAAATCTGTTTTTTTTGCTACTTCTACAGTGGTAGAAATAGCAGCAGGAAATGGGATTTTATCCATTTTCAATATTTGATACAAACCTATATGTAGAAGCCATCTTAACTTTGGAGGCTGCTTTTTATGAGTAATTTTTGATGTATGATCCGTCCAAAGATCAAGAAATTTTCTATACCTTATGCATCCAAAAGATAATTCCGTAATAAAAGCTATATCAAGAGTATTAAATTGATAATTTTTTAAAACCTTTTCAAGAGCATGATCAGAAAAATCACCAGAACTAACTTTTAATAAAATTTCCCAAGCTGCCTTTCTTTGTAAATATCCTATTTTCAAAATATAATTAATTTTGTAAAGATAACTTTAATATACAAAAAATTAAAAAATTTAAACTACTTTTTCAATTGCAGAATTAAACCAAATAAAACCTAGGATAGAAATAAGTGAAAAATTAAATCCTAAAAAAATAAAGATATTTAAAGAATGGATTCTTTCCCTAATAAATATTTTTTTTCTTTTTGATACTTCATTATTAAAATAAAAACTTATTCAAGATTTCAAACGGCAACCAATGTTGATAGATCCTGCATCAAGCATTCTTCCTAATTTAATTGCTATGGATTCTTCCAACCTAGTGAAATTAGATTGATGGGTAGTTATCCAATCTAATTCAGAAAAAGTGATAATTCCCGTCGAATTACTTTTTAAAAAAAGTGTTCCAATTTCCATTAGATAAATCTAATATTTACTAAATTAACATCCGTACTTAATATTTCTTCATAACATAATATTCTTTTAATTTTTCAAAGATAACTTTAGGCTATCACTCTTAATTTATTTAATATCACTTAAAAATTTATCGGCCGTTTTTAAGTGATTATTTAATTTTTCCTCTGACATTTTATCGAGATTTCTTGTTAACATTGCCAGACGATATTGCTTTCTAAAAAAGCTTTCATTATCTTTAATAAATTTCCAAAATAAGCCATCCCATATTTCACACCATGGGCCACTTTTAAAATTAGACATTTTTTTTACATAATTAGAGCTTGATATATATGGCTTTGTTGAAAAGATACCACCATCACTAAACTGACTCATTCCGTAAACATTTGGGACCATAACCCAATCATAGGAATCAATAAACATTTCCATAAACCATTTATAAACTTGGTTGGGGTGAATTCTACATAGAAGCATAAAGTTGCCAACAATCATTAGCCGCTCAATATGATGACAATAACCAAATTTAATAATATTTTTTATAACAACGTCTACTGGTTCAATTCCTGTATTTCCTTGATAAAAAGATTTTGGAATTGGCTTATCTTCAAAATTCCAAAAATTACTATTTCGCATCTTTGTTCCGTACTTTTTATAGACGAGGCAAATAAATTCTCTCCATCCAATAATTTGACGAATAAAACCCTCTAAAGAATTAATAGGAACATTATTATTTTTTGCAAAAAGTAATGCTTTATTTACTACTACATCTGGGGTTAATAAGCCGCTATTTAAAAGAGGAGAAAGTAAACTATGCCATAAAAAAGAATTTTCTTTAGAAATAGCATCCTCATAATCTCCAAATAAGAAAAATCTATGTTTAAAAAAATCATTTAACCATTCATCTGCCTCTTCAAAATTAGTTGGATATAAAAAGTTATTACTTTCTCCAAAAAACTTAATATCAAAATTAGCTAATGACCTTTCTGCATTAACTACAAATTTATTTTTTTGTAATTTAGGTGTATCGGGTATATTTATTTTTTTTGGTAATTTTTTTCTGTTCATTTCATCGAAACTCCATTTACCACCTTCAGGTGTATCATCAGGATTAACTAATATCTTTTGGCTCCTTCTTTGATTCTCATAAAATCTCCCCATAAGAGGTTTTTTTGCATTTGATGTAAATAAATCTTTTAAATCTTCACTGCTCATAAACATAGGAGAAGGCAAAATATTTAAATCTAAATTATTACTTTCTACAAAATTATTAATCCTCTTCATTATTAAAAAATCATGAGGGTCAATGAGATTTATTTTCTGATATTTATTTTTTATAAATTCCGATAAGTAATCAACTGTAGAAACATTATTCTTGTTTTCGATATATAAAACTTTAAAGCCAGATATTTCTAAATAATTTTTATAAGCGAGCATAGATGCTCTATGAAAAACTAACTTATTTTTATGGTTAATTAATTTATGAAATTTATCATTTCCAAAAAATAATGAGTCTTCCAAAATCAAAACTTCACAATTTATTTTTAAGATTGGGCTTTCTCTAAAAAGTTGATTCGGGAAAATAATTGATACTTGTTTCATTTTTGCGACTTCCTGTTACTGCATCTTTTTGAACAGTAGATAACATCATCCCAACAGTTTTTCCATTTTTTACGCCACTCGAAAGGCCTATTGCAAACAGGACAAGTTTTAGTAGAAAGATTTTTCAAAATTTATAATTTTCTTTTATGAGTAGATTTAAATCTAGTTGAATCTTTAAGCGCCATGTGTTTAGTATTTCTTCCCGAAACTCTCTTTCTCCAGACTTTGAAGGATTTAGGTTTAAGATTTTGACGCATAATTTTTATCGCATCTTCCTCTTTTAAACCAAATTGATACTCGATAGCTTCAAAGGGTGTTCTATCTTCCCAACACATTTCTATTATTCTGTCTATATCGATACTTTCCATATTTATTGTTCACATTGTGAGGTACAAAGTTTTTCAATATCTGATCTACCTGTAATTTGAAGTCTATATTTTGCCCAATATCTGTAAACCAATCTCAATAATGGAGATAAAAGCTTAATCTTCAAGGGATAATAAACCCAACCTAAACCAACTAAATCATAAGAATATGCAAGTACATCTAGTCCCCTAATAATTTCACCATTTTCCTTAATACCATGCAGGTTTGACATGGCTTCTGAATATGAGATGTCGTTAAAAAAACTTTGATCATAATCCTTACTATTAATATCTATAAATGCAATTTGATTTAAGATATCCCTTTTTTTTAGAAAATTTGTTTCTCTCAAGCAAAGTGGACAACCACCATCGAATAAAAAAGTTAACTTATTTTTCATATTTTTATTCAAATATAGAAATTAAATTACTTTTTTGTGGAATAAAAAAATTTTTTTAGAGTACAAGCTTTATAAAGCCTTAATAATTGCAAGTTCTAATTTGGTGAAATTACATTATCTTATAAATTAATAAGCCATTGATTAAGGGATACATCAATGGTTTAAAACTATTTATGATCAGTCATCTAGAAGATGAACTCCTTCTCCTACGTCAGGAGTGAATTTACAATATTTTTCAAAAATAAGTCCAACACCTCTCATTTTTTCTCCTAATTCATCGTTAAATTTATTCCATTCTTCCGATTCACGCTCAGGTAAATCCCACCCTTGTTTTTCTACCATACTTGTTATTACTGTATAGTCCCATTCTATGTAGGCCATTGCGTTAATTAAAACTACCAAAATATTATAAACCAAGAGATTTAATAGGTAATCAATATTTTTGAATATAATTTAAAAGTGTGAAAAAATTATAAATGTCAATTTTGCCAAGAAGATTTGAACGAATCAAAAGTGTTTTAGATTGCAGAATGAAAAACTTGACTGTTTTAGTTGAGGATGTCAATAAACCACATAATTTATCTGCGATATTAAGGACATGTGATGCAGCAGGAGTGTTCGAAGCAAATTTTATTAGCAAAATGAATGCCGTTAAGACTTTTAATAGTACTGCTCAAGGAAGTCAAAAATGGGTAAAACTGAATAATCATGAAAACGCTATCACGGCAATATCTGATTTAAAGAATAAAGGTTTTAAATTATATGGAACGACTCTTAATAGTGAATCAGTAGATTATAGAAATTTTGATTATTCTCAAAATACATGTTTTGTTTTAGGAGCAGAAAAATGGGGACTAAGTAATGAACTTATATCAATGGTTGATCAATCAATTTTTATACCTATGAGAGGTATGGTTCAATCTCTGAATGTTTCAGTTGCTGCTTCCATATTATTATTTGAAGCTATTCGCCAAAGAAAAAATAAAGGTATATTGCCCGCTAATGGAGAAGGGTTAAATATAGATGAATATCAAAAAACACTTTTTGAATGGTGTTACCCAGAATTAGCTGCGGTGTATAAAAAATCAGCTAAAGAATATCCAAAGTTGAATGATCAAGGGGAATTTAATCCTATTAAAGAAAACTAAATTTATTCAGACTTTTGACTATCAAAAATTTCTTCTAGATCCTCTCCTATAAAAGAAAGACCTAAAACTAAAAAAAACATTGCCAAACCCGGAAACAAAGCTGTCCACCATATACCTGTAGGCAAAGCGGCAAGAGCAAGATTTAAATCACTTCCCCACTCTGGGACATCTGCAGGAACACCAAGACCTAAAAAGCCTAAACTTCCTAATACCAAAACAGCATCCGCTGCATTTAGGGTAAGCAGAATAGGCAAAGGTGTTATTACATTTGGGAGAATATATTTAAAAATAATTGTTTTAACATCAGCTCCTGAAACTTGAGCTGCCTCCACATAAGTTTCTGATTTAACCAATATTGTCTGATTTCTGATTAATCTAAAATATTGAGGAGAGTAAACAATACACAATGCCAAAGCTGCGTTAAGGATGCCCTTACCCAATACAAAAGCAACAACAACTGAAAGCAAAATTACAGGTATTGAAAAAATAGTATCCATTATTAGTGATAAACATTTATCAAAAAAACCACCAAAATAACCACTTAATAATCCTAATGGCAAACCCAAACTTAATGAAAAAAGAATAGCTAAGAAAACAACTTCTATCGCTAAAGATGATCCTTGCAAAGTTCTTAAGCAAACATCTCTTCCTAATCTGTCAGTGCCACAGAAATGATTAAGCGAAGGAGGTGCAAAGATATCATTGTTTAACATTGAAAATGAATAACCAAAAAAATTATTAGCCTCTAAAAATTTCATTATTAAAACAACAAGAAGATAAAAAAGTACAATTAAAAATCCAGCTTTTCTGATATTTGCGCCAACACGATTAAATGAGTTAATATCCAAAATCTTTTTTTAAAGATATAAGTGAAATATACCCAATTCTTTTAAAAATAAATAGCTATAAATTTTAAATTAAAAAAAATTACTGGTTTAATTTCAAGACTGCCATAAAAGCTTCTTGAGGGACTTCAACTTTACCCATTGCCTTCATCCTCTTTTTACCTTTAGCTTGTTTCTTTAAAAGTTTCTTTTTCCTAGAAATATCCCCTCCATAACATTTAGATAAAACATCTTTTCGTAAAGCACTTATACTTTCACTTGCAATAATCCTGCTACCGATTGATGCTTGAATAGGTATTTTAAATTGTTGTTTTGGAATAAGTTCTTTTAATTTCTCAACTAAACTTCTGCCAATTCCATAAGCCTTATCTTTATGAACAATAGAAGTTAATGGATCTGCTCTTTCTGAATTTATTAGAACATCTAATCTAACAAGGTCATTTTTTCTATAGCCAATCAAATGATATTCCATTGATGCATAACCTTGGGTTCTACTTTTCATTTGATCAAAGAAATCTGTAACAACTTCTGCTAATGGAATTTCATAAATCAAGGTAACTCGATCTGTTGTTATGTATTTCATATCAATAAATACTCCCCTTCTTTCCTGACATAAACCCATTAATGTTCCATTAAATTCATTGGGAGCATAAATTTCCATTTTCACGTAAGGCTCTTCTATTGATTCTCTAAGTTGTGGATCAGGAATTGTAGAAGGATTATCAATAAAAATATGTTCCTGCTGATTTAAATTAACTTTATAAATAACTGATGGTGCCGTTACGATTAGATCCAAGTCATATTCTCTTTCTAATCTTTCTTGAACTATCTCCATATGAAGAAGTCCTAGGAATCCGCACCTAAATCCGAAGCCCATTGCGCTACTGGTTTCTGGCTCATATTTTAAAGCTGCATCAGATAATTGTAATTTTTCTAGTGATACTCTTAAATCTGGGAATTGATCAGCATCAGTCGGGAATAAGCCACAAAAAACCATAGGATTTGCTGTCTTATATCCAGGCAAAGGATCATTGGCAGGTGAATTTAAAAGAGTAATCGTATCTCCCACTCTCGCATCAGCAACTGATTTTATAGAAGCAGCTAAATAACCAACTTCTCCTGCATGTAATTCATCAACTTGTTGTTGATCAGGCGCCATTATTCCTATCTCATCTAGTTCATAATTTTTTTTACTTGCCATTAATAATATCTTTTCTCTCTTATTTAGAGACCCAGATATCACCCTGAAATAAACAATAACTCCCCTGTACGGATCATAATAAGAATCAAAAATCAGAGCCTTTGTAGGTAGTTTAATTTCATCTTGAGGAGGAGGTACTCTTCTTACGATTGCTTCCAAAATATCTTTAATACCAACTCCAGTTTTTGCTGAACAATTTATTGCATTAGATGTATCAAGTCCAATAATTTCCTCTATTTCTTGTTTTATTTTTTCAGCATCAGCCCCTGGTAAATCAACTTTATTTAAAACAGGAATTATTTCAAGATTATTTTCTAAGGCAAGATAAACATTAGCTAAGGTTTGAGCTTCTACTCCTTGACTTGCATCAACAACAAGTAAAGCGCCTTCACAAGCTTGAAGAGATCTACTAACTTCATAAGAAAAATCAACATGCCCTGGAGTATCTATTAAGTTCAAAACATATTCTTGGGAATCGTCAGCTTTATATTTCATCCTAGCAGCCTGTAACTTGATAGTAATTCCTCTCTCTCTTTCAAGATCCATACTGTCCAAAAATTGTTCTTGCATATCCCTTTGCTGCACAGTACCAGTATCTTGAAGTAACCTATCCGCAAGGGTAGATTTACCATGGTCAATATGAGCGATTATGCAGAAATTTCTAATTTTTGAAACCGATATATCAGTCATAAAGAAAGAAAAATTCTCCTCGTTATTACATCTTGATTAATATTAGCTAATTAGAATTATGGATGGAAACCAAAAATGGAATTATTTCTTTTTTTAATTTCTTTTATGAAGGTACTGTAATTTTCAGAGACTGAAAGTTCTGGATGAATTAAGTCATTTATTTTTTTCTGAAGATTATGCTTATCGTTTAAAAATAAAACAGATTTTTCTAGAACCTCAACCATAATTGAAACCGCAGTACTTGCTCCAGGAGAGGCTCCCAACAAAGCAGATAATGATCCATCAGATGAATTTACAATCTCAGTTCCAAATTTCAAAGAACCACCATTTTCAGTTTTTTTAATTATTTGAACTCTTTGACCAGCATTCTTTAAATACCAATCAGAAGAATTAGCTGATGGCATCATATTCTTTAAGTTCTCAACTCTTGAATTATGGTTCTTTAATGATTGTGATATTAGGTAATTAATTAAATCGTTGTTCTTAAAACCAACGTCTAACATAGAAAAAATATTATTCTTTTTAATTGAACTAAATAAGTCAAAGTATGAACTTTGTTTTAGAAATTTCGTTGTAAATCCAGCAAAAGGTCCATATAAAAGAAGTTTTTTATTATCAATCCATCTGGTGTCTAAATGAGGCACAGACATTGGGGGCGATCCAATATCAGCTTTACCATAAACTTTTGAATTATGTTTTTCTGTTAGATCTTTTTTCTCACAAATAAGCCATTTCCCACTAACAGGAAATCCACCATAACTTTTTGCTTCTGGAATTTTTGATTTTTGTAAATAATTAATTGTTTTTCCACCAGCACCAAGAAAAACGTAGCCAGTTCTAATTGAAGTTTTTCTACCTTCTGAACTGATTTCTAGTTCCCATTGTTTTTTATCAATTTTCTTTAAATCTACTAATTCTGTTTTATATCTAATTTCAACATTTTTGTTTAAGGAAACTAATGACAAATACTCTTTAGTTAATGCCTCAAAATTAATATCAGTTCCTCTACCTATTCTGGTAGCAGCAATTTGAGTAGATGGATTTCTATCTTTTGTTATTAGAGGAGCCCATGATGAAATTTCATCAAAAGATGTAGAAAATTCCATATCGACAAATTCAGGATTTTCGGTCATTTTCTGAAATCTTTTTTTTAAAAAAGAAATATTATCCTGACCAGAAACAAAGCTTATATGAGGAATAAATTTTAGAAACTTCTTAATATCAATTTTCCCTGCTTCATACAATGAGGCCCATAAAGACATGGATGTTTCAAAAGAACGATTTATTGAGAGCGCTTTATCTATTTTTAGATTTCCTTTTTCATCTAAAGGGGTATAGTTTAATTCGCAATTAGCCGCATGTCCTGTACCAGCATTATTAAAAGCGCCAGTACTTTCACTTCCTGGGGCATTTAATTTTTCTATAATAAGAAATTTTAAATCTGGTAAAACTTCTGAAATTAGGAGAGCTAAAGTACTACTCATTATCCCTGATCCTACTAAGACTGCATCAAAGTAGCTATTGTCATTAGTGGGATTTTTAGATGAAGTCACAACAGAAAATTATCTTTTTTGCAATTAATCAAATTTCTTTCTAGGCTTATTATAAAGTTAATTCAAAACTATGAGTACTGAAACACTCTCGCTAACGAACGAAAATGTAGAAAAAGTCCTTGACGAGCTAAGACCTTTTTTAATTTCTGATGGAGGTAATGTAGAGATTGCAGAAATAGATGGTCCAATTGTCAAAGTCAGACTTCAAGGAGCATGTGGTAGTTGCCCAAGTAGCACTATGACTCTCAAAATGGGTATTGAAAGAAAGTTAAAAGAAATGATTCCTGAAATAAGCGAAGTTGTCCAAGTTTTATAAAAATTTTTAACTGAAATATATATTATTTAGTTTTTAATTCCTTCAACAAAGATGATTCCATATCAAGGCAATCAATTGGAAGTCCTTGACCAATAGCGATTAAAAGGGGTGCAAGAATTCCTAAAGTAAAAACTAAATTTGATTGGCTTACATCATATTTACTCAAAGTAAAAGTTATCAAATAAATAATTGAAAAATAAGCATGTAGTGAAAAAAATTCTTTTGGCTTTAACACTGGCCACCTTAAAGTATTTCCCAAGAAATATAAAAAACCTGTCATAAATAAATAATTACATGAAGATTAAACCAAATATAAACATAAACCTTTTTAGAGACTATTTATAAAAAAATTTACCTAAGATAATAATTAAAAAAACATTAAAAATTCGTTTCTATTTGTAAAAGCTAGACATGCAGTCAAAAATACGCTTATAATTATTTGGTAGCAATTGCTACTTTTTCGTTCACCCTCATTTGAGGGCGCAGTTCGAGTCATACCATGGAACGGGGGATGGCCGTGTTGTCACATCGAAACATGACTACTTTAACTTACAGAGGTAAAAATTACGTTCAAAACAAAGAAGCTGCTAAAAAGCAACTTGTTGAACTTACCTACAGAAGAAACGTATACACCAACAGAATGGATGACGCTTCTTCTAGTGATGAAAAAGCAGAATTAAATTACAGAGGTGTTAATTACACTAAATAATTTAATTAAACAAATTAAAAGCCCCTTTTTCAGGGGCTTTTTTTTGGCTATATTTATCAAGAGTCCTTTAAAAAATATGTCTGAAAGTTGCTGTAATACAAACACATCGAATAAAGCACCTAATCAATTCGATCATAAAGATGCGATTCAAGAAAGATATGGCTCAGCGGCACAAGAAAAAGAAAGTTGTCTTTGTACACCAGTTGGGTTTGATCCCGTTTTACTAGAAGTAATTCCTCAAGAGGTTATAGAAAGAGACTATGGGTGTGGTGATCCAACAAAATATGTTCAAAAAAATGATATAGTCTTAGATCTTGGAAGTGGTAGCGGCAAAAATGCTTTCATTTGTGCCCAAATTGTTGGGAAAGAAGGGAAAGTTATTGGAGTTGATCAGAATCCTGACATGCTTTCTTTATCAAGATCAGCATCTAAAGAAGTTACAAAAAATATAGGCTTCAACAATACAGAATTTCTAGAAGGTTCAATTGAAAAACTTGATGAATTAGATAAAGATTTAAATCCATTAATCGCAGATAAATCAGTTGATATTATTTTAAGTAATTGCGTTTTAAACTTGGTAAGTCCAGAATCTAGAAATAACCTTCTAAATAACATAAAAAGAGTTTTAAACGATAATGGAAGAATTGCAATTAGCGATATCGTCTCTAACAAAAAAGTTCCTTTAAGATTGCAAAATGATCATGATTTATGGACAGGATGTATTAGTGGAGCATGGTATGAGCCAGAGTTTTTAAGTGATTTTAAAGAACTAGGATTTAAAAATTTAAAATTTGTAGAAAGGAGTGCTGAACCTTGGAAAGTAATTGAGGATATTGAATTTAGAACAGTAACTTTAGTGGGCAATATTTAAAAAAATTCAAGAGTTGAAAATATAATATAAATTTCCATGAGAAATAATCTAAGAGATCAAATACCCGCATTAAAAAATAAATATTATTTCAACTATGGCGGTCAAGGACCATTACCAAAATCTTCTCTAGACGCAATAGTTAAAACTTGGGAGATTATCCAAGATTTAGGACCATTTACCAATGATATGTGGCCTTTTATTTACAAAGAAATATTGACCACAAAAAGAATCATTGCGCAAAAATTAGGTGTAAATTCAAAGAATGTAGCTTTTACCGAAAATATCTCTTCCGGTATGATTTTGCCCTTTTGGGGAATAAAAGTAAAAGAGGGAGAAGAGTTGTTAATAAGTGACTGTGAACATCCTGGAGTAGTGGCTGCAAGTCGAGAATTTTGCAGAAGAAATAAATTAATATTCAAAATTTTGCCAATCCAACAAATTAAAAATCTAAACGACGAAAATATAATTTTAGAGATTTTGAAAAATCTAAATAGTAAGACTAAGATCCTAATTATTTCTCATATCTTATGGAACTTTGGATATAAAATTCCTTTAAAAGAAATTTCTATCGAATTAAAAAATAATCGAGAAAACTCTTATTTACTTGTTGATGGTGCTCAAACCTTTGGGCACATAAATATTGAAAAAGAAGTTTTTTATTCTGATTTATATTCAATAACTTCTCACAAATGGGCATGTGGACCAGAAGGACTTGGAGCCATTTATGTCTCAGATAGATTTATTCGTGAAACAGATCCAACAATAATTGGTTGGAAATCATTAAAAAAAGAACAAGGCATTTATGAGCATTCAGATAATCTTTTTCATGATGATGCAAGGAAATTTGAAATAGCTACTTCTTGTATTCCTTTACTTGCTGGGCTTCGGAATTCTTTAGATCTTTTGGATAAAGACTGCCATGAAAAAGAAAAAAACAAAAATATCAAAAAATTAAGTGG
>QCBT01000012.1 GCA_003281525.1 Prochlorococcus sp. AG-347-J06 | reverse complement strand
TGCAAAAGCAGCCTTCAAACCTGCAACTCAAAATTTCGAGGATAAAAGTTAGTCTAGGAAACTAAGGATTTTAAATTAACTTTGAATGATTTATCTTCTAATAATTTGCATACTCCTTTAATATCTCCAATACAGAATTGTTCACCAAATTTAACGTAGGTAACACTATTTTTATTTCTAACTGCAGCTAAAACTGGAATCTTGATTCCACATCTATCTTTATCTGGTTTAAATTTAGTTAAACAGTTTCTCAAGGTATTTTGTACTCTTACATCTGATGCTTGAGAACTTTCAAGGTTAATGATAAGTAATTTAAGGTTATCTATTTCTCTACAATCATCAATTATTAATTGAGTTTTATCACTTTTTTTATCTATTGTTCCCCACACCAATAATCTCGTATCAGTCAAAAGAAATTCTGATAATCTTAAATAGGTTTTTGGGAAAACTATTGCTTCGCAACTTCCAGAAAGATCTTCTAGCTGAACGATAGCCATCCTATCACCTTTTCTAGTTGTAATTTGCTTCAAATCAGGAATCATTCCAACTAAAGAGACTTTGGTTCTATCTTTTGTTTCTTCTAACTGAGATATGCTTATTGGTGATATAAGTTTTGCTGGCTTAGTTAAATGCTTTAGAGGATGATCAGATAAATAAAAACCTAATAGCTGCTTCTCTAACTTTAATTTCTCAATCAGTGAATAATCATCAACCTTAGCTAGTTGTGAATCTGAAAAAGCAATATTAGAAAATTCTTGTTTAGAGTCAAAAAGATTTCCTTGGCCCGATAATCTATCACGATTTCTTGAAGATGCCCACTCAATAACATGCTCAAGATCTGACAATAACTGAGCTCTATTATTATCATTTGAAAACTCGTCTAGAGCTCCACAATGAATTAGAGATTCAAGACTTCTTTTGTTAAGAATATTAGAAGGCAATCGGTCGCACAAATTAGATAATGACTTAAAGGTTCCCAAACTATTACGGTTTTCAATTATATTTCTTATTGCAGAATCCCCTAAATTCTTAATTGCAGATAACCCGAATAAAATCTGATTATTCTTAATAGTGAAATCAACCCCAGAAAAATTAATGCTCGGTGAAATAACTTCTATTCCCATGGAATAACAATTAGAAATATATCTTTGCATCTTATCGCTAGAGCCAGAATTTACGCTTAATAGGGCTGCCATATATGCAACAGGAAAATGGGCTTTTAAAAATGCAGTTTGATAAGTTACAGCACCATAAGCAGTTGAGTGGCTTTTGTTAAAGCAATATTCTGCAAATAAAACCATCTGATCAAAAAGATCATTTGCTAATTTTTCATTTACACCTTTCTTCATAGAACCATCTACAAAAATATTCCTATGCTTTACCATTTCAGAAACTTTCTTTTTCCCCATTGCTCTTCGAAGTAAATCAGCATCACCAAGAGAATAACCGGCCAGGTCTTGAGCAATTTTCATGATTTGTTCTTGGTAAACCATAATTCCATAGGTTTCAGTGAGAATTGACTTAATAAAAGGATGAGGGAAATCAATCTTTTCGTTCCCATTTTTTCGATTTATAAATTTAGGTATAAGGCCTGCATCAAGAGGACCAGGTCTATAAAGAGCCAGTATGGACGAAATATCCTCTAGAGAATTAGGTTTAAAATCCTTAACGACTTGTTTCATGCCAGAAGATTCAAGTTGAAAAATACCTTCAAGATCTCCCCTCCCTATAAGATCAAAGGTTTTACCATCGTTTTGTGGTAACTCATCAATATTTATTTTCTTTCCAGTAGATTGATTAATAAGAGAAACTGTCTTTTCAATCATCGTAAGATTCTTAAGACCCAAGAAATCCATTTTCAATAATCCAAGTGATTCGATATCGTCCATAGAATATTGGGTTATTATTTGTCCTTCATTATTTCTTTGAAGAGGTACAAGTTCGTCAAGAGGATCTGATGCGATAACAACTCCAGCAGCATGAACTCCATATGTTTTATTAGTTCCTTCAATTCTCAAAGCCAAATCAACCCATTTTTTCACCCTATTATCATTAATATATTTATCTCTAAAATCCTTGCTAGGAGAATTCTTATCAATCATTTCATTTAATTTATAAGGTTTCCCTCTTACAACCGGTATTAACTTAGCCAATTTATCAGCCTCTCCATATGGGATATCTAGAACCCTTGCAACATCTTTTAAAACAGCCTTAGATGTCATCTTATTGAAAGTAATTATTTGCGCAACTTTATCCTCTCCATAACGATTAGTAACATAATCAATAACTTCATTTCTCCTATCAATACAAAAGTCGGTATCAATATCAGGCATAGACTTTCTTGCTGGATTTAAAAATCTCTCAAACAACAATCCATGCTCAACAGGATCTATATTTGTAATCTGAAGAGCATAAGCTACTAGTGAGCCTGCCGCAGAACCTCTACCTGGTCCTACAGGGATAGAGTTATCTCTAGCAAATTTGATGTAGTCCCAAACAACCAAAAAATAATCTGGGAAGCCCATATCTTTAATAATTTTTAATTCGGAAGATAGTCTTTTTTTATAATTCTCATCAACTTCTGAAATATCATTTTTTTTAAGTCTTTTTAAAAGGCCTTTATTAGATAATTGTGTAAGGAAAGAAATTGAATCTGTATCTTCGTTAAGAGGGAATTTTGGCATTCTATAATTACCAAACAAATCAAATACTTGAACTTTTTTAGAAATTTCTACTGTATTGTTCACTGCCTCAATAATTGATTCATCATCAATATGATCTTTAAAGAGTTCAAGCATTTCATTTTCACTTTTAATGTATTCTGTACCTGTATATCTCAATCTTTTTTCATCACTTATTAGTTTTCCCGTTAATACACAAAGCAAAGCGTCATGAGCTTCAACATCCATGTTTGATAAGTAGTGGGCGTCGTTGGTGGCGATGACTTTTATTTGGTGCTTCTTCCCAATTTTTATTAATTCAACGTTAACAATTCTATCCTCAATAGAGCCATGATCTTGTATTTCAAGATAAAAGTCATCTTCAAACAATTTTTTATACCAAAGAGCAATATCCTCTGCTACGTCTAATCTACCTTTTAAGATAGCTTGAGGTATCTCTCCGCCAAGGCAAGCTGTAGACACTATCAGACCATCACTATATTTGCTTAAAAGAGATTTATCAATACATGGTCGAGAAAAAATGCCTCGACCTCTCATCCCATTTAGGTGACTAATTGTTGTCAACTTCACTAGATTTTTATAACCAGTATAATTTTTTGCTAACACCACTAAATGATATCTTTTTTCTTTTTTTGGTTGAGGATCATCAATAGAACCATTAATCACGTACATTTCATTACCAATAATTGGTTTTATACCTCTCTCTTTACACTTCTTCACCAAATCAAGAACACCATACATAACTCCATGATCAGTAAGAGCTATCGATTCCATTCCAAGATCACAAGCTCTATCTACAATTTTTGATATTTGACTAGCACCATCAAGTAAGCTGTAGTCACTATGATTATGAAGCGGAACGAAAGCCATATTCAAGTAATTTATATATATAAGATAGAGAAAATTTCTAAAAGATCTATACTTTGTGATTACAAATTAATTATTAATACAAATTTAAAATAAAGGTCTGTTCTTAATTACCTGAGCATCAATTTCAAAGATATTTGCAGCATTCAATATTCTATCTTCTTCTAATACATTGCCAATTAATTGCATTCCAATAGGTAATCCTTTAGTATCAAAACCACAAGGAATACTGATCGCTGGAAGGCCGGCTAAATTAGCAGGAACAGTTAACAGATCAGAAAGATACATTGAAAGTGGATCATTGACAAAATCTCCCTTCAAAAAAGCAGTGGTTGGGCAAGTTGGAGTTAATAAAATATCTACTTTCTTAAAAGCATTATCAAAATCTTTTCTTATAAGTGTCCTAACTTTTTGTGCCTTCTTGTAATAAGCATCACTGTATCCAGCTGACAAAGCATAAGTACCTATCAAAATTCTTCTTTGCACTTCATCTCCAAAACCTTCAGCTCTACTTTTTGAAGTCATATCTATAAGATTTAAACCTTCATTCGATCTGTAGCCATATTTAACTCCATCATATCTGGCTAAATTTGCTGAGGCTTCAGATGGTGCAATGACATAATATGTTGCAATTCCATCGTTAAATCTAGGACATTCAACTTCGATAATTTCAGCCCCTAAATCTTGGAATCTATCAACTCCAGAAAGAACAGATTCCTTAACTTCTAGATTAAGCCCTGGGTGATCAAAACAATCTTTAATGATTCCAATTTTTAAACCCTTTATAGATTTATTTAGCTCAGTCAAATAATTTGGTACTGGATTATCAAGACATGTTGAGTCAAAGGGGTCTTTACCAGATATTGAATAAAGAATTTCAGCCGCATCCGAGACAGTATTTGTAATTGGACCAATTTGATCAAGAGAGCTAGCAAATGCTACAAGTCCCCATCTGCTAACTCTGCCATAAGTTGGTTTAAGACCGACGACGCCACAAAAAGAAGCTGGTTGCCTTATTGATCCTCCTGTATCAGAACCTATAGCCGCTGAACAAAATCCAGCTGCAACTGAAGCAGCACTACCGCCTGAACTACCTCCTGGCACTCTATTAATATCCCAAGGATTTGAAGTAACACCAAATACAGAAGTTTCAGTTGAACTACCCATCGCAAATTCGTCTAAATTTGTTTTTCCTAAACAAATTCCACCTGATGACCATAATTTATTCGAAGCTGTGGATTCATAAGGCGCAACAAAGCTTTTGAGCATTTTACTTGCACAAGTTGTTGCAACTCCTTTAGTGCAGATATTATCCTTAATTGCTATTGGAATCCCCGCGAGAGGAGGCAGTTTTACTTTATTTTGAATTAATTTATCAATGTTCTCTGCTTGCGCAATAGCATAATCTTTTGTAGTACAAATATATGAGTTAATTTCAGGGTCTTTAGAATCTATTTTTGCAAAAAAATCATTAACTAATTCCTTAACAGAAGCATTATTGTTAATAATTTCTTTTCTTAAAGAATCAAAATTCATTTCTTGATTTATTTCTTAAATTAAAAGTAATCAAACAGTAAGTGGTTCTTCTTTTTTGCAGCGAAACATACTATGTTTAATATTTTTAGACCCTTCATCAGAAAGATCTTTAATAAAAGAAGATATGTTTTCTTTTAGACTACGTTTAGTAATAAATGGACCGAACCAGTAAGTACAACTAGGTTGATCTGTCTCAATTTTAGCCCACCAGGCTAAGCCAAGGTTGTTTCCAAAGTTTCTAATCAATTTTATTGGCCTGTAAGACCATCAATTCTTGTTAAATTCTATACAATTTTGTAGCGAAAATTCAATAAATTTTTATTAATCATATAAATGTATTGAAACAGCAACATTTTAGAGGCCTTTTAAAAAACTAATTTTTAATAAATAAATTATTTCCTAGTCAAATGAAATAGTGATATGGCAGCAGCCACAGACGCATTTAAACTTGAAGTCTTACCTTTAAGAGGAATGCTTAAAAGATAATCACATTTTTTTTGAGTAAGCAAGGAAATGCCTTTATCTTCAGAGCCTACTATTACTACCAAAGGTGCTTTTTCTTGAAAATTTGAGATAGATAATTGAGCATCTCCAGATAAGCCAACAACAAGATAACCATTTTTCTTAAGCTCTTCAAGTGCTCTATTTAAGTTAACAACCCTACTTACTTGTAAATGCTCTAAGGCTCCCGCAGCTACCTTAGCGACTGTTCCCGTTAATCCAGCGGATCTTCTCTGAGGAATAATGATACCCTTGCAATCGAATGCTTCCGCTGATCTTATAATCGCACCAACATTATGTGGATCAGTTATACCGTCTAATGCAAGTATTATAGGATTTGCGCAATTGTGTTTAGAAAAATCGATTAATTGTTCTAGGGATATTGTTTTAGAACATGCTAACTGCAATGCCACGCCTTGATGTGAAGCACCGTAAGTTAATTGCGAAAGCCTGTTCCAAGAAACTTCTTCAATAAGGACTCCTCTTAATTTAAGGTCCTTAAGCAAAATATAGAATTTGTCTGAAGAAAAGATTTCCGAAGTACACCAAATCCTATTAATCGATCTTTCACTACTAAGAGCCTCATAAACCGAATGTTTACCCCATATCCAATCATCAAAATTCTTCTTAGTAGAAAACTCTTGATGGTTATCAGGATTTTTATTAGGAAATTCTGTATTAGATTTAAAAGTTGGCTTTCTCCTTTTTAAAGGTGAAAAAGTATTAAATTTATCTTTTTTATATAAATTTTCAACATTCTTATTTTTAGCAGAGTTATTAAAAAATCTTTCATTTTTTTCTGAACGCTTTGTATTTTTTGGGTAATAACCAAATTCAGAATTTTTTTTGTTTTCTTTATTATCTTTTCCGAAAAAATTTTTTTTTGAGGAGTTCTTCATAGGTTCAATACATTTTTAATTCCAAATATTCAAAAAGTGTTGATAATCTTTGAGGATCTTTTAAAAATAGCCAACCAATGAGAGTTTCGAAACCAGTTGCTCTGGAATATATGGTAGGGTCAGAAGACTTTGGATATCTCTTTGTTTTATTTCTAGCACGCCTTATTAGATCAATTTCATTCGAGTTTAATAAATGTTCAATTTGACTTAATGATTTTGACTGAGATTTTGCTTTTACTTCGTTTACTACAGATAAATGGAGATCTTTAGATTTTAAAGGAAAATGAACATGTCTTAATCTTTGGTGAAGCTCCCAAACAGAATCTCCAAGCCAGGCAAGTTGAATAACACCTATATCCTCGGGAGATCCATAAGGAGCCAAGTTTTGAATCCAATAATTCAATTCCTTAAGTAATTTAATGAATCTTCTAGGTTTGACTTCAAGTTAAGAAAATCGCCTAAACGAACAAGTTTAATTGTTTGGGCCACTCTCGAATTGCCAACGACAGAGAACCCAAGTTTCGACTTTTTGCATTCTTTTGCAGTTTGAACAAGTGCTCCAAGCCCCGAGGAATCTAAAAAATCTATTTTTGTAAGATCTATAACGAATGGAAGGTCATTTTTTAAATTATTAGTAACAAAAGACTTAAATTGTTTTTCTGAGAAAGCATCAAGTTGGCCTTTAAAAGTAAAAACCATAATGTTTGTTTTAACCTCAAGGTTTCCTCTAAGAGAAACGGTTAACTTCTGGAAATCTTCTATGATCTAATACCTCCAAAAAAATAATATATCAAATGTAATTATCAAATCAAAAGAAAACAATATGTCAACATCTTTCTAACATTAGAGAAACAAATTTTTTAAATAAATAATCTGAATCATGTGGGCCTGGTCCTGCTTCAGGATGATATTGCACACTAAATATAGGTTTTTTATAAACCTCTAAGCCAGCTACAGTATTATCGTTAAGGTTATAATGGGTAATTCTAACTAAGTCCTTTGATAGAGACTTGGGATCAATAGCAAAACCATGATTCTGACTGGTTATCTCAATTTTATTTTTTTCACCGCAAGGATGATTTAAACCACGATGTCCAAAAGGTAATTTATAAGTTGAACCTCCTAATGCTAATCCAAATATTTGGTGGCCAAGGCAAATACCAAACATAGGTATATCCCCATATTCAATGAGTGACTTTGCTAAGTCAATACCTTCAGAAACAGAAGAAGGATCGCCTGGACCATTTGAAAAAAATATACCATCCGGCTTGTTAGACAAAACATCCTCTAGAGAAGAGCGAGAGGGTAAAACCAAAACTTCACAACCATGGGATGCAAGTCTATTTAGAATTGAATTTTTAATTCCAAAATCAATTGCTACTATTTTTAGCTTTTTAGAAGATTCATCATATCTTTTTCTTACATCAAAACTCGTTTGCGTAGGACTTTTCCATAAATATTGTTGATTTGTTGAAACAACTTTTGATAAATTTAAACCCTCCATCTTTGGCGTATCATCAATTATTTTTAAACAACTTTCATCAGTTTTATCTAAAGAAGTAATAACGCCATTCATCGCGCCATTAGATCTTAAAATTTTAACAAGAGCTCTTGTATCGATACCATACAGACCTATGATATTTTTCTCAACTAACCATTGATTAAAGTTCTTTTTAGATCTCCAATTGCTGCTGTTAGTTGAAAAATTTCTAACAATTATACCTTTAACATTAATTTCAGATTCTGAATCTTCAAAATTAATACCAGTATTTCCAATCTCAGGATAAGTGAATGTTAATATTTGTCCATAGTAACTTGGGTCAGTAATAACTTCCTGATATCCGGTCATTCCCGTATTAAAAACTATTTCACCAATAGCTGTACCAGAAGCACCAAAAAAGAATCCTGGGAATACAATTCCATTACTTAAAACTAATTTCGCGTTTTTCTTATATGGATTAATCATAAAATTGAAACTAATTAATTTGTAGATAAGTAATTTTTTAAAAGTAAAAACTTTTTCCAAGGATCTCCTTGATTAATCGAAAATAAAGCCTTATTAAATCCTTCATTTAAATCATCCTCAATACCTGCGGCCCAAAGCACTAAAGCAGAGTTCAAGGCAACCACATCAATATGAGATTTTTGTCCAGAACCATCTAAGACAGACTTTAATATTTCCTCGTTAGAATCACCATCACAAACTACAAGCTTTTCGTTAGATATATTTTCATGGTTAAAATCTGAAATATTTATTTCTGAGAACCGTAATTCACCATTATCAATAAATACTAGTTTATTTTCTCCTTGAAGCGAAGCTTCATCAAGGCCACCAGACCCATGAACGACTATTGCTCTATTCATTCCCATTTTCAAAAGGGCGCTTCCCATGGGTTTCAAAAGATCCTCAGAAGCAACACCCAAAACTTGCGCATTGGGTCTTAAAGGATTTACCAATGGCCCAAGTTGATTAAATACTGTCCTTATTCCCAGGGTCTTCCTTAATGGAGCAAGTTTTATTAAAGATTTATGCCAAACAGGTGCGAACAAAAAAGTTATTCCAATTTCACTTACGGCATTGATTACTTTTTCTAATGAACAATTTAAATTCAAACCAAGATTCAACAAAACATCAGCAGAGCCAACTTTTCCACTAGCACTTTTATTTCCGTGTTTTGCAACATTTACCCCACAAGATGCAGCTACAAATGCAACTGCAGTTGAAATATTGAATGTATTAGCTCCATCACCCCCTGTTCCACAAGTATCTACCAAATACAAATTGGGTCTTGCTACTGGCAATTTGCAAACATTTAACAGTTCCTCAGCCATAGAACTTAGTTCGACACCTGTAGAACTCTTTGCTCTCAAAGCACTCAAAAAAGCTCCTGTTTGAACATCTGAAATTTCATCATTAAGCCATCTTTGCATTAAAGATCTAGAAGTTAATTCATCAAGGTCCCTTCCCTCCAACAAATTATTTAGGATTTGAGCGTTTGATAGATTAGAAGACATTTATTTAAAGAAAAATTACGCAGATCAAATTTAATTTGAGGTATCAAAACCTGAGCCAACTAAATCTTTATTTGTATTAGAAGGCCTGAAGCTTTTTGACCAAATATTTTTTGTCTTTGAAAAAAGTTGATCTTTAGAGATCATCCAAAAATTTAAAATTTTTTCAATATCATTTTTAATTTCAATTTCTCCTGGGAAATTTGTATAACGATTTATTAATCTAGCTAAATTTATGTAGTCAAGATCTTCTGGTGATTTTTTAGTGATAAGAGAATCTATAATAATTTTGTCTGTTTCATGTAATGGATGAGTTTGCTCGTTACCCATAAATAAATACTGAATCATTTATAAAATTAGCTCACATATTCAAAAATGAAACATTATCTTAATCATATCGGCAAAATAAAATGAAAAATTTAAATATAAAAATTATATCTAAATACCTGAGACCTTACAAAAAAGAATTCTTATATGGAGCTGCAGCTCTCTTAGTAGTAAATATACTTAGTGTTGTAATTCCCTTAGAAGTAAAAAATATAATTGACCAATTACAAAATGGTTTCTCTTCGGAATTTGTTATTACTAAATCTTTATGGCTAATATTTTTAGCAACTTGTATGGGTTTAATAAGATTATTTTCAAGACAGATTGTCTTCGGCATAGGTAGAAAAGTGGAAGTTAATCTTCGTCAAAAACTTTTTGACCATTTACTTATTCAAGATCCAGAATGGATTCAAAAGAAAGGCAGTGGAGACATTATTAGTAGAGCTACAAGCGATGTTGAAAACATAAGAAGACTTTTAGGATTTACTGTTTTGAGCTTGTGCAACATTGTATTAGCTTATTCATTCACTATTCCATCAATGTTTTCGATTAATAAAACATTAACAATATCAGCATTAATGATATTTCCATTAATTCTTGGAATTGTGAGTCTCTTCGGCGGCAGAATGGTTAATCAAAGAAAAGCTCAACAAGAATCATTATCAAAACTAAGTGATCTAATACAAGAAGATCTTTCTGGCATAAGTGCTATCAAAATTTATGCTCAAGAGAATGCTGAGAAAAAAGAATTTAATATATATAATAATGCCTATCGAAATTCAGCGATAAAACTTGCAAGAACAGCGAGTACACTTTTCCCATTGTTGCAAGGTATTTCATCAATTTCATTATTGATTTTATTATCATTAGGTACTTTTCAACTAGAGAGTGGATTTATTTCGATAGGTGGTTTAGTAGCTTTAATTCTTTACGTAGAAAGACTTGTCTTCCCTACAGCTCTATTAGGTTTTACCTTAAACACTTTTCAACTAGGTCAAGTAAGTCTAGATCGTGTGGAAGAAATCTTTCAGAACAATCCAAATATTGTAGATAGAGCAGAAACTAAATTTTTAAAAAGAAAGGTTAAAGGATTCTTAGAAGCAAAAAATTTAACAATAAAGTATCAAGGAGCAAAATTTAATTCATTAAACGGTCTAACTTTTAAAATTTATCCTGGAGAACTTATTGCAATAGTTGGCCCAGTAGGTTGTGGAAAGACAACACTAGCAAAGTCTCTAGGACGGACTATTGAAATACCAGACAATCAATTATTTTTAGATGAAATTGATGTAAAAACTTTAAAGTTAAGCGATCTTAGAAAAAATATTTCAATCGTTCCTCAAGAAGCATTTTTATTTACGTCTACAATCTCAGAAAACCTAAGTTTTGGAGAACCCAAAGCTTCTAATTATTTAGTTAAAGAAAGTGCAACAAAAGCTGGATTAATTGATGATATTAATAGTTTTCCGCACAGGTTTAAAACTATTGTTGGTGAAAGAGGCATTACATTAAGTGGTGGACAAAGGCAAAGAACTGCACTAGGAAGAGCACTACTTGTTGATTCTCCTATTGTTGTTCTCGATGATGCATTAGCAAGCGTAGATAATAAAACAGCAGCAAAAATAATAGATGAAATGAGTGATAGAAGTAATAAAACAATCATAATGATTAGTCACCAACTTTCTGTTGCAGCTACCTGTGATAGGGTTTTAGTAATGGATAAAGGAGAAATAGTACAAGAAGGGTCTCATAAAGATTTAGTAGAAGTGAATGGACTTTATAAACAACTTTGGGATAGAGAACTCGCTACCAAAATTGTTAAGAACTAAAAGTAATTTTTTTTTTTATAATGGATAAATTTAAATTATGTTTAAATTCCTGAAAAACTTTATGGATAATAAGGAGGTAAATTTAACTAATGATACTTATTCATTACATAGAATATTAAAAACAGATATCAAAAAAGACCCTAATGTAGAAGAAGATGAAATAATTTTTGGATGTGGTTGTTTCTGGGGTGCTGAAAAATGTTTTTGGAAACTTCCTGGAGTTATCACAACATCTGTAGGTTATGCTGGAGGGAAAAAAAACAGTCCAAGTTATTATGAAGTATGTTCCGGCTTAACTGGTCATTCAGAAGTTGTAAGAGTTATATGGGATAAAAGGGAAATTGATGTAAGTGATTTATTAAAAATGTTTTGGGAATGTCATGACCCTACTCAAAAAAACAGACAAGGTAATGATATGGGAACACAATATAGATCAGCAATATATTACAGAAATGCAAATAATATTAAAACCATATTAGCCAGTAAGGAACAATATCAAACGGAACTAAGCAAAAAAAATCTTGGTTTAATTGAAACGGAAATAAAAATGATTGATTCATATTTTTATGCGGAACAATACCATCAACAATATCTTGCATCAGCTGGAAGCAGGCAGTATTGTTCCGCCTCACCTACAAAAGTTAAGTTAGGAGTTTTTACTGGAAGCAACTATAAACTAGAAGACCATATATGGGAAAACTTTAATTGGGAAGTTGACAAGTGTGTATTGAGATCTGATAACAATCCTATAAAGAATAACATTTAAATCAATCTAATCTTTATAGTACAGACACGGGGCGTAGCGCAGTTTGGTAGCGCACCACTTTGGGGTAGTGGGGGTCGTGGGTTCAAATCCCGCCGTTCCGATTATTTATCGTCTTCATTTATAAGAGATTTGTATAGTTTATATGAACTTATGCCTACTGCTATAAATGTAAAAGAAGAAAAAAAAGCTAAAACCAATATAGTTAGATTTGAAACTTCCACTTCACCTAATTGGAAAGTTATGAAAATGTTCATTAGAAAGAATTTTTTTTTAAAACCTTAACACAATTGAAAAAAATTTTTTTTCATCCAATTATAAATTCAAAAGAATTACAATACCAAAAATTACTCTATACATGATAAATATTTTCAACCCATTTGATGAAAAATACTTTAATAAGAAATCTATTGCTAATAATGAGGACACAAATGTCGTAATAAGAGCAACAAAAAGAGGGGGAAAACCTAATGCAAAAATATCATTAAAAGAAGAAATAAACTCAACAATCGCAGCAAGAGAAATAGCTGGCATCCCTAAAAGAAAAGAAAATTTCGCAGCATCGCCTCTCTCCCATCCTGATATTAAAGCACTAGAAATAGTGATACCCGATCTTGAAACACCAGGAAAAATTGCAAATGCTTGAAAGAAACCTATCAAAAAGCTATTTGAATAATTATGGTTTTTAATATTAATAGAACCTCTTCTCGAACAATCTGCCAAGTACATAAAAAAAGCCATTAGAAATGAGACCAATGCTATTGATAAATTTGAACGAAGAACGTTTTCAAAAAAAGAAGGGATAAATATTTTTATACTCCCACCAAGCAAAACAATAGGTATAGTACCAATCAAAATAGACCTTAATAATCTTTCATTTAAGAGATATTCAAGAAATTTTTTGGGAGATTGACTTCTGAAATTAAAAATATCATTCCTAAAATACCAAGCTATAGCAAGAACACTTCCAAGTTGAATAATAGCGGACAAAGATGCTCCAGGATCATCAATCCCTAAAAGAAGAGATATAACTTTTAAATGAGCTGTACTACTTACAGGGATAAATTCCGTCAAACCTTGAATTAATCCATATAAAACAAATTTTAAATATTCCAAAAATTATTAAATTACATAATTAATTAATAGCAATTAACATTTTATAATTAAAAGCTAGTATAAAAAAATGAAAAAAAAATCTATAATAATATTATTTTTTTCTTTTTTCCTTAATCTTTTCTGGTACTGCAAAAGCTCGGTATTGGTTAATAATTGGAACTTATATACAAGGGTCTGGAGTAAGGCCAGAGGTTAGTGGAATAACGAGTCCTTCCTTGCATTCTATTCCCATTAAAGATTTAGATACTTGTAATAAAGCAGGAGAAGAAATTAATAATGAAATATAAAAACCAGTTAGGCAATTTGATAGTTGATGGACCTGTGTATTTAGAGGTGATTAGTAGTAAAGTTACCTTTTAACATCGTGAGCACAACCATCTCCTTTATAGTTTTCACTCTCGTAAAAATCATTTTTTGTCCCAAAATAAACTGTTAATAAAACGAAAGGTAAGCTTAATATAAATAAAATAGTTGTTAAATCCATAGTGTTAACTTATTCAATAAGGGTATGAAAAATTTCAATTTTTTTATTAACTCATGTTTAATAATCTGTGGGTCCTTTAATACCAAGATAAAAGAAGGCTCCTAAACCAACTAAAAGTAAAACTCCAGCTATAGCTGCAGAGGGAACGAAACCTCCTATTGCAAATGAAGAAAAATAGTACATCTATAAAAACTTAAACTAGTTTGATAATATCAATAAAAACTTGGTATATGTAAAAAATTTTGACTCGAAGACAAATAGATAATATCTGTTCTATGCCACTAAAGTCGAATCTTCATTATCAGCGGAAATTCTTATTCTCTCTTCCAACTTAGGACCATATAATTCATTTCCCCAGATTTCAACTCTTGAATCATTTGGGGCCATAAAAGTTAAGATGTCTGTTGGGAACAAAACTCTCTCTAAGAAAAAATTTGATGGGCCAACACATCTCAAAACAACCATTCTGCAACCTTCATTCTTGTAAGAAAACTCAACCATCTCAAAAAAACAAAATATTAACAATTAAACACTATTTGGTTCTAAATAAAATGTATAAAAAATTACTGAAAAAAAGAAATTTTGAAAATACTACAAATTTAATCCAGCCTCAAGTAAATTTCTTTCTTGATCAATTAATAAAAGCGCATAAGATTTTATAAAATCAAAACTTTCATGTGGAATTGAGACATTAAGCATTCGCAAGAAATTAGATAATTTTTCATCTTGAAGGGCTTTTCCTTTCTGTAAAAACATTTCTTTTTCCTGATTAGTTTTCCACATATTCATATATTCAATCTTTAAGGGCTTTAAGTGCCAAATATTGTCTATTAAAGTCCAAATATCTAAATATTCGTTTAGGTTATCCTGAATTTTTAATATATAAGAAGATTCTTGAAGACTCGTATTTGTTGTATTTATATGTAAATCATTTATGTCAATAGAGTAAGGTTCAATTCCCAAAAACCATCCCTCAAGAATTAATAAATCGGGATTATCTAATCTCCAATGAGATCTATCTCCTAAGCCATTTCTTAAAGATTTATCGAAAACTGGTACATTTAATTCTCCATTGATCTTCCAATTTAATAATTTTTCATGCATTAATTTTGCTGAATGGCTACCGGGAAACCCTCTTGAGACATTCCAAGGGTTATTTTTAATTGCTAACTCCATTTCATTTGACGGGAGATAAAAGTCGTCAATTGAAATAACCGCAATTTTGAAGTTTAATTTTAACGATATAGCTTCGAGCCATTTACCTAGTGTTGTTTTACCTGTGCCAGGCAGAGCTGAGAGTCCAATAATTTTTCTATCAGAAAAATTATTTTGAAATTTATAAGCCTGAGATAGAAGAGGTAGAGCCAATCCCCAAATCCAATCATCATTTACTTTATTGGTCCAATATTGATCAATTGAAAGAATGTTTCTTTTATTATTCCAAAAATCGAACCAACCATCCAAGGATTCCCAACCAATATCAATAATTAATTTTTCAAATTTATCAAGAGGAAAATTAATATCTAAATCTTTCATCTATCTAACTTAGTTCTCGCTTATTTATTAATTTATTGATTTCATTTTTCCAACCATATCCATTTGGTTCAGAAGCTAAAGTAAATTCCAAATCTTTTAATTGATCTAGTAAATTTAAGTTAGGTCCATCTATTCCAGGGATAACTATTTTAATATCTGAGTTTAAGAGTAGAGGCAAATCATTTGGAGAATCGCCTAAACCTATAATTTTAATATTATGAACATTTGAATATTCTTTAAGAGCATTTATTGCTTTACCTTTATTCGATTTTGTAGATAATAAGTGACTCATTCTATTGCCTTTAAAAATATCAACATTGAGTTTTTTACAACAGATATTAATTTTTTCTTCTAAATAGCTTGGCGGATTTAAAAAAGGCATGCTCCAGTGTCTATCACGCATTAAGTTCAATGAGTTGCCTACTAAACCTGTAAGCTGAGTGGCTTCTTGATCAGTGAGATTATTAAGAGGAGTAAGTTTGTAATCAATTTCTTTAGAAATAAAATTTAAGATTTCTTCAAGCGATTCGTATTTTATTCCAAGAATAATTTCTCCATTTACTCTTTTAAGAGATTCACCATATATTGCCGCACCATTCTCAACAATATAAGGATCCGTCAAATTAAGTTCCTTTCTAATAACTTTTACTTCAGAAGCGGTTTTGCTTGTACAAAGAATTACGGGTATAGATAATTTTTGTAGTTTTTTTATAGTTTCTTTAGCAGGTGATAAATCATATGAGTGATCCATTAAAGTACCATCTACATCACTTACTACCCAAATAGAAGACTTTTCTATCATTTTTATAAAGCACTAAGCCAAATTACTTGAAAAGGATCAAGACTTATATTTTTGCAATTGTATTTAGTTGATGTTAAAAAATCATAGGTATTGAAATCATTATCAATTATTTTTGGTAGATCATTATCATTCAATTGATAATTAATTTTATTTTCAGTCATATTATGGATTGCAAAAACAGACTCAGGACCTTTACCTCTTTTGATTGCAACAATATCACTTCTACCTTTAGACAAACATTTCATTTGTGAACAAGGATGAAATTGCTTTAATTCTGATCGAACATCCATAGCATTACGAAGATATTTTAAGTTTTTATTAGCATTAGATTCAGGATTATTTAAAACAGCTGAAAGATTTTCTGATTTAAACTTTTCTCTGTTTAGATCTCTTCTTTGCCCTGTCATAGAAAAACTTTTGATATCATTTTCTGAAGCTAGTATTGCTGGCAAATAAAAGGCAGGGACCCCTTTCAGTGCCATTACTAATAGTTGACTCAAAATAAATCTCTCATATTGAAATCTTTTAGCATCTCTACTGGAGTCTTCCATTGCACTCCACCAACTAATATTCAATTCATATGGTTTATCTTCACCATTTGATAAACGTCTATGACTTACTAATCCTCCTCTTTTCTCACAATTAATTAATAAATCCTTAATTCTCTGCTCATTCATTAAACCCTCAAGAGCTCTTAACCCAACGCCATCGTGCGATGCAGTGAAATTAAATAAAGTAGTATCTTCAGGTAATATAGGCCAATCAAAAATCCATGAGTTTAGAATATCAGCTCTTGAAGTAATAATTGCCTCTAGGAGTAGAGGAGGTAATGGGAAATTATATGCCATGTGGGCTTCATCATCAGAAATGAGATAAGATAGATTCTCCTTTTGAGGAACATTGGTTTCTGTTATTAAAACGCCATCATCAAGAAGATTATTTAAAAGAACTCTTAAGAGTTTCACAATTGAATGTGCTTTAGGTAAATGTAGGCATGTAGTCCCTGATTCCTTCCAAATAAAACCTACTGCATCAAGCCTTAACCATTTAATTCCATTAGATAAATAAGTAGTAATTAAATTTAAGAACTCAAGAGTCATTTTAGGATTATGCCAATTCAAATCAATTTGATCTGGCCCAAAAGTTGTCCAAACTTGTTTAGGACCATCATCAGTATTTATTTGAGAAAACAAAGAGGAACTTCTAGGCCTAACTACATTTGACCAGTCAAGATTTTGTTTCGGTGAAAAAACATTTGATATGCCCGGTTCTTGGGATTTAATAAATTGTTGAACCCATGGGTGAGATGATGAGACATGGTTTAGTACTAAATCAGCCATCAAATCATGATTTTTAGAAATACTTTTGAGATCATCCCAACCACCAAATTTTTCTTCTAGGGAATCATAACTTGAGACTGCGAAACCTCCATCGCTTGTGGATTTCAGAAAAGGCAGAATATGTACAACTTTAGAAAGACTGCCAAAATGTTTACTTAACAACTTCCTAAGAGTTATTAATGTTTCCTCACCATTTTTATAAACACTATCTGCATAAGTTATCAAAACTGAATGAGATTCATTCCACCTTTCTTTATCTCTTATTTCTTCATAAGCAGATTTCTCTGAGAAATCATCTAAAATCTGTAATAATTGGTTTGAAATAAAATTAATTTCTTCTGTAGTATGATTTGAATAAATTGTTTTTAACAATTTATCAATCTTTAATCTATCTAATTTTTTCTCTGAATCAATTTGCTTCACTTTGAAAAAATCATCGAAGTATTAATACCATTCTGCACATCAATTAGAAAATGGACTTTCAACAAGGTTTAATCACAACAATACATGAATATGGAGTTACAGGAAATTTACTTAAAGAATTAAACAAAAGTCTTAAAAGAAGATCAACTAGCATTTTAATACCTTGCTTATATGAAGAGTTTGAGCGTCCAGCATTAAAAGATATAAGAGAAGTTTTAAAAAACCTTACAGGCTTAAATGAATTAGTAATTGCTCTGTCTGCAAAAACTGTTGAGCAAGTTAAGGCAGCAAAATCATTTTTTGACTCAATGCCATTCCCAGTTCACGTTCAATGGACTAATTCTCCCTCTGTAATTGAGCTATTAAAAAGCCAAGAAAAAAATGGATTAGAACTTTTAGGAACTCCAGGTAAAGGATGGGCTGTATGGCAAGGAATAGGAGTTGCGACCAGAAAATCAGAAGTTGTTGCTCTTTTTGATGCTGATATAAGAACTTTTAGCCCTTTATATCCTTCAAGAATGATACTTCCACTTCTAGATGAATCATATGGAATATCATATGTAAAAGCTTTTTACAGTAGATTGTCTCTAGAAACAAATCAATTGCAAGGTAGAGCAACAAGATTATTCGTGGGTCCATTATTAGCAAGTCTTGAGCAGTTAGTTGGTAAGGGTCCGTTTTTACAATATCTTCAATCATTTAGATATCCATTGGCAGGTGAGTTTGCTTTTACTAAAGACCTTGCTATGAATTTAAGAATACCTTGTGACTGGGGTTTAGAGATAGGTTTATTATCAGAGGTTTATAGAAACGTAAGGACCTCCAAAATAGCCCAAGTTGACCTAGGTTTATTTGATCATAAACATAAGAATATTGGAGATTCTTCTAAAGAAGGATTGCAAAAAATGTGTACAGAAATACTTTCAAGTGTTTTAAGAGGTCTCATGGAGCATCAAGCCGAAACCTTAACTAGCACTCAACTAGCAACTTTAGAAGTTCTCTACAAAAGAGTTGGAGAAGATCGGGTAAAACAATTTGGATTAGATTCAGCAGTTAATCAACTTCCATACGATAGGCACGAAGAAGAATTATCAGTACAAAAGTTTGCGAAACTATTAAGACCTGCTACAGAAGATTATCTGGCTTGTCCTACGACACTTCAATTACCAAGTTGGTCAAGAGTTCTATCTTGTGAGAACAAACTGCAAGAAGATTTAGCTATTGCAGGCTCAAAAGACATAAAAATAAGTGAAAAAGAATTAATTAAAAACTTCTAAAGCAAAAAATACCTCTGAGCCATTGGGACTTCATCAAGTGGTTCACAAGTAAGAAGTTCTCCATCAGAAAAAACTTCATAAGTTTGAGGATCAACTGAAATATTTGGCAATTTATTATTAAGTTTTAAGTTTGATTTATTGATATTTCTGGTATTTTCTACGGGAATACATTTCTTTTGTAAGCCTAATTTATTTGGAATATTTTGTTCAATTGAATTTTTACTTAAAAAGGTAAAAGAACTCTTAATTAGAGATTTGCCGAAACCTGCAAACATAGGTCGACCATGTACAGGACCTGGAGTAGGAATTGAAGCATTTGCATCTCCCATTTGGGACCAAACAATAGATCCTCCTTTAACAACTAATTCTGGCTTTACCGCAAAAAAGGAAGGTTTCCACAATGCCAAATCCGCAATTTTACCCTTTTCTATAGACCCAACATGTTTATCAATACCATGAGCTATTGCAGGATTAATTGTGACTTTAGAAATATATCTCTTTACCCTATAATTATCATTTCTATCAGAATCCTGCGATAGCGGCCCCCTTTGGACTTTCATTTTATGTGCGGTTTGAAAAGTTCTTGTAATCACTTCGCCAACTCTTCCCATAGCTTGAGAATCACTAGCAATAATTGAAAAGGCACCTAAATCATGCAAGATATCCTCAGCTGCAATAGTCTCTCTTCTAATCCTTGATTCAGCAAATGCAATGTCTTCTGGGATTTTAGAATCTAAATGATGGCAAACCATTAACATGTCAAGATGTTCTTCTAATGTGTTCCTTGTATAAGGTCTTGTAGGATTTGTACTACTAGGAAGAACATTTTTTTCTCCACAAATTTTTATAATGTCTGGAGCATGACCTCCACCTGCTCCTTCGGTATGAAAAGTATGAATAGTTCTTCCTGCAATAGCGTTGATGGTATCTTCAACAAAGCCTGCCTCATTCAAAGTATCAGTATGAATACATACTTGTACGTCAAACTTATCTGCAACATTTAGACAAGAATTTATTGTAGAAGGAGTGGTTCCCCAATCCTCATGAAGCTTCAATCCACATGCACCAGCCTCAACCTGATCAATAAGGTTGCTCTCGTTTGTTGAGTTTCCTTTTCCAAAAAAACCTAAATTCATGGGAAATGCTTCTGCAGATTGAAGCATTCTTGAAATATGAAAAGAACCCGGAGTACAAGTAGTAGCATTTGTGCCAGTAGCAGGTCCAGTTCCTCCTCCCAACATAGTTGTAATTCCAGAGGCTAGTGCTGTCTCAATTTGTTGGGGACAAATAAAGTGAATGTGGGTATCTATTGAACCTGCAGTAAGAATATGCCCCTCTCCAGCTATTACTTCTGTTGATGCACCAATAACAATATCAACATTATCTTGGATATCAGGATTACCAGCTTTACCAATTTCAAAAATCATTCCATCTTTTATACCCACATCAGCCTTAATGATTCCCCACCAATCTACGATCAAAGCATTAGTTATTACGGTATCTACAGCTCCATCAGCTCTTCTTACTTGAGACTGTCCCATCCCATCTCGAATAACTTTACCTCCACCAAATTTAACTTCATCTCCGTATGTAGTTAAATCCTTTTCTACTTCTATAAAAAGTTCAGTATCAGCGAGCCTTACTCTATCTCCGGTAGTGGGTCCGTAAGTTTGAGCATAAGTTTTTCTATTAATTTTATAAGACATAATTTTATTTATTTAAAGAACCATTAACTAATGAATTAAAACCATATGCATTTCTTAAACCTGAAAATGGCACTAATTTGACATCTGTTGTATCACCCGGTTCAAATCTAATTGCTGTTCCCGCAGGAATGTCAAGACGCATACCATATGTTATTTCTCGATCAAAAATTAAAGCCTTGTTTGCTTCATAAAAATGATAATGAGATCCAACTTGCACAGGTCTATCTCCAGAATTAGAAACCGTTACTGTTTTAACTTGCTTACTAAGATTTAGTTCGATTTCACCTTGTTCAGGAATTATTTCGCCAGGAATTAAATTACTCATAACTAATTAATTGGATTGTGAATAGTAACTAACTTTGTTCCATCAGGGAAAACTGCTTCTATTTGAACTTCATCAACCATTTCAGGAATGCCCTCCATAACTTGTGATTTTGAAAGCCAGGTAGTTCCCTCTGACATTAATTGACTTACACTTTTACCATCTCGTGCTCCTTCAAGAACTTGAAAACTTAAAAAAGCAATTGTTTCAGGATAATTAAGCTTAAGACCTCGACTAAGCCTTCTTTCAGCTAAGAGCGCAGCAGAAAAAATCAATAATTTATCCTTTTCTTGAGGTGAAAGATGCATAATAAAAAATTAATCTATAAATTCTTAAAAAAGGTTCTTAATGAACATAATTAATAATTCATAGAATCTTGTAAAGGCCATACACCTTGATATTTTGGCTCACAAAATCCACAAACAGACCTAATTTGTTTCCAAATACAAAAAAAACATTTTCTAGCATCTTGAGAAGAACTCCCTAGGAATCTTACAGAGATTCCATTTTCAAGGATTCCAATAGATAAATTATTATTAGTTTCATTGAAAATCTTTTTTATATTTCCTACAAGATTATTTATTTTTGACTTGGGAAAATCTTTTTCGCAAATCCAAATTAAGGATCCGAAAACGGGCATGTAATCCATGCCTGACTTGGCCACAAAACTTGCCTTAGATAGTTCAATCTGATCAACATATTCCCAATCATCAAGTAAATCATTATTTCTCATAATTTCTAATTTAGACCTAAAAACTCCACTCTCAATAGATTCTCCGGAAGAAGATCTTCCAAGTCTTATTAAATCAGTAAATAAAAAACTTGAAGTTTCTGAAATAGATACTTTAAAAATTTGCTCATATAAACCATTTGCGAAGATGATTGTTTCTTGGGGAAGATACTCTAAATGAGAATTGTCAAGAATATTTATGAGATTCTTTTGCTTTGAAAAACTTCCTTTTGGATTGATTTTAGATCTTCCAACTGATCCATATACTTTCTGAGCTGAAGAAGTCGTCAACAATACCTTAGAGTTTTTTTCAAGATTTACCTCAAAATCGAGTAAATCACCTCCTACCAATCCCCCTGCAGTATGTAGAACAGGCAAAATGCATCTGCCCTCTTGATCATGAGTAGACTTCAATAACTTATAAGGAGAAGTTGATTTAGATTTAAAGATTGTTTTATCAACATTTCCTAAACTTGCTTTATTATTAAAAAAATTTAAGAAACAATTACCTTCCCATGAAGTTTTAATCATAAATTGTTTTCTTTAATTACTAAATTAAAGTAACCAAGAATTTTGATTATGAGAATGAATAAACAAATTGTTGTAACTGATTGGATTAAGGAAAAACCTAAATTAGGTTTATTTTTAAAACTTACCTTAAGTTCTGATGAAAGAAGAATCTTAAGAGGTAAAAGATTAACTGATTGTGATCAAGAAATAATCTTACAATTACCTAGAAAAGCCAAATTAAATGATGGAGATATTCTTTCAACTAATAAGTCTAATTTTTATGTAGAGATAATTGCAAAAACAGAAGATTTAATTGAAATAAGTTCAAAATCTAAAATTGAGCTTATTAAAACTGCTTATCATCTTGGAAATAGGCACGTGGAAGTGGAAATCAAAGAAGGCATTCTTCTAACAAAAAGTGATTATGTTATTAAAAATATGCTTCTTAATTTTAAAGTTAATGTAAAAAATACGAAAAAAAAGTTTTTCCCGGAAAGAGGTGCCCATAATCATGAGTAAAAGTCACTTATTAAAATATTTATTAATAAGTCCTAACTTACCAGTTGGAGGATTTTGTTATTCGGAGGGAATGGAGAGTTATCTACATAATAAAAATTTAACAGATTCAAATTCGGTAAAAGACTTGATAATAAGTGAACTAAAAATTGGTCAGATAAGACTAGATGCAAGACTTTTACTAGATTTTTTTGACATCTTCAATGAGATAAACGACCGCAAAAATTTAAAAGGTAATATGCAAAAGCTAATGAGTTTGGATAAATGGATCCTCTCATCAAAGGACTCTCTGGAAATTAGAGAACAACAAATTCAAATGGCAAAATCTCTCTTCGATTTAACCAAAGAATTTGGATTTGAATATCTATATGAAAATAATAAAAAAAGTTCCTGGTCATTAGCGTGGAGTTGGGCTTGTTATTGTTTTGAAATTACCAAGTTTGAAATGGTTGAGAATTTTTTCTATGCTTGGAGTGCAAACCAACTTAGTGCTGCATTAAGAATTATTCCTATTGGGTCAACAAAAGCACAATTAATTCAGAAAGACTTATTAGCAATAATTTCAAAAGTTTCTAAAGAAATTATGGACAAAGAAATTGATGACATCTATTTTGGCAATGTAGGTTTAGCTATGGCACAACAAAATCATAATGACCTTTATACAAAACTTTTTAGAAATTAATTTATGAGCAGCAAATTGAGAGTCGGGGTTGCTGGGCCTGTAGGTTCAGGGAAAACTGCATTAGTAGAGACTCTATGCTTAAGCATGAAAAAAAATTATGAGATAGCAGTTGTCACCAATGACATCTACACCAAAGAAGATGCTAACTTTCTAATAAATAAGAAGGTTTTAGAGGAAGGAAGGATTATTGGTGTAGAAACAGGAGGTTGTCCTCATACCGCGATAAGAGAGGATTGTTCATTAAATAAAAATGCAGTTTTAGATTTAGAAAATAAATATAATCCTTTAGATTTTGTTTTTGTAGAAAGTGGAGGTGATAATTTAGCATCTAGTTTTAGCCCAGAACTTGTAGATTTATCAATATATGTAATTGATGTATCTGCCGGAGACAAAATCCCTAGAAAAGGGGGACCCGGCATAACAAGGTCAGATTTATTATTAATAAACAAAATTGATTTAGCAGATAAAGTTGGTGCAGATTTAAATATTATGAAAAGTGATACTGAATTTATGAGAAAAGGGAAACCTTGGTTTTTTACCAACCTAAGTAGCGGCAAAGGAGTTGAAGAAATAACTCAATTTTTAGAATCACATATACCCAACAATTGGAACTAGAAAAATGTTCATTACTAATATATTGGATTCAACAAAAAGTTACGACTGATACAAAACGAATCCTCACTCGTTAATAACTTTTATTTTATCCCCCTAATGAGGGTCAATTACTTAATTTATCCTAATTCATGAGAATTTCAAGGCGTATTTTGGCAGGTTTAGCTACTGCCTCACTTGCGGTCACCGCAACTTCCTGTGGTGGAGGCGGAACCTCCGGAAGTTTCGATGACACAGTAACCGTTGGTATTTTGCATTCGTTATCCGGAACAATGGCTATCTCTGAATCAACTCTTGTTGATACAGAAAAAATGGCTATTGAAGAGATAAATGCTGCTGGTGGTGTTACTGTTGGCGGCAAAAGCTACAAAATAGAATACATAGTTGAAGATGGCGCATCTGATTGGCCAACTTTTGCTGAAAAATCAAAGAAACTTATAGACCAAGACGGAGTACCTGTCGTATTTGGTGGATGGACATCTGCAAGTAGAAAGGCAATGTTACCGGTTTACGAATCAAAGGATGCCTTCCTCTACTACCCAATTCAATATGAGGCTCAAGAATGTTCTAACAACATTTTCTATACAGGAGCCACACCTAACCAACAATCGGAACCTGCTACAGATTTCATGTATAAGCGTTCTCCCGCAGCTGGTGGTGATTTCTTCCTTGTAGGTTCTGATTATGTCTTCCCAAGGACTTCAAACACAATCACAAAAGCTCAGGTAAAACAGTTAGGCGGTAAAGTTGTTGGAGAAGATTACCTTCCATTAGGAAATACTGAAGTTGCTCCAATTATCTCAAAAATCAAAAAAGCGTTGCCTGAGGGTGGAATAATCATTAATACTCTTAATGGTGACCAAAACGTTGCATTCTTCAAACAAATTCAAGACGCAGGCATCACACCTTCAAGTGGGTACTACGTAATGAACTATTCAATTGCTGAAGAAGAGATTAGTACAATTGGTCCTGAGTTCCTTGAAGGTCACTACGGCGCTTGGAACTACATGATGTCAATAGATACTCCTGCATCTAAGAAATTTGCTGCAAGTTTCAAGAAAAGATGGGGAGCAGATCGTGTTGTAGCTGATCCTCAAGAATCTGCTTATAACATGGTTTACTTATGGAAACAGGCAGTAGAAGATGCTGGAACATTCGACGACAACGCAGTAAGAGAAGCTCTTGTCGGACAAAAGTTTGATGCTCCACAAGGTCCTGTTGAAGTTATGCCTAATCACCACTTATCTCAAACAGTGAGAATTGGAGAGATTAATGCAGAGGGTGGATTTACAATCCTTGAAGAGACAGGAGTTGTTCTTCCTCAAGCATGGAACCAAAAACATCCAAGTTCAAAAGGATTTGCATGCGATTGGACAGATCCTTCAAAAGGAGAAAAGTATAAGCTTTAATCTAATTAAAACCTATACTTCAAAATAAAAGGAGGTTAACGCCTCCTTTTATTTTATATAATCAAATATTTTCATTTTCTAAATTGGAGTTACTTCTCGATAGTCTTTTTAATGGTGTTGCAATCGGATCTGTACTACTTGTTGCTGCATTAGGTCTAGCAATTGTTTTTGGTCTAATGGGTGTAATAAATCTTGCTCATGGAGAACTTATGATGCTTGGTGCTTACACAACATACGTAACACAATTAATTTTCAAACTACCTATATTAAAACCTTTCTACAATTCGTACATAATAGTTTCTATTTTCCTTGCTTTTATTGTTAGCGGAGTAGTAGGCATTCTTTTAGAAAAAACTATAATAAGAAAACTTTATGGAAGTCCACTAGAAACACTTCTAGCAACTTGGGGTGTAAGCTTAATTCTTCAACAATTTGTCAGAAGTGTACCTTTAGCTTATGGAACCGGTTTGGTTATAAGTCTGTTAATTGGTTTATTCTTACCAACAACATTCCCTTCAAAAATAAAAGAATCAATAAATTTGAAATATTTTAAATTTAGCTCTTGGATATTTGCTGCTTTAACTGGGGTCCTGACAGGTAACGTTATCTCATCCTCTGTTAGCAAACTTAGTAGAGCAAGCGCTCGAAATGTTGATGTAACAGCACCCTCATGGATGAGAGGTCAAGTAGAAATTATTGGCACTGCATTTCCTAAAACAAGATTAATGATAATTGTCATTACTCTAATCTCTGTAATAGCAATAACATTATTTCTTAATCAAAGTGCTTGGGGGATGCGTATAAGAGCAGTTACTCAGAACCGACAAATGAGTGATTGTCTTGGTATATCTACTGAAAAAGTGGATATAATTACTTTTGGAATTGGATCCGGCTTAGCAGGAGTTGCTGGGGTAGCAGTATCTCTTTTAGGTTCTGTAGGGCCAAATGTTGGCGGAAACTACATAGTTGGTTGTTTTATGGTTGTAGTGCTGGGAGGAGTAGGAAATTTGTTAGGAACAGTGCTTGCTTCATTTGGAATAGGAATAATGACTGATTTAATAGGAGCTGGAAGGCTCTTATCAATATGGCCAGATATGCCTTTACCTTTATCAAACACAATCAACTTTTTTGCGACCACAAGTATGGCAAGAGTAATGATATTTGCACTAATTGTTATATTCTTACAATTTAAACCTACAGGTTTATTTCCTCAAAAAGGAAGGATGGTTGAAAACTAATGTCCTTAAGTAAAATTAAATTTGATAAAAAAATCGTATTATCATTTTGGATAATCTTAATAGCCTTAATTATTGCAGCACCAACTCTACTCCCTGTATTTAGACTAAACCTTCTGGGTAGATACTTATCCTTATCCATAGTTGCACTTGGTGTTGATCTTATCTGGGGATATACAGGTTTACTAAGTCTTGGACAAGGTATATTTTTTGCACTAGGTGGATATTGTGCAGCAATGTATTTACAAATAACCAGCTCCTCTGAATTTCCAAATAATATTCCTGAATTTTTTGCTTTATATGGTGTTGAAAAATTACCTTTTTTCTGGGAACCGTTTAGATCGCCTGTTTTTACATTCTTCTCTATCTGGATAATTCCAGCATTAGTTGCTGGTTTAATTGGCTTTCTTGTTTTCAGGAATAGAATCAAAGGGGTTTATTTTTCTATACTTACTCAAGCTTCTCTTCTTGTATTCTTTAACTTCTTTAATGGACAACAAAAACTTATAAATGGAACAAATGGATTAAAAACAGATGTAACTCAACTATTCGGTCAGATGGTAGGCTCTGAGTCCATGCAAAGAATATTCTTTTGGATAACAGCAATACTAGTAATAATCGCATGGTTTTTTGCAAAGTGGGTAGTTAAAGGAAGATTTGGAAATATCCTTATAGGAATACGAGATGACGAACCAAGAGTTAGGTTTACAGGATATAACCCAGTTATATTCAAGACGATAATATTTTCTATTGCTGGAGGTCTCGCTGGAATTTCGGGAGCTTTATATACAGTTCAGTCTGGAATAGTATCCCCTCAATTCATGACAGTTCCCTTTTCTATAGAAATGGTTATATGGGTTGCTGTCGGAGGAAGAGGAACATTATTGGGAGCGATACTAGGAGCAGTTTTCATCAACTATGCAAAAAGTCTAGTAAGTGAAGCTTTACCTGCTAGCTGGATGTTTATTCAAGGAGGGTTATTTATCTTAGTTGTTACAGCTCTGCCAGAAGGAGTTTTAGGATGGATTCAAGGAGATAGTCCTAGGAATCTTCTTCAAAGATTTGGTTTGAAAAGAAAGATTGAAACCTATCCAAGCTTAGAAGTTAACAATAAGGAGGTGGAAAATGAATAATAAAGATCTTCTTAATTTAATAGATATTACTGTTAGTTTCGAGGGTTTTTTAGCTCTCAACAAACTTAATTTAAATTTGAAGAAAGGAGAATTAAGAGCTGTAATAGGACCCAATGGCGCAGGTAAAACAACATTTCTTGATGTAATAACTGGAAAGGTTAAGCCAACAAGAGGTGAAGTAATTTTTAAAGGGAAATCTTTAGTAGGTAGAAAGGAGCATAAAATAGCCAGACTTGGAGTTGGAAGAAAGTTCCAAAGTCCAAGAATCTTTGAAAATCTAACAGTCAAAGAAAATCTTGAAATATCGGTGACAACTCCTAAAAGTCCCTTAAACCTTATAAATAAAAGTATTAAGGATGAGCAGCTTAATGAGATTGATCGTCTTATGAAGATTGTTAATTTAGCTCAAAAAGTTGATTCTAAAGCTGGATCTTTATCTCATGGCCAAAAACAATGGCTTGAAATAGCCATGTTGGTAGGACAGAAGCCAGATTTAATGTTAGTAGATGAACCTGTTGCCGGTTTAACTGATGAAGAAACAGATCTTACAGCTGATTTATTAAGATCTTTATCAGGCGAAAATACAGTAGTGGTAATAGATCACGATATGGAATTTATAAGAAGACTTGATAGTAATGTTTCAGTATTAAATCAGGGCACAGTATTATGTGAAGGAACAATGGAAACCATACAAAAAGACAAAAAAGTTATTGATGTTTATTTAGGAAGACCTGAGGACTAGTTATGGAAAATTTACTGGAAATAAAATCGTTAAATACTTATTATGGCGAGAGTCATATCCTTAGAGATGTAGATTTAAACGTTAAAGCAGGAGAAATGGTTTGTTTGATTGGAAGAAATGGAGTTGGCAAAACAACTTTATTGAAATCACTAATTGGTTTGTTAAAACAAAAAAAAGGAGATATTTATTTGATTGGTGAAAATATCAACAGAAAAGCACCTCATCAGAGGGCTAGGAAAGGAATGGCTTACGTTCCTCAAGGGAGAGAAATTATTCCATACCTATCAGTTGAAGAGAATCTTATGTTAGGGATGGAGTCTCTACCGGGTGGATTATCTAAGAACAAGAAAATAGATCCATTTATCTATGATCTCTTCCCAATCCTTAAAGATTTTCTTCAAAGGAAAGGAGGAGATCTTAGTGGAGGACAACAACAGCAATTAGCTATTGCAAGAGCATTACTAGGAAAACCTCAACTTCTATTGCTTGACGAACCAACGGAAGGTATTCAGCCAAATATAGTTTTAGATATTGAAAATGCAATTAACCAGATAATTAGAGATACAGGAATTGGTGTTTTATTAGTTGAACAACATTTGCATTTTGTAAGACAAGCCAATAGATATTATGCTATGCAACGCGGAGGTATTGTTGCTAGCGGAAATACTAGTGAGTTGAGTCAAGCGGTTATTGATAAATTCTTGAGTGTCTAATAGATTATTATTTTAAATTAATAAAACAAAAGAATTCATTTTTCGCATCTTATAAGGTCTATACTGTTTGGATGCTCATTTATATACTTATTAAATTCCATTGCTAGTGTTCTAGCCTCGTAAGCGTCAAAAGCATAAAAACAGTTTTCTAATCTTATATTTTGAAAATCACGGTAATGCACAGTATATGGCTTCAACATATTATTTTTGTTCATTTTAATTTGCTAAAAAGCAATTATGTATATTTCAACCATGCATATATACGTAAATTTAAAGCACAACTTTTGTTGTTATCAAAATATATTGACTAAAATTTTGTAATTAAAAATACTTTATTAAGACAAAAAGTATTTAATCTATTTTTTTTTTATTTTGAGAATCTTGCTTTTTACCTTCTATTAAAAAAACAAATTTTGATAAAATATACCCAAAAACTGGGACCCAAAACTTTTCATAAAAATATTTCATAAAAAATCAAGCAGCTAATGATTCCTTATTTTCAATTTCAGTTTTATTAATACACTTCAAATCTGTTGAATTAAATAAATGCTGCATAAGCAGAAAATCGAGTTCCCCTTTCAACAAATTAACATCGGATGAAAGTAGATCATCAACAAAATCATCAAAAGTATCTGAAAGAAGATTCACAATTAAAAATTTATTTTTGACATTATCATCGCATTAACAATAAAAGTCAACCAAATTCTAAAATTAACTTTTGAATTCTTTGAAAATTAATAAATAAAGAATAAAAATTAAATAATAAATATAAACAAGCAAAATAACAGATTTAGTATCAAGCTTAGGGTTTTTGAATTAAATTTCATTTATCTTGCTTTTCTTAATTTTATATCTCTCCTGATTTGCATTATCAAAACGACAATACACATATTTGCTAAAGAGAAATCTAAAGAATTCATCATCAAACCTTTTAATATATTTATAGCAAGACTATTGATGTGCCAATTAGGAAAGAATCACTAATAAAATATTTAAAAGTAATAAATTTTATAGCAATCAAATTTGATATTAATAGCTAATTATAAATATTATTTTTAATCAGCTCAAAGTAACCATTTTTATTTAATAAGTACTTATCAAACCAAAGGCTTAATAGATTGTCTAATCCTATTCCATTCATTTTATTTATTTGCGAAGTCTTATAGTCTGAGAGTGCAAGCAATAAATACGGAAAAATCATATCAGAAACTCCTTTGGGCAGTTTTTCTAAAGGTACTCCATGCGCTCTATCCCATAAAATTTGCATATCCTTAGAGAACAAAGAACTCCAATAACTAAAATTACAATATAACTTGTCTGGAGGGAGTAGATTTACAGATAGAACTGGGAGAGATGAATTCATTGGAATAAATATTTTATGGATTAATTGAATTTAGGTTTTAAAAATGGTGAAAAATAACTTTAATATGCGAATCTCCAATAAATACAAATTAAATTTAACGCACAGTGTATCACCTAGCAACACTTTATTAAGTATTATATTTATCCATCATTTCCTGAAATTTTAGGAATGATAAAAACTTTTTATAAGTTTGTAAGTCAAAAGCCTCCTGATTCTCCTCATTTAAATGGGTTGATTTACTTTTAATAAAATGATTTTCTAAGTTATTATCAATTGAGAATTTTGCTTTATCTAAAAAGTCACCAGAATTATCAAGTAAGTTTTGTGAATTATCTTGATTTAGTTGATATAATTGAGTTACTTTGCCATTTTTTTTATTAAATATACCTCTTATAGAAAGTGCCTCTTCTACCAAAAGACTTATTATTTTTGAATTACTTAAATTGTTCTCTATGCTCAACTTCTCAATTATTCTCATAACATCTTCTCTAGGAATAAAACCAACTCTTTTTTTCTTGGTAGGCATTTAAGAATTAATTAAAGTTCAGCACTTGACTGTAATAAGTGTTGCACTATATTCATTATAAGTCAATTAAATGCTAATGATTTTACCAACAACCTTAATTTTAGGAGCCCTCGGATATCTTTTCTACACATCAAAAAAAGAACTCTCACTAAATCACCATGACCATTTAGAAAACCAAAAAGAGAATGATGATTTATATAAAGATTTGGAAGATCTATTTATTTAAAATACTGTATATGCATTAAAGAACTTTGTTTCTTGACTAAAGATATACAAAATCTTAAACATAATTAGAATAATAATAATAAAGTTATAGATTCAATGACTGTCCATCAAGATTACGAAATAAAAATCAATTTAAATGAATTGATTGAGAAGAGAATCCCATGTTGTGATTTACTTCATCCAGATCATTGTCTAACAGAAAAACAAGTCTCTGAAATTGCACATGATATTCGTATGGATTTAAATTTGCATGATATTTACAAGCAAGTGGATCAACATATTATTAATTATGTAAATGCAGCTGGTATTGATAACAAAGATCATTGGGTTGAACCTCATCTTCCAGATTTAGATAGAAATTTAAAAGAAGAAGTTGGAATAGAATTTGATTAATCTTTTTTCTTACAAAAGAAATTAATATATGTATTTTTTTTCCAAATCATCTATTAATTTATAAATACTTTTAGGTGATCTCTTCCTTTTTTTTAAAATTTTAAAAACTACAAATCCAATAAATACTGCAAAAATAGGTGTGAAGATAATAATTTCATGATTCATAACCATCAAACAGAAGCATATTATTTAAATTATTAAAAAGACTGCATGAATAAAATAGGTACTTTATACAAATATTTTTAACTATAAACAATTAAGATTTTTTATAAAAAAGTGAAAGAACTAAAAATATTTTTTAAATTATGAAGAGATAAATTTTAATTCAATAAAGATAATGATTAATTATTTTGCCTTAACAGTAACTGAGATGGGGATCAGTAAAATAGAATTAGCAGTTATTGGATCAGTAATATTAATATTTCCAATTTTGTTTGTTTATGCATCTAAAAACCTTGATGCTAAGGGCGTTTTTGAATGGATGATGGAGAAACCCAACGATTGGATAGGTAAAAAATAAGACTTTAACAACTTACATTTTTCTAGTTAAATTTTAAATTTTCTAAATTACTAATTTCAAAATCATAAACCTGGCAATTATTTTCTAAATCATTAACTATTGAATTTTTTAGAAGAGAATAATCTATCAACTTATTGAGTTTATTATTTTTAAATTCCTTATTAGTCTCTCCAATAGCAAAAGCCAAAGCTCCTTCATAAGAAATACCGAATTTGGTTGTGTTGCAGTAAGTTCTAGTGAATTTGTTAGAAATCTTTTTAGTATACTTTTCAAGAGTTTTAGAAGAAGTATCTAATGAGTAAACTGGACTACTAAATAGAAAAAGCAAAGTTAAAGAAAATATCGCAAAAACCCTTTTGATCATAATATTTCAAAAATTGCAAATTTAATATAGTTTAAAATGTAACTTTTCCGACTATGTTTTATTAAAAATTTATTAACCCCAACTGCTATTTCATATTTTGGATGATAAAAACTCTCTAAATGAGTATTTTATAGTTTGAATTTTTTTTGGTAATTTTTTTAAAAAACGCCTAAATGCTTTTGGCATAATAAAAAATCTTTATCAATAATTAATAGATAACAAATAATATATGGGTATTCAATAAATAATTATCCAAAAATAAATAAATTAATTATTAAATATGTGGATTGAGCTATGGAAATGTATTTAAACATGAATTATTGTTTAATTAAGTATTAAATACAAAATTAATATGGCACTACCAGAACTTATTTATGCTCCTATAGATGGCGGAACAATACATAGATATGAAATTAGTGGTGGCAAGAGAAAATTTTTAAGATTTATAGGTTGTTATTTGGGTCAATGTAATTTCCACAAAAATATTGATGATGCTATTGATTACATAAAAAATTTGAAAGAATCACAAAAGATACAAAAAACATGAAATAAAGATACATAGATACGATAGAGACTCAATATTTTTCGATAACTACATAATTATTGCTACAAATAATAGAGAATTTTCTTTTTATAAGAAATTGATTATTTACTTGGGTTATAGTTCCGAAAGATAAACAGTCATTTAAAAAAAGAAATTAATTTATGGAAAACAGGCAAATTAATTTTTTTAAATCAAAAGACTTTAATACCGTTCTTAAGCCATTTAAAAAAGGAACGGTAGTAAAAATTGACTCGTTTGATATTAGAGAAAATCAAAAAGATTTAAATATAGGTTTATTTGGTTGGTATGCAATTTGTCCTTCTAAAGAACTAAAAAAAAATAAGCTATATTATTTTTCACTCTATGATGAGCCTCTTGTTCTTTATAGAGATGAAAATAAAAACGTTAGGTGCATTAAAAATATTTGTCCACATAGAGGGGCTTCCTTTTTTGGAGGGACATTGTCAGATGGAGTAATAACCTGTCCATATCATGGAGCTAAGTTTTCATCTGGAGGAAGTTGCCAAAATCTCGACAGAATAACATGTCGCCATATAGTTGATAATAACTACGATAACTACGCCAAAAGAATTCATTTATCTCAATACAAAACTTCAGAAAAAAATGGATATATTTTCGTACATTTTTCTAAAAAATCTGAGACTGATTTAAATAATTTAAGTGAAGATACACCTATAAGTAACTACGAATTATATGAAAATGGGTTTTCACATAAGGATTATGTCTTTGAGGAGGTATTAGTCGACTTCAAATGTGATTGGTCAAGGATTATTGAAAATCACCTAGATATCCTTCATATCTTTTGGGTTCATGGCGATACAATCCCAGATAAAGATGTGAATAAAAACGTATTAGTTAGTTTTAACCAGAAAATTAATATTAATTCCAAATACATTGAAAGTATTTATTATTACAAGAATGACCCTACAAAAGAATTTATTCGGATAAAGTACATACCTCCAGGAAGAATATTAATTTACAAAGGCGATCCTTCCTCATCAAGATATTTACAAGTTTTAGATCATATTCCTCTAGGAAACAACAAAGCAAGAGTCATAGTTAGACACTACAGGAAATTTCTACAAAATAAACTGATTAATAATCTCTTATTATTTAAAGAGACTCAAAGAAAGATTTTTTATAAGATATTCGATGAGGATTATATGATCTTAAAAACACAAACATATAATCACGATATGGGATTTATAAGTAAGGATGAAATAAAATTATTGGGAGAAGACAGGATAATAAATTATTTTTGGAAGTGGTACAAGAAGTCTTTAGATAAAGATGAACCATGGAAAAATATTAACAAAACCCAAAATCTAAATGTATACGACAAAGTGATATTGAAATATCCACCTGAAATAAAGAAGTTAGAAATTGCAAATAATATAGATATTATTAGAAAAACATTTGTAAGATTTGCTGCTCCGCTTATATTTTTTATGTTAATAATATAATTTATGAAGAAAGTAGATAGACCTTCATGGTTGAATTGGCTTTATCTCTTTATATTTATTTTAAGCTCGATTCAATTGATTATATTTTGGAGTAATAAGTTTTAGTGTTTAATAAATTTTGGTTTGACGCAAAAAATATAAATTGTTTTAAAAATGGCTTTAGAGTAATTAAAGATTTAAATTTAAAGATATCGTATTCAGAAAATGTAATATTAATTGGACCAAATGGTTCAGGTAAATCATCCTTAATTGAAATAATTAATAGAAACATATACCCAGTAGTAGCTAATGAATCGAAACTGAAGATATTTGACAAAGAACTTATAAATTTATGGGAACTAAGAAATAAAATAAGTACCGTAAATAATGATATAAAAAAAAGAATAAATCCAAACTTACAAGTTTTTGATTTAATTTTAAGTGGACTATATGGAAGATATTGTTACGTACAAAATAAATCTGAAAGAGATTCTTATAAGGTGGAAAAAATCATGAAGAAAATGAATATTTCTAATTTATCTAAAAAGAATTTTTCCTATTTATCAGATGGGGAAAAACAAATTGCTCTCATTGCAAGGGCATTAATCAAAAAACCAGAAATCTTAATCCTAGATGAACCAATTGCAAATTTAGACTATAAATCAAAGTTTTTTGTAATTGATAAGATTAATGAATTATCAAAATTAAATACAAAAATTTTATGCGTCACTCATGATATTTCAACAATTACAAAAATTTATGACCGGGTCATAATGCTAAAAGATGGCAAAATAATCGCTGATGGGGATCAAAATAAGGTTATGAATAGTGAAAATTTTAATAGGTTATTTGGTATTGAAGTAGAGATAATTAATAATAATGGACTTTGGAATATAAACAGATTATCTAAATAACAATAATAAAAATAGCTATCGCAATAGCAAGAAATACTAATTTTTTTCTTTTTAAAAATGAAGAGGATTTATTTTTAAATGAAGAAGATCCACATTTAGAACATACAATCTTACCTCCTAAAGATCGGTCTGAGACGAATGAAGAACTTCCACAATTAAAGCAAACTCTATTTACGCTCATTTAAAATAAAATATTTAGCAATTCTACCTAAATTATATTCCTAAATACTATGTAAAGAAAAACTTCGGAAATGTGATGATAATGAGAATCTATTGCAATAAGTTATTTTTTAGTGCATAATTGATAATAATTCTCATTATCATAAATAAATGAATTTCCATAGTTATGGAGAATCTTCCTCAAAATCAGTAAGGATAATAACTGGACAATCCGTATTAATAGATCCTTCATCGAGACCAAAAGGGACATGTTTAGAAGTTGAAAGTGGAATTGCAAGAGTTTATTGTCCATGTGAAGAAACTGAAGGAATGACACTCGCATTTTTACAATCAGGAGATCAATTAAGAACCGACCTTTTATGTAGCGAAGGTGTCTGTGTTGAAGCACTAACAGATTTGTCTTTTCACAGCAATGTAAATATTGATGAGAATATTGGTTTCGATGCAGTAAATGAATGGACCTTGCAACTCCTTAGGATTAGACACTTAGGAAATGCAGAACAGCGATTACAAGCGTTGTTTTCAATACTAGTAAATCGTCTAGGTAGAAGATGTGGTCAATGGTGTGAGCTACCTTTTAGGTTAACTCATGAAAGGATTGGTGAATTAATCGGTTCAACACGAGTAACATCAACAAGATTAATTTCTAAATTAAGATCATCTGAGTTATTAATAGCTCCTATTGGAACACAAACAGTTAGTGTTGCTCCTTCTTTTATTGAGACATCTCCGCTATAAAAATATGAAGGAATCACATTCACTTACTAACAACTTATTAATGGAAGTTGAAACTTTATCGAATAGACTCAGAAATATCAAGCAATCCTACAAATCTACAGAAAATAAAGCATTGAAGGTAAGGTTATTTTCTGAAAACAAAAATCTTTTTAAAAGAGTTAATGAAATTTATAAAATAGCTGAGATCTTAAATAAAAATAATACTGAGAAAATTAACTTTTCTAATTTACTTGTTGAGATAACGAGAAGAACATTGAATGAAAATAAATTTAAAAGTAATCTATTTTTTCTTTAAATCACTATCTATCAATAAGATTGCAGAAGGTTGATTAGAAGCAAACTTTACTTTACCAAGTATGTTTGCGAATTCATCTTCTGATTTAGTTTGAGCCTCAATGATTGGATCTAAAAATACGTTGGTTCTTGTATCTGAAATTCTTTCTGAAATAGAATAAAGTTGTTGCAGAGATGAAGTTAAATCAGCTTCCATGTTGAAAGAATAAGAAATCAGATCCTCTATTGAATCCCATGCTTGAACTGGTGCAGGAATTTCATCTAATTTTACGCTTTGACCCCTTGCGATTAAGTAATCTGCAAATTTCTGAGCATGTTCCATTTCACCTTGTGATTCACTTAGAAAATGAGAAGCAAATCCATTTAAATCACGTTCTTGAAACCATAGGTATATAGAAAAATATTGAACATTGGCATATCTTTCCATTGTTAAATGTTCAAAAATATTATCCAATAAACTTTTGTCAATTGGTTGTGCGACAGCTCTTCCTGATGGACCAAAATTAATTAATTTCTTTATCTTTAGATTATTTTCTTTCATTGCCATATAAGAAACTAATTAAATAATACAACATTTTGTATAAATTAGTAATTAATTAATCCTTTAAATTAAATTAAATAATATGATAATGAAAATCAATCTCAATACTATAAATGAATTTACAGTACAGATTTTCTGAACTGCTATTAACTAATAAAATATATAACAGTAAAAAAAAGAAATGTAAAAAGAAAAAATGCTCTAATTGGAAGGGGGGCAAGTGTAATTGCCTATAAAAAATTCTATATATATTCCTTATATGCTCCAGGATATAAAAAATAATAACTATTTTTATTAATAGAAAGAGAACATTTATCGCCATTATTAAGCAGATTATTAATATCAGTTCTAACCCTTAATATGTTTCCATTAATAGATACTTTATATATAAGAAATTCTCCAAGAAATTCTTTAGATATAACAATCGCATCACCAGATTCTGATCTTTTAATTGAAATAAATTTAGGCGAAATTGACATACTTTTGATACTTGTATTTTTCAAATAATCTGAACTATTTATTTCACCTAAACAAGAAATATATGAATTACCATTTTTTTTGAGATTAATAATATTATTACCCAAAATAAAACTACTAACAAATATGGTCTTGGGATTATTTAGAAGGTTAATTGGCGTATCAATTTGATGTATTTTGCCATCATTCATAACGGCTACCTTATCGCAAATTGACATCGCTTCTTCTGGATCATGAGTAACCATCAATCCGCTTGCGTTACAACCTTTTAGGATATTAGGGAGTTCACTTCTCAATTTTAATTTGACATGCATATCAAGACTACAAAAAGGTTCATCTAATAAAATAAAATTTGTACCTGGAGCAAGAGCTCTCGCAATTGCGAGTCTTTGTTTTTGGCCTCCAGACAGTTCATGTGGGTACCTTCCAACAAAACTATGAAGACCAACAACATTTAATAAATAATCAACTCTAGATCTGTCTTTTTTGTTTTTCAAACCAAAAATTACATTTTCCAAAACAGTTAAGTGAGGGAAAAGTGCATAGTCTTGAAAAACCATACCAATATTTCTTTTCTCAGGACTAAGAATTTTTTTCCTACTTGAAATTTCCTTATCATTTAGAGAAATCCTCCCTTTAGAGGGATATTCGAACCCCGCGATTAATCTTAAAAGAGTAGTTTTTCCGCAACCAGAAGGACCAAGTAACCCTAACAATTCGCCATTTTCAATTTTCAGGTTAATTTCGTTTAATATCCAATTTGAACATTCTCGCTTATCATATTTATGATGCAAATCATCAATTATTAAAGCATCATTTTTCACTAAGTTCTTCTTATTCAAATATATTAAGTTAGCAGAAAATATTCGCCTAAAATATCCCTTGTATAATTTTATACACCATTTAATTTTCAAATTTAATGAGAAAGTCTGAAAGAGCCGAAATTATACGTAAGGAACTCAAAAAGCTTTATCCATCGCCTCCAATACCACTTGACCATACAAATGCATATACTCTTCTAGTCGCCGTAGTTTTAAGTGCTCAATCAACAGATAAGAAAGTTAATGAATTAACAAAAAGCTTATTTAAAGTTGCAGATAATCCAGAAAAGATGATGCAGCTAGGTATTAATGGCATTTACGAATACATAAAATTTTTAGGTCTATCTAATCAAAAATCAAAGAACATCTATAACTTATCTAAAATATTGATTGAGAAGCATAATGGTACGGTCCCAGATTCTTTTGAAAAGCTTGAATCTCTTCCAGGGGTAGGTCATAAAACAGCATCAGTTGTAATGTCTCAAGTGTTTAAAATTCCCTCATTCCCTGTCGATACTCACATACACAGGTTGTCACAAAGATGGGGTCTATCAAATGGAGATAGCGTAGTTCAAACAGAAAAAGATCTGAAAAAAATATTTCCTGTTAATGATTGGAATACATTACATTTGCAAATAATCTTTTATGGCAGAGAATACTGCACAGCAAGAGGCTGTGATGGAACAAAATGTTATTTGTGTCGCACTCTTTATCCCAGAAGAAAAAAAAAATTTATATGTAAAAAGCCTTAAGAAATTTATATAATATTTAAATTAGTTTTTTAATTATGAAAATAGCAATTACTGGTGCATCGGGGAAAACAGGTTATAGAATTTCCGAAGAAGCACTTAAGAAAGGATATAAAGTAAGGCAAATCATTAGAAAGAATTCAAAACTCTCAGCAGGACTAGAGCGTTTAGAAACAATTAGGGTTTCATTAGACAAAAAAGAAGAACTTGATAAAGCTTTAAAAGATATTGATGCTTTGGTAATTGCGACTGGAGCAAGAGCATCATTAGATTTAACTGGTCCTGCAAAAGTTGATGCATTAGGTGTATACAGGCAATTAGAGAGTTGCAAAAGAGTTGGTATTAAAAGAGTTATTTTAGTTAGTTCCCTATGTACTGGTAAATTATTTCACCCATTAAACTTATTTGGTTTAATTCTTATTTGGAAGAAATTAGGTGAAAACTTTCTACGAAATTCAAATTTCGAATGGACTATTATTAGACCTGGAGGATTAAAGGAAATTGAAGATATTAAATCAGAAAATATAAATTATTCAAAGGAGGATACTCAAATTAATGGATCAATTCCAAGAAGATTAGTTGCTCAATGTTGTATAGATTCATTAAAAAACAAAGAATCCATCAATAAATTAATAGAAGTTACAAGTTCGAATGATAATAAAAAGATATCTTTTAAAAAAGCTATGCAAATGATTTAAAAGATGTAAATATATAAATTAAAACTATGAAAATAAATCCCAAAATTGACGCATTACAATTAATGCTTACTGACTTAAGAACTAGAAATGAGCCAATAAGACATAAAGCTGCATTTAAAGGTTGTCAACCAGAATTTCAAAGTCTTGTATCAAGATTAATAAAGCAGTTAGAGGACGAATTAGTTGCTGAAAAGCTTACTAATCGTGATAGTTAAAAATTTTTGATTACTTAAATGAAATTAAGTTATCCAATTTTGCTTGTTCGGAAAGTTCATCGTATCCTCCAAAAAATTTATTATCCAAAAATATTTGAGGGAAAGTATTATGTCTGCTTTGAGCCATGATTTTTTGAAAGATCTCATCATTGTCTATTAGAGTAACTTCATGAGGTACAGAAAAAGAATTAAGCAACCTAATTGCTCTTTTAGACCAAGGACAATCCTTTAGAATATATGCTTTTACACGTGATTCATTAGTGATTAAATCATGATTTGAGATATTAATATTTTTCTGTTCAAACGAAAGTAATAATATATCAGTACCTTTTTTTACAATACATCCCTCCTCAAGATGGCCGCCAAAAACATTACATCCTTCATCTGCAAAACTCAAATGTAAATGAACATCTCCTTTATTAAAATGTCCGTTTAAAGAAACTATCTCTAGATTTCCTTCAAATTTATTTATCTCTTGATTACCTGGGCATTGAATACAAACTGTTCTAAGATTACCAACCACTCCAGAAACATACCCGTATAATTTATTCGATAAAGAATATTCTTTAATTGAATTTATCAAATCAGATTCTGGAGATAGCTTTAGGCTATGAGGCTGCATTAGATATTAGATATAAGGAATAATTTTGTAATATAAAACATCATCATTCATAAAGAGAAGTTGAGTTTATAATCTTTAGGATTCTGATTTAAATTAAATTTTAGAATCTAGCATCAAAAGCCATCTTAAATTTTTACTAAAAATTTAAGCTTGTTGAGAGTGTAATATATTTTTTATATACGAAAACTAATTTGTTATTCAGAAAAAATCTTAAAAATTTGGCATTGAATATTCCCAATTTATTATCGATATCTCGCCTTCTCCTTGTATTTCCATTAATACTTTTTTTAGAAATTAACAGACCTTTTTATGTCTTTATATTGATTATTATTGGAGGTTTAACTGATTATTTTGATGGTTTAATTGCAAGGAAATTTAATCTTAAAACCAGATTAGGAGCTATCCTTGATCCCTTAAGCGATAAAGTATTCTATTTAATTCCTTTGACCTTCCTTTGTAAAAATAATTTTATACCCTTCTGGTCTTTGTCATTAATTTTATTTAGAGAATTAATTATCACTAGCCTAAGGAACTCTACAAAAGACGGTTTACCAGCATCAATGTTAGGAAAATATAAAACATTTTTCTTTTTTATTTCAGTAATTACCTTCTATACTCCTTTTAAAATTAGCTTTTTGAATAATTTGGCTTTAATTTTTTATTGGTTAGGATTCATCCTGACTTTTGTGACTTTATTAGGCTATTTAAGAATTAAAAAGAATATTATCTGAATTTTCATCAAACTCCTCACTCTTTTTATTATTAAAATCATTCACAAAACTATCCTTTAGACCATTAAGTAAATCAAAAGTTGGCGCCCACTCTAAATCACGTTTTATCTTAGAGATATCAGTCTGATAATGATTTAATCTAATTGGAAATCCCTTTCGAGACTTAGGATCTAATTTTTGATAATCAAATGTTCTAAAAGAAATCTGATTTTGGTTTAATCCAAGAACATTCGCACAGAAATAAATTAAACCCTTGATTGTTACTCCTTTTTCACCTGAACAATTGTAAATATTATTTTTGGAATTTTCAAAATTTATGCACCTAATCATTACATCAGTTAGATCCGAAACATGACCTAGCTGAGTAATTAAAGAACCGTCACCAGGGATTGGTATAGATTTTTTAGTAAATAACCTTTCAAAAAACCAATTCTCAATTTTATTGTAATTTCCTGGTCCATAAATATAAGTAGGTCTAAAACTTGTAAAAGGAATTTTTTGGTTTTTCAACCAATTTTCTGTCTCAAACTTTCCTTTATGCCTACTTTCTGGATCAATTGGATCAACTTCGGATAAGGGTAGTTCACAATTATCTTTATAAACGCCTGCAGAGCTGACGTATATATATCTCTGGAAAGAGTTATCTAAATTTTCTAAAAGAAGTTTGGTTTGTTCTAACTCTCTTCCAGAAATATCATAAACAACATCATACTTTTTATTTCTTAGTCTGACGATATCTTCTAAATTATTTCTATCACCCTTAATTAAATTTGTTTTTTCAGGATTACTTTTATTGCCTCTCGTGAAAATATCAATATCATAATTTTTACTTAATAACTTTCCAACCAAAGACTTGCCAACAAATCTAGTGCCGCCCATTACAAGAATTTTCATATTCAAAAAATATTTAACTGAAGTAGTAATCTTAAATAGAATTACATATTGAATAGTACTACTAATAAGTTATTAATGAAAAGGATGATTCTATGGACCTAATACCAGCAATTGATTTAATGAATGGTAAGTGTGTAAGACTTTTTAAAGGCGACTTTAATAAAAGAAAAGACTTCACCAAAGAGCCTCATGAGCAAGCTAAATTTTGGGAAAGCGAAGGGGCAAAATATATACATATAGTTGATTTGGATGCTGCAAAAACTGGATCCCCAACAAACGATAAATCAATAAAAAAGATTGCAAAAACAGTTAACATACCTATTCAAATAGGTGGAGGGATAAGGTCTCAAGAAAGGATAGAACAACTATTTTCTTATGGTATTGATAAAATTATCATGGGAACCTCTGCGATAGAAAATAAAGAACTAGTTAAAGACTTATCAAATAAATTTCCTGGAAGGATAATTGTTGGGATAGATGCAAAAGATGGAAAAGTTAGTACAAGGGGTTGGCTTGAGCAATCTAATATTTTTGCCACAGATCTAGTAAAGGAGTTTTCTTCATTTAAAATTGCTAGTTTTATTGTTACAGATATAAATACAGATGGGACGTTAGAAGGGAC
>QCBT01000011.1 GCA_003281525.1 Prochlorococcus sp. AG-347-J06 | reverse complement strand
CTTTTAAATAAATAAGAAAATATAGGTACTTTATCTAAAAAAGTAGGGTCGAGGTTATATCGAGTGTCAATCAATATTAAATGTGTAAATAAATTAGCTTTTAAAATATTTCCAAAGATATTTAATACTAAACTTCATTGATTAATTAATTAATTTTGAAACACTTTATTTCTTTTATTCCTTTTCTTTTTATGTCAATTCTTTCATTAGGTTGTTCTAATAAACCTATTGAAAAAGAAATGAAAATGCCAATGCTATTTGATACAAAGGAACAGGCTGAAAAAGAAGCTTATAAGTTTGGGTGTGAAGGAGCTCATCAAATGGGAGATAAGTGGATGCCGTGCAGTATGCATAAACATAACCATTAGAAAGGAGCTAATTGCGCCCTAATTTAGATTAACTGTCGATAAGGTTGATTTATTCTTCAGGATTCAAAGTAGGTACACCTTCTGCGGAAGCTACAGCAACCCACATTACGGCTGAAGAATTCCCACTATTAGCCATTGTATGAGCAGGAGTATTTGCTGAGAGAACAAATGAATCCCCTTCCTTAAATGTTTTACTAATACCTGTCTTTTCAGCAAGCGTTAATTCACCACTTTCAATATGACCCAGTAAAGGTACAGGATGAGAGTGCATTGGTATCGTTGCTCCATTTTCAACTTCTACTCTAATCAAACGCATTTCAGCTTTTCCTTTTGGATATTTAAAGTTATCTCCATCAATGTTTTCTGAAGAGGTGAAGATTTCTTGTACATCAACAGGAGATTCTGCAGCTATAGAAATGCTTGGATTAATAAGCATTAATGCAAAAGCTAATGCGATGAATAAATTCTTGATCATGAATTTGAATTTCTATAAAATTATTTAGACTTATAGTATTTATTTTTTAAATATCTGTCAGCACTTGATTTAACTTTTTATGTTTTTGTATAAATCTTTTATACGTAGCTAGCGCCCCTAATCTTAAATAGAATGTTAGTGTAAATTTTTTCTTATTTTTTTTATAAATTAAATCTTAAATTATGTAGATAAACTTATATTGAACTCGTTTTTATATAAGTTATATAAATCAAAAAAAGTAGTCTTTTTTACCAATTGAATATACCTGTTGTTGAATAAATATATTTGTCCTTGAAAAGCCAATAAAAAATACTTTTTCTTGAAATAAAGATTGACAAGACATTCATAAAAAAAACTTTTATAAAGCATTAACTTCTTTTATGAATATGTTCCTAACAAACAAGACTCGTTTAAAAATCAAGGATATTGTAAAAAGGATTTCACTAGATGAACCTGTTGCATTGGAAGAACGAATTTATGTAGAAAAGTTTGCAAAACATAATTCAACTATATGGACATGGCTTAAGAAAGCTAATAGCTTGAGGAGATATGGCAAGCAAAAATCAGATGGAATAAATGGACTTATCCAGAATCTTGGCCTTGATGGTTTAGAAACTGAAAATCATTTCGATCCCAAAAATGATGATCTTGCTGATTGGTTTAGTGGATCTCCTGATTGGGTGAGGAGGAGCTAATTCCTCTTCGTTTAAAATAAATTTAAATTAATAATGAAAAAAGGGAACTTCCTCAACTTGTCTTGGAGCATAATCACAAATTCCGAATTGCATACATTCCATTTGAGCATCAGTTAGTTTTCGCTCAATTGATAAAGTATCAAACAAACCACCAAATCTATGTTTAATTTTATTTTTAATTAGATTTCCGTAAGTCATAATTACCCCCCTTTTTTAGAAGTTATTTAGTATTAGTTATATTCAAGAATCAAGAGTTTTAATACCTAAAATACAAACTATAAATTAATCATTTTAAAATATTTCACTAAATTCATAATCAGTATTTTTGCTCTAGGAAATTTGAATCATCACCTTTAAATTAGATCCACTGATTGGAGGTTTTACTTCATGAGTACTTACAAAACGAAATACTTTAAAAACACAAAAAAGATCAACAACACTCTTTGGTTGGATAAATTAATTAATCAACTAGAAAAAAAATCAAAGGAAGTTTGATCATGAATACATTTAGAAATAAACAATTCAAAAATGAATTAGATCCCAAGTATGCCTTCTATGATTGTCTTCGTAGTTGCGAAATTAAGAGTAATTCTGAAAAGTCTTTAGAAGAATGCGTCGAAAATTGTGAACCTAGTTCAGTACCAAAGAATCTCGATGGCTAAAAGTAGGAATTTAAACTCTATTCAATACCTTTCTGCCGTTATAAGGTATTTATATAAATTTAAGGGGTTAATCTTATGTCCAACCTTGCAATTGAGCTCCTTCTTCTAATTATATTTTTAGTTAATTTTGGAACGATCCTTACCGCCAAAATTTATTCACAATCAGTAAAAGAAATTCAACGTAAGAGATTATTTTGTAGTGAATCTATAAGTAACCCATATTGTGTTATTTGATAAATTACTTCCAAACTAATAGATCTCAAACTAGAGATCTATTATTAAAAGTTAAAGTCCACCAAAACTAAAAATAAGGTGTATATGGTACTTCTGTTTTTAATGAATCTCCGTAGTAACTTTCCGCTGACTTTATCAAGATCCAATAAATGAAATTTAGAAATGATTTTTCCATAGGAACATCTATACCCTTTCCTAATTCAAATCAGAATCTCAAATAAAAACATCGTAGAAAATACTTAACTAAAGAGATTTAGATTTTCTTAGTTTATTCGTGTTGGTTAGGTTTGTATGAAATGCTACTAAAGCTTGTCTTATCAATTGATTTGGCAATATTGCTTATTGATTCCTGTAATTTAAAAAGATATATTAAGTGGACAATCTTAATATAAGAAATTTATGAGTACTCAAAAAAGTCAAAGCCATAAAAGACAAGAGCAAAATAATACAGAATGGTTAGATGAATTAATCAATAAAATTGAAAATATGAAAAATAAAATATCTAATACTTTTTAACTAATTACCTCTTCTATCATTAATCCGTTATTAAATATTTTAAATAATTTGGTAATTAAGCCAGTTGGCTTTATTTAATAGAACTATTTATTTTATTTTCGCGAATAGTTATTTAACAATGTTTAAATGAGAATCTTTTAAAGCAAGTTTATGGTTCATTTTTATTTTTATTGACAATATTGAAATAAGTGTAAAAAGAATTTTTAATTTGTGACTACTGAATCATCTAAAAATCAAAAATTTATAAGGAAGCATCCCAGCGAAGGAATGGATGCTTTAGAAAAAGAATCAAAATTACCTCTTAAAGGATGGGAAAAGGAGGTCGCCCGAGCAAAGGAATATGGTTTAGAAGGTGCAAAAAGTATTGTCGATAGAAATATATCTACATTTTCAAGAGGAGAATTACCCCATTTTGCAGGTATTAATACTTTCATGAAAGCTCCATATGTTGAAAATGTAAATGAGGTGGGAAATTATGATGTTGCGATAGTTGGTGTTCCTCATGACTCTGGAACTACTTATAGACCAGGGACAAGATTCGGACCTCAAGGAATAAGAAAAATTTCCGCTCTCTATACTCCTTACAATTACGAAATGGGTGTGGATCTGAGAGAGCAGATATCTATTTGTGATGTAGGAGATATTTTTACAATTCCAGCTAATAATGAAAAAAGTTTTGATCAAATTTCAAAGGGAGTTGCTCATATTTTTGCTAGTGGTGCATTCCCAATTATTTTAGGTGGAGATCATTCAATTGGTTTTCCTACAGTTAGAGGAGTTTGTCGCCACTTAGGAGATAAAAAAGTAGGGATCATTCACTTTGATAGACATGTAGATACTCAAGAAACGGATTTAGATGAAAGAATGCATACCTGTCCATGGTTTCATGCAACTAATATGAAAAATGCACCTGCAAAAAATCTTGTTCAATTAGGAATTGGAGGTTGGCAAGTACCAAGAGAAGGAGTGAAAATTTGCAGGGAACGAAGTACAAATGTTTTAACAGTTACTGATATCTGTGAAATGGGATTAAAAGAGGCCGCTGATTTTGCGATTGAAAAAGCTACGGATGGAACTGACTGTGTATATATTTCTTTTGATATTGATTGTATTGATGCTGGATTTGTCCCTGGAACTGGTTGGCCTGAACCCGGGGGTTTATTACCTCGAGAGGCATTAAAACTTTTGGAGTACATTATCAGAAAAGTTAATGTATGCGGAATTGAACTTGTTGAGGTTTCGCCTCCATATGATGTAAGCGATATGACAGCTTTATTAGCTACTAGAGTTATTTGTGATTCAATTGCACATCTTGTAGTAAGTGGTCAGCTCCCAAGAAAATCTAAACCAGAATGGATTTCAGATAAATGCAATATGTCAGTTGATCAAAAATGGAGATAGATTTTCGTGCATGAAGTAGATATGACAAAATGCCTTATTCTTTCTATGGAAGAGTGGGCAGAGAAAAAAAATAAAAAAAAAATAGTTGTTGAAAAGATTAATCTTAAGATTGGAGAATTTACTTGCGTAGAACCAATATCATTAATTAATACTTTTAATGCTGCAGTCTTGGGTTCATGGTTAGATTCCTCTGAAATTACAATTGAGACAATACCTTTTGAAGGGAAATGCTCTAAATGCAATAAATTATATTTTCCAAAGAAAGAGAATGGATATAAATCTCCATGTTGCAATTTTAATTTAGAGGAAATTATTAGTGGGCGGGAATTAAAAATCGCATCTATTGATTTTAAAGAAAAGTAGAAATTTAGTATCTAGAATAAAAAAGTATTTTCAAATATAAATGCATTTACCAATTTCAGACAAAATTGAATTAAATATTCTTCATCACAATAGTCATCAAGCTGAGAAAAATAAAGTTAAGTTTAATAATTATAATTTGCTTTGCTTGAACATAATGAGTAGTCCTGGTGCAGGAAAAACGAGATTACTTGAAATAACTTTAGAAGATCTTTCAAAAAAATTTCACACTGCTGTTCTAGAGGGTGATATGACCACTAATCTTGATGCGGCAAGACTAGAAAAATTAAATATTCCAGTAGTACCAATCACAACTGGAAGAGCATGCCATCTCGATGCAAATATGGTTAGTGGAGGTTTGAAATTACTTGAGAAAAAAATAAATCCTGATTTACTAGATATTTTGTTAGTGGAAAATGTAGGAAATTTAGTTTGTCCTGCAGAATTTGAGATTGGAGAACATTTTAAAGTTGCACTTTTAAGTATTACCGAAGGTGAGGATAAACCTTTAAAATATCCAATAATGTTTAGAGAAGCGGATTTAATTTTGATAACTAAAGTTGATTTGTTACCACATTTGAATTTTGATATTAACGAATTAAAATCGAACATAGCTTCAACTAACCCTAAGGCAGATGTGATAGAAATTTCATCGATAACCAAGTCTGGATTTGATTTATGGCAAAATTGGATTTGTAAAATGATTCTGAAATTTAAAAATAATTAATATTGATCAAGTAAGAGTAATCTCTTAAAAGTATCGGTCATTACAACTTTAGATTTGCTTTTTCTTGAGTATTGATAGTACGTAATATTTTTTTCAAAAATGTTTAAAAAATTGAGAGTTTTTGTTGCCTCTTTGCTTGCTCTAATATTAGCGATTTCATTAAGTACACTATCAAGTCCTGCAGCTCCAAAAGGTGAACCAATCACTTTGGGATACAGTAACTGGGCAGGATGGTGGCCCTGGGCGATAGCAGTTGATCAAAAAATGTTTGAAAAAAATGGAGTTAATGTTCAGATGAAATGGTTTGATGGGTATGTTCAATCCATGGAAACTTTTGCTGCTGGTAAAATTGATGGAAATTCGCAGACACTTAATGATACTATTTCGTTCTTGCCAGGAGAAAATGGAGGGGAAGTAGTTGTTTTAGTTAATGATAATTCTGCAGGGAATGACCAAATAATTGCAGATAAATCAATTAAAAGTGTTGCTGATTTAAAAGGTAAAACAGTAGCAGTAGAAGAAGGTGTTGTGGATGATTTTTTACTCGTTTTAGCTCTGAATGATGTTGGATTAACTCGAGATGATGTAATTATTAAAGGTCTTCCAACAGATCAGGCTGCAACTGCATTCGCAGCAGGAAAAGTTGATGCAGTTGGTGCATTCCCTCCATTTACAGGAACTGCAATGAAGAGGCCTGGAGCAAGAGTTATTGCTAGTTCAAAAGATTATCCCGGCGCAATCCCTGATTTATTAGCTGTAAGCGGAGATTTGATTTCTGAAAGACCAGATGATGTGCAAAAGATTGTTAAAACATGGTGGGATGTAAGAGAATTCATGGAAAAAAATCCAAGAAAATCTGAAAAGATCATGGCAAAGCGAGCTGGGATCCCAACACGCGAATACAAACAATATAAAGGTGGAACTAGGTTCTTTTCTTTGGAAGAAAATTTAGAAGCTTTTAGTGATGGGTTCGGTATGAAACATATGCCTTATGCAGCAAAACAAATGGCAGACTTTATGGTCAAGGTAGGATTTATTCCTGAAAAACCAGATATGAGTAAATTATTTGACTCTTCGTTCGTTAAAAACATCAGTTAATTAATACAAAATTAAAATGGTCAGTTCGAAGTTAATCAAGAGGGATAAATATTTTTTATCCCTCTTTTCATTTGGTAGTGAACCGAAAAAATTAAATAAAATATTTCTTCAAATAGCCTCACTTTTGCTTCCCCTTTTAATTTGGACATTAGTTTGTCAATTAAAACTTGTAAGTGAAATGTTTTTACCATCACCGTTAGCGGTTTTTTATTCTCTTTTGGATATGGCTGAAAGTGGAATATTATTTGAAGATATTTTTGCAAGTACTGGTAGAGTATTTGCTGGTTTTATAATTGCAACAATTTTTTCAATTCCTTTAGGCATTTTAATGGGTTCATTCCCTTCTTTTTGTGCGTTATGTGAACCATTAATTGCAATGCTTAGGTATATGCCTGCCGCTGCTTTTACTCCTTTGCTTATTATTTATTTAGGAATTGAAGAGGCTCCAAAAATCGCTTTAATTTTCATTGGTACTGTTTACTTTAATGTTTTGATGGTTATGGATTCAGTAAAATTTGTACCCACAGAACTCATTGAAACAACGCTTACTTTAGGTGGTAATACAAAAGATTTATTGATCAGAGTAATAGCCAGATATTCATTGCCAAGTATTATTGATACTTTAAGAATTAATATTGCAACTTCATGGAATTTAGTAATTGTTGCAGAGTTAATTGCAGCAGAAGTTGGTTTAGGTAAAAGGATTCAACTGGCTCAAAGATTTTTTCGTACAGATCAAATATTTGCAGAATTAATAGTTCTTGGATTAATAGGATTTGCTTTGGATATGAGTTTTAGATTGCTACTTAGACGAACATGTAAATGGGCTGTTTAAATGAAATTAGATGTTAATAATATTTCAAAATATTTTGGGGAAGGTTCAAATAGAAAAAAGGCAATTGAGGGAATAAGCTTTTCAATAAGTTCTGGCGAATTTAAAACTCTTGTTGGGAGCTCTGGATCAGGTAAAAGTACTATATTGAGGATTATTGCTGGGCTTGAGAGTCCATCTAAAGGGAACGTAAAAGTAGATGGAAAAATAGTTAGTGGACCGGGATTGGATAGAGGAATGGTTTTTCAGAAATATAGTCTTTTCCCCTGGCTCACAGCATCTGAGAATATTGCATTTGGAATGAATTTAAATTCTTATAAGTTGAAAGAAATAAAATATAGGACATCTTATTTATTAGAAGTAGTAGGTCTTCAGGATTCGGGAAATAAGTATCCAAAAGAATTATCTGGAGGAATGCAACAAAGGATTGCAATTGCAAGAGCTCTAGCAACTAACCCTAAAATTCTACTTTTAGATGAACCTTTTGGAGCCTTAGACTTACAGATAAGAGAATCTATGCAGAAATTTCTCTATGAATTATGGAAAAAAACTTCATTGACAGTTTTACTTATAACCCATGATATTGAAGAAGCATTAGCTCTCTCTCAGCAAATATGTATTTTGGAGCCTAATCCTGGAAGAATCATAAAAGAAGTTAAGGTAGATCTACAAAAAGGAGATTTAGATAAATTAAAACTTGATTCGGATTTTGTAAAATTAAGATATGAGTTATCTGATTTTTTAAGAGGCCTCCAAAAAAAATAAATAATGTCAACTAGTTTTTTGCCTACTTGGCTTTATAAAGACCAGAAAATTTTTGAACTTGAATTAGATAACTATTCAAAAAATTATTGGCACCCATTGATTTTCATAGGAGAAATCAAACCTGGCGAAATATTGGAAAAAAAATTCTTTAATCAATCATTATTAATCTCGCGTTCAGAAAATAATTTAATAACTGTTTTTAAAAATAGATGCCCTCATCGTGGGTCAAAATTGTGTTTGCCAAAAACAAAATTTAATCCTTCTAAAAATATTTTTTGTCCCTACCATGGCTGGACTTTTGATAGTTTTGGAAAACTTATAACCTTGCCATTAAAGTACGATTTTGAAACAAAAATAGAAACAAAGGATTATTTTTTAGAAAAAGTTAACTCTTTAATAAATGGACCTTTAATTTGGATTAATTTCAGCAAAAAACCAATATCTATAGATGATCAAATTGAGCTTGTTGGCAGAAAATGTAATGATCAATGGAATATGAATTACAGTATTTTTTCTGAATTTTCTGACACCTTAAATTGCAATTGGAAAATTGCCCATGACAATACACTGGATGATTATCATGTAGCAATAGCTCATAAAGATACCCTACATAAAGAACAAGGTCCAATTAAAAACTACAGGTATTTCTTCAGTGAATTTTGTAATCTACTTGTTACCCCTCTTAGTAGTGAAGGAAATCTATATACCTTTGGATTACTCCCATGGACCCATCTAATAATCTGGCCTGGTAAAGGGCTTGTTTTAATAAATTATCTTCCTAAAAAAATTGATCAGTGTATTATTGAAATTAAATTAGCCTCTGCTTCTTTATGTGAAAATGATTTAGAAGATTGGGAAAAAAGTATATTAGAATTTCTTGGAGAAGATAAAGTTATTGTCGAATCAGTTCATAAGTCTTATCTGGAAAATTTTAAACTTGGTCCGCCTAATAGACTTGAACAAAGGATTATACACTGGCAAAATATTTATAAAGATTTTCTAAATGCATCGTCCATTTCTTTCTAACATAATTACTACTTATTTTTCTGATATTATTAATTAGATTTTTAATTTGGTAGAGGTTTAACTATATCTTTAATATGCTTTATTGATAATGTAGTTAAGTACAAAAAGTTGATTATGAAAAATTTTATACTAATAATAGTCTCTTTATCTTTCCTATCTTCTTGCAGTAATGACAAAGATTTTTTTCTCACTGAGGAGAACGCTTTGTTAAGTTGCGGAGGTAAATCTCGTATCATCGAAAATGATAAAGAAGAGATAATAAATACTGAAGTGAAGAATTTAAGAGATGGAATTGGTAAATACGTTGAATTTACAGTTGTTGAGACTGATAAAAAAGGAGGAAAATATAGGATTATTAATTGTTTCCCAAGTGAAGAGCCACAAGATTCAATAATAAAAGTTGTTAAAACAAATTATAAATTAAGTAATTAACTGTTATTTAAAATAACTAGTTTGCTTTTAATCTGAGATTTTTGATGATTTGATAATTTCCCATGCTTCTGATGCAGTGTCTGCATATTGGAAAAGATTTAAATGTTCATCTTCAATTAATCCAAGATCAGCTAAATATTCAAAGTTAATTATCTTATTCCAATACTCTCTACCAAAAAGTATGATTGGGATTTTAGTTTTCATTCCTGTTTGACAAAGTGTCAATAGTTCAAATAATTCATCTAGTGTTCCAAAACCTCCTGGAAAAAATAAGGCAGCTACTGATCTCATAACAAAATGGATCTTTCTTAATGCAAAATAATTAAATTTAAAGCAAAGACCAGGAGTTATAAAAGCATTTGGTATTTGTTCATTAGGGAGACTGATATTTAACCCTATAGACTTGCAATTTGCTTCATATGCACCTCTATTAGCAGCTTCCATAATTCCTGGCCCCCCACCTGTAACAATCACATGAGAATTACAGTTTTTATTTTGATTATTAATTGAAGCAAGTTTAGAAAACTCCCTTGCAGATTGATAGTAATTACTCATTAGAAGCAAATTTTCTAATCTATTTAAATTTCGTTTTAGAAGTATCGATTTATGATTTTTTTTAATTAATTCTTTTATATTTTCAATTCTCTTTTTTGTATTTGATTCTTCTGCAATGCTTGCGCCTCCAAAAATAATTATGGTTGAAATAATTTTATTTTCTTCAAGGATTAAATCTGGTTTAGTAATTTCAAGAAGCATTCTAACTCCACGCATTTCATTTCGGCTTAGTAGGCCAATATCTTCGTGAGCCAATTTATAAGTATCAGAATTAATAATTAAATTCAGGTTTTTTAAATTATTACTATGGGAAATATGTCTTTTCATTTCAAACAAGAATTTTTAACTTTTCTTTCTAGAGGATTAAAATTAACTCTTTTGATTTTGTTATTTTCGTAAATCCAATAAACAGGAGGACTTTTTCTTGCCTTAATTAAATCAATTTTGTCGAATTTTTGAGGGATAAATTCTTTAGCAGGATCAAAAAATTTATCTCTTTTGGGTTGGTTTAAAACAATACTACCTTCTTTCCCTGAGATAGATCTGTGATAAGTTCCTATAGGAATTTCTAATGCTCCCATAGATCTATTTAAATAAATCACATGATGAGGTTCATCCCAGGAAGGATTTATTAAAACAAATTTCCTTTCTCCAGTGATAACTAAATTGTGGTCAATTTGATGATTGTGAACGTAATACTGCTCATCTTTTAAATCATCTGGAGGGGACATAGCTTCCCCAGAATGGATCACAACATCAGAACCATTAGAACTATCTATGCCTGCATCAAAGAATGTTACTTTTGGAGTCTCTTTAAAAATATTTATTGGGAAGAATCTTAATTCCATAGTGCTAACTCCCTTTTAGAAAATTTATAAATACAAATAAAAATTTATTTACTTTTACAAAACAGCTATTTTTTGATTTCTAATTGCAACAAACCAAGCAATCCTCTTGATTTGGATAATCTATACATTCTTTGTTTAAAGTTTCTTCTAAGAAATCTACTTTCTTAACATAATCAAGATCTTTTAATTGTTTTTTTGGAACCGTGAACTGAGTTTGTAGTTTCATTTTCTATTCTCCTAATTAATACTGTTTTTTGAATCCATTCCAAGTTTGAGAAAACCTTAATCCCAGATATGAAATTAAAATTGTCCAAAATAAAATTTCTATACCTAAATTAGTCATTTGCTTGGCCTCCTTTCTATCTGATTATTCTTTAGTACGGTTATTATGTAAAAATCAAGCGTAAGAATACCTAAAAGTTAAAGTTTTAATCACAAAAAATCTTGCAATGGTTGTTACTAGGATGTTCTGCACATTGGTTATTTCAATAAGCTTCAATTTCTTTTATTTTATTGTCATTTGAAAGATTTTTTTTATCCAAATTAATTTCTTGGATAGTAAATGTGTCATTTAGTGCCATAAGACTTACCCCTTTACTACAACTATGTTCTAATTCATTTGAATGGTAAATTTCAAGTTGTATGTGTGCGGTAAGAGGAACAAAATTGTACGGATTAAGGATCAAAAAAAAATCTCAAATTATAAATGATTGCAAGGAAAATATCTTCAAAAAATTTATTCAAACTTTAAAAACATTTGTATAAATTTTGCTTAGAGATTATATTCTCTTAATATTTCTCAGGTCTGCTAGTATCTATCATTCATCTAATCTATCTGCATATTCTCTTAAAATCTCAGCCATCTTTTGAGGTGGAATTTCTTGTTGATATTCTCTACATAAATCAAAAAATTTATCTAAGAAATCTTTCATTGAAGAGTACATAAAAATTAGCGTTTCATTTTAGAAGTAAAGTATGCAAACCCACCAAGCAATAAAAGACTCACAACCCCATAAGTAATCGCTATGCCGTACATGTAAGTCATTTATTTATAAAGACATAAGCAGAATATAAATAAACTAAGAAAACTCCAATAGCTATTGAACTTCCATAAATAAGAAAGTTCCAAAATCTATATAATTTAGGTTTTTTAAATTCTTTTTCTTCTTCTTTAGTAATCATTTATTTTCTTTTTCTTTTCTGGCAGCATTACCTTTTGCTCTTAATACCAAAGTTATCGTAAGGGCAGCGCTTAATATCACAGCATCAATTAATAGGTGCGGGGAAATATTCATCAGCTGAAAAGAGAAATAAGAAGAGTCATTATCTTTTCATAAATAAATCTATTAATCATTAAAAAAGAGGGGTTTATCCCTCTAAGTTTAGATCGATTGTCAATCATAGTCTATTTAGATTTTTAGCTTCTCTAAAAAAAAAAGTATTTTATTTAGCCAGAGCAAGAGAAGGCACCTGCAAGAATATTTTTTAAAATTGGTGCTTGACCCAAGGCATATAAAAAGAAAGTTGATGATGCGATAGTAATAGCTATTTTAGAAGCCCTGTTAACTTTCAAATTTGAGACTTTTGCAAATGCAGAGTTCATTGATTCCTTAATATATTGATTTTATAATAGCTGCAAAATTTAAATATTCAGCATCAATATTTACCAAAGAATAATTTTATTGCTCCTTTTTCTCAGCTTTCATTTTTATTAGCTCAAATTCTTTTTTAGAAACTATTCTGATTTTGTATGCTGGATATCTTGTCTTCCACCATTTATTGATCGAAATAGATACTCCTTCTAAATTTTGGGTACAAATATTGACCCATAGAGTTTTAGTTTTAACTTCTTTGTAGAATTTCCAACTTGTAGGTGAAGCCATTAAAAATCTCAAATGAAAAAATTCAATAAATTATGGAAAATGGTCCATAAGCTAAAACTTTTGTTTTTTTAATAAGAGGATTTAGTTGAAGATATAAAATTTTCATTAAGTGGTAATAATAAACTTTTAACAAAAGATTTACATCACTTTCGCCTTCTAGGAAAGTATTACTTTAATTTTATAACGAGTTTCTATTAAAAAATATCTCCGCAAAGAAGGGGCCAAAAATTGACCCCTCTTGGTGAAACTCTTCCAAAGAAACACCATTAAAATCTTACTCTGAAAGTTGCAAAGTTAAACAAATTAACAGAATCAAGATTAACAATTTATGCGGCCTTTTTAAAAGGGTTCATATTCCTCAAAAAGTTGTTACTTTTGCGGGTACTCATTTTTCTATATCTTTGATTTATATCCAGGATATACTTTCTAGCTTTCTTATCACTTTCAATTTTCTTTTTTCGAAGACGTAAAGCCCTTAAATCTTCTATGGACATGAGGCCATCATCTTCATTGAAATTTAAATGATCAAATTGCATCAGTTTAAGAAATTAAGTTTCTTCTTTAAGTGCAAGATTAACAACCTTATCTTTATTTGCAATAGAGATAATTAACCAACTTAACTCAAATTAGTTATTCAATGCTCAGATGGCTATGAATTTAAGTATTAAAAACTTTCTAAAATCAAGAAAAACTTTTGATTGAATTAGATGGAACTTCTACAGATACAAATGATTCTCCATAATGAGATTCAGCTGATCTTATTAGTAACAAGTAAAATAAATTTACTAAAGCTTTTTCCACGAGGATTTAGTAACTAATTTAAATAAACTCATAATTTTTGTAATAGCAATATACAAAATAAATTTATTAAGTAATCAAGATATTTTTCTCATAAAGCATAGATTTATATTAGGAGAGAGAAAAATTTGCACTCTCAGACTTTAGGCATTGGACTAAATCCTCGTGGAGTATTGGACTTTAGCCCGCTCTATTTTTTTAATAAAAGAAAAATAGCACTGAAAGGTAACTAGATCACTAATTATTCTACTTATTCTGAATAAGCATTTACGGGTTAATTCATCAAAAGTATCTGAGCATATGTTGGAATTGTTTATTGTATAGAAATGCTACAAAAATTTAGTTATATCAATGGATTCAGTATTTTTGCTCATTGATATATTGATTCTTAGAATAATACTATTATTGATGCCTAAAGAAGGTTTAATTTTGAAAAAAATAATTAAATTTTTTAAACTACTTAAGAGAAGAATTGACATTCGTAACGCAGAGACTGAATTAAAATTTATATTGGAAAATAAATAATGGGATTCCCACATTGCCCCATTTGTGTGGTTCTAGCATTTGTTTCAGTTTTTATGGGAGTTACTCGTAGTTTTATGTTCTATATTCTTGTTCGGGAGTTTATGAGAGCCGAATCTACTTTTAAATTGAAGTTTATTTTCTATTAATTGTTGACATCTAAGTATAAATACTTTATAAATAGATTGTAGTGAATACTACAAAATCGTCCGATCTACCATCTGATAGACCGCAGTACGACTCAAGCCATAGGACGGGGACTTGAGCAAGTTTAGGAGCTGCATCATGGTAAACATGTATTTCAATGGAAAGTCATTCGTATATTGTAGAAAACAAGAAGAAAAGATTGTAAAGCTTACTTATAGGGGATCTATTTACTTGAAATAAGATTTCTAATTTCTTTTTAAAAAAGTTTGGACCTTTATTGAAGTTTTTGATCTAGGTATTCATTAATACGTTATAAGAAAAACTTATTGTGAACATATTTTTTGCCTATTTAAAAATTTATATATTCGTATATTTGGTAACGAGAAATTAAGTTTAATATAACTAGTTTGTAATTAGATTTTTAAAAGATTATGCAACCTATATCTGAAGAACTTTACAAAAAAATAGTTGAGAGTTCTAAAAAATGAGTAAATTGCTAATTGCTTTATTAGCTTTAGATGTAGGCGTTAGCCTGTCTAAAGTTTTTATTTTTACCTGAAAATCAAATTACTTAATAAAAGAAGAAATTGTTTTCTAAAAAAGAAATAGTAACGGGATTTTTTTTGATGTATTTATTTTATAAAATAAAAAACTAAACCAATAAAAGAACTACCTAAAAGAAGTAGCACCATTAAAAAAGATATCAACTTTGCTAATCCCATAAAGATAAATCAGAATTTCCTGTAGATCTTTGCATCCAGTGAATTTTCCAAACATTATTTACTTTTTTAAAAATTGACGTAACTGTTGGTAAGTCATCATTAGCTGTCCCTTTATAAGTAAATTTTGAACCGAGTGTAAAAATGCACATTACTATATTTTCGCTTAAAAATTCGAATCGGTGAATTTTGGTTATTTCTGCCTTTTCTTGAACTATATCACCAGTAATCATTTGTTCGAATTCTTTTGCATCTATAGGATTTCCACTCGGTCTTATGAATAAAAAATCTGGAGTCGCATTGTCAACAAAAAATGAGGCCATTTTTTTGGGATTGGCAAACTCATTTAATAATGAAATTATTGTTTCTTTATCATTCATAAAAAAAGGGACATAACCCTTCTATCTTAGATCTACTATTTAAAATGTACAAATCAAAATGGAATAATCCTAAAAAAAATTCGTTAGGATGTTCGAAATAATAAGATTTTTAATGTATCATGATCAATTCATTAAACAAATTATTGCCGGTTGGCAAAAAGGTCAAAAAATATTTGCCTTTCTTTATTGGATTTAAATTACTTACATTTACTGGCTTTCTTACTTATTTAATGAATCGCTAATTGATATAACCTTAACAATGAAATTTAACTAAATTAAAATCTAGTGAATAAAGAAGAACGAATAAAATTATTCAAGTCTATGTCAAGTATGCAAAGACAAGAACTGATATTAAAGAAGATGAAAGAGAGAGGCATAGAGGTCGGAAGTGGAATTCCAAAAAAAAAATACGATAACAAAGAGGTTTATGAATTAATTCATATTGCAAATTGTTTCCCTGCATTAAGAGAGAAAAAAGAAAAAAATATTTAGGTTTCTTTAATTAAGTAATTTATTTCGGTTCCCTTATTGCAGTAATAATTAATCCACCTATCAATGCGAGATTCATAAATACTGCTCTTTGATGAAAAGGGAATACATGAAAAATTATTGTTGTTGGAATAATAAATAGTAATAAAAAGACTGAACCGATTTTTTGATTTTCCCCAAATATAAAAAATCCAGAACCCAAGATAAGACATATAATTGCTCCCACTAGAAGAATAGTTGAAATTGGTTCAGGAATACCTTTTGAAGAAATATATTCAACTGTTCTCTCAAAATCATTTATTTTGCCTGGTATTGCCGAGATAAATATTGCTGAAATTGATAATCTTGAAAAAAAATCTAAAAATGATTTGATACTTTTATTTTTCAAAAAATAATTTTTCATAATCTTATTATAAGAAAAATAATTTTATGCGTTTGATAAATATTTTATTAGTCCGAAATACTTTTAAATTTTTTTCAAAGAGGTTTAGCTAAATTAATAGAAATCTTTTTAATTAATGTGAATCTTTTTAAGGTAATTAATAGTAATTTATGAATTGTCTTTTTATATTTATGAAATGATAAGTTTAATTAAAATAAAATGTTTAAAAATTTAATTTTAACTTCTTTTTTACTTTTAAGTTCTCTCATAACTATATACCCTTCAAAAAAAGAAAATACTAATTTTTTGGATTATTGTTATTCTTTAGAAAAAATTATTTCTAGAAATAAATTTGAAAAAAGTAAGCATCTATCGAAAAATTTTAAGTCTTTAGCAAAAGATATTACTCTATTTGGGACTAACAAAACTAAAGGTAATTTAGCTAATAAGGTAATTGAAAAATATAAAAATTCCAAAAAATTATTTATTATAAATATTGTTCCAAATCAAATTTATTGTTTAGCAGGATACTGGATTGAGGAGGTAAGTCCAGGAAAATTTGAATCCATTTTCTATGAGAAAACCAAACAAAAAATAAATGAATTTAAGAATACTAAAAAAAAATTAGATAAATTTATTAAAGAAATTAACGAATTTTTTTAGAAAATCAAAATCTTTTTTCTAATAAAATTGATTTATTTGTTATGGTCGATTCATTTTCTTTAGATTGCGAAATAAAAAATAGTAGTAATCCCAAAATAATTACAAATCCAAAAATTGATACATTATAAATTATTTTATTTTTGATATTAAAGTTAAGTTTGTTTTTGATAATTTTTCCAAAGAAAAGAAATTTTTTATTTGATAATGAATCATATTTTTCAAAATTGTTTTCAAAATAATAATTATTAAATAGTTTTTCACTCTTTTTATTAATGTCTATATGTAAGTTATTTTCAGAGGCTCCAAATTTGTAATTCTATTGCGGATAAAAAAATTCATGTATGTTTGAAATATTTGTTATTTTTTTATTTTTAATATCTAATTTAGTTTTTTTTAAATCACTATCAAACCATTCGTCATAAACTATAAAGTTTGGTTTAGCAAAATAAGACAAGACTCTATTAAAAAAAGTACATTAAAAAAAATAAATCAAAGAAAAAAAGAAAGTTAATTTTGTTGGTAAATTTCATAAATCATATTTATAAATCATCATTTATTGACAAGTCATTATTTAAAGTAATTTATAAATTCTTAAGGCTCTAATTATTTGATTGTTTTTGCATTTAACTTTACAGGGCTTATTATTATTTTGACTTTCTTGTGCCACCGTAGGAATAATTATTATGTTTAGTAATTACATTCCAACATTCTTTACAACAAAAAATCCAGTCTCTATGAATTATAGATTTAACTCTGTAATGAATTTTATCTGGCTTATGACACAAATCACATTTTTTCAATCATCTTAACTTTGCTAAATTAATTTTATATAAAATTAGGTTAATTAAAAATATTCACGAAAAAAATTTTATCGTGTCATTATAAAAGTGCACTCTGAACATCCTGAAGCAAAGCAGTGGTTTTGTTGAGTGCGATTATTTTAATTGCTTGATAAAAATTTCTAATTTTTATTTTTTAAAGATATTAAGGCAACCTCATCATTTATATAAATTTAATAGACAATTTATTTATATTTAATTAAAAAATAGATTTCTGATTATACATCTAAACTAGAACTTTAAAAAGAAACTCGCGAATGATATTTAATTAATTTTATTATCAATTAATTGATTTTTAATAGTATGAACATTTACCTATTCTGGATATTATTTTTAGCTCTATGGGCAATAGTCCCCTTAATGATTATTAAAGGTAGAGTTGACGAAGAGCCTAAGATTCAGACTTCACCAAAAGTGAAAGCAAAGAAAAAAGGTTGGTTCAGTTAATTGAAGCTCTGAAATGGTAAAAATAATCTGCAAGGTAATTCTTGATAATTTAAATTAAAGTTTAAGTAATAAACTTTATTAATTAAAAGTGAAAAAATTAGAAAATATTTTTCTTTATTTGGTATTACTTGGGGGAAGAGCAAAAAAAGCTAATATTGAGCTACATGATGTTAGATGGGTTGTTGGATCTAAAATTGAGGATACATTCGATACTTTAAGAAAGGATTGGTTTGGATCTCCAAAAGGTTTGCATATTGATAGCTATAAAAAAATAAAATATATAGATGGCTACAAGATTAATTTAATTAATTTTGAAAAGGATAAAGTAGACAAAAGTGAATTAGTTAAACAAAAGAAGGCCCCAAAATATTTATGGTTTGTTAATGTTGGAGGTTATAGTCCAAGTTCTATGCAAGAAAAACATGAATTTGGATTAGTTATAGCTTCAACTAAATTAGAGGCAAAAAATATAGCTAAATCTAAATGGCTTATTGGCTGTAAAAAGAAGCATAAAGATGATATTGCGTCACTAGAAATGTTATATAGTTGTGATGATTGTGAACTAATAAAAAAGATAGGTAAATGGGAGATAGAATTAACCCCAAATAATAAATTTATTGAAGAAAACTATCATCCTGATTGGTATGGTTATAAAAAAATAGACAGAAGATAAAGATCTAAGAATCTTCTCTTGCTAAAGAGTTTATTAAATAATCGTATTATTATTTATGTTCTTAATGTATTAAAGAGAACTTGATTTCCTAAAGAAATAAATTCCGCCTCCTAAAGAAATTAAGACTGGTAACCAAGCAGCAAAAAATGGAGGTAATATCCCTTTTACTCCGAATGAACTAAATACAAATGACATTACATAATAAATTAATATAAGTATTACGCTCAATCCAAATCCCTGACTTTTAGAAGACCTTAAATTAGATTTAGAACCTAAACTGCTACCTATTAAACCAAATACTAAGCATGCAAATGGTAGAGTGAATTTTTCTTGTATGCGTACCTGAATTCTTCTTATCTCTTTTAAATTACCAGTTTTTTTATAAATCTTTTCTGCTTTTAAAGCCTGCTTTAAAGTCATTTCAGTGGCGTCTTTTGGGACTTTTGCTAACTCCAATGGCCCCTCTATAAATGGATAGGTATATTCTTTAAATTGAATATTTGTAGTTTGACCACTTGGATCAATTGATACAATACTTCCTTCAGAAAATATCCAAGAGGAGTTATTTGAGTCAAATTTTGCTGTCTTTGCCTTTAAGACTTGTTGAAAATCTTCTCTTGAAAAATCCAATACTGTAACACCCTCCATAATATTGTTTTCATACCATGAGGCATAAAATATATGAGTGAGGAAAGTATTTATTTTTGTTGGCTTTTTAGTTGATGCATTTATCCTAGAACCATATCTAGAAAACATAATGTTATCTTTTCCTGTTTCACTACTAAATGAACTGCCAATTCCTGCTCTTAATGTTACCTCTGCCAATTTGTTACTTGAAGGGACTAAATTATCATTGAAATAGAAAGTTAAACCTGTCATAAATATTGAAAGAGCAATTGCTGGCGAAATAATTCTTGAAGTTTTTATCCCTAAAGATTTCAAGGCTAATAATTCTGAATTGCTTGATAATTTTCCATAGGCTAATAATGTAGAAAGCAAAACTGCCATTGGGAATGACAAAACTAAAAAGCTAGGCAAACTAAAAAAAAGAACTTTTAAAGCTAAAAATAAAGGTAAACCAAATTCAACAATTTTTCTTATGAGATCGAACATTACCCCAATAGATAATGAAATTACAGTAAATGCAGAAATTGCAAATATCATAGGAGGGATAATTTGGCCCAATAACCATCTATCTATTAAAGGTATTGAATACCATGGAGAAATTATTTTACTGAAAGTTTTTTTAATTATGAGTTGTTTTGCAGTTTTCAAGAGAAATTTATTTAATTTTTACTATCTTTTTCCGCATTATAAAATATGAATGTTGTATAAACCAAGATGAAATTTGTATGAAAAGAAAAATTTAATTTACCAATGTTCAAAAAAATAGTTTTTTACTTGCAGTAAAATAAAAAATTTGTTTTCTTAAAAAAAAGGGGTTATGAATGAAGAATAAAACTTTCATACACGAATGCAATTGCGTCCACTGCCAACAAAAACTAAATCAAATTAATAATGCAAAACTCTATTGGGGAAAACTAATTTTAAGAAAAAAGTTGGTATAGTTTCTCTACTAAATTCTCTAAGGTTTTCAAACTTTATTAAAGTTTTTTTAAAAATCCATTATTTTTAGAAAAAAAATTAGTTTTACGATCTCTAGATCTTTTACATTAAGATTTTTTTAGAGTAATGATATTATTTAACTTTTTGATTTTTTTTGTAGATTATATTTTCTCGATTTAAAAGAAAAAGGATTATCAAAATACAAGATGGTATGAGAATAAAATCTAAAGACATACATTTTGTTCATTCTATTTTTTATTTAGCAAATAAAAAAAGCTTTGACATTAGTTTAATATCTTCGAGATTTTATTTGATAGGTGAATTAATTATCTGTATGCCTGGTTGATTTGCTGGTTTTTAAAATTGAAAGAGCTTGCAAGTATCCCACTGGCAAGCTCATGACGAACTAGTTAATTCATATTTTTTGATTTAACCAGCTAAGCACTTCCTAAATGCTTATTTCATTCTAGTAAGTAAAATTACTTACTGTGAGTATAAATGCTTATTTTAGTTATTGATTTCGAGTTTGATAAAAAGTGAATAGATAAAAAATAGACTTCTTAAATTTTTTTAAACATAAATGTCACACATTAACCCATAACATGGATACAGAGATGAAAATCAATGGGGATATTGGTTTACATAAGTTAATATTTATGTTACTTTAGTTAACAATTATTATATTCTAATGACAAAATCAGGAGTTACTACAGAATCAGGTGGAAGACAGAATATGTTTCCATCAGAAACTAGGCCTTATATTGATGAAACTGTTTCTTATGATGGATATCCTCAAAATGCAGAAAAAGTAAACGGCAGATGGGCTATGGTAGGTTTCGTTGCACTATTAGGGGCCTACATAACAACAGGACAGATCATTCCAGGAATCTTTTAGTAATTAAATAATTTTTTTAAAGCTATATTATTCAATTATTTTAAACAAATAATTTATATCTTATTTTAAATTTGAAAATAAGAAAAACCAAATAAAAGTTATGGCATTTAAGCTAAATATTATACCTAAAAATATATAAGCAAACTTTTTGCCAATAAATGCTGTCTCAGGTTCAAGCTTTACTCTCATAAAATCCTCGAATTATCTCGATAAAGATAGCATCAACAAATAAATAAATTAAAGTTTTAAGCAAGAAAAACAATCAAATTAATATTTATTTTTGAAAGTTATTATAAAATTCATTATTTCTTGATTTTTAGTAGGAAAACTTTTTTATTCATTATTATTTATCATAAACTTTTAAAGTTTGATTTGTTTCTCGCGAATGTAAATTATAAAATAAACAAAAAAATTTCGAATCTAATTTTTATAAATAAGGTAGTGTTTTTTTGCAAAATTTTTTTATGCAAAAGGATTATTCAAACATTGATTAATAAAAACCATTTATTCTCAAAAATTTTCATAAAAAAAGTCTAATTTAAATAAGACTTTTTTATGGAAATTAAAAAATTTATGTTAGATAAAACCAGGTATGATTTGGCCTGTAGTTAAGTATGCTCCAACTAGGGCAACAAAACCTAACATTGCGAATCTACCGTTAAGCTTTTCAGCAACGATTTTTTCTTTTTCAACTATTTTTGGCTCGTTATTTTTCATTAGAACCAGCCTGGAATGATTTGGCCTGTTGTGACATAAGCACCAACCGCTGCAACGAAACCTAACATTGCTGCCCAACCATTAAAACGTTCTGCTTCTGGAGTCATTTTGTTTATGAAATTTGTTAATAAATATAACATATTTATATAGTAATGTAAAGAAACTGGGAGATTATTCCTATTTTTGCCAGGAAAATATAAATTCTGCTACATATATGTGTCGAAATTTACCTTAGGCCATGTTTTTATTTTTGTTCTGATTTTTTAAATTTGAAAAAAAATAAGCTTTTTCACCATGTTTTTTTAGAGGTATATCCTCATTTAGAGGTAATTTAAATTAATATATTATTAGAGTCAGCTAGTAGGGATACAGGCTGACTCTTTTTTTTGAGAATTTTTGGTTTTTGACTAAAAGTAGTTTTTATAATTCAAATAATTGCTATTAATAAATTAGATATATATGAATTTATGTCATTCTCGACTTACTACATGCATTTAATTTTTGGAAGGATTCCTTCTCTAATGAGTTCTGATTTAATACTTTATATTTTGCCTGCTTTAACAGTTTCAATATTATTCTTTAGCCTTAAAATAATGTTTTTCAAGACTCCTAAATTGAGAAAGGTTAAATAATCAAGGATTTTAGAATTATTCTTTTTTATTAAAGCGCCCAATTTTTTTTTTTAATTTGGATAATAGACTTTTTTTTTCGGCAACTCAAAGAAATAGAGACTGCATTGGTAATGTACTATCCCGAATTATAAAAAATGGTTCAGTATTGGAAATCGGGAGTGGTAGTGGTGAACATGGAGTGTTTTTTCAAAAACGATTTCCTGGAATAATTTGGCAAACAAGTGACCCAGAGTTAGTGCATAGAAAAAGTATAAGTTCTTGGATTGAGTATGAAGACTTAACGAAGAAAATGCCCCAGCCTCTTGAGATTGATGTAGAAAAAATTCCTTGGAATATTCCATTGATATTATCTAATTCTTTGCAAGGAATAGTCTCTATAAATATGATTCATGTAGCAGAATGGACTTGTACTGTAGCACTCTTTAGAGAGTCAGGAAAATTACTCAATAAGGGACAATTTTTGATTTTGTATGGGCCATTTAAAATTTGTAATAAGCATACAAGTGAAAGTAATTATTTTTTCGATAATTCATTAAAAATGCAAAATGATCTTTGGGGTATTAAAAATCTTGAGGAAGTTTGTGATGAGAGTAAGAAAAATGGTTTTTCTCAAGAGGATATTATTAGAATGCCTGCAAATAATTTTTCAATAATTTACAGAAAAGTTTCTTGATAAGGCAACTAGAAATATCAAAAAGTAATTAAAATTTCATCATATTAGATGATTAACCTGATAGTTTTTTGCTCCATTCTTTATGTTTTTGATCTAAATCTGAAATTTTTTCCCCTAAACTCAACTGTCTTTCTAATAATTCAACTTTTGTAAGTGTTATTTTTTCCGAATAAAATTTAATGGGTTGATTACCATGCAAATTGTCACCACTCATAGAATTATTTAATTTAGTTATTTCTAAGATGAAAAATTTATTATGGCTAATACTTTTATATTCTTTTCAGATTTGCGTAAATTAATGTGATAAAGAATTAGTGCTTATTATATTTTTAATCCACCATTTTGTATGAAGATTGCCATATATATCTTCCTTTCTTGATATCTGACTTAACAGCAACGCAATTGCAAGCAATATTCCATAGAGCTTTGTGTATTGGATCAGGATTAAAAAGATATGCTTTTTTAAAGGCTTTTTTAATTAGGACAGTTGCCTTTTTTGCATAATAATGAGGGATTGTTGGACATACATGATGAACGACATGGCTAGAACCAATATTATGGTGAAGAAAATTAAGGACTTTACCGTAAGGCCTATCAATAGATAGAAATGCTCCTCTCATAAAGGAAAATTCCGTATTTGAAAGATGAGGTACATCAGAATCTGTATGATGAAGCCATGTATAAACTACTAGCCAACAATTAACGACTAATAAAGGAGCAAAATACAGAGCAATTACTGGAAATATTCCACACTTGAGAACTAAATAAACAATGCCTAATAATGTCAAACCTACACCGATATCTGATATCCAAACCTTCTTGGCCCATATTGATGGCCATAATGCTTTAGAAAATGGTTTAATTGGCCAAAAATGATTTGAAGTTCCATATCTAACACCTCCCGTACTTCCTGTAAGTAAATAAGCAGGCCAGCCAAATATTAGATGTAAAACAAGTTGAAGAATTCCATAATTTTTCTTACCTAAGGAATTTGAAAAATGTAATTCTTTTTCTCCGCCAACTTTTTCTGTAACTCCATTACCTTTAATTACTAAAGGTACGTGAGTTTCTCCATTGGTTATGTTATTTGTGAATCTATGATGAACTGCATGAGAACGCTGCCAAGAAAAATAAGGCACTAGAAGTAATGAATGTAGTAAATAACCAGTTATAGATTCCAATGACTTGTTTTTAGAGAATGCTCCATGTCCACATTCATGGGCGATTACCCAGAAACCCATTGCAGTGGTACCTGATAGTAATGCGTAAATAATCCAAATTGGGATCATTTGGATGGTAAATGGAATAGATAGCCCTATTGCAACTACTAATGATTGAATTAAAGCTGATTGTAAAAGATACCTCAATGAAGTTTTGGTATTGCACTTAAAGTAGTGCTCTGGGATAACATCTTGAAATTCTTTTATGCTTGGAATATCTTTATCCTCTATTACAAGCGCTTGGCCTTTAAGACCTGAAAAATTTATATTACTCAAATTTTTTTGGTTAAGAATTTTGTTAAATAAAAGTGAATTTATATATCCTATTATCCATCACAGGATCTTATAATGAAAAGAATTCATAATTTTTTTCGATAAAGTTTTAAAGATTTTAATTTCATCTTCAAATAAAAATATTTATGCAAAACATTTTTTATTTTAATCTTTTATAGCAATCTTATTAATTATTTATTTTTTATGATGATTTTCTTTGCTCTTCTTTAAAGCTTAATTAATTTAAAGACCGCGTATATACCTCTTAGGCAAACTAGATTGTTTACGTGGCTTTACTACAATAGGCAAAACAATAACTCCTACGGTAAAAAGACAGATTGGAGCAACTACCATCAATATTGATTCTAGAGACATGAATAATTTTGAATTTATTCATAAATAGCAGGATTTTTTTTTAAAGTCATGCGTATTTATATCTAATTTGAAAGAATAGATTCAAAATTTTTATAAATTATTAAGTAAAAAAGAAAAAAAGATTAAAAAAAATCAATTTTCGCATAATTCATCCTATTAACTTAATCATTATTTTAAAGAAATCAGTTTATGGATGAAGAAAAAAAGTGGATGCTTATGACTTATTATTGTCCAACTCATGGTGATTCAGGTTTTGTAAAACCTATTCAACTAACAAAAAAAGAAATTAGTAAAACATTCTTAAAAAAAACTAGGAGTTCTAAAATTAATTTTTGAAAATAAAACCTAAGATATTCCGAAAATGTTCTAAAGCTTGATTGAAATCTATTTAATCAAAAATAGATATCTTAAATCCCATAAGCTGCTTTTTTATCAGCAGTATTGGTAAATATATTGAAAAACTCAACTTAATTTGTATCAGAATCGCATGTTAATTCACATTGATTAAGATCATGAGATGATATCTTTTCTAAAATTCTTAACATATCAATTTCGGAAAGCTCTCCATTCGAGTTCCATTTTAAAGTTGTTTTCCTTTGAGGTGAATTTTTTTTATTCATCTTGCTCACCCCCCTTTAAATGAACTTCTAAACAACGAGTAATACATTCTTGATGACCATCCACAATACTGCATTCAGTAATACACTCAAAATATGAATTAATAGAATCTATTTCTGTGTTCTGGTTGTTAGAAACAAATGAATTATTCATAATATTTTTTAAATTATTTGGAATAGAGATATAGCACGAATTTATGTTCAATAATTTAATTTATTAAGTAAATTAGAAAAATTAAGTATTATTTACTAAATTGGTTTTGCAACTGGTTTACCTTTAAAAAGATAAGTAATATACTTCTTTTAAAACAAAAAGGGAAACAATAATTTTGATTATTTAATATTAATTTTATAAGTTAATCTTTCAAAAAAATCAGCATAAAGACTGATTTACTTTTAAGTAATTTAGTTAGAAGATAAAAAAGTACACTTTTAGATTTTCAAATGAAATCATTTATTAATTGGCTTTCGAAAATGTTAGAGAGTATGGCAAATGCTTTTATGCATCCTTTAAAAAATGACATGCCTCCATCTATTGGTACTCATGCCTATAGCAGTATTCCTATAAAAAGAAAATTGAGAAGAAGGTTGAATTAGGTATTAACTTATAGGAATTAATTTTTCATTTCTATTATCCCAAATAATATATTTGAAGCAGTTTGGAAAATCGCTCAATTTTAAGAACTTTGATTGTTGGAGTAGATGAATGTTGGCTTTATGACAAGCTCTTAAGTTGTAATTTGGTATTCTCTCGGAAAGATGATGAATACTGTGGAATGATATGTCTGCTAAAAACCAATTTAGCCAATTAGGTATATCTAAATTACTACTACCTAAAATAGCTCCATCGATGAGATCCCAATTTTTTGTATTTCGAGCGTATGCATTTTCGTAATTATGTTGTACGAAAAAAACACATATTAAAATTGCTGCTGATAAGGTTAATACAATGGAATAAAATGATAAGAAAAACACTAATCCCAACCATTTACTCATCAAAATCCAACCAATTATTACTACTATGTTATTGATTATTAATTCACATAGTTCACTGAAATTATCTCCATAATCAGAAAAAGGTGATTCAACTTTTGAATTAATAGCTAGTAGTTGAGAAATTTCTCTTTTTTTTATTTTGATAAAAGTCTCTTCCAATATATTTTTACTTAAATTAAAAATAATAATAACAAGACCTAATCTAGGTTTTAAAACTAAGTAAAAAAAACCGCCAGGGAAAAGCATCATCCAGTTTCGACTTAATTTGTAAAATATTTGCTCTCTTTTAGTAAGTAATTCATAATCTTCAAGACTTAAAACATCAATAGGCCCTTTGTAAATTTCCCAATTTCCATTATTTCTATGATGAAATGCATGATCAATTGACCATGACTTCTGGGGAATACCATTAACCAAGCCAAGTAAAAATCCAAAGAAGCGGTTTAATTTACGTTTTGTAAAAAGAGAATTATGACCGCAATCATGCATTAATGAAAATGTTCTAGAAGACAATAGTGTTAGGAGAACTATAAAAGGTATCAATAGAAATCCTTTAAACAATAATGAAAATGGTTGATTTATTATGTGGTAGATGATTATCCAAATAGAGATTATTGGGACAATGGTAGAAATAATTTGATAAGAAGCTCTAATATTATTTCTTTTTAAAAATGGCTTTATTAAAAAATCACCTCTATTTACATTAAGCATATTTCTGTTATTTTTTTGATATTAACAATTTTTAAAAAGTATTGATTATTTAATAAACAATAAAAAATTTTAAAAATCATACTAAAGAATGAATTCTTTAGACATAGTTCTCAATTGATCTAGATTTAATCTTTCTAAGTAATTTTTAAAGTCACTAAGATTCTTATTAGAGTCAGAATTTTTACTCTCGTAAAGAAGACTATTAGAAATTAACTCAATAAGATGATCTTTATCCATAACTCCTTATAGACCAAAATTCCTGTTTAAAAAATTAAGGTCTTGAATTCGAGATCATTAACTCATATCTATTAGGATGAATTTTTTATAAATTTTTTAAATCTTGTTCTATTTTTTCTAATCTTTCGTTTAATTCTTTTTGTTCCTTAATTAAGGCTTTTTTCTTTGCTGCAAGCTCTTTGTTCAAAGGAGAATTGAAATATTTTTGGTAAGAGACAAAAAAACTGCTATCGCTACAGCAATGCCAAGAGCACCAATTATTAAAATTGGAGATGAAGGAAAGTCGTAAAATGGAATTGACAATGTACTTTACCAGTAATAAATTCTAGCTATCTCATAAACAAGAAATGAGTAATAAATACTTATTCTTTACCAAGCTTTATGGTAATTATGCTAGTTATTTTGTAAAAAAATAAATAAGGTGAATCTTTAATTAAATTTTTAAAATAAGTATTTGTACAGCTGTCAAAGAATGAATAACTAATAATGATTAAATTAGTAAAAAATTTTTCATGAAGAAAATCATAAATAAAAAACATAATATAAATGAACCATGGTTTAAATGGTTAACGAGAGAACTTAATTCTTATGAAGCTTTTCAGGATTTCGAATCAGGCAAGAATCCACGAGATGTAGCAGAGGATTTTATTTCTAGAAATAGTACTGCTATTTCAGAAGTTTTCGAGAATTTTGATGAAGAAGATAAAGATACACTCGATCAGTTTCTTAAATTAACCGAATGCGAGATGCATGTGTTTAGAATTCTTGAAAAACAAATAGAGTTAAGAAAAAAGGTAAGATTTGTAGATTTTAAAAAAAAAAAAATGAGGAGTTAATTTCTATATAAGTTTATTTTTCCCATTACCAGTCTTACCAAAGCCTAGCCAGATGAACCACAAGATCCATCCTAAGATAGGTATTAAATTAATAAAGATCCATTTCCAATCTTTTCCAAAATCTTTGATTCTTCTTACATCAATAGCTATTTGAGGAATAATACAAACTATGCCATAAACATTGAAACCAAACGTTTTTAAAAATATTGGGATAGTTAGGAAAGAAATTATAAGATTTGCTAGTTGAACTAACCACCAGTCCGATCGAGATGTGAATCCTTTGAAGTCTGTAGCTTTAATCCAAAACTCTTTATATGAGTTTAAAAAGTCATTAAGCATAAATTAAAAATTCAAAAAATCTAACATTATCAATTTAATCTTTAATTTATCAAAATATTATTTTTTAAATAGGATCAAATAAATTCATATCATTTGAATCTTGTTTTGAAATCTCATCTTGATTTGGTAATGAACAGAATCCGTCTTTGCAAATCATCTTTTCTTTCGCAATACTGTTAGTCTTTGAGAATATGTTTTTGTTATTGTTATTTGAAGATTCTTTCAGCATTTATATAAAAAAATTAAATCCAATATTAAATTAATAACTCAATTTATTTTGATAAGCAATAAAATTAATATTAATTATTTATTTACTTTTTTTGATTTGGTAAGTCTCTCCAAAGCAGCGCCATTATATAAATGAATAAAGATATTGAACAAATATAAAGTAAAGAATTTAGATGCATTTTTATTTATTAAAGCAATAACAAAGAGGTCCTTTCATAAAAATGGGATTTCAACAGATTGGTAATTTTTGACTTTGCAATCAAAACAATTCTAGTATTTATTTAAGTTTTTTATGCTTTCCCCAAACTTTGAGAAGTAAAAGTTTTTAAATTTTTATTGTATTTCACAATCTATCCTTATTTATTTCTGTTAAAGCTTTTCTACCTTCCTTCAGGGTTCTTAAGGCGAGCCAGGTTAGAGAAGAAAGCATAAGAATGGTAAGTGTAATTAAAGAAATATGAGATGTATCAATACTGTTGTCCAATTTAATTAAATTCTTTATGAGTCTTTAATTTAAAAAAATTTAAAAAATTCAAACGTCTGATCTAGAGTAAGCAGGTATTAGCATTCCTCCATCTTGATCGTCATTATCATCATCAAAGCCACCCCCCAGAAGTAGTTCAATAATTACAAGTACAGCTATTGGATAAAGGCACCATAATATAGCTGTAAAAGGACTTATTGAGGATGAAGTTGAGTAAAATTCCGTCATAAATTGATACTAATCTAAAGAAACAACAATTGTGGATCTTCTGGGTAGTGTTTTATTCAATATTTCTATAAATATTTTTTAAAAACTTTTCTCTTTCGCACGAATAGATCTTTGGTATGTATTTATATTTTTATTCTTAAAATCAACTTGAATAATAATTTTCTGGAACCTACTGAGAAACTAATAATGACATAATGAATCGCGCGATTGTTATTTTTTATACTTAACAATAATTGTACAATCTTGATTCAAAAACTATTATTTATCTTGATTTTATAAATTCTATGTTTTCTTTCACTTTTGATCCTTTGGCTGCGATATTTGGTATATCAGGAATTGTAGGCTTCTTTTTCTTCGTTTCTGCTGCTAAGGGAACTTCCAGTATCAATACAAAACCAAAAAAGGAATTAGATTAGAACTTATTGTGTCAGAAAACTAAATTGAAATTTTAAATTTAGTATTTAAAAGGCTTGTTAATTATTACTTATTCCATTGTTTAGAAATAAATTCAAGAAAATCTTTTAGATCTTCTTCAGGACAATTTGTTTGTTTTTGTAAATCAATGCAAATTTGCTTAATATTTTCAAAGGCCTTTTTTACTATTTCGTTTTTTTCAATAACCTCAAAATATTCTTGATCAGTAAAAGGCATAATATTAGTTTCCTTCTTGAAAATTATTTATTAACCATATTTTATCTACATTGACTTAACAGTAAAGAAGAAAAAATCTTTTTTCTTAAATTTAGCTACCCAATCGATAATGTTTTTTAATACTTTTGGTTACTTCCCATTCGCAGTTAAGTCCAGCAGGAAACTCAACTAGATCTCCAGCTTTAATCACGTAAATGTCACCGTTTTGGGTACTTATTTTCGCTTGACCTTCAATAATTAGGCAAATTTCCTTATCATCGTAATTCCATTGAAATGTGCTTGGCTCACATTTCCAAATAGGCCAACTTTTTATTCCATACTGAATTATTACGCTTGCACTACAGGGGGAAGATATTAGAACTTTCACGAAATAGTTCGGATGTTTTTTTCATTTTACAAATAAAATAAATATTTATTTTAGAGAATGTGTATTTCTTTACTGTCTTTTATTTTTTTTCGTTTATCATAAAAAAAATTTCTTATTTATGGATGAACTTTCTGTATTGTCTATTTCCTTATCTATAGCTTCTCTAGGAATATTTTTTTTATTTTTCGCTTCAAATGATGATGATGACCAAGATGGAGGTAAGTTGATTAAATCATTAGAAAGAATTAATTAATTCCAAGTAAATAAAACATTTAATAGAGATTTATAACCTATAAAGCCTGCATAAATGCAGCTTAAAAAAATAACATAAACTTCTAATGTGCCGAGTCTTTTTTTCTTTAATGTTTTCATTGTTTTGAGTGTTTATAGGGTAATTTTATTTAATTTGTTTTTTATTAACATGAGTATTTTTTACATTAACTCAGAGATTACAGAATTATTAATGTCAAGCCAAAAAATAAAAAACAAGTAAAAAATTTTATTTTTTTGGTAATTTCTCTTTCCTCATTCTTAGCAAAAAATAAGGAAATTACTGGAGATATGCTTAATAAAGCCCAACCTACTCCTATGGGAAGGGTTTTAAAGACAACTTGTTGTAGAAATATTCCTATATTTGTTCCAAGAAGTATTGAAATAAAAAATCTTTTTTGTTGTTTTTTGTCTATGTTTTTTAAGAAAAAATTAATCTTAAATCCTTTTAGACTAATCAAAAAAATTATTGCACCTAATAATCTTATTTCAGTTGTAAGGAAAGGAGATAAATTGCTTTCAAGGAAAACAATCCTTGATAAAAGACCTCCAAGAACAGCACATAAAACTGATAAAAAAGGAAAAGCAAAAATCTTAAAGTTATTTTTTTCTGAGAAAGAGGAGTTTTCTTCTTTAAAATCGTTACCTTTTCTGAGAATTATGAATAGTGAAATCGTTACTATAATTATTCCAACCCATGATTTAGTTGTTAAATTTTCATTAATAAAAAATTCCCCTGACAAAGCTGCCATTAAAGGAGAAAGAGTTTCTATAGATAAAGTTTTTCTTGTGCCAATCGTTTGTAGTGACTTTAAATAGAAAGTATCACCTAAACCAATACCTATTATTCCACTAATTAGTAGGATAAATATGTTTTTTAATTCAGTTGTGGAACTTAGATTGATAAAAGCAGGTATAAAAATTAAAAAAGCTATTATATTTTTTATTAAATTAATATCTATTGATTTATATTTTTGAGTTTGCGAGCGCCAAATAAAGCACGCATATGTCCATGATGTAGCAGCTCCAAAAGCAGAAAGGATTCCAATCAAAACGAATAATTTTTAAAATTTTATTTTATAAATTGAGTAAATGCTAAAAAGAATACATAAATAAGAATCAAAATACCCGGTAAGTACTGAATTAGTGATTTGAAATTATTTTTTTTCATGTTTTCTAAAATAGTCTAATTTAAACAGTTTTTTTATTAGTAGGGTACAAACTCTCTAACTTCTTTCTTCTTTGAACTTTCGCATTAATTCTTTCTTCTTTTTCTTTTTTCTTGATCTCATCATTTATCTTATTTTGTCTATATCCAAACCAAAGTAGAACCCAAATAACAGAAGTTATTAAAAGAAGAGCAGTATATTGACCAGTCATAGGAAAACTGGCCTCAGAATATTTAACGTAAGAAAAAAACATGCTCATTTAATTAAGTTAAAGCATAAAAATAACGACTGTGTTGATTTTTCTAGAATTTTAAAAATTAGCGAATCGTAGCTATTTATTATTATGTAGTGTTAAAGTTTTATATTTATTTTTTTATGGTTTTTGGAGTAATTTTTCTTTATAACTCCTTGCTATTATCAGAATGAAGCATATTAAATAATAAGTTTTTGGAACCTTTTGATTTAGCAGTTGTTGGAGGCGGTGCAGCCGGTTTTATGACAGCAATAACTGCTGCTGAAAATGGATTAAAAAGAATAATAATTCTTGAAGCCACTTCAAAACTTATGGAGAAAGTAAGGATTAGTGGAGGGGGAAGATGTAACGTCACTAATGCGACATGGATACCGAATGAACTAATTGAGAATTACCCCAGAGGTGGCATTCCGCTCTTGGAATCATTTAATCGTTTTGCTGCTGGAGATGTATACGATTGGTTTGAGAAAAAAGGGTTAAAATTAAAAATTGAGGAAGATCTAAGAGTATTCCCAGTGTCTAATTCTTCTTCAGATGTTATTGATTGTTTGAGAAAAAGTGCTTTATCAAAAAACGTAGAGATATTAACAAAATTTTTTGTAAAAGAAATTTCAAAAACTCCAGATAATATATTCAATATTTTTAGTCTTAAAAAAGCAAAGGTAACCGCAAAAAATATTATTCTTTCAACTGGAGGTAATCCAAGCGGATATAAATTAGCTCAAAATCTTGGACACACCATTGTTAAACCTGTACCATCGCTTTTTACTTTTTCTACAAAAGAGCCAAATTTGCATGAATGTAGTGGGGTATCGATAAAGGGCATAGATATAGAAATTAAATTAAACAATAAGAATTTTCAAAATAGAGGCGATTTACTAATAACGCATTGGGGGTTTAGTGGGCCAGCAGTATTAAAACTTTCATCAATTGCAGCAAGGGAACTTCATAGCCAAAAATATAAATTTAATCTAATCATTAAATGGTCTTCTTTAAGTTATGAGGAGTTAAAAGAAAAAATTAATTATTTAAGATTAAATAAAGGCAAGGTGAATCTTATTAATAGTAGACCTGTTCCACTATTAACTAAAAGATTATGGATTTTTTTATTAAAGAAAATAGGTATTGATAAAGAGAAAAAGTGGGCTGATTTATTTGCAGATGAAAGAGAGAAAATGATAAATACTCTAATGAGGGATAAATATATAATTTCGGGGAAAGGTCCATTTGGAGAGGAATTTGTTACTTCCGGAGGCGTAAAAATTAATGAGGTTAATTTTAAAAGTATGGAGAGCTTAATTTGTCCAGGATTATTTTTTTCTGGAGAAGTTTTGGATGTTGATGGGATCACTGGTGGATTTAATTTTCAACATTGTTGGACAAGTGGATGGATCGCTGGGATGGCAGTCTCAAAGTTAAATCAATCAATAATAAATTAATAAGTAATAAATCAGTAAGTAACAATTCAATAAGTTTATCTTTTTTTTATTAAGTATTAGAGGGAAAAAGTTTTTTGGAGAAACTTTAATTTTAAAGTTTTAATTATTGGTGAAGATTAATGCAGAATCTTGTATCAAAAAAAGAAGAAGAGGAAAGAAGATTAAAAGCTTTAGCAGAATATAGGATTTTGGGAACCAAACCAGAATCATGTTATGACGATATTACAAAAATTGCTGCTACAACCTGTAATGTGCCTATTTCTTTAATGACTTTGGTAGACAAAGATAAACAATGGTTTAAATCCAAAATAGGACTTCAAATATCAGAAACTAGAAGAGATTGGTCTTTTTGCACACATGCAATAAAAGAAAATAGTCCATTAATTATTCATGATGCTTTCCAAGATGAAAGATTTATAAATAATCCATTGGTAACTGGAGATCCAAAGATTCGTTTTTATGCAGGTTTTCCCCTTAGAAATAGTGATGGTAATAAGCTTGGAACTCTGTGTGTAATAGACAGAAAGCCAGGAAATCTAACTACACAACAATTTAATATTATGGAATTATTATCCAAGCAAATAGTTTCATTTTTAGAGCTTAGAAAAAAATCATTAAATTTGCTAGATGCTTTATCTAATTTGCATAAACAGGAAGGGATATTATCTGTGTGTTCATATTGCAGAGAAGTGAAAAATAAGGAGGGAGATTGGATGCATTTAGAAAAATATCTTTCGAAAATTAGTGATATTAGATTCAGTCATGGAGTTTGTGATAATTGTATGGAAAAACATTTCCCAGATGTAATCGAAGTGTGGAATAAAAAGGATTTTTTTGAAGATGGTCAAAAAAGGTTTTTAGAGTCCTAGAATCAATAAATTTCTTTTTATTGTTCTTTTTATTGTTAAATCTATTTTCTAAACAAATTCTTTATTTGGTGGTTAGTATTGTATAAATTTTGACTAGAAAATGTTATTAGGAACTTTATTAACAGGTGAAATTGCTAAAAATGCATTAGTAGCATATGTTCATTATTTAGGGATTATATTATGTTTCGGTTCTCTTTTATTTGAAAGATTGACTCTCAAAGTAGGTCTTAATAGAAATGAGACGATTTCAATGATAATTGCAGATGTGGTCTATGGTTTGGCAGGAGTTGCAATATTGGTTACTGGGATTTTGCGTGTTAAGTATTTTGGTCAAGGAGGTGATTTTTATACAGGTAATCCTGTTTTTTGGATAAAAGTTTCTCTTTACATTCTGGTGGGATTACTTTCTTTATATCCAACAACAACTTATATCTTATGGGCGATTCCGTTGAGTAAGAATAAATTACCTGAAATATCCGAAAATCTAGTTAAGAGGTTCAGACTAATCATTACTACTGAATTAGTGGGCTTTGCAACAATACCTTTGTTTGCCACTCTCATGGCTAGAGGTATAGGTTTAGGTTGAAAAATTTATTTCTAGAAAGAAATTGTTCTATAAGTGCTAACAAACTATATAGATGGAGTTTAAGTTATGAGATATCTAAATCTAAAAAAGAGATTATCTTTATTGGTTTAAATCCCTCATTATCGGATGAACTTTTCTTAGACAACACAACAAAAAAGATAATCAAAATTTCGAAAAACAATAATTACGGCAAAGTAAAATTAATAAATCTATTTGCTCTTATTTCAAGCAAACCAGAAAAACTTTTTAAACATAAAAACCCTGTGGGTTATCTAAACAATAATCATATTTATAAAAACTTAAAACACTGGTCTGAAAGTAAAAATTGTGATTTATGGTTAGGTTGGGGTAACAAAGGTAAATTTCTAAATAGAAATAAAAGAATATCAAAAAAAATAATTCAATATAACTCAATTAGGAAAAATAATTTTGATAATCCTCTTGGACCGCTTTTAATTAAGAAAACAATCAAAGATAATCCAATACACCCTCTATATTGCTCTGATAATTCCATCCTCCAATCTTATTTTTAGGTAGTAAGGCTCAAATGCAAACCAGCATTTTTAGCTATTCCATTAAATATGTGTTAATTTCTATTTGTTAAGATAATCAAATATGAAAATTTCAAAGCAATTAAATAAACTAAAAAACTTGAATGTTGAGGCAGAAAAATGTTCTACAAGAGAAGAAGCAAAAAAAATAATTAATAAAGCAAATAAAGCACAAAGTAAAATTAACAAATAAATAAAAAGTAATTTCACTTATTCATAATTTATTATTTTCAAAATAATTAATTTAAACAAATACACCATATTTATTTCTTAGTATTTATGTCTTTGAAAATAATTAAAATAAGGAAATCTCGCGAAAGATTTAGATCGACTAGAGAATGGCTTAATTCGATGCATTCATTTTCTTTCGCAGAGCATAGAGATCCAAAATGGGATAATTTTGGGAAAATTAGAGTTATAAACGAAGATATTATTTCTCCTGGTTCAGGATTTAATACACATTCTCATGCAAATATGGAAATAATTACTGTCGTAACAAAAGGAGCAATAACTCATAGAGACTCTTTAAATAATCTTGGAAAAATTCACAAAGATGAAGTACAAGTTATGTCTGCAGGTACTGGGATCTCTCATAGCGAGAAGAATGAAGAAAATGAGACCTGTAAATTGTTCCAGATTTGGATATATCCTCAAAAAGAAAATATAAAACCCAGATATGATCAAATTTCATTAAATGAAAAGTTGTGGGATAATCTTATTTTTAATTACAAAGACGAAAAAAATAATAAGCTTTTTCTAAATCAAAGTATCTCTTTATGGCGTTGTAAATATAAGCCAATTAAAGAAAAAAAATTGCCATTAAAAATCGATAAATATAATTGGATACAAATAATAGAAGGTAATCTTTTATTAAAAAGTAAAGAATCTAATGCAAATATATGTCTCGAATCTGGAGATGGCTTAGGTTTTGAAGTTAATTATTATGATGATGTCACTATAGATACTGAAAAAGAACTAGATTTTCTCTTATTTTCGATGCCTTCCTTGTAATTAATAAGTTACTTTACCCATCAACTCCTTTATTAAATGCATTTAAGGCTTGCAAAGCCATATTAAGATGAACTTCCATAGCACCAAGAGCAATTAAAGAATTCGGTGATTTATCTTTTAGTAAATTCTCTTTTCTTTTTGATAACTCATCAACTACTTTCTTAGTTGAAGCTTCCCAAGTGTTTATTAACTCTTCAAATTCTCTTTTTTCGGGACTTTCTATTTCTGCTAATTTATCAGAAAAATGAGAATCCTTTTGTGCCTTGAGCATGAAGTAACTTAATTTTTTATGACTTATTGCTTGAGGTAAATTGTTAGATTCACTCATTACTAGTAGTTTATTTATAGTCAAAATCTAACTAATTTAGTGAATATTTGCTAGATGGGAGACGGTTGTGATGACCGACCTGAAAATTACGAAATTACACTTTAACAAAAAATGGATTTATTAACCTTTAATTTTTCACTTATTAGTTTCTTGAAATAATCTCCACGCTCTTCATAGTTTTTAAATTGATCAAAACTAGAGCATGAAGGTGAGAATAATAATGTTCCAACCCTATTATTTTGTAAATAATGAAAAACAAAATTTAAAAGCTCTTTTAGTTCTGAAAATTCAAAAATATTTTTTTTAAATCCTTCATTAATAAGCGCCATTTTTAGGACTTTTGAGCTTTCTCCAAAAAGGAAAACACATTTAACTTTTTTCTTTAAAACTTTTATCCACTCACTATATTTATTCCCTTTTAATCTACCCCCAGCAATGATTATTATTTGACCTTCAATTGAATTTATTCCTGCAATAGATGAGTCAAAATTTGTAGCTTTACTATCATTAATTATCTCCAGAGCATTATTTTTATAAATTGTTTCCATCCTATGGGGTAATTGTTTGTAATTAGATAAAGAATTTTGAATCTTCTTCCCAGATAATCCAACTTTTCTAGCTGCTGCAATTACCAATAAAAGATTTTGAAGATTATGCATTCCTTTTAAAGAAAAATGTTCAAGTTTGAATAATTTCTTTCCTCTCTCAACAATGTATGCTTGATCATCTATCCAATAATCGCATTGAATAAAATTTGATTTATCGAAACTAGTTGTTATCCAAACCCCGCTTGATAGCGAACTGTAGTGATTTCTCAGGTTTTTATCGTCATAATTATAAATTCTATAATCAGATTTTTCTAGCAAGCTTTTTTTTATGTTGAAATAGTTTTCAAGTGTTTTATGTCTTTCAAGATGATCTTCTGTGAAGGTTGTCCATATTCCAATATTAGGTTTTACTTCTGGAGATATTTCTATTTGATAACTGCTTAATTCAGCTACAACCCAATCAATTTTTTCATGTTTTTTGGAGTGAGCATATTTACATAAAGGGGTACCAATATTTCCAGCAAAAGGAGCATTTAATCCAGTATTACAGAGTATATGGCTTAGTAGATGAGTAACAGTAGTCTTGCCATTAGTGCCAGTAATACCTATCCAATTTGTGTCTTTTAAAATTTCCCATGCAACATTAATTTCTCCAATCACTTTAATTCCCTTTTTTTTTAATTCAATAATAGTTAAATGGTCATAAGGTATTGATGGACTTACAACAACAGATTCGATCTCTTTCTCAAAAGGTTGAATTTCTTCAAATATAAACTCTTTATTCAGAGAAACTAGTATATTAAGCTCTTCTAATTCTGTTTTTCTTTCTAAGAATTCTATCCCATCTTTACTTTCCCAAACAATTACTCTCTTATTGATGCTTCTCAAATACTTGGCAGCCCAAAATCCAGATTTACCTAATCCAATTACAAGATTAATATTTCCTTTATTAAAATTATTATCTATCATTAAATTTATAATTGCATTTATATTAATTGTGTTTAAGGAGTAATTCAATCATGAGATCTTTCTTCAGTATTTATAGTATTTGCCAAAGAAAAATTAATTAATGGAAGAAAATTCTGCAAAATATTGGTTCACTTGGTTTTATGAAAAGTGGGAGAAAAATGCTCCAGGTGAATTAATTGAAAAGGGTTTAACTCCGTCTCAGATTGCTGAGCGCTTTGTTAATGAAAACAATGATAGTTTATTTGAATTGTCAAAAAAAATTGATGAAAAAAATTATGATGCCTTAACAGAATTTATGAAGCTCTCAGAGAGTGAATTACATATCTTGAAGTATTTTCTAAAGTTAGTAAAAATGAAAAATTTATAGAAATTTACTAAGTATTTCAAGGCTTTTTTTCCATAAATTTTTTCTTTCTTTTTTATTCATAGCGAAAGGAGAAGTAGGGGATAGTTTTGGGTGACCTCTGAAATTAAATCTAGGACCATAATGGTCACCGCCTCTTGCCTCTAGAGAAGTAGCAGCAAAAAGTTGAGGTAAAGCACCCATCTCAGCAGTTTGAAAAATAGGGCTAAATAATTCCAAGGAGAAAATTTCTAATGGACTAGGGTTAGGTTTTTGAGCTGTAAAGAGATTTGTTTTTGCAATTCCTGGGTGAGCAGCTAAAGAAAGTATATTTTTGTGCTTTAAGTTTTCATTTAGTTCCATAGCAAACATTACATTTGCCAATTTGCTATTGGAGTAAGATTCCCATTTGTTGTAATAGTTCTCAGCTTTAAGATTTTTCCAACCAACTTTGCCAAAAAATTGTGCTCCAGAAGTAACCGTCACAATTCTAGATTCTTCTTTTTTTTCAATAATTGGGAGTAGCTTTAGGGTTAAAAGCATATGAGCTAGATGATTAACTGCAAATTGTATTTCATATCCCTGGGCACTAAGAGTTTTAGGCGGATGCATTATGCCTGCATTATTAATTAGTAAATCCAAATTTTCAAAATTATCAAAAATTTTGGACTGAACTTCAACAATATTTTTTAAATCTGACAAATCTAATTTTAAAGGTGTAAATAATCCTTCAGGATTAAGAACTTTAAGTTTTTTGATAGTTTGATTAGCTTTTTCAAGCGATCTACAAGCCATAACAACATGAGCATTGTTTTCTGCTAAGGCCTTTGCAGTATAGTATCCAAGACCACTATTAGCACCAGTAATTAGCGCTGTTTTACCTGTAAGGTTTGGAATATTAGATGTTTCCCAGTTAGAGATTTTAGGTCTTGAAATAATGGCAGTCATTATAGTAATCCCGCAAATTGCATTGGAATTTAACCAAGTTTAATTACTTTCTCACTGTAAATACTTGAAGTCAGTATCGTGAGCTCTTATTGAAGGTACTATTTAATATTATTTTTCAATTGCATATTGCCATTCGTTATTTTGAGATAAACTTTTCTCTCTAAGTAACTGTAATTTCCTACTATTTATTTTTATAACTATCCCATTAGTTGGATATTTCGCAAATATTTTTTTCTCTAACCAATTTTTTTTATATATTTGGATTTCGCTTGTATGATTTGTGAAGTAACTGTCAGGGGTGCTGAAGCCACATTTTTTAAGATAGTTAAGGGTTTCGTATTGATTAAGTCTTCCATTAAGTATTTGGAAACAGCAAAAGCGGAGACTTTCTCCAATCCCTTTCTTATCATTGAGGTATTTTCTTGTAATTCTTTGGGAAATGCCGGCAACTTGGTTTGTAGCGTATAGTTCACCTCTAATTTGAAAATCTCGTTTGATAGGAATACAATCGGGTACATTTTTAATTTGTTTAATTTTGCTTGAGACATCAAATCCTTTTTTTGTAATAGCTTTATTAAACTTGCCATCTATATATCTCATTGCAATAGCACAGCCATCAATTTTTGGTTGAATGCTTAATCTTGTTTTTTTTAATAAACTTTCCAAAAATTCTTTATAGTTTTTTTTGGCTAATTTTGGCAAAAGTTTATTATTTTTTTGATTAAAGTAGTCTTGCTCTGGATCAACAGGAATAAAGAGCTTTTCAAGTTGCTTAAATGCATCATCCGAAATTATGCCTTCACCTATTCTGTATTGTTCATCAAGATACTTAACATCTCTCACTAATAAATTATTCATAATAATTTTGTTAAATATTTAAAAATCTTTTAGAAAAAAATCATTTAAATAAAGATTTGAAAATTAAAATTAGATCTAAAAAGTAATTGACCACTAAATATCCTCCTACGCAGAGAGCGATTTAGGAGTATAAAATGTACTGATTAGGCGTTTAAATTAAATACTTCAATCAAACATATTTACTTAAAAGTGAAATAGGAAATTTTAAAGATTAATTTACAGGCAAATTTTTGAAATTTCTATCAATACAAAAAAAAATTTTTTAAAGTTATGAGAAAATGTCATTTTTATTAAAAGCTCAAAATACCTGGGAAAATTTTGCCAAATACAAAATTAATGATTATGCAAAATTAAGAAATTTTGATTTTGGACCAAATAACAAAAGTTCAGTTTCAAAATTATCGCCTTTCATTACTCATAGAATATTATCGGAATATGAATTGATCCATGATATTAAAAATAAGTATAAAATTAAAAATTCAACTAAATTTGTTGAAGAAATATTTTGGAGAGTTTACTGGAAAGGGTGGATGGAAAATAGACCTAAAGTTTGGAGAAATTTTATTTCAGAAAACAATCTCGATTTTGATTATCAGCTATATGAAAGTGCAATTAATGGCAATACAGAATTAGATTTTTTTAATTCTTGGGTCCATGAATTAAAGCAGTACAACTATTTGCATAACCATACAAGAATGTGGTTTGCGAGTACTTGGATATTTAATTTAGGCCTCCCATGGCAATTGGGAGCAAAGTTTTTCTTTAAATATCTTTTTGATGGAGATGCCTCATCTAATCTCCTTAGCTGGAGATGGGTCGGAGGATTGCAAACGAAGGGAAAACAATATCTTTTTTCATCATCAAACCTCAGAAAGTTTTCAAATAATAGATTTAATGTAGAAAAAATAAGTAATCAACAAATTTTTCTTGAAGAATCTAATCAAATACCATTTGAAGATGAGATTTATAAAAATGATATGGATCCTAAATCAGATAATTTGATTATGTTTGAAAATGATCTGCACCTCCCAACCCTTAAAAAATTACTTCCAAGCTATAAAAAAGTATTTATTATCCTTTTAAAAAATGAACAAAGACAAATTAAATTGTCTGAATCTGTTTTGAAATTTAAACAAGATTTGGTCTCTGAATTTGTAGAGCAATTTGATAATGTTGTACAGATTGATCCTTATTCACTGGAAAATACTTTAAAAAATACCAATGAAATAGACATTATTTACCCTGGAGTGGGAGAAAATTATGATTTCATAACTGAGTTTAAAAATTTACACCATAAAAAAATTTTTAATCTTGTGAGGGATGAAGATTTATTTGCTTGGAAATTTGCTAAAAGAGGGTTTTTTAAATTTAAAGAAAATATTCCAAAAATAAATCAGAGAATATTAGAAAATTTTTCAAAAAATAATTTTTAACTTAGTTGAATTCCTAATCAGAAAAAAACCTTTTGGCGAGTGAGTATAAATACTTATTTAGGTGCGACTTTTGCTCTTTAATCCACGATGGATACTGTGAATAGTTATTTTTACTTAAGGATAATTTTTTTATTGTGCTTTCAACAATTCTTACCAAGTCGTTTAGCAAAGATACTGCTTTATTAATTCTTAGAGTTATAACAGGAACTGTTCTTATTCATCATGGTTATGAGAAACTAGCAAATATAGAAAATTTCGCTGATGCTTTTGTAAGACCATTACATCTCCCATTCCCAATATTCTTATCATACATAGCGGCATTCTCAGAAATAGGTGGTAGTTGGTTACTAATTATCGGCTTAGCCACAAGATTCGGAGCTTTGGCAATTGTTGGAACAATTTCTGTCGCTATATATCATGCACTTGTTACTTCAGGTTTTAATATTTTTTTACTAGAGCTTTTACTTTTGTATTTCGCTTCAGCAACTTCAATTGCATTGACAGGTCCCGGTAATTTCTCATTAGATGAAGTCATTATCAGAATTCTCAAATCAGAAGATGAGGAGGAAATTATACCTTTAACAAAATCAAAACTTTCCAAGCAAGTTGAAGTTAAAGAAGAAGCAAGTAAAGGTGGCTTATTTCAATTTTTGCAAGCGAACATACTCTCAGATACTTCAAGCTAACTTTTTAGGATAAAGGTTATTGATTAGCTCTAACCTTTTTCGATAACTGTTTCTCTTCTCGAGTTTTATCTTAATTGTTGCTTCAGAAAGACTTATAAATAGGCCTATAGCTGTCACCCAAGATAAAAAAATAAAAGGGTTTTCTGGAATTTCTGAGAAATTCATGTGAATAATACTTCTTTTTTAAAACTGACTGATCACTATATGTTTTTCAACCTAAATATACAATTTAGAAATATTTAAGGATTAATTTCAACTTTTTCCCATTTCTTAATCTTTTCCCAAAGATATCGTTTATGAACAGGTTGTTCTAATTTAAGAAGATCTACTGAATCGATTTCAAAATTTAGAACTACAAAATTTTCTGACTTGGGTAGATTGGATAATATTTCATAAGTAGATTGGACTTTTGGGTTTATTTTCTCTCCAGGAGGTCCCCAAAACCAGGAAGATTTTGATTTTTCTGATAATAAATCCCAATAATTTTTGCTGTCACTTAATGCATGTATTTTTCCTTTAAATCTATATTGTGATTTGGTTTTCAAAAAGAACCATAATATTTCTGCATTAGGGTTGGATTTTAAATGCCCAATTTTTTCACTTCTTCTATCTGTAAAAATAATCATTGAACTATCTTTATGCCATCCTCTGAAAACAACTGTTCTTACTCTTGGCTCATTTTCTTCGCTGACTGTTGCAAGCTGTATCCATTTATTAGAGGGAGATTTGCCCTCTTTTTTTCTAGAAGATTTTAAATCTTGCCTCCAACTGGGTAAGTTGTTATAAGGCATTTAATTTAGGCAATATAAGACCACTTTTCTTTTTGTATTCTTCGAATGAATCATATTTTGAGAGCGATTTATCTTTTTTTATCATTCTTGGTAGAAAAACTATAGAGAAAAATATTGTAAGGATTACTAATGGTATGAAACTCATTGAAAGTATGGCGAATGATAGATAAATTAGTATTTCTCCTAGATAATTTGTATTCCTTATATTTTTGAAAAATCCTTCTTTAATTAGATCTTTTTTTAATTTAAGAGAAAAATATTTTTGGGCATCACTAGCAAAGTGTAGAAACACACCAATTATATTTATAGATACAGATGCAGCTATTACGATATTTGGAACAGATTTCTGAGATGAGATAAGAATGTAGGGAGCTACCCAGTAACTTCCAAGGAAAATAAAACCAGTAACTGAAGTTAAAAAATTGATTTTTTCTTTAAAATAAGGATCTGGGAATATCTTTTCTTTTAGAAGCCAAAGTAATCCATAAGTACCATGCAGAGCTAAATAAACGTAGGGAGCGATCGTAAAATTATCAAAAAAAATCATAAGACCTACTACTACAAATGCTGTGAGACCCTTATGTAGATTTATTATTTGATTAAGTTTCATCTTTTTTAATAATCTAAAAAATGAAATTATTTTTTGTGGATATAAACTAGGTTGTCAAAAGTTTTAATGGGCGATACTGGATTCGAACCAGTGGCCACTACCGTGTCGAGGTAGTGCTCTACCACTGAGCTAATCGCCCCAATTGAGGAATTTTTAATCCCCCTTATAAGAAAATAGCAGGTTGCGTTTCATTTTCTAAGTAATTTAACTTTCCATCGTTCTCTTTTGGTTATTTCTAAATTTAGAATTTCGATAAATCCTTTATTTTCAAGTTCTAGTTTGTCGCCAATTTTTAGATTAATTGTTGGCTTATTAACTTTGCTTCCATTTAATCTGAGCATTCCATTTTCTATCCTTTCAATGATTTTGGTTCGTGATACCCTAAAGCCAGCTGATGCTATAGCATCTAATCTTGTTGAAGCTTCTACTGTATTGACGAGTTTTTTTGATCTTCCAGAAGGTATTTGTAATTCATCTATACCTACTACATTAATTTTTACTTTTACGTCTCTTAAATAAAAAATCTTTTCATCTAGATGCTTAATATCTGAATTATCGATTATCCCTTGTGCTCCCCTATCGCCAATAGTCCATATATCTCCAACTTTTATTTGATTAACACCATTTTCAATTAAGAGGGATCTAAAGTCGTCTTGTGTAGCATTATCAAATAAAAAATTTCCAATAATTTTTATTCCTTGAGCTGGAAAATTACTTTTTAGCGCATCCTCTTCAGGAATATTATCTCCTCTAAAGCAAGCTATCCTAGATCTTTGAGAAGAGGAGAATCCTCCATAAATAAAAAATTTGAAATCATTTAAATTTTCAAAATCTTTTAAAATCTCTTCGCAAACATAAGTTGAATTAAACCCAGTCCAATAAGTTTCCCAGTGCTTGTAAGCTAAGTTAGCAATATTTATTAATTCCTCAGTTTCTTTTTTGTAGTTTGAATTTAATAAGATCTCTTTTAGGTCAATCATTTAGCCTTCTAAAAAAATTATATCTTTTGCTTCTGATTGTTTTATCAAAGCCCATGGTAATTCAGCTCCAATTTGATTTTCAAGTAGAACAAGCCATTTACCCTCTTTATGAAAATTAATGATCGATCTTAACTCTTTATTTCTATTAATGTTGATACTTGCAGAAGAAACAATGCTTCCTAAATATCCTGAACCCATTCCCAAAAGACCTCCAATTAATGATTCCCCGATGTTATTTAAACCAAGAAAGCTGAAGGTAGATAAATTAGTCATATTAGAAAAAGCTATTCCAGCTATAAATCCAAATGGCATTAGCCATCTACTCATATCTTGTTGTCTGATCTTTCTATCAAGTTTAGGATTTAAGATTCTTATATCTTCAAAATTTTGAGATTTGAATAAGATATTTGCTTTAGCATTCAGTAATTCTGTTTCTTCTGATGATATTTTCTCACTTATTGGTGGGATCAAAATAGCTTCAGAGAGCATTACTGATTTTTCTTTGAACACTTCAAATAGTTGGATACATTTATCAATGTCTTCAAATATCACGATACTTTTAGTCAAATTTCAATCCTCAAATGTTTGTGTGTTATTCAAATTAATAAAATAAGATACATACACTATAGATTAAGTTAAAGTAAAAGATTAAAGAACCAATCTTAAATGACAAAAGTTCTCATTACAGATCCAATTGATCAAACAGGAATCGATATTCTTTCACAAGTTGCTCAGGTTGATCAGAAGATAGGAATCTCAGACTCTGAGC
>QCBT01000010.1 GCA_003281525.1 Prochlorococcus sp. AG-347-J06 | reverse complement strand
TCTAAAAATTAAGAATTTTAATTTGGTATAGCATGTACCGTTTATACGTTTTTTGAAAGCTATTAATTGGATATGAGTTATTTTGCTGAACCAAACCATATTGAATATGATGCATGGTTCGATGAAAACATCGACCCAGTGGATCTTGTGAATTACTCAGATGAAAAGGAGTTCAGTGATTCGGTACACTTTAAGTTCCATAAGATGTCCACTAGAAATTTAACGATTGGTTCTTCAGATAATTTTCACTGGTAAATAAAAGATTTTTCACTTCGTAGATATTTATGAATCTTACGCAGAATATGTTCCATCACTTTCTCTTCTTGCCTTAGCCAATACGATTTCATCTACAACTTTTTCAATCATGTAAGCACTTTTTTTACCAAAACATTTTTCTTTTTTAATACTCTCAAAATCATTTGGGATTAAATCATTATATTCACAACAGTCGCATTTAATATCAATTTTCTTACCTCTGAAAACCTCTAAAGCTCTAGAAAAAATCCATTGCTGAACTGAAATACTTTCCCAACTATCAAAATTCGACCATTCATCAAAATCCCTATTAAGAATGCCTTTTAATCCATCAGCCTGATTTACATATACTAAGTATGAATCTTTTCTTGGTTCATCATTAATACCAATTGTTTTGACAGAATTTTGATTCATTAAATATAGATTAATTGAGTAGTCATATAAATCTAGAGGATAATTTCAAAAATATAAACAAAAAAATATCTCAAATAAGATCATTAATTGCTTTATCCAATCTAGAAGTATGATTTGTATTTTTGAGTAATTCAAAATCCTTAAAATCAAAGCCCGGGCCAACACAACAACTCACTAATGTAAATTCGCCTGTACTTTTTGCAGCTTGCCAATATCCAGATGGGATCATTTCTACAGGATTATTGGAATCTAAAATTAAATTTCTTATTAACTTATTATCATTATCGAGGCACCATAAATTCAGAGGATCGCCCCTTAAATAAATCCAAATTTCATCAGCATTATTTACTCTGTGCCAAGCACTTTTTGCATCTCTCTCCAAAAGATAATAAATTCCCGTAATAAAGTTTCTACTTTGGCCATCTTCCCTTATTAGAGAATTCTCACTTCTTACTATCTCTCTAAACCATCCACCCTCAGGATGAGGAGATAAATTAAATTGTTTAATTATTTCTATGTTTTTTTTATTAGGATTCACATCACAAAATATCTTTTAAATTTCTCATATAATTAAAAGCTAACTGAAAAAAATCAAACTAAACTATATTTTCTAAAAACTTAAGCACAAATAACTGACAAATCTACAAAATTTTTATTTTCATCTGCCAGCTCAGTAATGATTCTATTCAGCCATTCAGAGGTGGTTTCACAATACCCTACATTTAAAATAGTTTTTTGCTTTGATGTTTCTTCTTTATGCATAGTTAAAGTATTTTTATATAAATTAGTCTTTAATTAAATCTATGTGAATAAGTCTTAATTACTATCTATTTTAAAAAGTTGTATTTAATACATATTTAAGAACTGCTAGTAAACAAATAAAATTAAATCGTTGACAAGAAAATGTATACAAGTAAGAGTAGAAAAAATTTATTATTTAACCTATGAATAACATCAAGATTGAGGAATTGATGAAAGTAAGGTTTGATGGTATTGCTAATAGAATTGGGCAATTAAGCAAAAGGGAAAGTGAGTCTTTATTGCTTGAGCATCTTGAGTGGTTGGAGGGAGGCTGGGAGACTGAAGAAATCTTATTTTTAAAAAAGCCCTACAGAAAATGGTGGTTCTAACTCCACTTCTATAAATAATTAATGATGGCCTAAGGGACCAGGGCCAGAGCCTATTTTATAAGAATTGTCTAAAGATTTCTCAACAAATAATTTTGCTTTTTTTATAGAATCAAATAGATCAAAACCTAAAGCCTTGTAACCACAAATAGCAGCACTCAAAGTACAGCCGCTACCGTGGGTATTTTTTGTATTTATAAAATTATTAAATAGCCACTCTTTTCTACCATTTAAGTCAAGGAAAAAATCCCTCCCTTTCATATCTTTTAAACCGCCACCTTTTATAAGTACCGCTTTAGCTCCAAGACCAATAATTTTTCTTGCTGAATTTTCGATATCTTCTTTCCTCCTTATTTCTAAACCAGAAAGTAGATTTGCTTCATAAATATTTGGAGTTACCAAATCAGCAATTGGTAATAAGAGTTTTTTATAAGCATTAATAGCAGAATCTTCCAGTAATTTAGAACCAGTTCTTGTAACCATTACTGGGTCAATAATTTTGGTTATTTTGTATGTTTTTAATTTTGAAGCAGTATCAATGATTATCCTTTCATTTAATAACATTCCAGTTTTTAAGGCATCAATACCAAAATCAGCAAATAAAGTATCTAACTGATTTAATAAGGTATTCTTCTCTACTGGTTGAACGCATGTAACCTCTATACTATTTTGTGCGGTAATACATGTAATAACAGAACATCCATGTACTTTAAGGGCCATGAAAGTTCTTAAGTCAGCCTGTATGCCTGCTCCACCCCCTGAGTCACTACCGCCTATTGAAAGTGCAATTTTAGAATACATAATTTATTAAATTGTTTTGGAAAGTACTATAAGTAAATTTTAATTTAAATCAGAAATCTGAATATGCATTAAAAAAATCTAACTCCAATTCCATAGCTCTCCTGTATAAATATTTGGCCTGATTAATATCATATGTTTCTTTATTAGTCTCAATAAGATTTTCAAGTGAATCTGCTAGCTTTTGAAAGCTCTCATCAGAATAAGTAATTATCCATTCTTTATATTTAATGTCAAAATCCTCCTTATACAAACTTTTTCCTATCCAAGAATAAAGTCGCATACATGGAGTCATTGCAAACATTATTTCAACGGAGCTAAGTCTTTTAGAAGTATCATCAAGAAAATCTGTATAATTTTTAGTGGCTTTTTTTATATAGTTATTAGACAAATCAATATCCCATTCTTTTGAATACGTTTCATGAAGTATTAACTCCTCTGAAACGCCCATTAACAGTTCACTTAACTTCCTTATTGAGTACTTATCTTTTGATTTGGAAACAGCAAGACCATAAGCCTTAGCAAAAGTCTCTAAAAAGAAATAATCTTGAGCTAAATATTCTTGAAATATATTTTTAGGGAGACTTCCATTCTTTAAACCTTGAACAAATTTTGTATTTAAACTTAGTAAAGCAATCTCATAATTTTCCTGCCAAAGTTTTTTTGTTATTTTCATTTTTTTGATTTTTAGTTATTCTAAAATTTTTTATATTTTTTACCTACAAACTTAATCTTATTTTTCTAGGATTAAAAGAAAAAATTATGAAAGAAGTAAATATCTTATGGTTTAAGAAAGATTTAAGAATTTTTGATAACGAAGCTCTCTTTGAGGCTATAAAAGACAATGATATTTTACCTATTTATATTATTGAGTTAGATATTTGGAACCAAAATACTCATTCAAATAGACAATGGCAATTTTGCAAAGAAAGTTTAATCGATTTAAGAAATGCACTTGCTGAGATTGGACAACCATTAATTATTAGGACTGGGAATGTTATTAATATATTTGATGAAATTAGTTCAAAATTTAAAATCAAAGGTATATATAGCCATCAAGAAACAGGTGATTGGCTTACTTATAAAAGAGATCAAAAAGTAAGAGAATGGGCTTTAAGCAAAAATATTATTTGGAAGGAATTTCTACAATTTGCAGTTTTTAGAGGAAATTTAGATAGGAATAATTGGTCTAAAAAGTGGCAAAAAAATTCCGAAAAAAACTTACTTAAAGCCCCATTAAGAATTAATCCTATTAACTTTAATATTGGAGAAATACCCTCAGACGAAATTTTTTCCTTTAAAAAAGAAACTTGTCCAGGAAGAATGCAAGGTGGAAGAAAGAAAGGTTTAGAGAGAATGCAATACTTCTTTAATAATAAATTAAATTCTTATTCAAAAGATATATCTAGCCCAGAAAAATCATTTGATAGTTGTACAAGACTATCCCCATATATTTGTTGGGGATGCATTTCATTAAAAGAAATTTTTAAAAAGGCAGATATATCAAAAAACAAAAATTCTACAATGTTAAAAAGCAGATTAACTTGGCATTGTCATTTTATTCAGAAACTTGAAAGTGAACCAGAACTAGAGTTTAGGGAATACCATCCTTTTTTTAAAAATATTAGAGAAAAAAATAATGAATTACTTTATTCATGGAGTTCAGGTAATACTGGCTTTCCTTTTGTAGATGCATGTATGCGTTCATTAAATTTCAATGGATGGATTAACTTCAGGATGCGTGCGATGTTAATGTCTTTTGCTAGCTATAATTTATGGCTACCATGGCAAGACTCAGGTTCTGAATTAGCAAATAAATTTGTAGATTATGAGCCTGGAATACATTGGAACCAATGCCAAATGCAATCTGGAACTACGTCTATAAATACGAATAGAATTTATAATCCTATTAAGCAGGGAAAAGATCATGATCCTCAAGGAAAATTTATAAAAAAATGGATACCAGAATTAAAAGATATATCACTTAATTTCATTCATGAACCCTGGCTACTATCTAGATTTAATCAAGAAGAATATGAACAAATTAATTACATAAGACCAATAATTGACATCCCAATTAGCACTAAAACTGCAAAGAAGAAAATTCAGGAAATCACTAAAAAGGATGGATATTGGGATATCTCAAAAGAAATTTATTTAAAGCATGGCTCTAGAAAAAGGCCTAGAAAAAACATAAATAATAAAAAAAATGTTTCTAAGGAAAAGGAAAAACAATACGAACTGAAATTAGATTTCTAAATTTTATTGTCAGAAATTTCAAGATTACTTTTAGCGCCTAGGAAAGTTTTTTAAATTTTGAAATTAAATATATAATTCCACGATGAACTAATGCAAGCTTTAATGTATTTATTAGATTTTATTAATTATGTCTGAAAGATTTGAATGGGACGATACCAATAGTTCTGGTATATGGTGGAGTACTAATGTAAGTATTAGAGACGAGTGCATTTTGCTCAAAGAAGATACTCAATGCGAAGATTCTGATATCGTCGAACTTCTTAGGAGTATTGCACAAAATATTGAAGATAATGGCCTTTAATTTTTAAAGTAATATTCTCTCTTTTAGAGATTTTGAATTCCTTTTACAGCTTTTATTAATTCTTTAGTAATGCCCTTTTCACTCATTGAATGACCAGCATCATTAACAATAATTAATTCAGAATTCTTTAATTTCTTATTTAGATCCCAAGCGCTCCTAACAGGGCAAACAACGTCATACCTACCTTGAATTATTTTTGTTGGAATCGATTCTATTGTTTTTATATTTTTCAAAATAAAATCATCCTCTAAGAAAATATTATTAATAAAATAATGACATTCGATCCTTGCAAATGCATCTGAAAAAGAATTAACTTCAGACTTATCAAAATCGAATTTTTTGTTTATTAAATGACTAGTTGAGAGTTCCCATTTTGTCCAAGCTGCTGCTGCTTTTGATCTAACATTTGCATTTGATGATGTTAGATATTTATAAAAAGAACTTATCAAATCATTTCTTTCTTCTTTTGGTATCACAGAAATATATTCTTCAAATTCATCTGGGAATATCTCACTTGCACCATATTGATAGAACCACAATAATTCAAATTTTCTACATAAAAATATTCCTCGCAAAGTTAAGCTTATAACTCTTGAGGGATTTTTAATTGCATATATAAGTGAAAGTGTTGAGCCCCATGATCCACCAAACAAATGCCAACTATCTATCTTTAAAAGGATCCTTAATTTTTCAATATCATCAACTAAATGATTAGTCGAATTTTCTTTTAATTCTGAGAAAGGAGTTGAAGAACCGCAACCTCTTTGGTCAAATTGAATAATATCGAATTTATCTGGATCAAAGTATCTTCTATATCTTGGTTGACTTCCTCCTCCTGGGCCTCCATGAATAACTAGTATTTTTTTACCATTTGGATTGCCTGATCTTTCCCAATAAATCTTATGAATATCACTTACTTTTAAGTAACCCTTTTCACGAACTTCAATTTTAGGAAACAAGACTTGATCTTTCATTGTGAAATATTTTTAAACACTTAATAAATCTATATTATCCAAAAAGAAGTCTAGTTTAGAAGTAATTTGTAAAAAAAAAAGGACTGGTGGCACAGTCCTTTTTGATATTTGATTTCCTTCTAACAGGATATAAAATTACATATTTTAAAGTCTATTTACTCATAAACCTAGAATACGTGAATTCGGGGATTTCTCTCGATAATTTCAGTCCCTGTTGTCGCTAGTAATTATAAAGCGAAGTCTTATCAGACTAATTGATTGAACTTGAATTTTCGAATAATCCCATTCTCAGGAATACGCTTCCTATATTTTGGAATTTGCTAAATTTCAGGCGGTCTATCAATCATTTAGATTGCCTCCGAACTCAACATTTATAAATTACTCCTTTTTATATTTTCAGTAAATCCGTAAATATGCTGATTTACTTTTTTCTTAATTTGTAAGAGGATTTTTATGATCCTTTGTTTTTTATAGATAAATATAAAAATTAAAGTCTATAATCCCTTATTTATTAAGATTCATAGAGCAAAATAGATTCAATTATTCTTTTATCACTATCAGAAAGTTTATAATCTTCTAATTTCCACTGAACAAATTTTACACACTCATCAATAGAAGGATTCTCATCCCGGCACTTACGCCACTCTCTAATCCAATCTGCCAAGGCAAAAGTTATTTTTGTAGTAAGCATATTTACCAATCAGGGTAATTAAAATCTCCTCCTATAGGTTCTTCATGAAATTCCCCTTCTTTTATACCTTTATCATATTTTTCAATTATCTTTTTATAAGAAGCTATTGAGGGAACTAAATCGCCTATATATATGGGTTCCATTGTAATTGATATAATATTTTTAATTATTTATTATTTTATATAAGAATTTAATAAATAGATTATTAATATGCATTATGGATTTCATCAAAAAGAACAAGATCTTAACACTAATGGCTGTAATTGCAGTTTTATCATTTGCATTAGAAAAAGTAGGCATCATACACCCTTAAATTAATTAAGTTTATTTTAAATACTTCCTAATCAAATAAGTAAACCGATACTATTACTGCAAAAATAAGGAATGGAGATAATAATGTAAAGACTAAAGTTGGAAGATTAATCAGCATAAATTTTAAATAAATATACAAATTTAATAAACATCACTTTTAAGCATTTGCAATAAGTAAAATTTAAATTATTACGATATAAAAAAATTTGCATAAAGAAAGATATAAAGAAGAATATGAAGAGGGCTCAGACTTACTATGGCCTAGTGATAAAGAAGATAAAATAACTCGGAAATTTTATAAAGATTTATCTAATCTTACAAAAAACATAAATTATAGTAAAAAGAAAAAGCTAAAACTTTTTGAACAAGTAGTTAGAATAATAAAAGGCAAAGGCTGGGGTTGACTAATATTCAAACTAAAATGAAAAATGTAATGATACTAATTAGAAGTTTTTTTCTTTTAAGACCAAGATTTTTATCCACTATATTTTTTATTCCAATTCTTTATGGAATTGGCTGGGCTTTATCTCAGCCACTTTTATTGTTTAATTTTGAAAAAGATAATTTATCCTTAATTGGTACTATTATTACTTTTTTACTTTTTATTTTTTTACTCCCATATTGGTTTTATATCAAAAGAAATAAATCAAGTGCTTGGATAATTCTTGGGATAACAAAAGACAAATTCTTGAAAAACTTGTTCAATTTTTCTCAAGGTATTTTATTTGCTTTAGTTTTAATAATTCTAATTCTGGTACCACTATTGCAAAAAAATTATATTTCTTGGATAGGTGAATTCTCGCCAACAATATTGTTAAATTCTATTTTACTGGGATTAGGTGTTGGATTCGCAGAGGAAATAATTTTTAGAGGCTGGTTACTAGAAGAATTAAAATTTGAATATGGTACAAAAATATCAATAGCTTTACAAGCTATAATTTTTAGCCTCGTTCATAATTTATCAAATGAGATATTTTGGAACATAATAGGATTACGCTTAGGATTAATTTTACTTGGGATATTTCTATCATTAGTAAAAATTAGAGATAAAGGCTCTTTATGGAATTGCATAGGAATTCATGGAGGACTTGTGGGTATTTGGTTTTTATTAAATAATGGATTAATAGAATTCAAAGAAAATACACCTTCTTTTTTAGCAGGGCCTTTTACACAAAATATTCCAAACCCAATCGGAAGCTTTAGTGCAATTTTAATATTATTTTTGTTATGTATTTTTTATACAGTAAAATCAAAAAAAATTTTTACTAGACGTTTTAATTAGATATAAATACCGATTGATTTTTAATTAGTAATTGTCAGATTAGAATAAAGTTTAATACTCATATGAACTTCGAGGCAGGAATAAGATTTATTGTTTTTTTAATAATTTTTGGAGTTACTAACTATCTAATGATGTTGAGAAGATATGAAAACGACATCAAAAAAAAGAAATATTTACAGCATAAAAAAATTTCCAGGCTATACCCTAAAGGTTCATTTATTTTCTGAAATTAAAAAAAGTTTTTGTAGACTTTCTTCACCATTTTTTATTAGTTTTTTGCCAACCTTCATTTAACAATTTTTGCCATAATATTCTTGCTTCTTCAATAACAATTTTTTTTCTAGTTTTCATTAATGGAGGATTTTCTCCATAAATTCCCATAATAATTCCTTCTTCAATAAACATATAATCAATAGATTTATCAGAATTATCTCTATCTTTATAGAAACGCATCACCCCTACAAAATTGGAGTCAATTAACCAGAAATCATTAGTTGTATTCAACAAACCAAAATGAAATTAAATTAATAATATTCTTTCCTTACAATTTGCGATGGAAATATTTATTTAGTTTATTCATATTTGATATGTTTATTCATAATTGATATGTTTTTTCTTTTTGTCTACTTTTTTTCAATTCGCCACGTTTTTTCTTAACCTGAACTCTTTTCTTTTGTGATGCTTTAGTGGGTTGGGTATATTTTCTTAATTTAAAAGGTTTATTTAAAGCATTTTTTATTATTGAACTAAATTTCATTAAAGCTAGCTGCCTATTTAATAATTGATTTCTATGTTCTTGAACCGCTAAACGTAAGCTATTATTCACTAATTTGTTTTTCAAGTTTCTCTTAAGAATTTCTTTCTGATAATCATTTAATACTTTGGAATCTTCTAAATTAAAAATAATCTCTACTCTGCTTTCAATTTTATTTACATTTTGCCCTCCAGGACCGGAGGATCTGGAAAATCGCCATTTAATTTCGTTGGATGGGATTACTAATGTTTTAGTAATTTTTAAATCCATTTTTAGTTCTTTTTGATTTAAATTTTTAGAAGCATCTCATTAATACTTTAAAACATACCTTAAATTTTGATCGGTAAATACTGGGCGGTTATGTTATGTAAACCGAAATTCGGTGTATTTGCCGTATAAATATCTTCGGTATTTATCCTTTCATATTCCAAAGAATTATCAGATATTGAATTTGTACTAATTCAAAGGTCACTTATGTATTCAATGTTTGATCTTCTTTTTGAAACACCTTCATATCGCCCTATATATGTTATTTCCGATAGTGAAATGAAGGAGTTAAAGAAAAACCAACATCAAGAAGAGCTTGATGAAATTACAACACAAAAAGTAAGACTTGAAGATGCTTTTAAAGCTCAACTAAAACATCTTGAAGAGAGAGAAAAAGAAGTAAAAAAACAACTTAAAGTACTCTCAGTCTCAAAAGATAAATAATTTATTATTAAAGAAATTACTTTTTTCAAAGACGGTTAAAAACCGTCTTTTTTAATTCTTCTGATTTTAAGGTATCTATTAAATCCACAGATTTTAAAAATATTTTCCATAATTAAAAAATGAATAACAATAAAGAAAAAATAAGAATGTTCTTACCCTTTAGTTGGGTAATTTGTGCAGCAATATCTTTTGCTTATATAAATTCACATTTAATAAATACCTAACATAAATGTCTAACCCCTCAAGAGACGAAATACTTGCATCTTCAAAAGGATGGGTTGCATCTTTTTTGAATTTTCTTCCTGGTTTAGGATCAGGTTACTTATATCAAAGAAGATGGAAACCCTATTTTTTTACCATCACTGCTAGTACTGCATGGTTCGCTTTAGGTATTTTTTTACAAGGTGATTCAGAACCTTCTCAAAATGAACAAATAATTGGGATTTCTGGTCTTTTTTTCATATCAATAGTTACAGTTATCGAAGCCAACTTGGCTTTCAAAAAAGCAAGTAATAAAACAAAAGCTGAAAAAGAGAAAATAATATCCTCTAACAAAAAAGGATGGTTTAAATAATTTAAAAAATTAGATCTAAATAAATACTTTGTTAGTTCTCAATTTTTTTAATTTAAGTAAAAATTACCATATATAAATTTCAAGGTAATTTAAAAATTTTTAGTTATAAAAAAACAAAATTTCTTTTTCTTTGAGACCTTCCCATCCCGAGTCTATTAATAATTGATTCAATGTTTCTTTATCAAAATGCTTAGAACCCGTTTTGACGCATCTATTTCTCATTGATTTTTTAACACCACTCCTTTTTCTTTTATTCTCCTCATCCATAATTCTATTGTATAGATCAAGCATTTTTTGAGGGATTGGAGTACCGTCAAGATCCACTCCATTTTGAATAGCAAGATCAACAGCCTGCATTCCTATTTTCTTCATATAGTTAAAAAAGCTGAAAATATAATAAAACAAAACTTATTAATCTAAAATTCTTTGAATAATAATTTATTGATTTTGAATTTCCTTAAGTACTCTAATAGCCTCTTTAATGTGTTCAGGACCATTCAATAAATCTCTAAAAATATGCCTAACTGTCCCTTTGCGATCAATAACGTAAGTTACCCTACCATCCATAAAACCTAATACTTTAGGAACTTTAAAAGTTTTCCTAAGAGAGTCATTCGTATCACAAAGTAATGGATATTGTAATTTATTTTTATTAGCAAATGCCAAATGACTTGAGGTACTTCCATTACTTACTCCCCAAACTTGTGCGCCTAATACTTTAAATAAGTCATATTTATCTCTAAATCCGCAAACTTCTATAGTGCAACCCGGCGTATCATCTTTTGGATAAAAAAACAAAACAAGGGGATTTTTTAAACCCTTATTTGATCTTTTAACTCCATTTTGATCCAGTAAAGAAAATTCTGGAATTTTATCTCCAATCTGCACAATAAATCTTATAAAATTCCATATTAGAGGTTAATATGTTTTTTTTGTGGCCTTGAAGTAAATAACTGATATTAAAGTCAGTTTTTTTGTTTTATAAGATACTAAAAAATTTTTGAAATAAACTAGGGTGAATTTAACTATGGTAAATTTATTAATTCAATAATATGGAATTAATAATTTATATTCTTTTATTTCTTATTCTTTTTTTGGGAGTTATTTTTAATTTAAAAATAACTAATTATAAAAAAGTTAAAGAAATAAGAAGCAAAGCTAAAGATTATTCAAAAAAGAATAATTAAATATATTGCTAAATTTAAAATTCAATTTTTTCATTTGGAGTAAATACTGAGCAATATTTTTTTACTAGATCCTTTGGCTGACTAATGGAAGAATTTTTTAATTTTAGTTTTTCTATAGCCTCATTAGCATTAATCTCACCGAGTCGATATCTTGCACACGTATCCAATACTTTAAACATTTTTGTGGTAACGGCTTCAGCTGGATAAATTAGAAAGAATAGATAAAAAACAATAAATAAGTACTTCATTTTTTTTAAGAAGGTAGATATTTAGCGAATAGTTTCAATAATTTAGAAAAGATTAAAATCTAATATAATAATCTATTATGGATTGAATGTAGGATTTTATAAAATAATAATAATAGAAATTAAGATAAAATAAGTGATAGTAATAAATTATCTCGGTGAAAATGAGAAAATTAATAGACAAACATAAAACTCTTATAAATTGGTATCAAAAAAAATTCAAATTGAGTGATTATCAATTACTTTGGTTAGTTTTCTTTAAAGGAGTATTAATAACAATAATATTTTTCAAAATTTTTTAATATTAAAAAAGCTCTTCCGAGAATGTAATTTTCACATGATTTGACTATATTTAATAGTAGATTTCCTAATTAGTTAAATAGTTATCAGTTATGAATATTTTTGGTGTAGGTTTGCCTGAAGTCACTGTAATACTTATCTTAGCTCTTTTAATTTTTGGTCCAAAAAAGCTTCCAGAATTAGGGAAACAGCTTGGTAAAACTTTGAAAAGTCTTAAGAAGGCATCGAATGAATTTCAAAATGAAATCGACCAAGTTATGAACGAAGAAGATGAATCTCCTAAATCTATAGAAAGCAATCAAACCAATGAAATTAATCAAGAAAAAATAGATTCAGAAAACAGCAAAAAATAATATCTTGGATAGGCCCATAACCCCCATAGACGAATTTGAAAGAGCATTAGATAAAGCAGCTCTTACTAAAGAAGAATATGAATTGATAGACTACATCCGCTATACAAGTGTTTTTACACAACCTAGTCTTATTAAAGATTTAAAAAGGCCATCAAAACCTCCTCTTTTGTCAGTTCTATGTCAAATTTGCAGAAAAATTGGTTCGGAGATGCCAGATCATTTCAAAAAAGTAATTGAGTGGTCAATCGAAATAAGTGATCACAATACAAGATGGGATGCTCATTTAATTTGCGCAGAAGCATTAAATATAGACAAAATCCCATTAAGTCCTATTCATGGAACAACTTTATTTGATGTTCTTGTTGTACACAAAGAATTATTTCTTGGATTTGATTAAATTAATCATCTAAAGGCACAGAATCAGTATCTATAACTTCCGAATCATCATAATTATTTATTTTATTTTCAATCCAGTTATTTATATAACTAACTAAAGGTAATGAACCTCTAAAAATAAAAATAGAGGTAGGCAAAGCGCTTAATAATCCGACTACAGGACTTTTAAAAAGTAATCTTCCGGCTTTTATGTTGAATAAAATAATAAGCGCTGAGGGGACTATAACTTTTACTACTGTTTTGAGCGCCTCAAGCCAACCGACACGATATATCCACCATATTAAAATTATGCCAACTATATATAGGAATAAGTAAGTCATAAAAATAGTATAATGATTATCTATTTATCTTGTTCTTGCTAAGAAAAAGATTTTATAAATTTCTTTAACATCAATCAATCAAATTCTAGTAATGAGTTTTTCTGAAATAAGAAAATTTTTAATTAAGATGCAATCTGATGAAGAATTAAAAAAGCAGGTTACGACATCCTCTACAGCAGATGATGTAGCCCTAATAGGTCAACGCTTAGGTTATGACTTTTCAGGAGATGATCTCTTAAGATTTAATGGACAAAAAGTTGATAAAGTTACCGTAAGAAAGGTAGATCATCCAGGAGAATACCACTAAATTAAGACTTAACCCATATTGCAAGCCCTCCGCCTCTGCCTCGAGCACACAACCAATTATCTTTAGTACTAATTCCTACAAGTGAGAAAAAAGGCATTCTTTTATCTTCTGGTTTTTTTAATTCCTTATTAAATATAGGAAAACTACTAATACTAATTTTTAATTCTTCAAAATAGAAAGCCAATAAAGGTCTAATCCCTTTTAATTCTGCGTTGCCTATAAAAGTGATATTTAATAATCCGAAATTAATTGAATTTTTTATTTCATAATTTATTTGATCCTCTTTATTTTTACTTTTCAGTTCGAGTCTTGCCGACAATACTTGGAGAATCGAACTGGGCATATTTTTGATTTCATCTGACTCCTTTCCCCATACATACTTAAACTTCCATATTCCTAACAATTCCTCATATGCAATTCCGCTACCATTTTTTTGGGAATTTTTTTCTAATAGTTTTATCTCATTAATATCAGGAAATTGTTTCATAATAGATTTTAATCTAAGAATCAAATACTAAGATAACTCTATAAAAAATGTTCTTTGTTAAAAATATCTCCAAAAAGATTTCTTTATTTCAAAATATTTCCAAAAAAATAATTTTATGGCACACATAAGGAACAAGATCTCGTTATTATGTTTACATAAAGTTACTAAATTAATGGATTTTATTTCTAAAAGCCAAGGATACATCCCTCTAAAAGCAGTCCCTTACATATTTTTCTTAGCTGTTGTACTAAGTATTACAACTTCAACTAATACATTTGTCTAAAACTAGTTAGTTCTGCGAGAAGAGTAAATTAAATATTTAATGGAAAAGTACGATGTTGTAATAGTAGGTAGTGGGATAGGTGGATTATGTTGTGGTTCGATTCTCGCTTTATCAGGAAAAAAAGTACTTATATGTGAAGCTCATAGCCAGCCAGGTGGTGTTGCCCACAGTTTCAAAAGAAATGGTTACACTTTCGAATCAGGTCCTTCCTTGTGGAGTGGAATAGGTAAATGGCCGACAACTAATCCCCTAGGGCAAATTCTTAAATTACTTGATGAAGAAGTTGAACTATTTCAATACAAAGGTTGGCAAGTAATTGTCCCAGAAGGCAATTTTAATCTTGATGTGGGGGAAGAACCTTTTAAACAAACAATTAAAACTTTAAGAGGTGAGAAATCTGTTAAAGAATGGGAATCATTTATTTCCGGAATAAAACCTCTTAGCCAAATAATAAATGAAATACCTTTACTCTCTTTTTCTCCCGAATCAATAAATTTCTTAGATCTAATAAATTTAACACCAAAATTTTTACCTAATATCAATCAAATACCAAAAATTAATAAAGGCTTTGGGAATTTAGTAAATAATCATCTAGAGGATCCTTTTCTCAGAAATTGGGTTGATTTATTGAGCTTTTTGATAAGTGGTATGTCAATGCATGATACAAATACAGCTGCGATGGCTACTTTATTTAACGAATGGTTTGAACCAAATTCATACCTTGAATACCCCAAAGGGGGTAGTGAATCTATCGTAAAAGCCTTAATTAATGGATTTAAAAAAAATGGAGGAGAATTAATTCTTTCTTCGAGAGTAAAGACAATTAACTTCAATAAAAATTTAGCTACAGGTATAACTCTTAATAATGGTTCTAGTTATAGTTGTGAATCTGTTGTCACCAACACTGATGTTTGGAATTTAAAAAAGTTAATTCCAAATGAAATTTCAAAAAGATGGAATACAAAAGTTTTGAACCCTAATAAATGTGATTCTTTCCTTCATATACATTTAGGTTTTGATGCTGATGGTCTTGAAAATTTGCCAATACATGCGATACATGTTGATGATTGGGAAAAAGGCATAACCGCAGAAAGAAATATAGCTGTATTTTCAATCCCATCTGTTTTTGATAAAAATATGGCCCCTGAAGGAAAACATGTTCTTCATGGATATACTCCCGCAAATGAACCTTGGGAAATTTGGGAAAACCTAAATCCAAAGGAATTAGAATATAGAAATTTGAAAGAAGAAAGATGTTCAATATTCCTTAATGCAGTGCGAAAATTCATCCCTGATATAGATAAAAGGATTGATTTAAAGATGCTAGGAACCCCAATCACTCATAAAAAATTCACCAATACCTATTGCGGTAGTTACGGCCCTGCATTATCTGCAGCAAAAGGTCTTTTCCCAGGCTGCAAAACTCCAGTTAAAAATTTGTTTACTTGCGGTGCAAGTACATTTCCAGGTATTGGAATTCCTGCTGTTTCAGCAAGTGGCGCTTACGCAGCTGAAAAAATTATTGGTAAAAAAGAGTTTAAAACTCTTCTTAAGAAAATAAATTTATGAATCAAGTTATTTTTTATAACTCTACAAATACTTAGTTAAGAAATAAGAATAAAGAAAGCAAAAACGTTCAATAATGATAATCTTTATCTGAACATAAACTTAACTTATAGCTCTAATATGTTTTTCTTATCAATACCTCAAGCCTGGCATTTAGTTGGCACTTGGTCAGAACAACTTCCAAACGAGTCAAATCTTATAGGAATGGGCCAAACAGAATTAATGATGACTTTGCATTCAATATTCGTTCCTCTCTTACTTGTAATTTCATATTACCTATTCAATAGACTTAACAAAAACGAATCAAAGAAAATTAAAGGATGATCGTTTAAAGTTTATTTAGCTGAACTTCTTCTAACTACTTTTCTGCCTGTAGATGTATCAACTCCGCTTGAATCTTTAGTTTGTGAATTAGATTCAACATTATCAACATCACTTTTATCCATTTCTGCGCAAACACCTACTACCATGGCAGCTTGCATTTGATCTGGTAAATCTCCAATAGTTAATAAGGCCTTTAAAACTAATTGAAGTCGAGTTTGCCGATCTATTTCAGGTCTTAGTTTTTTTACGGTATTCCAAAGTTCTTGGGTAACTTCTTTTAAAAGTTCTCGATCAACAGCCAAATTAAATCCTTCTTGTATTTCTACTAATCTAACAAAAAATTGGATCTCGTAAAATAATATTCAATAAAAAGATTGTTAGTTAATATTTTTCTATCCGAATACGAGTTGCATTTGTTGGTGCAATTCATTCTTCTCTTGCAAAAGTTTATCTTTTTCAATCTTTTTTAGAATAAAAGTTCTATAAAATTTTTTTTGAATCTTTATTGGAGTATTTTCAAACTTTACATTTTTGCTTATTAGAGAATTCCACTCTTTTGAATTAAAGGGGGCATAAGGAGAAGATGAAATCACTTTCATGTCTTAACAATACATCTGTACTAATAATAGTACAGATTTACTATTATGCAACAATTGAGTCGACTTTTCTTGAATTTTAGAGTGTCTTTGAAAATGGATTGATTTTTTTTATCTAATTTGTGGGAATTATAAGTTTGATAAATGAATAAAAGTATCATTAGTAACTTATTGATCCCTTTTTTTAGTGTCTTAAGACTTTTATTGCTTAAAAACCTCTTAAAATAGTTAATTTGTTGAAATTAACATTGACAAGATATATTTAGTAATCCTTCCTATAAAAAGAATAATGAATTGATCGCAAAATGCTTCTTAGTAATTCAAAAAGACTAAAAATCCAAGGAATAATTAAAAGAATTGCTCAAGATAAATCAATTACATTAGAAGAAAGAATATATGTCGAGAAATTTGCACACCATAACTCTACAATTTCTCTTTGGCTGAAAAAAGCTAACAGTTTTAGAAGGAATGGTACGAAAAATGATGGGGGGATTGATAACCTCTTACAATCATTTGGGATAGATGGACTAGATAAAGAAAATCATTTCAACCCTAATGAAGATGATATATCGGATTGGTTTGGCGGTGCTCCTGGTTGGCTAAGGAGAAGCTAGATCCATTAATTATTCAATTTACCCAGGCTATCTTGCACAAATATAAGCTCATAAAAGATATAAATACCCAAAAAACCCATGGTATAAATTTAATCGGAACTAAATATTTTTTTGAAAAGGTTTTCATATTTATTTTTCTTTTAGATTATTTCTTCCTTACAGTTTTTGAAAATAGGTTTAATTGCTCTATTTATAAATTAAACAATATTCGAGACCTCAAAGATATTAAATCACTTTAAGTAGATAAAGTTAATTAGCCTTAATCTTCACAATCTAAGCAACTTTATTTTCAATGTTCTTTGAAAAATTTACTATTTTTGCCTCATCATGGTCTGAATCATTCCAAAATTTAATAAGTCTTTCTAATTCATCAATCCTTTTTTTGGCATTTGCAATTTTTTCAGTAGTTGTCATATAAAATTTATATCTATCCAATTAATGCATGAAAAAAAAATATTTCAATGGAAGTAACAATTTTTAGACTATAAATATTAATTTTTAGTTAATTACTTCAATACATCATAGTCCTCGAGCGGCTGAGTAATTATACTTAAAGAAAAACTAAATCCATGAAGAAATTAAATTCTTTGATTTTGAATAGCACAGTTAACTTCTTAGACTTCATTTACTCTGGTAGATCTTTACAAAGATTTTGGGTTTTAGAAGTTATAGCTAGATCACCTTATTTTGCATTTCTTTCTGTTCTTCATTTTAAAGAATCTCTAGGAATTAAAAATGAGAAAACAATGATTTTAATGAAAGAACATTTTTATCAAGCTATTAACGAAACTGAGCATCTTAAAGAAATGGAGAAAAGAGGAGGTGATAGGTTCTGGATTGATAGATTTTTTGCGAGACACCTTGTTCTTGTCTATTACTGGATCATGGTTTTTTATTATTTCCTCTCTCCAGCTAATGCTTATGATGTAAACATAAAAATCGAAGAGCATGCATTTGAAACTTATTCCAAATATTTAATAGATAATCCAAATGATCAAAAAATAAAAGAAATTGCTCAAGATGAATTAAATCATGTCCAAGAACTTAACGAAGCTTTGTCAATGCTTACAACAGTTTAGATTAGTGCTGAGAAATCTATCAGCAATATTGAGAGTATCACCGAAGAAGAAATTAATCCTAGGCTGATCATTAATGAGACGTAACCTTTTTTTCTAGGCAATTTATAAAAAGATATTCCAATAATTAATATCATTATTAATGAGAAAAAAATTATAATTTTTTCATTTACTAAATTGAGATGTATAACTAAATTTTTTTCTTCAAAAAATTTGAGAAATTCAGATAAAACTAATTCTTCTTCTATTTTTTTTAAATAGTCAAATAAGCTTATAAAAGCAGAACTTAATAAAGATAATGCAACCAGTGCAGTAACTGGTTTTGTTAACCTGTTAAGTGTTCTGTTAAAACTTGCCAATAAAATAAGAATAAAAAAAGAGGTTACTAAAGGTATTAAAGGTATAAGAGTTGTTGAATTTATGAATTTTCCCACGGAAAAAATATGTATCTTACTTAAAATTTTATATTATTTCGACGCGTTATTTTATTAAATAAGATTTTTTAAAATCTAGAATGTAATTAGTACCTATTGCATTCTGTGTAAATTGATACCAAAATTAAATTAGTATTGAAAAATAAAATGTTAGCCATTTCTGAAATTATTATTGCAAGTGCTATCTTCCTAGGAATTGTATATTGGGAAGTTAAATTCCTATATACCAAAACTACTGTAGCGAAATAAATTCACTCAAAACAGAAAAATTAAAAGCATAGAAAATTTAAAAAAAATTTAAGAATTTAAGTTGACAAAAAAAGCTCTAAATATGAGAGAATAAACACAATTATCTAGTCCCTCTAATGAGCGAAGTCCAAAATCCTAATACTAACTCAACTCAGCAGCAGCAGCAGCAGCAGCAGCAATCCTATTCAGACAGCAAAATTAACTCTGCTGAGAGCGAGAGACTTTATCTTGAGATGAAAGAAGCTTGGCTTTAAATTTAATTCGTGCTTGAAATAATATTTCTATAATTTTTTTTTAATTTTGAAGTAATCAATACTTTTTTATTTTCTATACCCTTTAAATTTTATTTAACCGCTAGGGTAACTTTTGAGAAAACTAAAGCAGTTAGAAAAAATTAACGGAAGGCTCGCAATGGGAGGGTTGATATATTTAGTTTTTACAAAACTAGTTTCCAACCGTGCCGACATATTAGACCAGCTTAAATCTTATTTAATTTAAGAAATGAATTAGAAGTATTTATTACCCAGGAATATTTCGTTCTATATAAGCGTCAGTTAAAGCTAAAATTAACCCCAATAATGTTGAAAATATAGCAATTTCAGTTGATTCCATTTTATTTTTGAATTACCCCTAGTTTGCTAAATAATTCAAAGTTCAGCAACAAAACTAATAACTTACTATAGTACGTATATACTATTAGTTGTTTATTGTGAGCTCAGCAACTCCTGAGTTTCTTTTCGTTAGGCCTGGTGATTATGTCGCAATTAAAAAAGAAAATTGCGAAGATACTAAGGAAAAGAATGAAAATTATTGGGTCGGTCAAGTTATCGACTGTATTGGAGGAGCTAGAAATCCAAATTCATGGACCTTGTTTCAAGTTGCCAATATTGACAATGGAGAGATCACTATAATCAACGCCGATATTGTAGAAAAAATCTTGAAACCTTCTGGAAGTTAATCTTAATCAAACAAACTTCTTTCAGTATTACAAAAAAGGGGAAATGAACGTTTTAAAGGAAATCATCCCAGTTCCAAGCAGGCAAGTCCATATATTTGATTCATAGGGCAGGGAGGTTGAATACCTTTATACATTCTATAAGTTTTTGATATTTCCTCAAATCCCAAACTTGATAAAAGATAATTTGCGTAAGGATTCAGATTAGAGCAATCCAAAAAGATTTGAGCATCTAAATCACCAACTAACTCCCTTATTAATAATTCAGCAAGTGGTGGAGTATCCGCTAAAAGTGGGCCAATTCTCCAGCCTTGCTCATTATCCTCCAATACACAAGGTCTTATCCTGCCAAATCCATGGCACATCCCATTATTATCGACAATTGCACTGACATTACCATGAGAATTTTTCAACCAGTCATTTAGAAAATGTGGTCTGGGACTAGGTTCTCTTTGATCATCATAAATTAAGACTGCTTCAGAAGAAATTTTATTACCCGGGACAACTTTAAAAGAATGAAATTGATCTTTATAGAAATTTCTCAATGGCAAATCTTGAGAACCATTTAATTTCCATCGATTTGTAATGGAAGATTTTCTAAACCCCCACTTTGCGTAATCATTTAATCTATCTGGGGCAGCCTCAAGACCAATACAATCAACATTTTTCAAATATTCGAGGGCATGTTTCCATAATCTCACTCCATATCCATTATTCCGGAATTCTTTTTTAACGATAAATAAACCTATAAAACTATACGAGGAATTATATTTTATACACGCAATAGAGCCTATGGGATTATTGTCTAGGCAAGCTACCCATACCCCTTGTTTATCTGTATTTCTATAAATTGATAAATCATCCATTCCAGGAGAAAATCCTTCTAACCTTGCCCAGTTTGTGACTTCTGGTATTTCATTTATAGATATCAATCTAATTGAAAAATTTTCCCTCATAGAAATATACTAACCAAGAAAAATTTGAATTTTTAATAGCAATATTAATAAATTTGATTATTTCTCATAAATCATTCGCTTTGATTGAACTGCCTAAAAACCTTAGTTATTTACAATTTATCCTCTGATATATTTAATACTATTCAAAGGTAAAAAATGAAAATTTCTGATAAATTTCATTTAGAAGACATCTATAAATTAAAAAATACAGTTCTCACTGGTAAAACTGAAGATATAAAATGGCGGATCCATCATATCAATATAGTTTCTAAACTTTTGGATGAAAATAAAAAAGAGATAATTAAATCACTTTTTGTTGATCTCGGCAAATCTGAAATTGAAGGGCTTTCAGAGATACTTTTAGTGAAAGAAGAAATTTCACTTATAAAAAAGAAACTCAATTCTTGGATGCGACCAAAAAAGATTGATACACCTTTTTATCTTTTTCCATCATCCTCCAAAGTTATTTATGAACCTCTTGGGTGTGTCTTAATTCTTGGTCCTTATAATTACCCATTACTTTATATTTTAAAGCCATTGGTAAATATTTTCTCAGCAGGAAATACTGCAGTTATAAAACCATCAGAGAAATGTCCTGCGACCTCAAAACTTATTAAAAAGCTTACTTCCAAATATTTCCGTAAAGATGTCCTAATAACAGTAGAGGGTGATAATAAACAATCCATAAAATTAATTGAACAAAATTTTGACCACATTTTTTTTACAGGAAGTACTGAAACTGGAAAATCTATAATGAAATTAGCTTCAAAAAACTTAACTCCATTAACTCTTGAGTTAAGCGGAACAAATCCTGTAATTGTTTTCAAGAATGCAAATTTAGAAGTGGCTGCAAAAAGAATTGTTTGGGGTAAATTTTTTAATTCTGGTCAATCCTGCATGGCTCCGAATCATATCTTTGTAGATAAAGAAATTGAAAATATTTTTATAGAAAAATTAAAAAAATACATAGTAAGTTTTTACGGAGATAATCCAATTATTTCCGAAAACCTATCAAAATTGGAGAAAAAACAATTTACATCAACTGTAGAAATTCTCAAACAATATGAAAAAGAAAAAAGAATTTTATTTGGGGGGACTTTTAGTAAAAAAAAGTTGAAAATATCTCCTACAATTTTGAGAACTAAATTAAATGAAACAGATATTTTGCAGAAAGAATTATTCAGTTCACTACTTCCTATAGTTGGAATTAATGATAAAGAATCAGCTTTAAAACAGATTAGTCAAACATCAAAACCCTTAGCAATCTACTTATTTGGAGGCAATAAAAAAATCCATAATCATATTTCAAAAGTAACCAGCTCTGGAACAATTTGTATAAATGATGTGATGTTGCCAGTCCTCATTCCAAATTTACCCTTTGGAGGCGTTGGGCAAAGTGGTATTGGTAAATTTCATGGAGAAGAAGGTTTTCGAAATTTTTCAAATCAAAAATCTATTACTTTTAAAGGTTTTTTATTTGATTCAAATCTGCGGTACCCCCCCTATGAAAAAGTAAAGAAATTTTTAAAGTTGATTTTTCAGGTTTAAATTACTTAAATTGTTTTCAAAAACCTAGCGATTTTAAATTTAAAGATTATCTTTAAATAAATAGTGAGTTTTATGAAATTTGCATTTTTAGTAATTGCCATATTTATTAATTTTTTTAATCACTCATTGATAAAATCAGAAGAAAAAATATTTTCATCAAAAAACAAAATTGAGACTATTGCTAGAAAAGAATCAATTACTGAAGAAAAAACTGAAATAAAAAAAATTCATATTGTAAAAAGTGGAGATACAATATCAAGTATTTCAAAATTCTATTCAATTAATAAAGATTTAATTATTAAATTGAATAACTTAAAAGATGAAAATTATATCTTTGTTGGCCAAAATCTTATTATCTCCGAATCTTCTGAAAATCTTACAAAACAATCAGATTTAATTAAAAATTATCATGTTGTTCAAACTGGTGAAAATCTTACTGACATATCGAACAAATATAATTTAAAAGTAAAAGAACTAATAGAGATTAATAATATCAATAATGCTGATTCAATAAAAATTGGTCAAAAGCTCACAATAAGAAAAAAGAACACAATTAATTCAGAAAAATATGAAACAACTGAAAATAAAAAAAATAATGACTTAATTGAGTTAGATAAAAAAATTTATGGTCCTATAATTACCCAAAGTAAAACATATATAGATATTAAAGGTAGAAAAGTTTTAAACGTTCTAAATCAAGAAAATAAAAAACTGATTATTTCAATCAATTGTGATAAAAATGAATTAGATGTAAGAATACCTGGCAGGAAATGGATGGGAAGTAAGCCTGCTAAAGAAGAATTCGAAAATAATTTAATAAATGATTTTTGTTAAAACTTTAATTAATATGTGTGAATAATTTGTCTAAGAATATTAATGATGAGTTATTCTACAAAAAGTTAAATTAATAGTAATGGCTATTTCAAGAGGAGATCTCGTAAGAGTAAAAAGACCAGAATCATATTGGTATAATGAAATCGGTAAAGTTGCTTCAGTTGATACCTCAGGCATTAAATATAACTGTGTAGTCAGATTCGATAAAGTAAATTACGCTGGTATAAGCGGAACTGATGGTGGAGCAAATACAAATAATTTCTCTGAAAGTGAATTAGAGAAAGCTTAAATAATTGCCTGAATTACCAGAAGTAGAGACAGTTCGCAGAGGTTTAGAGCAAAAACTTAATAACTTTATTATTAAAAAAGTAGAAGTCTGTAGGGATTCAACTGTTGCATTCCCAATCAACAAAGAAGAATTCATTAAAGGACTTCTGAACTCACTTATTTATAAATGGGATAGAAGAGGAAAATATTTAATAGCTCAATTAAAAGAAGTTCAAAATGAGAATGCCCAATTTCTTGTAGAAAATTCAAAAAATAACGGATTTCTTGTAGTTCATCTAAGAATGACTGGATATTTTAAATTTATTGAAAACTCAAGTCATCCTTGTAAACATACAAGAATAAGATTTTTCGATAAAAATAATAATGAGCTTAGGTACGTTGACGTAAGAAGTTTTGGTCAAATGTGGTGGATTAACAAAGGCCTATCGCTTAACAAAGTAATTAAAGGACTAGGATCATTAGGACCAGAACCATTTTCTAAAGACTTTGATGCTAATTATCTTAAAAAAGTTATTTCAAAAAGAACAAAATCTATAAAAGCTATCTTATTAGATCAAACAATAGTGGCAGGTATAGGTAATATTTATGCTGATGAAAGTTTATACTCTGCTGGCATCTCACCTTTTAGAGAAGCTCGAACAATAAAGAAGAATGAATTAATCAAGCTTAAAGAATCAATTGTAACTGTATTAAAAAAAAGTATTGGTTCTGGGGGGACGACATTTAGCGACTTTAGGGACTTGGAAGGAGAGAATGGAAATTTTGGTTTACAGACAAATGTTTATAGGAGAACTGGAAAAGAATGTCGTAAATGTGGAAATTTAATTGAAAGACAAAAAATTACTGGAAGAAGTACCCATTGGTGTCCTAAATGCCAAAAATAAAAAAGGGCTTACTCAATAAGAATAAACCCTTTTAAATATTTTTACCTGGCATCGAGCTATTTTCTCAAGGGGCTACCCCCTAAATATTTTCGCCGCTGATGCGTTTCACAACCGAGTTCGAGATGGATCGGAGTGGTTCCACATCGCCATGAACACCAGGATAGTGTGAACCTTGAGAACTGCATAGAAAATTATATATATTAAAAACAATAAATTAAGTTTATTTGGTCAAGCCCTCGGTCTATTAGTACTCCTCCGCTGCACTTGTTACCAAGCTTCCACGTAGAGCCTATCAACGGGTGTTCTTCCCGTGACCTTACTGGCTTAAGCCATGGCAATACTCATCTTGAGGTGGGCTTCCCACTTAGATGCTTTCAGCGGTTATCCACTCCGCACATGGCTACCCAGCGTTTACCGTTGGCACGATAACTGGCACACCAGAGGTGCGTTCCTCCCGGTCCTCTCGTACTAGGGAGAAATCCTCTCAATATTCCTGCGCATACACCGGATATGGACCGAACTGTCTCACGACGTTCTGAACCCAGCTCGCGTACCGCTTTAATGGGCGAACAGCCCAACCCTTGGGACCGACTTCAGCCCCAGGTTGCGATGAGCCGACATCGAGGTGCCAAACCTCCCCGTCGATGTGAACTCTTGGGGGAGATCAGCCTGTTATCCCTAGAGTAACTTTTATCCGTTGAGCGACGGCCCTTCCACGCAGAACCGTCGGATCACTAAAACCGACTTTCGTCCCTGTTCGACTTGTAGGTCTCACAGTCAAGCTCCCTTCTGCTTTTGCACTCAACGACTGATTTCCAACCAGCCTGAGGGAACCTTTGTGCGCCTCCGTTACCTTTTAGGAGGCGACCGCCCCAGTCAAACTGCCCATCAGATACTGTCCGCTTCCCGGATAACGGGTAAGCGTTAGAACCCTAGCTCTAAAAGAGTGGTATCTCACCGATGACTCAATAGTACCCACAAGCACTATTTCAACGTCTCCCACCTATTCTGCGCATTCAGAGCCCGAGCACAATATCAAACTACAGTAAAGCTTCATAGGGTCTTTCTGTCCGGGTGTATGTAGTCCGCATCTTCACAGACAATTCTATTTCGCCGAGCCTCTCTCCGAGACAGCGCGCAAATCGTTACACCTTTCGTGCGGGTCGGAACTTACCCGACAAGGAATTTCGCTACCTTAGGACCGTTATAGTTACGGCCGCCGTTCACCGGGGCTTCAGTCGCCAGCTTCACTAAAAGCTAACCAGCTTCCTTAACCTTCCGGCACTGGGCAGGTGTCAGCCCCCATACATCGTCTTGCGACTTAGCGGAGACCTGTGTTTTTGGTAAACAGTCGCTTGCGCCTCTTCACTGCGACCAGCTCTCGCTGGCACCCCTTCTCCCGAAGTTACGGGGCCATTTTGCCGAGTTCCTTAGAGAGAGTTATCTCGCGCCCCTCGGTATTCTCTACCACCCCACCTGTGTCGGTTTCGGGTACTGGCATTTGTGTCTTAACGAGTATAGGGCTTTTCTTGGAAGCATGACATCACCAACTTCGCTGCCGTAGCAGCTCGTACTCACGCCTTAGCTCAAGATGTTTTCTCCATCTCTCAAAGCCTCGAACGCTTGAACCAGTAACCAACATCTGGCCTAGTTAGCCTTCTCCGTCCCCCTTCTCAAAACACATCTGGTACAGGAATATTGACCTGTTATCCATCGACTACGCCTTTCGGCCTCGCCTTAGGTCCAGACTAACCCTCCGCGGACGAGCCTGCCGGAGGAACCCTTAGGGTTTCGGGGCATGGGATTCTCACCCATGTTTTCGCTACTCAAGCCGACATTCTCACTTCTATGCTGTCCACGTCCGCTTACGCTAACGCTTCACCCTACATAGAACGCTCCCCTACCATAAATAAATTTATCCGCAGCTTCGGTATAACGCTTAGCCCCGTTCATTTTCGGCGCAGGATCGCTCGACCAGTGAGCTATTACGCACTCCTTTGAGGATGGCTGCTTCTAGGCAAACCTCCTGGTTGTCTGGGCAATCCCACCTCCTTTATCACTTAGCGTTAATTTTGGGACCTTAGCTGGCGGTCTGGGCTGTTTCCCTCTTGACTATGGAGCTTATCCCCCACAGTCTGACTGCCTAGTTACACACAGGGTATTCAGAGTTCATATCGATTTGGTACCGCTTTCGCAGCCCGCACCGAAATGGTTGCTTTACCCCCCTGCTGGAGCACTAGACGCTACGCCTCAACGTATTTCGGGGAGAACCAGCTAGCTCCTGGTTCGATTGGCATTTCACCCCTAACCACAGCTCATCCGCTGAATTTTCAACTTCAGTCGGTTCGGACCTCCACTTGGTATCACCCAAGCTTCATCCTGGCCATGGTTAGATCACCAGGGTTCGGGTCTATAAACACTGACAAACGCCCTATTAAGACTCGCTTTCGCTGTGGCTCCACCATTTCCGGTTTAACCCGCCAGTGCCTATAAGTCGCCGGCTCATTCTTCAACAGGCACACGGTCACCCGATTAGTCGGGCTCCCATTGCTTGTAAGCTCACGGTTTCATGTTCTATTTCACTCCCCTCCCGGGGTTCTTTTCACCTTTCCCTCGCGGTACTGTTTCACTATCGGTCACACAGTAGTACTTAGCCTTACGAGGTGGTCCTCGCAGATTCACACGGAATTCCACGTGCTCCGTGCTACTCGGGATACAGCTAGGTCAACTTATCTTTCGATTACGGGGCTTTCACCCTCTATGGCACGCCATTCAAACGTTTCTTCTAGACTTATTGATCCATATTGCTGTCCCACAACCCCGATAGTCAAGACTATCGGTTTGGGCTATTCCCCGTTCGCTCGCCGCTACTGAGGGAGTCGTTATTTACTTTCTCTTCCTCCAGCTACTAAGATGTTTCAGTTCGCTGGGTTAGCTCGCACCAACCTATATATTCAGTTGGCCGTACATGGGGTTGCCCCATTCGGAAATTCCCGGATCAAAGTGTGCTTCCAACTCCCCGAGACTTATCGCAGGTAACCACGTCCTTCATCGCCTCTGTGTGCCTAGGTATCCTCCGTGAGCCCTTTGTAGCTTGACCAATAACTTCATTAAATTGAAGCATCAGCTTAATAGAATTGTTATTAATGCATTCGCACAAATAATAAATCTGCATCATTAAAGATGCTTATTGTCTTTAAAAATAATCTATGCAGTTGTCAAGGTTCTCTGAAAACAATGAAAATTAATTCAATGAGTCCAGCATCTTAATGGATTCATTAGGAAGCTAGATTCGTTCAGAATTTGATCACAACTCAAAAAATTTCCTTTCTTCAAATTATGGAAGAGGTGGTAATCAGTGGAGGTAAGCGGACTCGAACCGCTGACATCCTGCTTGCAAAGCAGGCGCTCTACCAACTGAGCTATACCCCCAACATAGAGATATGGGCCATCCTGGACTTGAACCAGGGACCTCACCCTTATCAGGGGTGCGCTCTAACCACCTGAGCTAATGGCCCAGGAAAAATAATGGGTGTGACCTAGAAAAACTTAGGAAATGAAATTCTTAATAAATTAAGAACGTGAGATACCGATCGACCTAAGGTGACAAAATAATAATATTAAACATTTTGTTGTCTCCCTGTTAGGAGGTGATCCAGCCGCACCTTCCGGTACGGCTACCTTGTTACGACTTCACCCCAGTCATTAGCCCCACCTTCGGCGTCCTCCTCCACAAGGGTTGGAGTAACGACTTCGGGCATGGCCAACTTCCATGGTGTGACGGGCGGTGTGTACAAGGCCCGGGAACGTATTCACCGCAGTATGCTGACCTGCGATTACTAGCGATTCCTACTTCACGTAGGCGAGTTGCAGCCTACGATCTGAACTGAGCCACGGTTTATGGGATTTGCTAGCTCTCGCGAGTTTGCTGCCCTTTGTCCGTAGCATTGTAGTACGTGTGTAGCCCAGGGTGTAAGGGGCATGATGACTTGACGTCATCCACACCTTCCTCCGGTTTATCACCGGCGGTCTTTCTAGAGTGCCCAACTAAATGCTGGCAACTAAAAACGTGGGTTGCGCTCGTTGCGGGACTTAACCCAACATCTCACGACACGAGCTGACGACAGCCATGCACCACCTGTCACTGCATTCCCGAAGGCACCCTCAAATTTCTAAGAGGTTCGCAGGATGTCAAACCCTGGTAAGGTTCTTCGCGTTGCATCGAATTAAACCACATACTCCACCGCTTGTGCGGGCCCCCGTCAATTCCTTTGAGTTTCACACTTGCGTGCGTACTCCCCAGGCGGAACACTTAACGCGTTAGCTACGACACCGAAGGGGTCGATTCCCCCGACACCTAGTGTTCATCGTTTACGGCCAGGACTACAGGGGTATCTAATCCCTTTCGCTCCCCTGGCTTTCGTCCATGAGCGTCAGTAATGGCCCAGCAGAGCGCCTTCGCCACTGGTGTTCTTCCCGATATCTACGCATTTCACCGCTACACCGGGAATTCCCTCTGCCCCTACCATACTCAAGCCTTTCAGTTTCCACTGCCATGATGGAGTTAAGCTCCACGCTTTAACAGCAGACTTGAAAAGCCGCCTGCGGACGCTTTACGCCCAATAATTCCGGATAACGCTTGCCACTCCCGTATTACCGCGGCTGCTGGCACGGAATTAGCCGTGGCTTATTCCTCAAGTACCGTCATATCTTCTTCCTTGAGAAAAGAGGTTTACAGCCCAGAGGCCTTCGTCCCTCACGCGGCGTTGCTCCGTCAGGCTTTCGCCCATTGCGGAAAATTCCCCACTGCTGCCTCCCGTAGGAGTCTGGGCCGTGTCTCAGTCCCAGTGTGGCTGATCATCCTCTCAGACCAGCTACTGATCGAAGCCTTGGTGAGCCATTACCTCACCAACTAGCTAATCAGACGCGAGCTCATCCTCAGGCGAAATTCATTTCACCAGTAGGCATATGGGGTATTAGCGGTCGTTTCCAACCGTTATCCCCCTCCTGAGGGCAGATTCTCACGCGTTACTCACCCGTCCGCCACTAACCCGAAGGTTCGTTCGACTTGCATGTGTTAAGCACGCCGCCAGCGTTCATCCTGAGCCAGGATCAAACTCTCCGTTGTGTTCAAATCCTTTTGTAGATAAATCTACTCAATATGAATTGCATTCTCCAAATAAAAATAAGATTGACTTTATTTATTTAGGTTCAGCCTCCTTAAATAATTAAGGATTACTTTGAGTGCACAAAAAAAATATTTTAAGTGACTTTCCAAGATCTCAGATCCGTTGGTTTTCAAAAACTATAAAGTTAGCAATTGAAAACAATTTTATATATTCTTGACGGGACCTCACACCTTTATTGCAAATACATCTCCAATTTACCAAATTAATTTGATAAAGTTTTGACGCAATAAAAGCATCAGTTCCTAAGTTTTTAAATTTTCTAGGTGCAGAGTTAAACAACAAGTGAATAACTCACTTTGAAGGAAAACCCTTCTTCTGGCTGAAAATAATGACCGAAATCAAATTTTCAAAGAATTCACTCATTTACCAAAAATCAGATTTAAAGTAAGTGCTTGAATAATGCAAAAAGAATATTTTTGCCCAGAAGAAAATACTAAACCATCCGACTGTAATTATGCAACCTTTTATACAAAAATTTTTTATTAATTTTTTATTTGTTCAAAGTCTCATTAAACAACTAGGCTTAAATAAAGGGATATAAATGAAATGGCAGAAAGATTTAGTCAAAAAAATTTAAGAGTAAGACCAAGTTCTGATGAAGAGAAAATTGTAACAAATGCAAAAAAACACTTTGAAAAGACTTTGGTTGAAATATCAGGCGAGTTAGTGGGAAGCGTTGCTGCACTAGAACACCCAACAAAAAATAAAAAATTAAATTATGGAGAAATATTTTTAAGAGACAATGTTCCTGTAATGATTTATCTCATTACCCAAAAACGGTACGAAATTGTTAAAAAGTTCCTAAGTGTATGCCTTGAGTTACAAAGTTCTAATTACCAAACACGTGGTGTATTTCCTACTAGTTTCGTTGAAGAAAATGGACATCTTATTGGAGACTATGGACAGAGATCAATAGGGCGGATTACTTCAGCCGATGCAAGTTTATGGTGGCCCATTTTATGTTGGTATTATGTCAATAAAAGCGGTGATTATGCCTTCGGGAAAAGTCAAAGCGTTCAAAGAGGTATTCAACTTCTATTAGATCTGGTTCTACATCCAACGTTTGAGGGTACTCCAGTACTTTTTGTTCCGGATTGCGCATTTATGATTGATAGACCTATGGATGTATGGGGCGCGCCTCTAGAAGTTGAAGTTTTACTTCATGGATGTTTAAAAAGTTGTATTAACTTAATGGAATTAAGTAGAGCAGATCATGTAAGTAGACTTCTAGATCAAAGACTTATTCTTACAAATCAATGGGTTAAAGATTTAGGAAGTTTTCTTTTAAAACATTATTGGGTTACCAGCCAAACGATGCAAATTTTAAGAAGAAGGCCAACTGAGCAATATGGTGATGATCAACACTTCAATGAATTTAACGTTCAACCTCAAGTGGTTCCCTCATGGCTACAAGATTGGTTAGAGAATAGAGGTGGTTACTTAATAGGAAATATTAGGACAGGAAGGCCCGACTTTAGATTTTACAGTTTAGGCAACTCTTTAGCATGTATTTTCGGGGTACTGCCTCCTGAAGAACAAAGAGCTTTATTTAGATTAGTTTTACATAACAGACAGCATTTGATGGCTCAAATGCCTATGAGAATTTGTCATCCTCATATGGATGTCGAAGAATGGCAAAATAAGACTGGATCTGATCCAAAGAATTGGCCTTGGAGCTACCATAACGGTGGTCATTGGCCAAGTTTACTTTGGTTTTTTGGTACAGCTGTCCTATTGCATCAAAAAAATTATGGGTCTGAAGATGTGATTCTTATGGAAGAAATGAAATCTTTAATAGAGGAATCATATTGGTGTCAGCTTAATCAATTGCCTAAGCAAGAATGGGCAGAATATTTTGATGGACCTACAGGTACTTGGGTTGGACAACAATCAAGAACGTATCAAACTTGGACAATTGTTGGATTTTTATTAATGAATCATTTTTTAAGAAATGAGGATAATAATCTAGATATGTTTAAGATTTAAGCTTAAAAAAGTCCTAAAGTTAGTGATTTATCAATTGGCAAGCATGCCCCAATTCCAAGATATATTGTTAGAAAAGTTCCGAATAAGAAAACTGACATTGCTACTGGTCTTCTAAATGGATTAGAAAATTTATTAACGTTTTCGATAAAGGGTAAAATGATTAGTCCCAGTGGAATTAATGTTTGTAATGCAATACCCAAAAGTTTGTTAGGAACAACCCTAAGTATTTGAAAAACTGGATAAAGATACCATTCAGGTAGTATTTCAAGAGGTGTTGCAAAAGGATTAGCTTTGTCTCCCAACATTGCCGGATCAAGAACTGCTAATCCAACTACGCAGGCAATAGTTCCCAAGATGACTACCGGGAAAATATATAGTAAATCATTAGGCCAAGCTGGCTCACCATAATAATTATGGCCCATACCTTTAGCTAACTTTGCTCTCAATTTAGGATCAGAAAGATCTGGTTTTTTTAATGTAGACATATGAAGAACTAATATTAATTTAAGTATAAGAGTTTATAAAGGACCTGAAATACCCTGTTTACGAATCATTAAAAAGTGCATCAACATGAAAACTGCTAATGACCATGGCAATACAAAAGTATGAAGACTGTAAAATCTAGTTAGAGTGGATTGTCCAACACTTTCTCCACCTCTAAGTAGTTCAACCATAAAGTCACCAATTACTGGTATTGCAGCAGGAACGCCCGAAACAATCTTAACTGCCCAATAACCTACCTGATCCCAAGGTAGGGAGTAACCTGTAACTCCAAAAGCGACAGTTATTACTGCCATTACAACACCTGTAACCCAAGTTAATTCTCTTGGCCTTTTAAAACCTCCGGTAAGATAAACCCTAAAGACATGAAGGATTAACATTAAAACCATCATTGATGCACTCCATCTATGCACAGATCTTATTAACCATCCAAAACTTACATCGGTCATTAAGTAACTGACTGAATTATAAGCTTGTGTAACTGTTGGCTTATAGTAAAAAGTCATTGCAAAACCTGTTGCAAATTGAATTAGGAAGCATACTAAAGTTATGCCTCCTAAACAATAAAAAATATTTACATGAGGGGGTACGTACTTGGAAGTTACGTCGTCAGTTATGTCTTGGATTTCAAGCCTTTCTTGAAACCAGTCATAAACAGATGAAGAATTCGCCATCCAAAAAAAAATTAGCTTTGATATAAAGAGCTTACTTAAAATTCTTATACTTGGTGTTAACACTTAACCCAATGAATTCATCTTTTAACAAACTTTTAACATTCAAAACTGTGATCACTGCATCAATGATCATCGTATTTTCTATCAATCTTTTGTTGATTGAAAGAGTAGATGCTCTCAGTGATAGCAGGCAATTAGTACTTGACGCTTGGACCTTAGTAAACGAAGGTTTTTATGATCCAGAAAAGTTTGATGAAATCCAATGGAAAAGAATTAGACAAAAAACATTACAGAAACAAATTGAAACAAGTGAAGAGGCTTATTCCGCAATTGAAGACATGTTAAGACCTCTTGAAGATCCCTACACAAGAGTTTTACGACCAAAAGATTATGAACTACTAAAATCAAGTAATTTTGGGAGTGAAATTAATGGTGTTGGGCTTCAATTAGGTGAAGATAATGACAATAAAGTTAAAGTTATCTCTACTCTTGGGGGTTCGCCAGCTGAAGAAGCTGGAATAGTAAGCGGAGACTTGATAGAGACAGTGGACGGAATCTCATCAGAAAAATTAGGGCTTGCAAATACTGCCTCTAAGTTAAGAGGTGAATCAGGGACAAAAGTTTTAGTTGAAGTATCTTCGGAATCAGGAGAAATTAGGGAAGTCGATCTAGAGAGGAGATCAGTAGATCTAAGACCAGTTAGAACAAAAAGATTAAGAGATGATTCTCACACAATAGGATATTTAAGGATAACTCAATTCAGCGAAAGCGTACCCGAAAAAGTTGAAGAGGCACTTCAAGAGTTAAAAGAAAAAGAGGTTGAGGGCTTGATCTTAGATCTCAGAAATAATTCAGGGGGACTAGTAAGCTCAGGTATAGCAGTTGCAGATTCATTATTGAGTGAGAAACCTGTAGTCGAGACAAAAGACAGAAATGGAATCAAAGATGCAATTATTTCTCAAAAAGAGACATCTTTTGATGGACCAATGGTGACTTTAGTAAATAAAGGTACTGCAAGTGCCAGTGAAATACTTGCTGGTTCTTTACAAGACAATGAGAGATCAATTCTTATGGGAGAAAAAACTTATGGGAAAGGTTTGATTCAATCCCTAAAAAGTTTGGGAGAAGATAGTGGTATTGCTATAACAGTGGCTAGTTACCTAACCCCCAAAGGTAATAATATTCAAGGCCTAGGTATGACTCCTGACAAATTACTTGATCTTCCAGATGCAAGTGATTATGGGAGTACTGACGATAAGTGGGTGAGGAATGCAGAATTATTTTTGGGGTCGCTTCTAGAAAAAGAAGAAGTTGCAGTTCCAACAATTGAATTAAACAATGAAGAAATAAAATTTTTTAATGATTAAAGAGTGAAAATAAAAAATCTTTAAAAATTATGAGCATAAAGAGAATTTTCCATGACCCAATTCATAAAGAAATAGTTTTTGATGCAGGAAAGCCAGAAGAATTAATGATCATGGAATTAATTGATACAGTTGCTTTTCAAAGACTAAGAAGAATAAAACAACTTGGAGCGGCATCATTACTTTTTCATGGTGCAGAATCTAGTAGATTTACTCACTCAATTGGTGTTTTTTGTATAGCTAGAAAAATCTATAAGAGATTAATTGAAAGTAAATCTTCATTTTATGAAAATAAATTTGTTCTTTATGGAGCAGCTCTACTCCACGATTTAGGTCATGGACCTTTAAGCCACACCAGTGAAAAAATATTCAAGCATGATCACGAACAATGGTCTGAAAAATTAGTTATAAATTATTCTCCAATAAATTCAATCCTTAAAAAGTATGACAACGAATTACCCAGAAAAATTGGTGAATTATTTCATTCAAAACAACTATTTTCAAAACCTTTAAAAACATTGATAAGTAGTGAGATAGATTGCGATCGTCTCGATTATCTTTTACGCGATAGTTACAACACAGGTACTAATTATGGCTTAGTGGATTTAGAGAGAATAATTTCAGCTCTAACCTTTTCACCTGATGGGAATATCGGAATCAAACCAAAAGGAGTGATCGCTATTGAGCATTTCCTTGTACTTAGAAACTTGATGTATAGAACAATCTACAATCACAGGATTAACGAAATATCAACATGGATTCTGGAAAAAATATTTCACACAATAAAACAGAATTATGAAAAGAATATTTGGTTAGATAATTCTCTACATAAATGGATTTTTTCACCTTCAAAGATTACTTTTGATGATTTTATAAGAAATGATGACGTAACCTTTTATTATCATTTGATTAGATGGAAAGACGAATCTTTTGAACCACTTTCTACACTCTGCAAAATGTTTATTGACAGAGATTTATTAAAGGCATCAGACATAAGTTTTTTAAGTAAGATGAATAGATTAAAAATCCTTGCATTTGCCTCAGAATTATGTGAAAAAAATGGTTATGATCCAGAAATATTTTGCGGTATCAAGGAAAGAAATTTTAAGGGTTTTGAATCTAATAACGCACTAAAAATATGGGACGGCACCTATCTAAGCGCATTAGAAAATTGTTCTAAATTAATAAAAACTTTAATGAGATCTGAGGAAAGCTCTTTTATTATTTATCCAGATATGATCAAAAATGAAATTAAAAATGAAATTTCATTAATAAAAAACAATTCCTAGATTTAATTCAATGGAAATCGTTTTAAAAAAAACTAAAAGTAAATATTTAGAAATTTTTTCTTTGCTAGATTTAGATAATATCCATGAAACTTTCAAAAGATTTTCTTCCATCAAGGAACCTTTAGAAGCAAAAATTTTCGTAGTCAATGAGTCAATAAGTTCTCATCAATTATCAAAATTAAAAAATCATTTTGACAAAATTAATATTTGTTCCTTACGCATTTACTCAAATGATAGAGATACAATACTAAGTGGAAAATCTTTAAAAATAAATTCAGCTTTCATAAAAGAGCAAGAAATTAAAAATAAGTTATTATTATTAAATTCAAAAAAGAAAGACGATATTCTTCATAAGGGAACAATACGATCAGGTGAAAGAATATCTTCAAATGGAAACCTATGCATTATTGGTGACGTTAATCCAGGAGCAATAGTTTCCGCCAAGAAAAATATTTACGTTTGGGGCAAATTACTCGGGATCGCTTTCGCAGGGAAAAGTGGAAATAAAAATGCCTCTATTGCATCACTTTATCTAAACCCTTTACAGTTAAGAATTGCAGATGTGATAGCTATTGGACCAAAGGATAAGCCCAAAAATTGTTATCCAGAAATTGCAGTGATAGATCAACAAACGATAATTATCAAACCACACATAATCGAAATTAAAAATTAATCAATAATTTGCAATAAATTAATTCAAACTAGATAAATTTAAGAATTACTTAATCTTTAAAATATTTAACTTTCTGCAAGTGGCTTTATTATTTGTAAAATCCTTAAAATCGTGGGGAAGAATACTCGCACAATATTAATTTGTTCAGGAAAAGGAGGAGTTGGTAAAACAACTTTAACTGCAAACCTTGGCATAGCACTTGCTAATAGCGGAGCATCAACTGCTGTATTAGATGCTGATTTTGGTTTAAGAAATTTAGATCTTCTTCTAGGATTAGAAAATCGGATTATTTATACGGCTCAAGATGTTCTAGACGAGAATTGTCGTCTTGATCAAGCATTGGTTAGACATAAAAAAGAACCTAATCTTGCTCTACTTCCTGCTGGAGATCCAAGGATGTTGGATTGGATGAAGCCCGAAGATATGAAAAAAATTAGTGAGCTACTTAGTGAGAAATTTGATTTTGTCTTAGTAGATTGCCCTGCTGGTGTAGAAGATGGCTTTAAAAATGCTCTTGCAGCCTGTAAAGAAGCTATTGTGGTTACTAACCCTGAATTATCCGCAGTGCGGGATGCGGATAGAGTAATAGGGATTCTTAATACTTCAGATATTCAGCCTATACAACTTGTAATCAATAGAGTTCGCCCCAACATGATGGCTAGTCAAGAAATGTTATCTATTGAAGATGTTCAAGGGATCCTTTCTTTGCCTTTGTTAGGTATTGTTTTAGAAGATGAACAGGTAATAATAAGTACAAATAGAGGAGAGCCACTGACACTTTCAGATGGTAGATCTCCTGCAAAAAAATGTTATTTGAATGTTTCTCAAAGGCTCACAAATAAAGATGTACCAATTATCGATCCCAAAAAAGAAGGCAAAAGTCTTAAGGATAAATTCATGAGATTAATGCAAACAAAGGTTTTTTAAAATGATGACTCTCAGAGATCTTATAAATAAATTACTAGGCAGAGAAACGTCTAGTGCAAATACAGCTAGAGAAAGATTACAACTTGTACTCGCTCATGACAGAGTTGATATGAGTTCCTTAACAACTGATCTTTTAGATAAAATGAGAAAAGAGATTCTTGATGTTGTTGCTAAATATGTTGAAATTGATTTTGATGAGGTGGCAGTGAGTTTAGAGACTGAGGATAGAATGACTGCATTAGTTGCCAATTTACCAATCAAAAGAACTATTTCAGGAGAAATCAAATTCAAAAAAACTGACAAAACTGATAAAACTGATAAAGCTAATAAAGATATCAAAAAGTAATAAATTTATAAAAAGCTAAAAAAATACTGATAATTGACCCTCCCTAATTGTAAGATGAAGGGATTGCCGGCTTAGCTCAGCGGTAGAGCAGCGCTTTTGTAAAGCGAAGGTCATCAGTTCAAATCTGTTAGCCGGCATTTAGATTTTTTTAATTATTTTTCAATATTCTTTGATGAAAATAAAAAGAGTAAACCTATCAGAGCAATGATAGGCGACAATCTTATTTCGAGAACATACTCTAAAAAAGATGCAAGGGGTTCAAATATCCAATAAGTAAAAAATTGAATTAATAAAACAAAAAATAATAGTAAAAACATTAATACAATTCCCTTACTAATACTTCTCCTTCTCTAATCAGTCTCCAATCTCCACTTTTCTTCCAAAATATAATAGTACTAGCTTTTCCACTTCTTCTACCCCAGGGGATGGGGCCCAAAATTTTTACAGAAGGGAAATCTAGAGCAATACCTTCAACTGTATTTGCCCCTTTAAAACCTGAAATATTTGCACTTGAAGTTAACAATGGTCCTGTTTCTCTCATTAGAGATTGGGCCATATATGAATTTGGAATCCTCAACCCAAGGGTAAGGTCATTACTTGTAAGGATTGTGGTTTGCTTTTCTGAAGCAGGAATAACCATTGTAAGAGCTCCAGGCCAATATTTTAAAGCTATATTTTCGTAATCTTCTTTAGCTGATTCGTGAACATAATCGATTAGTTGTTTGAATTCTGATCCCATAAGAATTAAAGGTTTGTCTTTATCTCTTTTTTTAAACTTATAAATGGTATTTGAAAATTTTGGCAAGCATCCAATTGCAGGTAATGTATCAGTTGGGAAAATTATAGGTAAACCACTTTTAAGAGTCTTCAAGGCGGATTTGCAGTCTACTAAATTCATTTAGATTATGAACCTATAATAATTTATTTATATCTTCCAATAGTAAACCTACCAATACCCGAGAGATCTTTCACAATTTCTATTGATGTAAATTTATTTTTAATAAGAAGTTGTTTTACTTTTTCGCCTTGATCAAAATGATTTTCTAAAATTAGCCAGCCTTTCTCTTTTAGATATAATGGTGCTTTTTGAATTATTTCCCTAATGTGTTTTAAACCATCTTCGCCGCCTAATAGAGCAACTTTAGGTTCGAAATTTTTAACTTCTTTAGGTAATTTTTCATAAGTATCTTTAGGAATATATGGCGGGTTTGAAATAGCAAAGTCTAATTTTCCTTTAAAATTTTCAAGAGGTGACCACCAATTTCCACAATAAAATTTCAAATTTGATTGTGTGGAAGAATTTAGATAATTTTTTGTAGCTATTTCTAATGCGTCTTTGTTTATATCAGTTGCCGCTCCTTCACTCAAAGGATAAGCCAATGCCAATGCAATACTTATAGCGCCTGATCCAGTCCCTAATTCAGCAAAAAATAATTTCTCTGACTTCCTTCGAAATATATTGAAGACAATATCTACTATGAGTTCTGTCTCTGGTCTGGGAATAAGTACTTTGTTTGTAACTTTTAATTTTAAGTCTCTCCAAAAAGTTATTCCTAAAAGGTATTGAATTGGGCAAGATCTTAACAAATGATCGTCCCAAACAGATTCAAGATATTCTAAGTTTTTTTTTAAATGTAGTATTCCTTGAGGATTTATGGTTATCAAATTAATATCACTACTCGACAGTCCGCCCATACAGTCAAGTAAAACAGCAAAAGTTTGTTTATCGCCTCCTTTAGAAAGTTGTTTTCGTTTCCAGAGTAAAAATTCTTTTACTGAAATGCCAAGCATTTATAAAAGCATTAGCGTTTTGGACCAAGTCTACCTTTACTAGAGTCAGAGAAGAAGCTTGATTTTTCTCCATCCTGGGTAGAGATAAATAAACCTATAAGGAATATTGTTGGAACCCCTACAAATAAAAGACTAGCTACGAATCCAAAGTTAGTTGTTTCCATTTAATTAGATAGTTCTATATTTAGTAATAAGACTATAGACATATAACTTGTAATAAAGTGGAAAAATAAACAAATTTTATAAACTGATTAACAGTATTAAACAATTTAGCGAGGTAATTTTTTATTTTCACTAATTTTTTTTAGTTGTTCCAAATTTGAGGGGGGGGATTGTGGTTTTGTTAAAATAACTGCAGAGGATTTTATTAAAGTTTGGCAAGCAAGTCGCCAATTTTCTGGTCTATTTTTGAGTTTGTCTTCTTCAACAGATGTTAGAGGACTCAAGGAATTCTTGTTTCCACCTTCAACTGAAATAAAGCAAGTACTGCATTGTCCTGCTCCTCCGCAATTTCCTAAAATACCTTTTAGTCCATAAAGTTGTAAGTTTTCTTTCATTACCAACTCCCTTAAATTTTCACCAGGGTTGCATTGAACTTCTAAATCCTCACGAATAAATCTGATAGTTGCCATTTTTTTTAAGTTATTTTTCTTATTTTGGCGTTTTACTTTGAGAATTGTGACCAAAATATTAACAATTTTTTGCTAAAAATTCCTTGTAAACAAAGTCCTGCAAATTGATTTGGCCAATTTTTGCAATAAAATAAATTTATTTACAAAAATCCCTCAAAGACTAAAAAACCCTTACTATCGTGATGTTTAGCTGTTTATTCAGCATAGTTACTAGAAATTAACCGATGGGATTGCCTTGGTATCGAGTTCACACGGTAGTTATTAATGACCCAGGTCGACTACTCGCTGTGCATCTTATGCATACTGCATTATTAGCCGGCTGGGCCGGTTCTATGGCTCTTTATGAATTAGCCATTTTTGATCCTTCCGATGCTGTTCTCAATCCAATGTGGAGACAGGGGATGTACGTTATGCCTTTCATGGCAAGACTTGGTATCACAAGTAGTTGGAACGGATGGGATATTACGGGTGCTACAGGAGTTGATCCGGGATTCTGGAGTTTTGAAGGTGTTGCAGCAGCACACATAGTATTTAGTGGATTATTGATGTTGGCTTCCATTTGGCACTGGACATACTGGGATTTGGATCTATGGGAAGATTCAAGAACTGGTGAACCTGCTCTTGATTTGCCAAGAATATTCGGAATTCACCTTCTCCTAGCTGGACTTACATGCTTTGGGTTTGGAGCTTTTCATTGTGCAAACGTGGGGATTTGGGTTTCTGATCCTTATGGTTTAACTGGCCATGTAGAGCCTGTAGCCCCTTCCTGGGGCGTTGAAGGATTTAACCCCTTCAACCCAGGAGGAATAGTTGCTAATCATATTGCAGCTGGACTTATGGGTATTATTGGAGGGATTTTTCACATCACCAATAGACCTGGAGAAAGACTTTATCGAGCATTAAAACTTGGAAGTCTTGAAGGAGTTCTAGCTAGTGCTTTAGCTGCTGTTTTATTTGTTTCATTCGTTGTTGCAGGTACAATGTGGTACGGTTCAGCGACAACTCCAGTCGAATTATTTGGTCCTACCAGATATCAATGGGATTCCGGCTATTTCAAAACTGAAATTAATAGAAGGGTTCAAGCTGCTATAGACGATGGTGCTAGTAAAGAAGAGGCATATGCATCGATTCCCGAGAAACTAGCCTTCTACGATTACGTTGGGAATAGTCCTGCGAAAGGGGGCCTATTCAGAGTTGGAGCTCTCGTTAATGGTGATGGTTTACCAACTGGTTGGCAAGGTCATATTGCTTTTCAAGATAAAGAAGGTAACGAATTAGAAGTTAGAAGAATACCTAATTTCTTTGAAAACTTTCCTGTCATCCTTGAAGACAAAGAAGGCAATGTAAGAGCAGATATTCCATTTAGAAGAGCTGAAGCAAAGTATTCATTTGAACAAACTGGAATTACTGCAACTATCTATGGAGGAGATCTTAATGGTCAAACATTTACTGATCCTGCAGTAGTTAAAAGATTAGCTAGAAAGGCTCAACTTGGAGAAGCATTTAAGTTTGACAGAGAGACATATAAATCTGACGGTGTATTCCGAAGCTCTCCAAGAGCGTGGTTCACATATGCACATTTATGTTTCGGATTGCTTTTCTTATTTGGCCACTGGTGGCACGCTTCAAGAACTCTTTACAGAAATTCCTTTGCTGGTATTGATGCTGAAATTGGCGACCAAGTTGAATTTGGTTTATTCAAGAAGCTTGGTGACGAAACCACAAGACGAATCCCAGGAAGGGTTTAAACTAAACTTTATTAATTAATCTTATGGAAGCTTTTGCTTACGTTCTTATTCTAACTCTCGCAGTTGTTACCTTATTCTTTGCTGTCGCTTTTAGAGACCCACCTAAATTTGATAGAAAATAGACTAAGAAAAAAAAACCTCTTTAATTAAGAGGTTTTTTTTTACTTTTCATAATTAGTATATTACTCTACTATTAGAGTTGAAGTGCAGCTTATTTCACCACATGCAGTGTCCCACCTGTCAAAATACAGATAGCAGAGTTTTGGAATCAAGATCTGCTGATAGTGGTAAAAGTGTTCGAAGAAGAAGAGAATGCTTAAATTGCAGCTTTAGATTTACAACTTATGAAAGAGTGGAATCAATGCCAATTTCAGTTATAAAAAAAGACGGTAGCAGAGAATTATTTGATAAACAAAAATTATTTACTGGTATATCAAGAGCTTGCGAAAAGACTAACTTTTCTAGTGAAGCAATTATTAATTTCGTAGACGGAATAGAATCACAAATAGTTCAAGACTCTAATAAAGATATTAAATCTTCACAAATCGGTGAATTAATACTTAAAAATCTTAGAAAAGAAAATGAAGTTGCCTACATAAGATATGCCTCAGTTTACAGAAAATTTAATGGGGTAAAAGATTTTATTTCTACTCTTGAATCGCTAAAAGGAAGTTCAAAAAACCAATTAGCTTCAATTTCATAAAATTCAGCATTCTAAAGTGTAGAATAGATATCAAAAATATTTTTGCTATTGGTTTGCAGGCTAATAGCATTCCTTTCTAACTACCTTAGGTAGTCTGCGATACAACAAATGAACGAAAATTCTTCCCAAACCATTAACGAAATTTCTGAGGATCAAGAAATTAAAAATTCGTCTGAATTAGATAATGATTCAGCATCCCAAAATGAGGAAGATTTATCATTCGAGAAGAGCGATATACCTTCAGCAGATTCTTCCTCTAGCAGAACAACTACGGATTTTGACAACGCAGGATTCACACAAGAAGAATTTGCATCACTTTTGGGTAAGTATGACTATAACTTTAAGCCTGGCGATCTAGTTAAAGGTACCGTTTTTGCTCTAGAGCCCAAAGGAGCCATGATAGATATAGGTGCAAAAACAGCGGCTTTTATGCCTGTTCAGGAGGTTTCAATAAATAGAGTTGAAGGACTTAATGATGTTTTACAACCTTCAGAAAGTAGAGAATTTTTCATAATGAGCGAAGAGAATGAAGATGGCCAATTAGCCCTCTCCATTAGAAGAATTGAATATCAAAGAGCATGGGAAAGGGTTAGACAACTCCAAAAAGAAGATGCAACTATATATTCTGAAGTTTTTGCGACAAACAGAGGTGGAGCTCTCGTAAGGGTAGAGGGCTTGAGAGGTTTTATCCCAGGATCACACATAAGTGCTCGAAAAATAAAAGATGACTTAGAAGGTGAATATTTGCCTTTAAAATTTCTTGAGGTTGATGAAGAGAGAAATAGATTAGTTCTAAGCCATAGAAGAGCGTTAGTTGAGAAAAAAATGAACCGACTTGAGGTTGGCGAAGTTGTTGTTGGCTCAGTAAAAGGTATTAAACCTTATGGAGCCTTTATTGATATTGGTGGAGTTAGTGGTCTATTGCACATTTCTGAGATTAGTCATGAACATATTGAGACTCCTCATAACGTTTTAAATGTGAGTGACCAAATGAAAGTTATGATAATTGACCTTGATTCAGAGAGAGGGAGAATTTCATTATCTACTAAAGCTCTTGAACCCGAACCAGGCGATATGCTAACTGATCCTCAAAAAGTTTTCAGTAAAGCTGAAGAAATGGCTGCGAAATATAAACAAATGTTATTTGAACAAACTGACGATAACGAAGAGATCCCCGTAGCTACAGCTGAAAAGGCATAAATTCACTTATTTGTTTTATACGCGAACATCAAAAATTAAGCCTATTAATTTTGTTCAAGTATTTTTTAATTTACAATAATTGCTTTATAACGATAATCTAATTTAGGATAAAGCCTTAACTCAAAATTATTTGTAAATGAGTGATTTCATTTTCACTTCTGAATCAGTAACTGAAGGTCATCCTGACAAAATATGTGATCAAATTAGTGACGCCGTATTAGATGCTTTATTGACAGAAGATCCAGAAAGCAGAGTTGCATGCGAAACTGTCGTTAATACAGGTCTTTGTTTACTTACTGGAGAAATAACTTCAAAAGCAAAAGTCGATTACATCAAACTTGTTAGAAACGTAATTAAAGAAATTGGATACGAAGGCTATAGAGCAGGTGGTTTTGATGCAAATAGTTGTGCTGTATTAGTAGCACTTGACGAGCAATCACCGGATATTTCCCAAGGAGTAGACGAAGCGGACGATGTTAACGATGACATTGAAGATAATACTGGAGCTGGTGACCAAGGCATCATGTTTGGCTATGCATGCGATGAGACGCCTGAATTAATGCCCTTACCTATTAGCTTGGCACATAGGTTAGCCATTCAACTTGCCAAAGTGAGGCATGAAGAAGTCCTTAATTATCTATTACCAGATGGGAAAACTCAAGTAAGCATTGATTACGAAAAAGGTTTACCAGTCTCTATTAACACCATTTTAATATCAACCCAACATAATCCAGAGATTGATGGAATAACAAATGAAGAAGAAATTCGTCAAAAAATAAAAGAAGATTTATGGACGCATGTTGTAATTCCTGCTACTGAAGATTTAGAAATTAAACCAAACATAAGCAAAACAAGATTTCTAGTAAACCCAACGGGAAAATTTGTCGTAGGGGGGCCTCAAGGAGATGCCGGGCTCACTGGCAGGAAAATTATTGTAGATACTTATGGTGGATATGCAAGACACGGAGGAGGGGCATTTTCTGGCAAAGATCCCACAAAAGTAGATAGATCAGCCGCTTATGCAGCACGTTATGTAGCTAAAAGCATAGTTAAGGCAAAATTGGCAAAAAAAGCAGAAGTACAATTAAGTTATGCAATTGGAGTTGCAAAACCAATTTCCATTCTCGTGGAAACTTTTGACACAGGTGTTATTTCACAAGTTAATTTGACTAAGTTAATTAATGAGCACTTCGATTTAAGACCAGCAGCAATAATAAAAGAATTTAACTTAAGAAATCTACCCAAAAAAATGGGAGGTAAATTTTTTAGAAAGACCGCTTCCTACGGACATTTTGGCAGAAGAGATCTTGAGCTCCCTTGGGAAAATGTTGAAGAAAAGGCAGCCCAATTAGCAGAGGCCTCCAAAATCTTTTTATAAATATTTTTTCTATGCCTGATAATTTGTATGGAGGGTTAGATTTTGGAACCAGCGGTGCAAGAATATCAATAATTAATCTTCATAAGGAATTAGTATATTCAAATTCAACCCCTTACACATACAGCTTTAAAAATCCAAATTCATGGATCACTTCTTGTGAAAATCTTTTAGTAAACTTACCTACTGAGGTAAAAATTAACCTTAATAAGTTGGCTATCTCCGGCACCTCAGGAACTTTAACAGCAACAAATTTACAAGGTGAACCGATTGGAGAAGCAATTCCCTATGACCAAGCATGTAATGAACATAAAATCCTTCTTGAATCACTAACTTCTGGAGAAGATCATCTGCGAACTCCATACAGTAGCCTTGCTAAAGCATTAAAACTTATAGATGAATATGGGACAAATATACTTTTAAGACATCAATCTGATTGGATAACTGGTTGGTTTTTAAAAGATTGGACTCATGGAGAAGAGGGAAATAATCTAAAACTTGGTTGGGATCTAAAAGAAGAATCATGGCCAAAAAGCTATCTCAATACTTCATGGCAAAAATGTCTACCTAAAATAATAAAAAGTGGAAAAATTATTGGAGAAGTGAATTTTGATCTAGCAGAGAGATTTAAATTGAATAAGAAATTAATATTAATCTCAGGCACCACTGACTCTAATGCAAGTTTAATAGCTGCAGGTTTAGGTAAAGAAGATGGTCTAACAGTTTTAGGAACAACTATTGTAGTTAAAAAAATTATTGATAACCCTGTAAAAAAACAAGGGCTTACAAACCATAGAGTAAACGGCGATTGGATATGTGGAGGAGCATCAAACGCGGGATGCGGTATCTTGTCTCAGTTCTTTTCTGATTTAGAAATAAAGGAACTCAGTCGACAAATAAATCCATCAAAAACCACTTCTTTAAATCTTTTACCTCTTAATAGTAAAGGAGAGAGATTTCCTATTAATAATTCTAATTTAGAGCCGATACTTGGTCCACGGCCAGTAAGCGACTCACTTTATTTACATGCATTATTCGAGGGGTTAGCTAAGATCGAATTGAAAGGATGGGAAAAACTAGGCGAACTAACAGGTTCACTTCCAAAAAAAATTATTACTATTGGTGGAGGTTCACAAAACCCGCAGTGGAGAAAAATAAGAGAAAAAATTATCAATATTCCAATAGTTTCATGTAAAAAAACTACTTCATTTGGTACTGCCTTATTAGCGATTAACTCAAAATAAAGGTTTTTTTAGGATATTTGATGAAGATATAAAATTTTTAATTAAAAGGGTTTCACAAACTACACATCTTAATTTAAAGTATATAGGTTAGAGCCGGGATAGCTCAGTTGGTAGAGCAGGCGACTGAAAATCGCCGTGTCCCCAGTTCAAATCTGGGTCCTGGCACCTTTAAAACCCTGTCCTAGACAGGGTTTTATACTTTCAAATATTGAGAACTCGTTATAGTTTCGTATTTTTTATAACTTAAAATTTTTAGTTTTCGACTCTGCAGACTTGACCAATAACACCCAAAATCAGTTTATCTCCATTTGGATCTTGCCAATTAGCTAAATCATTGAAATTACTATTTGCT
>QCBT01000009.1 GCA_003281525.1 Prochlorococcus sp. AG-347-J06 | reverse complement strand
AGTAAAACTATTTATAAGCTGTAATGATCATGATACTCTTTTGCTTTTCAGTGATAGAGGAGTATCTTATGCTCTCCCAGCATATAGAGTTCCAATGAGTAGCAGAACAGCTAAAGGTACTCCATCAGTTCAACTTCTCCCAATACCAAGAGAAGAAAAGATAACTTCACTGGTTGCAGTAGATTCTTTTGATAACGATTGTTACCTATTAATGCTAACCAAGGCTGGATTTATAAAAAGAACTTCACTTTCTGCCTTCTCAAAAATTCGATCAAATGGATTAATAGCAATAAATCTTGAGGATGGAGACGCTTTAACTTGGGTTAGATTATCAAGAGAAGGTGATAGTGTTTTGATTGGATCAAGAACAGGAATGGCGATTCATTTCAGATTAGATATGAACGAATTAAGGCCACTTGGCAGGACAGCGAGAGGTGTTAAATCTATGAACCTGAGAAAAGGAGACAATCTTGTATCTATGGATGTTTTGACATCTGATTTAGTTGATCAATTAGCTAAAAATGAAAATCTTACTAAGGAATTTGATGAAAATCTTGAAGTTAACTCTTCAGAAGGTCCTTGGGTACTAATAGCCAGTGCATTTGGACTAGGTAAAAGAGTGCCTGTAACTCAGTTTAGATTACAAAAAAGAGCAGGCATGGGTTTGAGAGCAATAAAATTCAGAATTAAAGATGATGTATTAGTTTGTTTGAAGGTCCTTGGAGAAGGGGAAGAATTACTTTTTGTGACCGAAAAAGGGGTTATAGTAAGAACAAACGCAGATAAAATTTCACAACAATCTAGAGCCGCTACTGGAGTAAAATTACAAAGGCTAGACGAGGGTGATCATTTATCAGAAGTTGTCTTAGTTCCTCATGCACAAACAGAAAAAGAAGAAGAGCAACTTAATACAGGCACAGAAAATTAAAAGAAAATGGTTTATTAGATCATATGGAAATACTTGATATTTTAATTCTAGGTTCTGGGCCTGCTGCACTATGTTTGGCTTCAGAATTAGCCAAGCAAAATCTTAATATAAAGGGGATATCAACTAAATCTCCGAATGAAAAATGGGAGAATACATATGGTATTTGGGCTTCTGAATTAGAGGAATTAGGATTAGAGTCTTTGTTATCTCATAGATGGTGTAAAACAGTTAGTTTTTTTGGAAATGGGGAAAATAAAAAGGGAGATAATCCAACAAAACATAATTACGATTATGGTTTAATCAATCAAGAAGCCTTTCAAAACGAACTTTTAAAAAAGTGTAAAGGGATTGAATGGTTAAATGAAACAGCAAAAGATATTAAAGAGAAAAATAAAATATCTGAGGTAATTTGTTTTTCAGGACTAAGAATAAAGGCAAGGTTAGTCATTGATGCCAGTGGTCACAAAAGTAAATTTGTAAAAAGGCCAGTCCAAAATGAAATCGCTCAACAAGCTGCGTATGGAATTGTCGGCAAATTTTCATCGCCTCCAGTCAATAAGGAACAATTTGTTTTAATGGATTTTCGTCCAAATCATTTAAACATTGAAGAAAAGTTATCATCGCCATCATTTCTTTATGCAATGGATCTTGGAAATGAAACTTTTTTTGTTGAAGAAACATCATTAGCTAGTTTTCCTGCACTATCCCAAGAGAATCTTAAAAAAAGACTTTTTAAAAGACTAAATAGTAAGGGTATTGAGGTAAGTGAAATTTTTCATGAAGAGAATTGCCTTTTTCCAATGAATTTACCCCTCCCATTTAAAAAACAATTTGTACTTGGTTTTGGAGGGTCTGCCAGCATGGTGCATCCTGCATCAGGATACATGATCGGATCTTTATTAAGGAGAGCTCCACTACTTGCAGAAAAATTAGCAATCTTTTTAAAAGAACCTCATCTAAGTTCTCTTGAACTGGCAACAAAAGGTTGGGGGGTCCTATGGCCTTACGAGTTAACACAAAGGCATAAACTTTACCAATATGGTCTTAAAAGATTGATGAGTTTTGACGAAAGTAGATTAAGAAGCTTTTTCTCAAATTTCTTTAGATTATCAACCAATGAATGGATAGGTTTTCTTACTAATACACTTCCACTCCCAAAACTAATTTACGTTATGAGTAAGATGTTTATAAATTCACCTCTAAAAGTAAAACTAGGAATGCTTAATTTAAGTTAGTTTTTTTATTTTCGCCAATCATCAATATTAATATCTGGGAAAACTTCATCTTCTTCCTCAATATCTTCAAGAAATTTTAGATTAATATTGGAATTATTTTTAATCATTTCAACTATTTTCCAGAACCTAAACAAATGTCTTTCTATCCTCTCTTTTGCAAGCTCAGTTGTAGTTCCAGCTCTTAGTATAAAACTCCAATCAGAAGATTCAGAAAGAAGTAATTCTCTTGCTGCTTGCTTGAAAAGTCTTTGAGATAAGTCATTACTAAAATTTTTAGAGCATAAATCAACAAAAGTTGAGCCTGCTTTAGTGATTTCCGGAACAATCCATGCATTTGCATCATTAATCCAGTAGTTATGGTAACCTCCTTGTCCCCAGCTTGATGGTGATGGATCGCAGATCTGAATGTTTGGCTTTTGAATTAAGAATTCTTTTAAATTTGTAAGCTTAATTGAATATTTACTAGATTTTTTTAAAATATTTTCAATAAAAGAAGGTCCCTCATACCACCAATGACCAAATAATTCAGCATCAAATGGAGCTACCAATAAGGGCTTAAAGGAAGAGGATAAAGTTAATTTTTCTAATTGCTTGGATCTCGCGAGAAGATAAGTATCTGCATGTTCTGCAACCTTCTTTTTGGCTTCATTTTCTAAGTAAAACTCCTTTTCACCTAATGGTACATTATCATTTGTAATCTTATGAAACTTCAAACCCAAAGGTCTTTTAGTTAAGATGCCTTTCTTTTGGAGTTTGGAGATAGGTAATTCCCATCCCAAATCTTTATGAAATTCCCTATAAACTTTGTCTCCTGGGAACCCTTCCTTTGCAGACCAAACGGGTAAAGTTGACTCACTATCTCTTCCAAAGAATGCAACTCCTTTTTTCGAACATATTGGCGCGTAAACACCATACCTAGGCCTTGGTGTAGCGTTTAGAATACCGTGACCATCTAAGATTGCATATCTAATTCCGCACTTAAATAGCATTTCATCTAAATTCTCATAATATGCACATTCAGGTAACCAAATCCCTAAAGGCTTAGTTCCAAAAATATTTTCATGGTTTCTAATGGCTGTATTGATTTGTCCTTTAACAGTTTCTGGATTCTCCCTTAGGATTGGCAAATATCCATGTGTAGCAGCACAAGTAAGAATATCCAAATTTCCAGAGTTATTTAAAACTCTAAACTTCTCAATTAAATTTCCAGAACATTTTTGCCAATACAAGTATTTTTCATTAAGATTATTCATTAAAAATGCAGAAGCATTTTTTTCTTTTTTTGGCAGTTCGTTTAATAAATCATTTCTTGTTTCAATCCAGCTTGGGAATGTTTCTTGAATTTTTTTATTATTTAGAAGTGATAATAATGTTGGAGACAAACTAATAGTAAGTTTGGTATTTAAAGGATTTTCCTTTTTGGAAGATTCTATTGATTGAAGTAGTGGTATGTAACATTCCAAAATCGCCTGAAATAACCAATCCTCTTCTAAGGAGTTTTTTTCATTTTTTCTGACGTAAGGTAAATGAGCATGTAAAACTATCGCTAACTGGCCTAAGACATTATTTTTAGAGTATTGCCCATTCATACTTTTTAAATTTATAACAATAGTTCTATAAAAAATCGAAATTATTTTTTATAGTTAAAGAAGCCTTTAATCTTTAAAGAATACTTTAAAAATTTAAGTATTTTATTTATTTTTTCAGAATTTTAACCAATATTATTTAAGTTATAAACTTTCACCAAATTATTATTGAACCAAATCTAGTCAAATTTTTTTAATTAGCTTAATATAAGTTTAAGTTATCCCCTCTAATGTCAAAAGATCCTGGAAGAATTTTGATATTTGATACAACTCTTCGAGATGGAGAGCAATCTCCTGGTGCCAGTTTAAATCTAGAAGAAAAACTTGCTATCGCCCATCAATTAGCAAGATTAGGAGTAGATGTTATTGAAGCTGGATTCCCTTTCGCAAGTCCAGGAGATTTTAAAGCTGTTAATAAAATTGCCAATGCAGTTGGAAAAGAAAATGGCCCTGTAATATGCGGTTTAGCTAGAGCGTCTAAAGGCGATATAAAAGCATGTTACGAAGCAGTAAGTCCAGCTCCCAAGAAAAGAATACATACTTTTATTGCGACAAGTGATATTCACCTTACACATAAACTTAAAAAATCCAGAAAAGATGTTCTTCAAATAGTTCCAGAAATGGTTAATTATGCAAAATCATTAGTAGAGGATATTGAGTTTTCTTGTGAAGATGCCTCAAGGAGTGATCCTGACTTTTTATACGAAGTGATTCAACTAGCAATTTCTGCAGGAGCGACAACAATAAATATCCCTGATACTGTTGGATTTACAACTCCTAGTGAATTTGGCAAACTAATTGCTGATATAAATAAAAATGTTCCAAATATTGATGAGGCAGTAATCTCAGTTCATGGTCATAATGATTTAGGTTTAGCAGTTGCCAATTTTCTTGAGGCAGTAAAAAATGGAGCAAGACAACTAGAATGTACTATTAATGGAATTGGTGAAAGAGCCGGGAATGCTTCTCTAGAAGAATTAGTAATGGCACTTCATGTTAGGAAAAGTTTTTTTAATAATTTTTTTAAAAGAAATCCAAATTCCCCTACTCCCCTTACGGCGATAAGAACAGAAGAAATAACAAAAACCTCTAGACTTGTTTCCAACCTAACTGGAATGACTGTACAACCTAATAAAGCAATTGTGGGAGCTAACGCTTTTGCACATGAGTCAGGCATCCATCAGGATGGGGTTTTAAAAAATAGACTAACTTACGAAATTATCGATGCAAAAACTGTTGGTTTGAGTGACAACAAAATATCTTTAGGGAAACTTAGTGGAAGAAGTGCCGTAAGAGCAAGATTAGAAGAGATGGGATATGACTTGAGCCGAGAAGATTTAAATGATGCTTTTGCTCGTTTTAAGGATTTAGCTGACAGAAAAAGAGAAATTACTGATAGAGACTTAGAAGCAATTGTTAGTGAACAAGTTCAGCTCCCAGAAGCTAAATTTCAATTAAGTCTTGTACAAGTAAGTTGCGGTAACGCCTCTAAACCTACTGCTACCATTTCCCTTCTAAACACGGAAGATAATAGTGAGGATACTGCTGTATCAATAGGTACTGGACCAGTTGATGCTGTATGCGAGGCTTTAAATAAATTAGCTAAAGTTCCTAATGAATTAATTGAATTTTCTGTTAAGTCGGTTACAGAGGGGATTGATGCTTTGGGCGAAGTAACAATAAGAATAAGAAGGGACAATAAAATATATTCAGGTCATTCTGCTGATACAGACGTCGTAGTTGCGGCAGCGAATGCTTACGTTAATGCACTAAATAGACTTGTATTTTCCGAGAAAAAAAATTCAATCCATCCACAATTTGATAATTTAGAGAACTCTGATAATAAATTCCTAACTAATCCTGCAAATTAAATTATTTTCTTAGGATTATTAAGGAACATTAAAAATAGTCTCATAATATTGTAGATTAAATTAATTAGTCAAAGCAGTAAATAATGAGAGAAAGGGTACTTGGATATTGGGCACTTTCGTGGGTTGGTTTAATCGGCAACATAATTGCACTTCCAATAATCGCTTTAATAATAAGTTATGGACCTCCACTAAAAGTTGCGAATATAACTCTTGCCATAAGTATTGGATGGCCAGCTGCAATTGTTGGAATAGTTTCTTCAGCAGCTCTTTTAGCTGAGAGAAAATGGGGAGTAACTTTAACTCTAGTATCTTTATCAATGGTAATTTCTGGTACGGGTCCTTATTCAGTTGTAAGGCTCATAACTATTCAAGACATTTATGGAGTTGGTGGGTTTACTCTTTTAACAACATTATTAAGTACGTTAGCTCTTATTTATTGGTGTAATCCGAAACATCGAAGAAATATTAGGTTATAGAATTAAAAATTAAGAAAACGTATTATTCTTGCTTGTTGGATACTGAATTCTTCTGTGTCTAATTCTTTTCCACACATTCAAGAACGCCCTTTTTATTAGAAAAATTTCTCCTTTCGATAAATTACTATCATCAAGTTGACCATCTTTTTTACGCGAGTAGATGATATTAGAAATTGTTCCCAAAGCTTCTTTATCAGATGCATTGATATTCATAGCTCTAAGTGCTGCTTCACATCCATCCGCAAGCATTAAAATAGCTGTTTCTTTGGACTGAGGAATAGGGCCTTTGTATCTAAAATAATATTCATTAATGTCAAGATTTTTTTCTTTGGCTTTTTGAAAAAAGTATCCCATTTTAAGAGTACCCTGATGTTCAGGAATAAAATTAGCTATCAGATTAGGCAGTCTATTTTTTCTTGCAAATTTCAATCCTTCATCAACATGAGCCTGCAGTACTTCTGCACTTTTAATCGGATCATCTAATTCATCATGAGGATTTTTTGATCCATCCTGATTTTCAATAAACCAATTAGGTGCATGCAATTTGCCAACATCATGATATAGCGCTCCGGTTTTAATTAGATCAATATCGCCACCAATCATTCTTGTTGCTTCCTCTGCTAGACCGCATATAAGTAAGGTATGTTCAAAAGTGCCAGGAGCTTCTAGAGACAATCTTCTAATTAGAGGTTTCTCCTTATCAGCCAATTCGAGTAGTCTTGCTTTAGTTAATAATCCGAATATCGATTCAAAAATAGGAATAAATAAAATTGTAAAAAGCATAACTATTGCTAATAGCAAGGAATCAGAAAATATATCCCCATTAGCTAAAACAAAATCTTGCCTATTAATAATAGATATTTTATATTTACCTATCAATATCCATTGACTCAAGAACGATCCTATGGGGACAAAAATTGATAGTTGAAGTAACTGAGCTCTACTTCTTATTTTGCCTCCAAGAAGAGATACTATTGAAGCGCAAACTAATAAAATAAAAAATAAATTGTTATTGATAATAATTTGTGGGTCTGGCCAAATAAGAGCAGCTATTGATACCCAAGTTAAAGCTGTTATGCTTCCCATTCCTTGGGATATTATTAATGCCGGTGGAATAATCATAGGTAATGGACTTATGGTTGAAGCTAAGGCTAATTTCGTAACCTGTACAGCTAAAAGAAGAGTAATGATCAAAAAGATCTGTCTTGAAGAAATTGTGGGATTCTCTTTTTTTGAAACTAATATCAAAACTACGGAACTAATAAGTATTTCAGTAAAGGTCAAAAACCAAGAGAAAATATCTCCTATGTTTAAAGGTGTGATAAGAAGTAGTTTATAAGAAGAAATTATTGAAATTAAAATGCATACTAAAAAAATTATGAGATTATCTATTCTTGAAATTTTAATTGGTTGTTTTGCTGGGACTTGACTTCGCCTCCACAGATAAAACAATTTCTTTAAGGTAGTTATGATGTTTTGCACAGAATATAGATAAATCTATTTGAATAATTTAAAATTATAGGCATGCTAGGTGTAAAAAGGAGATGTTTTTCTAAATGTCATTAAAATTAGATGGTAAAAAATTATCTCTTGAAATTGAAGAAAGATTAACTGATTATATCTCAAGTAATAAAATAATTGCAAAAAGGGCTCCCGGTCTAGCCGTAATAAGAATAGGTGAAGACCCCGCGAGTGGTGTTTACGTTAAAAACAAGGAAAAAGCATGTTCAAGGATTGGAATAAAGAGCTTTATCTTTCATCTAAAAGATAGTGTAGAGCAAAAAGACGTTGAACAATTAATAATCAAACTTAATTCTGATAAGGATATTGATGGAATGTTACTTCAACTTCCCATCCCAAAGAAGTTTGACGAGCAAAAACTGATCAGCCATATTAATCCAAGCAAAGATGTAGATGGACTAAATGAGATAAATATCGGCAAACTAGTAAAAAATGAGCCTGCGATGAGATCATGTACACCAGCAGGAATTATTAATTTATTAAGATCCCAAAATATTACAATTGAAAGTAAGAAAATTGTTGTCATAGGAAGAAGTTTGCTTGTTGGGAAACCCCTATCGCTTATGTTGTTGAATCTAAATGGCACAGTAACAATTACTCACTCTAAAACAAAAAATTTGAATAAAGTTTGTAGAGAAGCCGACATTCTAATTGCGGCTGCAGGAAAACCCAATCTTGTAGATTCGAGTTTTGTGAAAGAAGGAGCAATAATTGTTGATGTAGGAATACATAGATTAAAAAGTTCCGATAAAAATCAAACCAGATTATGTGGCGATGTATTATTAGAAGATGTCATTTCTAAAGTATTTGCATATACACCTGTACCTGGAGGTGTTGGACCAATGACAGTAACAATGTTACTAGTAAATACTATTTTTAGCTGGCAAAAACAATTTGGTTTATCATCAACTCTTAATGACCTTTTGCCATAAAATCTAAGATGAATTTTTTTTTACTGAAGATATAAAATGACTGAAGTTATAAATAGTATTTCTGATTTTGAAAAATATCTTGAAAACACAAAAAAGGTTGTAGAAGAAGCACTTGATTTTTCCTTGGGCCCTGAGAACCCAGAAATATTAAGAGAATCAATGAGATATTCCCTCTTAGCTGGAGGGAAAAGAATACGTCCAATTTTATGTTTAGCTTCTTGTTCACTAGCTGGAGGAGAACCTTCTCTTGCAGTTCCTACTGCGGTAGCAATAGAAATGATCCATACAATGTCCTTAATTCATGATGATCTGCCCGCCATGGATAATGATGACTTGAGAAGAGGTAGGCCAACAAATCATAAAGTATATGGAGATGCAATTGCTATTCTTGCAGGCGATGCTTTATTAACAAGGGCTTTTGAAATGGTCTCTTTAAGAAGCCCCGGAGTCGATTCAAATAAATTATTAAATGTAGTTGGCGAATTATCCCTAGTTGCTGGCGCACCAGGCCTAGTTGGGGGACAAGTTGTTGATTTGGAATGCGAGGGCAAAGAGGTCGACCTTGAAACTCTCGAATATATTCATCTTCACAAGACTGGGGCTTTATTAAAGGCCTGCGTTAGAACAGGTGCGATGATCGCAGGGGCTAACGAAAAACTATTACAAGCTCTGACAACATATGCAGAGGGAATTGGTTTAGCCTTCCAAATAATAGATGATATTCTTGATTTAACTTCCAGCAGTGAAAAGCTTGGTAAGACTGCAGGCAAAGATCTTTTAGCTGACAAAACTACATACCCTAAATTACTTGGAATGGAGGAGTCAAAGAAAAGAGCATTTGATTTAGTTGAAAAAGCTAAAAAAGCAATTGAACCTTGGGGCACAGATGCAAAGTATTTAATATCGTTAGCAGACTTTATTACAAATAGAGACAGATAATTATTTTAAATTTATGTCTGAGTTTTTTTCCTTTTTTAATAATTCAGTTCTTTTCTGGAGCCTATTATCCTGTTTGCTAGCTCAATTTTTTAAAATTGTATTCAATTTATTTTCAACTGGAGAGATAAGATTTGGAATTATGTTCGAGACGGGTGGTATGCCTTCGAGTCACTCCGCCTTAATAACTGGCGCTGCATCTGGTATAGGTTATGAATTAGGATTTGATAGCTCAATATTCGCATTATCAGTTGCTGTAGCACTAATAGTTATGTATGACGCAAGTGGTGTTCGAAAATCAGCTGGAATTCAAGCTGCAGAAATTAATAAACTATCAAAAAAACTAGACCCTCAATCTGAATTACTCTTAAAGGAAACCCTTGGTCATACGAAAATTGAGGTCATGGTAGGGAGTTTTTTAGGACCATTAATCACTTTGCCTGGAATGTTTTTTTTAGGTTCACCTCTCAAAATGTTTGATTTGATAATAAATTAAGAATTCTTTGAAAAAGTAATTTGGGTGGACTCTATAAAGTTTTTTGCGGCTTCTGGAGAACTTGGCAAATGTAAGTGAATCCAACTTGCATGTAATTTTTCATCAAAAAAGCCTTCATTTTTATATTCGGTTTTCCAAGATTTAATTTTCCATGGGGAAGAAAGGTTCTTCTGATGCTCAGCCTTTCCAGAATCAAGTTCAGATAAATTATTTTCAATTTCCCAATAATGAAATTCATGTCCTCTTATTAATTGATTTTGTTTAATGATTGGAGTATCTTTTAAACCCTCAATGTATCTATAACCTACTGAAAGTTTACTTTTTTTTGAGATAAAAGGCAGGATACCACTCATTTTATGATTATTACCATTTTCATCTTTTATGAAGTCTCCTAAAATCATCATCCCTCCACACTCAGCATATATAAATCCATTTTTGCGGAATTTCTTTAACGAATTTAAGCTTTTTATAGAGTTACTTATATGATCAGCATATTTTTCAGGGAACCCTCCAGGAATAATTAAAGAAGAAGCCTCTTTAGGTATTTCTTCATCATCAAAAATACTCCATGAAATCAATGGTATACCTATTTCACTCAAAAACTCCTTTGTTTCAGGGTATTGAAAATGAAAGATTTTATCTTCTGCAATTGCGATAGGTTTACTTTTGTCTATTTTAAAATCTTTAAAATTGAAAGAATTAAACATTTTCTTTTGGGGAGATTTCAGAAATTTAATAATTGAAAATACATCGAGATTTCTTTCGGCGAAATTTGCAAAATATTCAACATCTATTTCTTTTCCATTATCCATTGGAGATATCAAACCTAAATTTGCTTTGTTTAAAGTTATTTTTGAATCAGATGGTAAAAAACCAAGAATTTCGATATCTTCATTTATAAAAACTTCTTTGATTAATTTTTTATGTCTATCTGAATTAACGTTGTTAAATATAATTCCTGCTATTGACAACTCACTATCGAAATCTCTAAAACCTCTAATAGTTGCCAAAAGAGAAGCTACTTGACCTCTAGCATTAACAATAAAAATTATTGGAGCATTGAGAAGTTTAGAGATATTTGCTGTGCTGGAATAGGTGGTTGACCCTAGTCCATCAAACAGACCCATTGCTCCTTCAATTAACGAGAATTCATATTTCAAAGAATGTTTAAAAAAACTTTCTTGAACCCATTCCTCACCACTTAAAAAAATATCTAAATTCCTGCAAATAGGTTGGCCAATTGAGCTAAGTTGTTGTTGATCAAGATAATCTGGGCCAACCTTGAAAGTTTGTATCTTTATACCTTTTGAGAATGCCCAACATGATAGCAAAAGGGATAATGTAGTTTTCCCGCTATCAGTTGAAGGAGAAGATATCACACAAGGCATCTATTAGTTATTTAAACCATTAAATATTTGAAGAGCTATTTTAATAGAATTTTCAAAAAGAGGACTGGTATTACCTCTACTACTTCCCAATAATTTACTAACATCGTACTCTGATGTAGAAAAAGAATTTGGAACAACTTGTTCTATTAATTCCATATTAGCCATTCCCCCTGCTTCAAGTCTCATACATTCCACTGATTCACAGCCAAGTATTACACAAGTGTTATTTTTTTGAACCTCACTAATTTTTGAAATCAGCCTCAATCCGATAACTTGTCCTAAATGAATACTTGGATTTCCCAAAGTTAAGGGATTAATTGATGTAGAAATTATTTCGCCATTAATTCTTTCAAACTCTATTTTTGTTGATTCTGTATCCCTTTCAACTCTTAGAAAAGACCAACTAAGCTTATCACTAATCCATGAAATCAAAAACAACGCTTGAATCATATGATCTCCTGCGATATCAATGTCAATATCAGTAATATGATCTAAAATTGGTCTCCTCGAAGGCGGATCAAAAATCATTGCCAATGATTCCCTCCAATTTTTCAATCTAACCCAATTCAAATCATTAATAGCTTTATTTGAATTATTTAATTGATCTAAAACTTTTAAACATCTTTGAGGCGATCCAAGAGCAGTATCAATTATTAACCTTAGACCATAATCAGTGAAATATTCGAAAATTTCAGGCGACTCATCCAAGCTTCCATTCCACCACAACCACGAAGGTAATTCATCAATAGATAATTCATCAATTATTTTTAATCCTTTATTAGATATTGAGGCCGAGCCCCCTCTAATAACAACTAAATCCCCACAAATAGGCTGCATAGCTGGAGTATCACTTAATGGACAGTATGCGGAAACAAAAGTTTTGATATCTGAATTTTTGTTTAATGTTGGCGCTAGGGTTATTAATCTTCTTGGATTCAATGTACTTATCGTTGATTCAAAAAATTGTCCTCTAAAATCTTCAAAGTCATTATTAGATAAATTTTTCTTCAACAAATTCAATAATTCTCCACTATTAAGTGAAGTAGTTATAGGAAGTCCTTGATCTAATATAAATTTTTTAGCAATTTCAATTATCTCTGGACTTAAATTTCCAGTAATTGGTCCATTTACTAATCCTTTTTGAACCAAACATTGTTCTAGCCAAGCAGGCTGCCAAACCATTAACGTGAAAGTATTAGCTCCACTATTATCTTTATCTTCTGAAATCCATAATTTATTAAGATAATTAGAAATTTCCTGAGAAGGCAGCTCTAAAGGGGTTTGTAATGTAAGTTGAGGTTTCATTTTTAGGGTCTCCGCCAGAAAATATTATCTTTTGAAATTAATTGATCTGACTCAGGAGGTCCCCATGTCATAGATTCATAATTATAAATAGGTAACTTCCAAGGAGAATTATCCATCAATTCTATTAATGGAGTATAAAGTTTCCAGGCTGCCTCTACCTCATCACTTCGAGTAAATAATGTTGGGTCAGAAAGCATTGCATCAGCTAATAATCTTACATAGCCTTCATCTGATGGTTCTCCAAATGATTCATCATAAGAAAATTCCATCTCAACAGGTCTTGATTTCATTCCAGAACCAGGAGATTTTACCTCAAATTTGAAAGTAGCACCTTCATTTGGCTGAATTCTAAGGACAAGTTGATTTGGGGCAGGATTTATTATTGTTGATTCAAATAAATGAACAGGAACGTCTTTAAAAGTCAAGACTATTTCTCCAAGTCTTTTAGGAAGTCTTTTGCCTGTTCTCAAATAAAAAGGAACTCCTTGCCAACGCCAGTTATCCACGAAAACTTTAGTCGCAATATAAGTTTCTGTTGTGCTGTTACTATTAACACCATCTTCCTGCCTATATCCTTTCAGTCGATTTGAAATATTCCCTCCCTCTCCATATTGACCTCTTATGCAACAATTCCAGGGTTCATTTTCGTCAGCAAGTTTTGAAGCTTGAAGAACCTTAGCTTTTTCATTTCTTATTGCTTCTGGTTCAAATTTTCCAGGAGGTTCCATTGCAGTAACTGCAAGCATTTGAGTCATATGATTTTGAAGCATATCCCGTAAAGCACCAGAGCTTTCGTAATAACCTGCTCTATCTTCAACACCAACTGTTTCAGATGAAGTAATTTGAACACTTGATATATAATTCCTATTCCATATTGGTTCAAAAATAGTGTTAGCAAACCTCAAAACAAGAATATTCTGAACTGTCTCTTTACCTAAATAATGATCAATCCTATAAATCTGACTTTCTTCAGCGCAACTTTGAACGATCTTATTCAATTTTTTTGCACTTGAATAATCTCTTCCAAAAGGTTTTTCAATTACTAAACGACTTTTCTTAGGGTCATCTAAAAGGCCAGCACCTTTAAGAGCTTTACATCCACTTGCATAGAAATTCGGAGATACTGATAAATAAAATGTTCTATTCCCATGAGTAGCTTGTGTTTTATCAATTTCATTTAATCTTGAAGAAAGCCTTACTACATGATCACTTTGTTGTAGGTCAACAGGTTCATAGAAAAGATAATTAGAAAATTGTTCCCACTCACTTTCTTTACCAGATATTTGATTTGATAACTTTACTTTCATCTTTTCTCTAAACTCATTATCAGTCCAAGGTCTTCTCGCACAACCAACTATTCCAAATTCACTAGGAATTCTTCTTTGCAAATAGAGTTCAAATAAGGCTGGTATTAATTTTCTATGAGTAAGGTCTCCACTAGCGCCAAAAATTACTAAACATTGTGGAGATATGACTCTTTCTTGCCGTAAACCTAATCTTAGAGGATTACCTAAAGTTGAAGGCATATTTTTAGTATTCTTTATTTAAAATCCTCTTTTTTTCAAATATTAGCTACATATTGTGTCTAAACCAAAAAGTATTTAGTATGTGAAACTTAAATCTAAATATCAAAGATTTAGTAAGTTTCTACGTGCCATCTTCCTGCTTTCTTTAGTTGAGGTCTTAATTCTGACCAGTTCAACCCTTTTTCTTCTGCTGCCTTAGTCATTGCTTCATCTATTCCGGGTTCCATACCCTTTAACCCGCAAAGATATATATGTGTCTTTTCATCTTCAATCATATTGAAAAGTTCATTGGCTGACTCTAAAACTCTGTCTTGAATGTACATTCTTCCACCTTTTGTATTTTGCTGCTCGCGACTAATAGCTTTTGTATATTTAAAATTATCTGGATTCTCAGCAATGTATCTTTGAAGATCTTCTTCGTATAACAAATTAGCTGATTTTGGAGCACCCATAAATAACCAAGCTTTACCCTTGAAATTCCATTTATTTTTTTCTTTTTCAGTTGGTTCGAACATTCTTCTTAAATAAGCCCTCATTGGTGCTATTCCAGTTCCAGTAGCTAACATAACGATGTTTGCGTCCTCTTCATCAGGGAGAAGCATTTCTTTACCAACAGGGCCTGTTATTTTTACTTTATCTCCAGGCTTAATATCACATAAGTAAGTAGAGCAGACACCATTTATTGTTTCACCATCTTTTTCATACTGAAGCTGTCTTACACAAAGAGAAACTGTATTTCCATTAAAGTCATCACCATGTCTAGTACTAGCTATTGAGTAAAGTCTTAATTTGTGAGGTTTTCCATTGGCATCTTCACCAGCAGGCATGATACCAATACTTTGACCTTCTACATAATTTAAAAATGGATCACTATCTTTAAGGTCGAAAGTTATATGATTAACTCTACCAATTGCTCCTTCTTTAAGAAGACTATAGTTCTCAATAACTGTTCCCTCATATGGTGTTTTAGGACGATAAATATTGACTGGAACATCTGCATGTTTTTTCTTAACTATTTTTGGAGCTTCTGTCTTTGGAGCTTCTGTTTTTGAAACAGCGACTTTTTTAGGTTCCACAGCTTTTGCCTCAGGTTTTTTTGTTTTTGCTTCCTCAACAAATTTTAAAGCTCTTTTATTAAAAGTTGTGAGTATAAAATAAAAAACAGCTATTACTACTGGTATATGTGCTAATCCGCCTGCGATTACTTTTGCTTGTGAATACATTTTTTAGATTTCTTTTATAAAAGATTATCAATTTGTAGTTTAATTTGTAGTGATTTTACAAAAATGGTTACGTTTTGAGATCGGGATAAATAAAAGAAATTATTTTAATTTTTCAGTATTTCTTGTTTTAACAGTATAGTTACACAGAAATAATTTTTTATCTAATTAAAAAATTCATTTATGAATAATCCTCAAGAATCAGAAGATCATTCTAAGAACAATGATTACAGGACAATTGAGCAGACGATGGAGAAGTTCTCCGGAGGGACTAGACGACTTGCAGCTCAACTTACAACTTCTGCAAGTTTTGATTCTTTGTGGAGTGTTTTAACAGATTATGATCGGCTAAATCTCTACATACCAAATCTTTTATCGAGCAAAAAAATATTTCAGAAGGGAAATAATGTTCACCTTAAACAAATTGGGGCTCAGGATTTCCTTGGCATGAAGTTTTCAGCTGAAGTAACTATAGATTTATTTGAAGATAAGGAGCTTGGCCTTTTAAAATTTAACTTAATAAAAGGAGATTTCAGAAAGTTTGAGGGTAGTTGGAAAATTCAAAATATTAAAAATACTTCAACAAACTCCTTAATTTATGATCTTACTGTTCAGGGTTGTCAGTGGATGCCAATAGGGATGATAGAGAAAAGACTGAAAAAGGATCTTTCAGAAAATTTAATTGCCGTAGATAGGCAAGCAAAATCATCAAAAAGATCCTTATAAATTTAAAATAATAGCCCCAAGGGGATTCGAACCCCTGTCGCCTCCGTGAAAGGGAGGTGTCCTAGGCCTCTAGACGATGGGGCCAGGAAATTAGCATGACAGCTTATTAAAAACTAAGAGTAAGGCTAGCCTTTCGTCAAGTATTGTTGCTCTTTGTTTTGTCCTTGCCACACAGGAACTGTGAAATGGAAGCAGGAACCTTCCCCTACTTCAGATACGACCCATATTCTTCCTCCATGGACTTGTACTATTCTCCTACATACTGATAACCCTATACCAAATCCTGAAGTTCCCTCAGAAGTCTGAGGAAGTCTTACTCTATCTAGAAAAATTCTTTTTTGTTCGCTCAAAGGAATACCTGCACCTTTGTCACAAATTGTTATTTCTACCCATTGATTTGTCTTATGAATCATAGTGATCTTTATATATCCAGAGTCTTTAGAAAATTTAATAGCATTTTCAATTAAATTTAAAAATACTTGCCTCATTCTTCTTTGATCTGCAAATACACTTGGCAGATCAGATGGAATATCAGTATCAATTTCAATATTCCTTAATCTCCAGAATTTTTCTAATTCGAGTATTACTTCAGCACTAATATTACCTAAATCAATTTTCTGAGGATTAAATAATGCTTCCCATTTAGTTGTTCCAACCTCTAAAAGATCCTGAGATAAGAGTTCAATCTCTTCCAGACGTCTTTTAATTACCTCCTGTAATTTTGAAATATCAATTTGTCCAAGTTTTTGACTTTGAATAGCCAAAGTAGCCGCAGTTAAAGGTGTTCTTAATTCATGGGCGACCATTCTTAATAATCTTTCCTGAGATTCTATTCTTTTTGTTAATGTCTCATTTTCTTGTCTTAAAACAAGAAGTTCGTCTTCCAATAAAAATTCTTTTTGTGTTCTTATTGAATCAATTTTGGATGGTTGCAAATTAATCCCAAGATTTTTTGTTAAGCCTTCCTGTGACCATCTTGGCAACCATTTTTGCAACTGAGAGAAAATATTACTTCCAGCAAATATTTGCTTTGGAGTTGGGGAAAGCTTTATAAGAGCAGGAATAGCGACTAATCTATGTAATTCAAGTAATTCTGGCTGCTCTGTAGGTTCAGAGATCTGAAGAGATATCTTAAATTCACAATCATCTGATTCTAAATAGGCTATTAGGGACTTAATGTCATTACTAGAAAGTTGATTTCTAGCTGCCACGAGTATTAATTTTAACTCTTTTTTATCATTCAAATGAATTCCTCTGAAGTGTTGAAAAGCTGTTAATCCTTATAAACACCTTAAGATATTTTTTTTTATTTTACAGATAGGCTATTAAATAAATAGGACAAATTTATAAATGGTTGCTATTAATTCAAAAAAAAATTTACATTTTGGTGAAAACCCTCCTGAAATCAATTTAAATAGTAATTTAAAAAGATGGTTTTCTAGGAATATTGGATTGTGGAAATCTAATAGATCGTATTTTTTCGATGAAGCACAAAAAACTTATTTTTTAAGTATGAATATTAATATTCAAGCTCTCGAGAGTAAATCCGAATGGGAGTCGCATTATAAATTTACTTGGTACCCAGAAAAAAAATATAATTTCTTTGACGAAAATCCCCAATACAAAGAACGAGGAGAAATGCGTGCATTTTTAAAAGGCCATCAACTTAAGAGGGAAAAATTTTATTTAAGTAATGATGAAGGTATTTCAAATATTAAGCAAGTCGACGAACACGAAATGATTTTTGAATCTTCTTACAAAGATTGGTATATTCTTGAACATACAAGACTTGTAGATTCTGATAACTATAGATTTAGGGTTATATATTCATGGAACAAAAATAAGCTTAAAATAGTAGAAAACCATCACGAAATTAAAATTATTAAATAAATTCTAATGGCAGATTTAGATTAAAAAATAAAAAATGTTATCTTTAATAATGTGAATTTAAATTAAATCAAATATGAGTTTTAAAATATCTAGATTTTTTGTAATTCCGCTAATTCTTTTATCTTTTTTATTTGATGCAAATCTTAAATTTAATAATGCAAATGCAAATGTTAAAAATTCACCTGCCAATAAAAATGATTTAGATATATATTATGTGATGGGGATGTCATTCTTATGTAATGCGACAAGAAAAGGATTTGATTTAGATTTCGAAAAAACATTAAGTGTTGCTTCAGCAACATTCGCGTCACAAGTTGAACAAAAACATGGAGGGAAAATAAAAGTAGGAAAGAAAGAAGAAAAAGTTGATATGAAACAATTACAATTTAGAGTAGCTATGCAATTAATTGAATCAGCTCTTCAAGTTTGTCCGAATAACGTTCCTGAAAAGGTTGAAAAACGATTTAAGATTGAAACTGAGAGACTCAAGAAATTAAAAGAATTGTAAAAATTATAATTTCTTTTATCTAAACATTGAACTAACAGAACTTTCTTCGTGAATTCTCCAAATAGCCTCCCCCAACATATTTGCGACAGAAAGAACTTTTAACTGTGGAAAATTATCTTTATATATAACGGGTATACTATTAGTCACAATAACTTGTTCGAAAAGATTCTTAGTACTTAATCTTTCATAGGAAGGAGGTGAAAATACAGCATGTGAGGCACATGCAAATATTCTATTAGCACCTTCTTTTTTTAGTAAATTAGCTCCAGAACAAATTGTGCCTCCCGTGTCTATCATGTCGTCTATAAGAATAGCCGTTTTACCTTTGACTTCACCAATAACCGTAAGACTTTCAGCGATATTATGCGCAGATCTCCTTTTATCAATTATAGCCAACGGCGCATCCTTCATTAATTTTGCGAATGCTCTTGCTCTCGCCACTCCTCCTACATCAGGAGAAACTACAACTATTTCTTCTAAATCTAAAGTTTCTAGATAGTCAATTAATACAGGTGAACCGTAAATATGATCGCATGGTATATCAAAATAGCCTTGTATTTGAGCCGAGTGTAAGTCCATAGCAAGAACTCTATCAACTCCTGATTTCTCCAGTAAATTAGCCGTTAATTTTGCAGTTATAGACTCTCTTCCTGAGGTCTTTCTATCTGCCCTTGCATATCCAAAATAGGGGATTACTGCCGTTATTTGTCTTGCAGAGGCTCTCTTGCATGCATCAACCATTATCATAAGCTCCATTAAGCTATCGTTTACAGGAGCGCATGTAGGTTGTATTAGGAATACATCACAACCTCTAATAGATTGCTGAATCTGAACATAAAGTTCTCCATCTGCAAATCTTTTAGATATTAAAGGTACATTTTCAATCCCTAAATATGATGCAATTTCTTCAGCTAATTTAGGATTTGTTGTCCCACTTACCAGCCTTAATCTACTATTAGTTAGATTAAAGTTCGATTCTTTACTCTGCATTGCCGTGATAAAACTTGTCACGAAATTTGCACCATAGAACTATATTATTATCGTAGTCGTTTATGTGAATTTCGCAAAAGATAATGACTAGATGTTTTCAAAATTCACATCTATTAACCAAAAAATTGTTGATTAAAAATTAGAATTTATATTTATCCAGACTTAAAAACCAGGATGATATTTGTCAATTAAAAAAAATTTGTATATGGTTGAATTTAGAGAATTAAAAACTCGTTAAGTGTAAAGAATCAAAATATATTGAAAAAATGCCTACAGAGACAATTATTGCAAGAAAATCATTAGGCATACTTATGCATCCAACATGTATTCCGGGAGGAAGAGTATCTGGAACTTTTGGTAGAGGAGCTAAAGAGTGGATAAAAAAACTTCATAAGCACGGAATAGAATACTGGCAATTTTTACCTCTTACACCTACTGACTCTACAGGTTCTCCATATAGTTCCCCATCTAGTTTTGCACTAAACCCATGGTTTTTGGATATAGATGATTTAATTGAAAGAGGTTTTATCTTCATTTCAAATAAAGAAAATCTAGTTCCAACAAATCAGAATAAAGATCATTTTGATTTTGATGTTGCCGATGACTTAACAAAAAAAATAGGTCTCCTCCTTTTGCAAGGTTGGAGTTCACAATCTGAAGAAAGAAAAATTAATTTCAACAAATGGGTAAGTAGGCATTCTTGGGTTGAAGATTATGCAACATTTGTTGTTATAAGAGAGGAATTTAATATGTTGCCTTGGTGGGAATGGCCTAAAGAATTTAAAATAAAAAATAACACGTTCTTAAAATCGTGGATTAAGAAAAAAAGTGAAGAGATACTTATTAAAAAATTAATACAGTGGCATCTTAATGAGCAATGGAGTGTCATCAGAAACTTTGCAAAATCAAAAAATATTAAACTAATAGGAGATTTGCCTTTTTATGTTTCCAGAGACAGTGCCGACGTATGGAGTAATAAATCATTATTTTCAATTTTTAAAAATGGAGATTTAATCTTTCAAAGTGGAGTACCACCTGATTATTTTTCATCAACAGGACAATTATGGGGCACTCCAACTTACTTTTGGTCCAAACATAAAAAGACTAATTTCAATTGGTGGAGAAAAAGATTTCAAAGACAATTTGAACTTGTGGACATATTGAGATTCGACCATTTCAGGGGTTTAGCAGGTTACTGGAGAGTTAATGGCAGTTCTAAATCAGCAATTGTTGGAAAATGGATAAATTCCCCAGGTAAAACACTATTAAATAAAGTAAAAAAGGATGTAGGGGGTAACCATCTACCAATTATTGCGGAGGATCTGGGAGTAATAACCCCAGATGTAGAGAAATTAAGGAAAAAATTCGAACTGCCTGGCATGAAAATATTACAATTCGCTTTTGATGGCAATGAAGATAATCCTTATTTACCTAAGAATATTGTAGGAGAAAACTGGGTTGTTTATACAGGGACTCACGACAACTCTACTTCTGTTTCATGGTGGAAATATTTAGATTATGAATCCCAAAAAAGAATAAAAGATGAGTATAAATTTTCAGAAAATGCTTCTTGGAATTTAATAGAAATTGGCATGAAAACAAATGCCAATCTCTTTATCGCTCCATTACAAGATATATTATCTCTAGACGATTCAAGTAGATTAAACAAACCTGGCACCACTAAAAACAACTGGAAATGGAAGTTAAATCGTCCATTAGAAGAAATAGAAGATAATATAAGAATGTTTAGTGAGCTAGGGAATAATTTTGGGAGAACTCTAAAGTAGATTTACTATAAATTATTTATCAAACATTTGATTCTCAATATTTTGAATCTCTATAACATTTACATTTAAAATAAAGTATCTCTTTAATATAAATATAGTTAGTACTAATATAAAAAAATATAAGAGACTTCCTTGCCATGTATTAATAAAATCGAATTTCCTGAACAGAAAAACCTTTCCCTCTTTCTTTAAAATTTTTCTTTCTTTAACTGCTAACTTTAATAATGTATTTTTTTTTAATACTAAGCATTCCTCTAGTTTAATTAATATAGATCTTATAAAAGGATACCCTGGCCTGATATTTTTATTATTATTTTCAATGGAGTTGATTATTCTTTCAGGAATTTTTGAAATGTATGATAATTCTTTAACTGTAAGGTTTTGTTGCATTCTTGCTTCTTTTACTAGCTTTGCAATTTCAATATATTGGTCAACCAATCCAGAACTAAAGTCTTTATTTTTTTTAGATTTTTTCTTGAGTAAAAAGAGATTTTTCAAATTATTCATTTAATCATACAAAGATAAATAATCCTTTTTACTTCTCATTTTAAAACCCTGCAATTCTAATCGAATTAATTCATAAGTAAGTTAAATAGATGTAAATATAAAAACTAAACTGTAGAAATAATATTTTGCACTGCGCTTTTTGCAATATTCAGAGGGCTAAAAGTATCTCTAATTAACCCTAAGAGTTTTTTTGCATCAGTAAATTCTAATTTTTCATCTTTTATAAGACTTAAAAGAAGATTCTTCCTAACTTCAGATCCTTTTTTACTGACAAATAATTTCAATCCTGCGTTAGCAACTGGTATGAGGTCTGAATTAAGATTCTCTGAATCTTTAAATAAAATATTTAACAAACTTTCAACTTTTTCTATTTGAAGTTGACCTTTTTTATCAAAAACGACTTCTAAAAGGATTTCTAAAATCTCTTCAGAATTATCGGTAAGAAGTTTTTTAGCAATATATGGATAAGCAATTTTTAAAATTTTAAATTCAGGATCAAGTCTTAGCGCTAAACCTTCTTGACTAACAACTGCTCTTATTATTAAGGCAAACCTACTAGGAACTCTAAAAGGATATGAATACATTAGTTTTGAGAATTTATCAGTAACATTTTTAAGATTAAAATTACCAACTTCAGCACCTAGTGATCCTCCAAGAACTTCTTTTAAAGGTTCAACAAGTTTTTGAAGATCTTGTTCTCTGGTTAAAAAACCTAATTTCTGGAAATCTTCTGCCAAAAGATAATATTCTTCGTTTATTATGTGAACGATAGCTTTAATAAGAGTAATTCTATCTGAATTAGTAATAGTATCCATCATTCCGAAATCTACATAAGCTAAATTCCCACAATCTGCATTTCCTCCTTTGAGAGCGAACATATTTCCTGGATGTGGGTCTGCATGAAAATATCCAAATTCAAATAATTGCTGCAGTCCACTGATGACACATGTTTTTATAAAAGAAGAAGGTATTAAGTTATTTTCCTCTAGTAAAGCTCGATCTCTTAACTTAACTCCATCAATCCAAGAGGTTGTGATAATCCTTTTTGATGAAAACTGTTTTTCTAATTTAGGAATAAAAATATTTGAGTTTTCTTTGAATAAATTTGCAAACTTCAAAGCATTTTCGGCCTCTTTTTGATAGTCAATTTCATCAAAAAGTGCCTTACCGAATTCATCTATTATTTCTCCAATTCCAACACCTATATTTAATGGTAAGAGTGGAGATAAAAAAGTTCCTAAAAACCTTAAGATTACAACATCCCTTCTTATGAGGAAGTATAAATTTGGCCGCTGTACTTTCACAGCTAGATAAGAATTATTTATTTTTGCTTTATAAACTTGACCTAAGCTTGCTGAAGCAATAGGACTATCTGGAAACTCTTCAAATAATTCATTAGCAGGGGATCCAAGTTCCTCTTCAATGATTTTTAAAGCAATTTTGTGATCAAATGCTGGTAGGTTATCTTGTAAGTTTGTAAGTTCTGTAAGCCAATCTTGTCTAATAAGATCTGGTCTAGTTGAGAGTGCTTGGCCTAATTTGATAAAACAAGGGCCTAAATCCGTTATTACATCAAAAAGATATTTCGAGAGATTTTTTTGTACATTTTTATTTTTGCTGTTACCTTGAAAAAGTATTCTTAAAAAAAGAAAAATAAAAGTTAAAAAAATATATAAAATTCTTGGAATAAAAATCCATGGTCTCAAAATCAACCAAAGTAAGTCATCTTTTGCTGAATATTTCGAATAAGATTCTTTCATTAATGTTTAAAAATATCAAAAAAGATTACCATGTAGCCCATTCTATATATGTCAATAATAGTTTATGAGAATTTCATCTTTTCTAACTAAAAAGTTTTTAAAGTCTTTATTCTTTCCCGCTCATAACAGAGGGGCAGCTTTACCAAAGAAATTAGTTAAGTTATTAAAAAATCCACCTGGGTATTGGGACTTGCCCGAACTACCAGAAATAGGCTCCCCACTATCCCAAAGCGGATTAATTGTTAAATCTCAAAGAGAATTCTCCGACAAATTTGGGGCTAAAGAATGTTTTTTTGGAGTTAATGGCGCTTCCGGATTAATACAATCAGCAGTAATTGCAATGGCAAATCCAGGCGAAAATATCCTGATGCCTAGAAATGTTCATATAAGTGTTATAAAAATTTGTGCGTTGCAGAATATAAATCCAATATTTTTTGACCTAGAATTTTCAACCGTAACGGGGCATTACAAACCAATTACAAAAATTTGGTTGGAAAATGTATTTAAAAAATTAAATTTTGATGAGAATAAAATTGCAGGGGTTATTCTTGTAAATCCCACTTATCATGGTTATGCCGGAGATTTAGAGCCTCTAATAGATTGTTGTCATCAAAAAAAATTACCTGTTTTAGTTGATGAAGCCCATGGTTCATATTTCCTTTTTTGTGAAAAACTTAATTTACCAAAACCGGCCTTATCATCTAACGCTGATTTAGTCGTTAATTCATTGCATAAGTCGCTCAATGGATTAACTCAAACGGCGGTAATTTGGTACAAAGGGAATCTAATAAATAAAGATAATTTAATCAAAAGTATTAATTTGCTGCAAACTACCAGTCCAAGTTCCTTATTACTTTCTTCTTGTGAAGAGTCTATTAGGGACTGGCTTAACGAAAAAAGTTTATCAAAATATCAAAAAAGAATTTTAGAGGCAAAATATATTTATAAAAAATTAATTCAAAAAAATATTCCTCTCATAGAAACTCAAGACCCCTTAAAAATTGTAGTAAATACCTCTGAGGCTGGGATTGATGGTTTTACTGCAGATAAATTTTTTTATAGAAATGGACTTATTGCCGAATTACCAGAAATGATGACTCTCACTTTTTGCTTAGGATTTGGAAATCAAAAAGATTTTCTTAATCTATTTGAAAAGTTATGGGAAAAATTACTATTAATTTCCAAAAAATCAAAAAGTTTAGGAGTTCTAAAATCGCCCTTTAAACTAGTTCAAGCTCCCGAAACCGAAATTGGAATTGCTTGGAGAAGTAAGACTAAGAGTATTTCTTTTTCACAATCATTAAATAAAATATCTGGAGATATTATTTGCCCTTATCCTCCTGGGATACCTCTAGTAATTCCTGGTGAAAAAATTGATATAGATAGGTTTAATTGGATAAATAATCAAAGTTTATGCAACAAAGATCTGGTAAATTTTAATATAAGAGTCTTAGAAACATAGAAATTTTATATGAGATTAAAAAGCGGATTACTTATAGGAATTTTTGGATTAATTGTTGTTTTGATGGGTGGATGGATTTTTACATTGGCAACTGCGTTGCTTACATATCTAGCATTATTAGAATTTTTTAGAATGGCAGAATTTAAAGGAATAAGACCAGCTACAAAAACCACATTATTTTCATCCTTTATTATTATAGTCTCTACTTATCTTGAGACTATTGGTGTGCTTGAACGAGAAATTTCAAATTCAATTTTACCAATCTGTTCAGTTGGAATATGCACTTGGTTACTTTTGCAACCTAAACCTGGGACAATTTCAGATATTGCAGCCTCTATTTTTGGATTATTTTATTTAGGTTTTTTACCTAGTTACTGGATTAAGTTAAGAGGATTAGATTCAGTAATAATAAGTTCAAATCAGGGTTTTTTGACGTTTGAGAACTTATCAAATACTACAGGTCTTCATTTAACTTTAACTTCTTGTTTCTTAATTGTAGCTAGTGATATTGGTTCTTATTTCATTGGGAAGTCATTTGGCAAAACATCTCTATCTCCAATATCTCCTAGCAAAACTATAGAAGGTTTAATTGGAGGAATATCCTGTTCAACTTTACTAGCAATATTTTTCGCATTTTTAATGAATTGGGAAAATCCATTATTTGTTGGAATAATATATGGAATTTCAATTTCTCTTATGGCATTAGTTGGAGATTTAATTGAATCCATGATGAAGAGAGATGCAAAAATAAAAGATTCTGGAACTTTTTTACCGGGACATGGAGGGATTCTTGACAGAATTGACAGTTACATCTTTACTCCATCTGTTTTGTATTATATTTATATACTTCTTAAGTATCTAAATTAATTAAAAAATCTTTTATTCCAAAAAATAATCTTGGATAATTTTACTAGATAACGATGGTAGATCAATATGTGGAAGATGACCACAATTTTTTAACCCTACAAAATTTAATTTTTCAATACTTCTTATATTTTTAATCTCTTTTTTCCCAAGAATTCGATCATTTTCTCCACATAAGGTTTTAATTGGGATATTTTGAATATATTTTTGGGTCCCTGCAAACCCACCACTTTTTGCAAATGATGCAAGTGAATTCCTCCATCCTTTACAACCTATATGAATTGAAGCAATTTGCTCTTCCATCTTACCAACACATTCATCTGGAAAAGCAAATGCTTGCCTACAAAGACTTTTCCTGACCTGAGGCAATCCAAGAAATGAGGCGCCAATTTGGTTAAGAGGGAAAGGGATACTCTTAGGTTCTCCAAACAATCCAGCGGGGGACAAAAGAATAATTTTATCAATAGAATCAGGAATTTCAAAAGCAAGTTTCAAAGCTGTTGAGCCTCCCATAGAGGCACCAATAATTTTTAGATTCTTTGCAATCTTTAAGGTCTTAAGGAGATCAATTAAATGTGAAATTATTTTCGAGGAATTGTATTCATTTGTTACACACCTAGGACTAAAGCCAAAACCTAGCAGATCAGGAACAATAACTTGAAAATTTCTTTTTAGGGATTTATATATTCTCCTGAATTCTAAAAAACTACTATCAAAACCATGTAGAAGAAGTATAGGTTGACCTTTGCCTCCTATAACTACTGGGAATTTTAAAGAATTCCAGTTTTGGTTAAGTTTTATCCACTTAACATCATTTGCCAAATAAAGACCAAGAGGGTCTAATAGTGATAATTTGGCATTTTCAAAAAATTCTACATTTAAATCACTTAATTGTTCAAAATTGTTTTTAGTCAAAGAAATGTTTATATTTTAATTTTTTGTTGTTCAAAATTTGAAATGACCTCTATTATGTCTCGTTTATTAATTTCAAAAGGCAAAAAGTGAATCTCAGATTTATCTCGACAAGTAAAATTAGCGATTTTCTCTAAATTATTATTTTCAAAAACATTTATTCCAAGTTGTCCGATAGTAGTTGGCAAATTCAACTCTTTCATTAGGACAAATAATTGTTTAATTAATTGATCAGCTAATTTATTATTATTTTTCATTTCTTCTAATCTTAATTGCAATAATAATCCAACCCCAACAATCTCACCATGTAAGAATTTATTAGGGGTGATTATCTGAGTAATTGCATTATGAATAGCATGTGCTGCTGCAGTCCTACACTTTTCTCCACCAATACCACCAACTAATCCTGCTGTAAGTCCACATGCGTCTACAGTATTTTGCCAAGAAGGATAATTTTCAAATTGACCCTTAAACGCTTTTTCTCCATCTATTAATAGTTGATCTCTTAAAACTCTTGATATCTGAATTGCTTGTTGAACAAGACCGTCATCTATTGTTGAACTTGTTATTGAGGATTCGTACCATTTTGCCAAGGCATCTGCTATCCCACTTGCAAGCGTTCTTGATGGAGCTGTTTGAATAAATTTATGATCATAAACTAGAATTTTCGGACAAGAACTTAATGTGACATCCTTTATGAATTGACCCTCCTTTGTATATATATTTGATAAGGCGGTCCAACCTGCACATGTAGAGGCGCTAAGGGGGACTGTAATACAAGGGATATTAAGAGACTCGGCTATATATTTTCCAGAATCTAGAACTTTACCACCTCCAGCTGCGATAACAGAATCATTATTATTATTTGAAATGATATTCTTAACTCTTGAGATATCTTCATAACAACAATCAAATTGTAAATTAGCAGAATTAACATTAAGTTTTTGATTTCTTAAATCATTAAAAATATTATTTCTCAAATTATTCGTTTTTATCCCTCTACCTAGAATTAATGGACTTTTGGTCAATTTAGTAATTTGAGGTAAAGATTCTTCCCAAGCAAAATTTCCCCTATATATAGTTTCTGGAGAGATTGACTGCATATTTACTTTAAATAATTAGAAGTTAGCACCTGCTAGCTCTTGAGAAGATTCTTCAGAAGAAATATTTATTGTAACTTTTTTATTATCATCTATATCAACTAAAGCATTATCTCCATCTTTTATTCTCCCAGAAAGGACTTCTTCAGCCAAACTATCTTCGAGTAAACGCATGACTGCCCTTCTCAAAGGTCTTGCTCCGTATGAAGGATTATAACCTTCTTCAACAAGTCTTTCTTTGAAAGCATCAGTGACATTTAATTTAATGCCTTTATCTTGTAATCGGACAAAAACTTCTTGCAACATAATTTCAGCAATTTCTTTAACTTCATTTTTAGTTAGTTGTCTGAATACAATTATTTCATCAAGTCTATTTAAAAATTCAGGCCTAAAGTATTGCTTAAGTTCTTCATTAACTAATGATTTAATTCTATTATATTGGCTATCTTCAACTGAATCACCTGAGAATTCGAATCCTAATCCGCCACCTCCTTTCTCGATTACTTTTGAACCGATATTAGAGGTCATTATTAACAATGTATTTTTAAAATCTACTGTTCTACCTTTGGAGTCAGTTAATCTTCCGTCTTCAAGTAGTTGCAATAATAAATTGAAAACATCTGGATGCGCCTTTTCAACTTCATCAAATAAAACGACGGTATAAGGTCGTCTCCTAACCGCTTCAGTAAGCTGACCACCTTCATTAAAACCAACATAACCAGGAGGAGAGCCTATAAGTTTACTAACTGTATGTCTTTCCATAAACTCTGACATATCTAATCTAATCATTGCTTCTTCACTACCGAAGAAATATGATGCCAATGATTTAGTCAATTCAGTTTTACCAACACCAGTAGGACCAGAGAAGATAAAACTTGCAATAGGTCTATTAGGATTTTTTAATCCAACTCTTGCTCTTCTTATAGCTCTCGAAACAGCCTTTACAGCTTCATCTTGTCCAATTAGCCTTTGGTGAAGTGTTTCCTCCATATTGAGGAGCTTCACTGATTCAGTTTCTGTTAATTTTTGTACAGGAACACCTGTCCATGAAGCCACAATATGTGCTACGTCCTCTTCACTAACGAGGGGACTTTGTAAAAGTTTTGAATCACTTTTAACAGAATTACCAGCATCAGATTGATCTCCAGAAGAAGATTCTTTTTTATTGTCCAATAACTCTTTAATTTTTGCAGACAATTCCATCTCTTTTTCACGTAATTGGCCTGCTTGATCGAAATTTTGATCTCTTACAGATTCTTCCTTCTGTTTTTGGATTTGTCTTAGTTCTTTATCTATTTGTTTTGCTTCAGGCGGAAGTTTAGAATTTATTAAACGCACTCTACTTCCAGCCTCATCGATAAGGTCAATAGCCTTATCAGGTAAAAATCTGTCAGATATATAACGATCCCCTAAATGAGCAGCGGCCTCTAGCGCATCATCAGTAATTTTTAGACGATGATGTTGTTCGTAACGCTCTCTAAGCCCTTTTAAAATTTCGATTGTATCTTCTATAGATGGCTCCCCAACCATTACAGGCTGAAATCTTCTTTCTAGAGCAGCATCTCTTTCAATATGTTTTCTATATTCATCTAGAGTTGTTGCTCCAATACATTGAAGTTCCCCTCTAGCTAATGCTGGCTTAAGTATATTTGCTGCATCAATAGCTCCTTCAGCAGCTCCAGCACCAATTAAAGTATGTACTTCATCTATGACAAGAATGACGTTGCCTGCTGATTTAATTTCTTCCATTATTTTTTTTAACCTTTCTTCAAATTCACCTCTATATTTTGTTCCTGCTACCAAAAGACCTATATCAAGAGTCAAAACTCTTTTATCTTCAAGTATGTCTGGAATATCCCCAGTTTGTATCCTTTGAGCTAAACCTTCTGCGATAGCTGTTTTACCTACACCTGGCTCCCCAATAAGAACAGGATTATTTTTTGTTCTCCTGCCTAGTATTTGAACTACACGATCTATTTCTGAATGGCGTCCTACGACTGGATCTAGTTTTGATTCACTTGCTAATTTTGTTAAATTTGTTCCAAATTCATCAAGAGTAGCAGTTTTTAAGTTGCCTTTAGTTGTACTGGCCCCTGTGCCAACTTCGGCTGTTTCACCTAGCATCCTTATAACTTGAGTTCTAACCTTTGTAAGGTCAATATTTAGATTTTCAAGAACTCTTGCAGCAACACCTTCACCTTCTCTTATTAAACCTAACAGTAAGTGTTCTGTACCAATGTAATTATGGCCGAGTTGACGAGCCTCTTCTAAAGATAGTTCTAAAACTCTTTTAGCCCTGGGAGTAAAAGGTATTTCTACAGCTACAAACCCTGAACCTCTACCTATTATCTTTTCCACCTCTATCCTTGAATCTTTTAAATTAACTCCAAGTGATTTAAGTACTTTCGCTGCTACCCCAGTTCCTTCTCCAATTAACCCCAAAAGAATTTGTTCAGTTCCAACAAAATTATGGCCAAGTCTTCTAGCTTCCTCTTGAGCAAGCATAATGACTTTTATAGCCTTTTCAGTAAATCTTTCAAACATTAGAAGATTAAATTCCTATTAATAACCTACCAGTAATATGTCAGTTTTGTGTTCAGAATGAGCTTTTGTGAATACCCAAAAGTATAAATTATCAAATTAAATTGAACTTTTTTAGTGATATAGCAAGATATTATAGTAATTTCAACGATTCTGGTTATCCGAACAATTAAATTTTTACATTATTTCGTTGTTAATTTTTTTTCTTTTAAAAGAGCATGAGAGCCATCTTTATAATAATTTTTTCTTATTCCAACAGTAGAAAAATCAAAGCGACTATAAAATCTTTCAGCAGTAACATTGCCCTGAGAAACTTCCAATAGAATTTTTTTTAAATTTAATTTTTCACATTTATTAATTAAAAAGGTCATAAGATATGATCCAAAACCCTTTTCCCTAAATTTCTTATTTACAACAAAATAATTTATTTGAGCTTCATCAAGAACAACCTGAAAAACACATATTCCAATGACTATATTTGTAATTAATAATCCAAAGATTTTTGTACCTTCTTTTTTGAATTCGTTAGCCCATTGTTTCTTGCTCCATAGGGAAATAGTATTTGAATCTAATTCATAACATAAATCAATATCTTTCTCATTTATTTGTTTGATAGATATCATTTTATTATGTATGTATATTTAAAAAGTTCAAATCTAGAGTCATTATAAAATATGACAGTTTTGGCAAAACTTTATTTAAAGTTGTCTTATGGAAGAAAAACAATCTTTTTTAAAACAGAAAATTGACTTGGAAAGTCCTAATAAAAATATCGTACCAATTACCACATCCATTGGAGGAGATGGAAAATTGTCAGTTGGTGGCTGTTCTATTGAAGAGTTAGTTAAAAAATATGATTCTCCTTTATATATATTGGATGAAATCACTTTAAGAAAGTCTTGTAGAGCTTATAAAAAAGCATTAGAAAAATATTACCCAGGGGAATCTCTCCCTATATATGCTTCCAAGGCAAATAGCTCTATATTCATGAGTAATCTTGTTTCCTCAGAAGGTTTAGGACTTGATGCAGTGTCCGAGGGAGAATTATTAACTGCTCTAAAGGGTGGGGTACCAAATGAAAAAATTGTTTTTCATGGGAATAATAAATCTGACAAAGAAATTGATTACGCAATTAGAAATAACATCAAAATAATTGTAGATAATGACTATGACTTAAGAAGATTAGAGGAAGTATCAAATTCATTAAATCATGACTTAGAAATAATGATTCGCTTTACTCCTGGAATCGAATGCCATACACATGAATACATAAGAACAGGTTCATTTGATAGCAAATTTGGTTTTGGAATCGAATATTTGAATAGTTTATTTACAAGCATAAGCGAAACTAAACATTTAAAATTAAAAGGAATACATGCTCATATTGGTTCCCAGATCTTTGAACTAGACCCTCATAAGGATCTTGGTGAAATAATGGTAAAGGTTATTTTAGACGCCAAAAAATTTGGCCATGATATTAAAGAACTTAATATTGGTGGAGGTTTAGGCATTAAATATACAATAAGTGATGATCCACCTTCTATCGATGAATGGGTAAAAACTGTTTCCCATTCAGTTGTAAAATCTTGTAAAAAACACAATTTAGATTTGCCCAAATTGATGTGTGAACCTGGAAGATCTATCGTATCTACAGCAGGCATAACAATTTACAAAATTGGGGCTTTTAAAGAAATTCCTGGAATCAGAACTTATTTGTCTGTTGATGGCGGGATGAGTGATAATCCAAGGCCAATAACATATCAATCAAATTACTCTGCATGTTTGGTAAAAAACCCTCTTAATATTAACTCTAAAAATAAATATACAATTGCTGGCAAACACTGCGAATCGGGAGATGTATTGTTTAAGGAGATAGAACTAGCAAATTGCAAAACAGGGGATCTAATATGTGTTTTTGGTACTGGTGCTTACAACAATTCAATGAGTTCTAACTACAACAGAATTCCAAGACCTGCAGCACTTTTAGTTTGTAATGGAGAAGCAGAGATTATTCAAAAAAGAGAAAGTCCATCTGATCTTTTGAAATATGATGTTTTACCTGATCGCTTTATTAAATAAAATTAGGTAAATTTAAGTAAATTTTGTTTTTAGTGTGAATTTCTGGGGGATTATAAATTTAAAGCTTTTATTAGATGTCTTATTTGCTGTTGGTTTCGGACTTTTATTATTCTCTAGAGTAAAAGAACAACGGACATTATGGCTTCTAAGAGGATATTTATTTTTAGTATCATCTGCATGGTTTATTCAAAGATATGCATACTTACCACTAACATCAAAATTAATTGATGCTGTAGTCCTCGCTTGCTCTCTCTCATTAGCGATCCTTTGGCAAGGAGAGTTAAGAAGATTAATGGAATTACTTGGCACTGGGAGGCTAGCTGTATTACTTGGGAATCCACCAAAGGAATTTAGAGCAACTTCAACTACCATTACTCAGTTAGTTGATACTGCAGGTAAACTCTCACAAAATAGAAGAGGTGCTTTAATCGTTGTGGATTTGGGAAGTGATTTAAGACCGGAAGATTTTTTATATTCAGGTACCAATATTGAGGCACAATTATCAACTGACCTTTTAATAAATCTTTTTGCTACAGATACGCCTTTACATGATGGAGCAGTTCTTGTGAAAGGAAATAAAATAATTTCTGCTGGCGTAATACTTCCTCTCTCAAGACAAGGAATAAGTAGATATGGCACAAGACATTTAGCAGCATTAGGGATTACAGAAAGATTTGACAGATGTATTTGTATTGTTGTTTCTGAGGAAACAGGTACGTTATCATTAGCAAACCAAGGCAAATTAGAAAGGCCAATAACCAGCAGCAGGTTACAAGAACTTCTTGCAAAATTGATTGGAAATCAAAACTCTTTAGGAGCAAATAAAGCATCTTTAAGTAAAAATTTCTCATCCCAAAAGACAGAGACGGGTGATAATATCATCAGTGATATTAATAAAAAAGAGTCAGAAAAATCGGAAATTTTTATTAACAAAAAGGATTAACGCATGAGTTTAGAAAAAGTAATAGACAATAAAATTAGTGAATTATTAATAAAAATAGATAAGCAAAAATTGCCCAATCATGTAGCTATAATTATGGACGGCAATGGGAGATGGGCGACCAGAAAAGGTTTGCCTCGATCATTTGGACATAAACAAGGTGTTTGTGTATTAAAAAAAATTCTCAAAGCTGCAAAAAATTTAGGATGTAAAGTAATTACTGTTTATGCTTTTTCAACTGAGAATTGGACAAGACCAACGAAAGAAGTTGATTTTCTTATAAATCTTTTTAGCGAAGTTTTGAAAAACGAAATTAAAGAGATACATGAAGAATCAACAAAAATAAAATTTATTGGAGATTTAACTCCTTTCCCAAAAAGTTTAAAAAAAATAATCTCTAGCTCAGAATCACTTACTAAAAACAACAACAAATTTTTATTCAATGTTTGTGTTAATTACGGAGGTAGACAAGAAATAGTAAAAGTTGCAAAAGAACTAGCATTTAAATCTTCTGCTGGAAAAATAAAACCAAGTGAAATTAATGAAGAATTATTTAATTCAGAGCTATTAACTAGAGGGATTAATGATCCAGAATTACTAATAAGAACTAGTGGTGAAAAAAGGATAAGTAATTTTTTATTATGGCAATTAGCATATTCAGAAATTTATATATCTGACGTTCTTTGGCCAGAATTCAATGAGCATGAATTTCTTAAAGCAATAATTGATTACCAATCAAGAAATAGACGTTTCGGCGGTATAGAATCATTACCAAATGAATCTTTTGAAGATTCGCAATATTTTCCTAATAAAAATGGCTAATTCAAATAATCAGTTATGTAAAGAAATTAGGTTCGATTGGAATAAAGAGGAGATTTTGGAAATACTTAATATGCCTCTTATTGATTTAATGTGGGAATCACAAACCGTTCATAGGAAATTTAACAAATACGATATTCAATTAGCATCATTGTTCAGCGTAAAAACTGGTGGATGTGAAGAAAATTGTTCGTACTGTAGCCAATCAATTTATAGTGCTAGCGAAATCAAAAGTCATCCACAATTTCAAGTTGAAGAGGTTTTATCAAGAGCTCAAATAGCAAAAAATGAGGGTGCAGATAGGTTCTGTATGGGTTGGGCATGGAGAGAAATTAGAGATGGGAAATCTTTTAATGCAATGTTAGAGATGGTTAGCGGCGTAAGAGATTTAGGGATGGAAGCATGCGTTACTGCTGGGATGCTTACAGAAGAACAAGCTTCCAGACTGGCTGATGCAGGTTTGACCGCGTATAACCACAATCTTGATACTAGTCCTGAGCATTATAAAAATATTATTACGACTAGAACTTATCAAGACAGACTTGATACTATCAAAAGAGTTAGGAATGCAGGAATAAATGTTTGTTGTGGAGGGATAATAGGCTTGGGTGAAACTAGTGGAGATCGAGCATCTCTTTTAGAAGTGCTTTCAAACATGAATCCTCACCCTGAGAGTGTTCCTATAAATTCATTAGTAGCTATTGAAGGTACTGGTTTAGAAGATAATCAAGAAATTGATTCTATTGAAATGATAAGGATGATAGCCACAGCAAGAATTCTTATGCCTAAAAGTAAAATAAGATTAAGTGCAGGGCGAGAAAAGCTTTCAAAAGAAGCCCAAATATTATGTTTTCAATGTGGAGCAAATTCAATTTTTTATGGAGATGAGTTGCTCACAACATCAAATCCATCTTTTCAATCAGACAGAAAACTTCTTAAAGAGGTTGGAGTATCATTTAACAAAGATTTTGAAACTTGCGAAAAAACATTATCTTCTTTATGAAAGGCAAATATTATAAAATAGTTTCTCTTTACTCTTTCTTCCCTTTTCAAGAAAACTTAATTGTTGATCTAAAGAATAAATTATTAGAAATAGAAAATGAAAACGACCTATCAGGTTTACTTATTTTTGCAAGTGAAGGTATTAATGGAACAATTTGTGCTGAGACAAATGTAATTGATATTGTTATCAATTTACTCAATAAATATGCAGATAATAGAAATTTGAATATTAAAGTAAATTATTCAAAAAACAAAGTCTTCAAAAAATTAAAAATAAAAATCAAGAAAGAAATAGTTACCATGGGTGTCCCAGAAATAAACCCTTCAGAAAATAATGGGACCTATATTGACTCAGCTGATTGGAATAAGTTAATTAAAAATCAAAATACAATAGTCATTGATACTAGAAATCATTATGAGGTTTCTATAGGTACATTTCAGAACTCAATAAACCCAAATACAGAAAATTTTAGCGAATTCCCCAAGTGGGTAGATGATCATTTAGATAACCATTTAGAAAATAGAGCGTCTACAAACATAGCAATGTTTTGTACCGGAGGAATAAGGTGTGAAAAAGCTACTAGTTTGCTGAAAAAGAAAGGTTATAAAAACATATATCACCTACAAGGGGGCATCCTTCAATACCTTGATGACATACCAAAAGAAAAAAGCTTATTTGAAGGTGAATGTTATGTTTTTGATAAAAGAGTTGCTTTAGATCAAGAATTAGAAAAAGGCTCCTACTCGATTTGTCATGCATGTGGAATGCCAGTTTCAATTCAAGATCAAGAAAGAAAAGAATATAGAAAGGGTATCCAATGTCATTTCTGCATAGATCAATTTAGTGATGATGATAGGAAAAGGTTTGAAGAAAGACAAAAACAGATCGAAAGATTAAAAGTGGAAAATCATAAAATCTATAAGGACTAATTTTCAAAATCATGAAGGTTGAAGAATTAGAAAAATTAGCGAGTAATATTGGATTATTAATTAAAATTCAAGTTAGAGAAACTCTTGGATTATGTTTCTTTAGAATCGTTATTGCAGAACAGAAAGATAACATCATTAAGATTTGGGCCGAAATGAAAGGTTGGACTTATCTAAATAAACAGGGTATTCAGCTTGATACATTAAGAATCCTTAGTAAGGCTCCTGCTTTTGTTTCTGAATTAATATGGGCAACAACTATGGCTTGGGCAATTGAAAAAAAATCAAGCAACAAAGCAAGACTTTTAGCTATTTTTGATAGTGAAGGATACAGTAAAAAACTTGTAAGATATTTCAAGTTAATAGGATTCAAAATTGTAAAAGAAGTTGGTTCTAGCCCAGAAGATCTTTTATTAAGATTGGTTTGGGGAGGTGCAGGTACACTTATGAACGGGGAGTGTATTTCCATATTGAAAAAACTTGAAAAGAAACTCTCTTTAATTGAAGAAATTTAACCCGCATGATAACTACTTCTAACTAAGGGGCCAGAAGATACTTTTTTGAATCCTAATTCCTTAGAGAAGCGATATAAATATTCAAACTCTGTTGGATCCCAATATTTCTTAACTGCTAAATGATTGAATGAGGGCCTTAAATATTGGCCAATTGTAATTTGATCACAATCTATTTTTTTAAGATCATAAATTGTATTTTTTATTTCATCCAGTTTTTCCCCAAGGCCTAACATAATGCCTGATTTAGTTTGAATATGAGGAGCAATTTCTTTTGACTTTTTTAGTAAACCAAGGGATTTTTTGTAATTTGCCCCCCTCCTAACTTCTTTTTGCAGTCTTTCAACAGTTTCAAGATTATGATTAAAACATACTGGATCTTTTTCTAAAATCATCTTCAATCTCTCAGTCTGAAGTTTATTAGTTTCATCAAAATTTTTGCCCCCACCCCATAAATCAGGAGTTAAAACCTCTATTTTAATTGTTGAATCAATTTTTCTAATCTCATCAATTGTAGATATAAATAAATTTGCACCATGATCAGGGAGATCGTCTCTTGCTACAGATGTCAAAACAACATATTTCAAATTTAGTACTTTCACTGCTTCAGCGACTTGAGTACATTCATCAATATTGATAGAACTAGGTCTACCTTTATTTACCTGACAAAAAGCACATGAACGAGAACATATCGATCCACCCAGTAAGAAAGTGGCTGTTCCTGAGGCATAACATTCTGCTCTATTTGGACATCTTGCTTCTTCACAAATAGTATGAATATTTGATTTTTTGATGAGTGTTTGTATTTTTTCGAATTCTGAAGCTTTACTAATAGGAAATTTGATCCAAGAGGGAAGTCTTAAGATTTTTTCTTTATTGATTAAATTATTATTTCTCATGGTCTAATTTAGTTTTGTTCTTCCTTCTAACGCCCTTGCAAGAGTAACTTCATCTACATATTCAAGTTCACTGCCCATTGGGAGGCCATATGCAATCCTCGTAACTTTAGTAAAAGGTGCTAACAATTTTCCAATATAAAGACTTGTTGTATCTCCCTCAACACTCGGGGTCAATGCCAATATGATCTCATCTATTTCAGAATTATTAACTCTTTCTACCAAGCTTCTTATTTCCAAGAGTTCGGGGCCCACAGAATCCATTGGAGAGATCAAACCACCAATAACATGGTAGACACCTTTAAATTCTCTGGCGCGCTCCAAAGCAAGCAAATCTTTAGTTTCTGCTACTACACAAATTAATTTCTGATTTCTTTCAGTATTTTTACAAATTTCACATTCATCTTCTGAAGTCAAATTGAAACACTTTTTGCAACGTCCAACATTACTATGTGCTTCTAACAGAGCCTTTGAAAAATCTTTTATTGTACTTTCAGGTTGTTTTAAAATAAACAGGGCTAATCGTTGTGCTGTTCTTGGACCAATCCCTGGGAACTTCTCAAAATGACCAATTAATTTTGAAAGCGGTTTGGTATAAGTAATCAAAATTAAACTATTTCTAGGGATAATTTAGACGCAAAATTCTGAATTGCCATAATTGTTTGCTTTTAATGTTTTATTATGTTTTTAGTTAGTAATTTCAAACAAAATGAAAAATATTAAACTTAACCCATTCAAATATCTATTTTTGATTTTTTTGTGTTTAATACTGAGTGCTTGTAGTGGCGGACTCAATGCTGGATTAGAAGCTTATCAAAGTCCAGATGGAAGATATGCCTTTTTGTATCCAACAGGATGGACGAGAGTAAAAGTCGAGGGAGGACCTGAAATTATTTATCATGATTTAATAAATAGTAATGAGACCTTAAGTTTAGTTATTTCTGATGTAAATAAAGAGGTTAAATTAGAGCAATTAGGAAGCCCAAGTGAAGTAGGTCAAACATTAATTGATAAAGTCATTGCCCCCGAAGGTTCAGGTAGAGAGGTAAAACTTATAAATGCCAATAAGAGGGAGTCATCCAGTCATATTTTCTATGATTTAGAGTATGAATTAAATTTAAGTGAACAGGCCAGGCACGAATTAGCTACTGTCGTAATTGATAGAGGAACACTTTACACTTTCGCAGTTGGGACAAATGAAGAGAGATGGAATAAAGTTGACGATATTTTTAGTAATGTTATTGAATCATTTAACTTCTTAATATAGTTCAGAAATTATGTACTAGATTCCTACTTGAACGTTCCATAAATCAGCATATATTTTGTTCTGACCTAGTAGTTTTTCATGTTTTCCGCTTTCAACTATTTTCCCTTTATCAATAACAACAATATTATCCGCATTTTTTATAGTGCTTAATCTATGAGCTATTACGATAGTTGTTCTTTCTTTTGTGATTTTAGATAATGATTTTTGAATTAAAGCCTCTGTTTCATTATCAACTGAGGCTGTAGCTTCATCTAATATTAATATTGGAGCATCCTTTAAAACAGCTCTTGCTAAGGCAATTCTTTGACGTTGTCCGCCTGAGAGCCTTTGGCCCCTTTCCCCAACTATAGTCTTATAACCATCTGGTAATTGTTTAATAAATTTATGAGCTTCCGCAATCTTTGAAGCATTAATGATATCTTTAAGAGTAGGGTTGATTGAGCCATAAGCAATATTTTCTTGTACACTTCCATGAAATAAATAAGTTTCTTGACTTACTAAAGAGATACACTTTCTTAAATCTTTCAAATTTATTTCTTTAATAGGAATGTCATCAAGGGTTATTGAACCATTATTACTATCATAAATCCTAAGTAGTAGCTTTATTATTGTACTTTTCCCAGAACCTGTTAAACCAACAATTCCTAATGTTGAGTTATTTTCAATTTTGAAATTTATGTTTTTTAAAGTTAAATCTCTTCCAGGATAATTAAAATTTACATTATTAAAAATAATTTCGCCTTTGATATCTTTAGTTTTAATTTTTATTTTTCCATCTTTTATTTTTATAGGCGTATCTATGAGATCAATCACTCTATCTATTGAAGCCATAGATCTCTGAAAATCATCTAAAACATGCCCCAAAGTAGTTAAAGGCCATAATAGTCTTTGTGTAATGAACACTAAAAAACTATAAGTTCCTACATCAAGTGTCTTATTCCAAGTTTGGAACCCTCCAATTAATAGAATCGCTATAAAAGCGAATAAGATTGCAAATCTTATAAGCGGGATAAAAGCAGAAGATAATTTTATTGCAGCCTTATTACTTCTTTGATAATCGAAACTTTCTTTATTTAATCTATTAAGTTCCCATTCTTCTTTAGTAAAACTTTTTATGGTTAGAATTCCACTTAAATTATTATTAAGTCTTGATGCCAACATTCCAGCTTTATTTCTAACATCTCTATATTTTGGAGCAAGCTTCCTTTGAAATTTAATTGATCCTAAAAATATGATTGGGATAGGGAAGAAAGCAAATAAAGCGATTTTTGGGGCGACAAAAATCATAGTGCCCCCAATTATTAAGACAGTTATAAATAATTGAATAATCTGATTAGCCCCTTGGTCTAGAAATCTCTCTAGTTGATTTATATCATCATTCAAAATAGATAATAATCTTCCAGTGTTATCATTTTCAAAAAAATCCATATCTAATTCCTGGATATGCTCATAAGCTTTAATTCTTAATTTATGTTGAGATAGCTGAGCCAAATTTCTCCATAAAATCGAATATAAATATTCAAAGGAGGATTCACCAGACCAAACTATTCCTGAGGCAAATGCAAGAAAAATCAATTGTGCTGGTACTTCTTTTATCCCAAAACCAGCAATCCATGAATTCTGTTCCTTTACAACGATATCAACTGCAAGACCAATTATTACAGGGGGAGCTAAATCTAATATTTTATTAATTATGGAACTAAGAAAAGCAAAAAATAGTAATCTTCTTTCCTCAATCAGATTTAAATAAAGTCTAATTATTGGATTTTTATTGTTCTTTAACCTCATAAAATAACAATTAAATTTTTCTATTATGATTTAAATTTTTTTTAGTTTCTAATTTACATTTTGTTTTTGCATCTTGATGACTTGAAGTTTGTGTAAATTCTTCGTAGTAACAATCACAAGTTTCATTCGCAATTTCTTCACTATATACCATTTCTGCTTTCAACATTTCCTCTTTGACACTCTGAAGACAAAATAATTTTATAATTGAATTGCGTTTCGTTTGAGCTAGATAGTAACTATTAAAAGAGTTGAATAGAATTATCAGATTCACAAAAATAAATAATTTATATTTGCTAGCTTTCATTCTCTATACCTAGTTTCTAACTTTAATTTTTTTTAATTTATTTTTAGTTTCTGTGTGCAGATCTCTTGGTAAATCGACCAAACTGTAATCATTAAAAATCTGTATCTTTCCTATGGATCTTCCATTTATATTAGTTGAATTACAAATTGAGGATATAATATTTGCAACTCTAACCCCATCAAATTTACCAAAGTTAAATTTATAGGTTTCAAAAGAATCATTTTGATAATTATTTCTCCTATTTGAATTTCTCAAACGATTATTACTATTTCTATTTGATCTATTTCGATCATTATTATTTTGTTTATGAATCCAAGAATCATCTTCATTAACAAAAAATGATTTATTACCTATTACTAAATTAATAGCCGACATTGCGATATTTGAGTCATCCATAGAGTATTTTTCTTTTAAATTATCTAGTACATCAATAATCAAAGCTTTATTTTCTTCATTTTCATCTTTAGCTAAAGAACTCTCATTAACATTCTCTATAAGTTTCTCCATCCTTTTTTCATTTATTAATTTATTACTTGGTATATTAATTTCTTCAATCTTAGTTCTTGTTGAGTTTTCTAAGTTTCTTAGAAAATGTTTTTCTCTTTGATTAACAAATAAAATTGCTTCTCCTGATCTACCTGCCCTTCCTGTTCTTCCAATTCTATGAGTATATGTTTCCTTATCAAAAGGAAAATCGTAATTTACAACAAGTTTTATCCTTTCAACATCTAATCCTCTAGCTGCGACATCAGTGGCAACAAGGATATCAATAAATCCTTTTTTTAATCTATCTACAGTATTTTCTCTTTGATTTTGAGGTATATCTCCATTAAGTACTGCCACACTATGACCTGAATTCTCTAATGCTTCGGCTATTGAAGTAGTAAGTAATTTTGTCCTCACAAAAATTATTACTCCCTCGTTCTTAAGTTCTAATATTCTTTTTAATGCATCTAACTTATGATGCCTTTGTACATATAGAAATTTTTGCGAAATTAATTGAGTTTCTTTTTTGACACTTTTGATTAATATTTCGGCGGGATCATTTAGATATTTTTTTGCTATATTTCTTATCTCACTAGGCATTGTGGCTGAAAACAATACCATCTGCTTATTTTCCGGAAGTTGATCTATTATCCATTCAATATCTTCAAGAAAACCCATATTTAACATTTCATCTGCCTCATCTAAAACAAGACAATTTATGTCTTTAATCTTAAAAGTTCCCTGCCTTATATGATCCATTATTCGGCCAGGGGTTCCAACTACTACGTCAACTTTTCTTTTCAATGCAGAAATCTGATTTCGATAGTCGGTACCTCCATATATTGCAACTGTCTTAAAATTACTAGATTCAGAACTATAACTTTTAAAAGAATCTGCCACTTGAGTTGCTAATTCTCTTGTAGGAGTCATAACTAAAACCTTGGCATTCAATTCTTTATTATCTGTAAGTTTTTCTATTAATGGTAATGCGAAAGCTGCAGTCTTTCCTGTTCCTGTTTGTGCTTGGCCTAGTAAATCTCTGCCTAACATTAGTTCGGGAATTGCAGCTTTTTGGATGGGAGTTGGATTTTTATATCCTTTATTTTTTAACGAGTTTAAGATCGATTGATTAAACCCAAAATCGAGAAATCCATTCTCATTGTCATCACCTTTCGATACTTCCAATAGTTGAGATTCAATTTCTTTTTTGTTATCTAAGTTATTGAAATCTATTGGAGAAGAATCTTCATTCTGAGACTTTTCCCACTCACTACCAAGAGAGTTACTATCTTTTTTTAAAGCCATTTTAAATGCCTAATAATCTTCTGATTAGGCATTCAACAAATATCTAAATTGATTTAAATTGTTGATTAGCCTTACAGAGCCGAATTATTAATCTAACATCTTGTGGTTAAGATATTACTAATTTTTCAAAAATAAAATTTAATTTAAATAATATATATTTAAAAATTTTTTCGCTCTTGTAACAGCAGTATAAAATAACCTTCTTTCAAAATTATCTCTGCAAAAGATATTTTGATTATCTTTTTTTTCTTTTAATGAATGTTTATTTCTTCTATATTTTTGGGACCACAAAATGTTTACTTTTTCAGATTCACTTCCTTGAGACTTATGAATAGTAATGGCTATTGCTGGTACAACATTTTCTAAATTAGATGGATCAATTAATGCGACAATTTCTTCGTTTTTATCATTAAATTTTCTAAAAAGATATTTTCTTTTATTTTTTAAACCTATAACTACTCCAATATCCCCATTTGACAATCCAAGTTCATTATTATTTCTTGTACACATTATGGGAACACCCTCGTTAAGAGTTTTAAGGTCATATGGTTTTTTTTGACCAAAAACAATTTCATTCAAATATTCAACACTCCAAATTCCGGAATTTTTTTCGCATAAAATCAAGTTACTTTGTAAATCCAGGAATATCTTATCTACTAAATCTTTTTCATTAAGCAATAAATTATCAATACTCTTATCAAATATATATTTTTTTTTACTTAAATTTGAAGTTGAAATATTTAACTGTTTTAAATAACTTGTAATCGAAAATAATAGATTTTTTGGAATATCTTTTTCTCTACTCTTTGAAATAGTAATTTCTTTTGAATTATTATCTTTTTCTAATTCTTTTATCTTTTGATTAAGTAAAGAAAAATCATTATTAAATATTAAACTACTAATTAATGCTATATCTCCAATATTTCTATAAGTTTTTTCTAAATTTACTACACAAGATTTAATTGAACTATTATCGGAATATTCAAATAAATAATTCCATATAGAGCAGTTATTTACTGGAGACAATTGATTTTTATCTCCAACTAAAATAATTTTACAGTCCTTTGCTAGCAAATTTAAAACTGATTCAATCAAATCGATATTAACCATTGACATTTCATCAATTATGAAAATATCAAGCTCTTTTAGTTTAAATTTCAAGTTAAGTGATTTATTTTGAGAATTTAAAATCCATCTATGTAAAGTTTGAAATTCTATTTGGTCTAGAAATTTGCTAAAGGAAATATTTTTTTTATCATTAAGAGCTTCCTTTAAACGAGCTGTAGCTTTACCAGTTGGAGCAGATAAACCAATATTTAAAAAGTTATCAATTTGAAGGAGTTCTACTATTAACTTTATTATTAAAGTGGTTTTACCCGTACCTGGTCCTCCTTGAAGGAAAACTAGGTTTGAATATTTAAATATATGTTTAATTTGATCAATTTTATTATCATCCTTATAAATTATTGATTTCATTAAATTATCTGTATCTATTTTTTTTAGAAATGAATTAATTACTCGTTCTATCTTTTTTGACCATTTTGATAAGGATAATTTTCTATTTACTAATACGAATGGAGAATCAAGGGGACCAATCAAACCTATATTTTTTAGAACATCTATATGTTTATTGGGCCAGCCATCTTCTAATAATTCAAAGATTATTAAACTATTATCAACATCAATAATAGTTTCACCATTTTTTTCAAACTCTAATAAAATTTTTATTACATCTTTTACGAAATTTCCATATTTTTTTTCACTAAATTTAAAAATAACTAATATTAAATTAAATATATGATCGTATTGAAACTTTTCAATATCTGTAGTATTTTTAGTCATTCTAAAAAAGGTTATCTAAATAATTAATTCTTTTTAAAGGTGCTTTGCTAATAAAAATACCTGGAGATATATCTTCATAATTAGATTTTTCAAATAATTCAAAATCTGGCAATCCCTTTAAGAACAAATAAATATATCCTCCTAGATGTTTATTTGGTTGATAATTTTTAAGTCGCCACTTTAATAATCTATGCAATGCTAATAAATAAAGATGAGATTGCAATGGATAATGATGTTTAATCATTTCATTTCTCATGTTTTCATAGTTATAGTTTCTTGGTAAACAATCACTATTATCACTACCAGAAATCAAATTACTTTTCCAATCAATTACCCACCATTTACTATCTTCTAATTTATTTCCTACAGGGAAAACACAATCAATACATCCTGAATGAAAGCCTTTATTCATAATTTGAAGATCATTTATTTTATTTGCATATTCTTCACCAAATTCATATTCCTGATCTAAAAAAAAGCAATTTGATATATCATTAGAATTAATAATTCTACCTTCATAAGATAGGTTTAAATCATATTTGAGTTCCTTAATTAAGTATTCATTTGGAATATCAACTAGTTTCTTATTTTGTAATTCTCTTCCTAAAGATATATTTATGATTCTTAAAATCGCATCTTTTACTTTAAAAGCAAAAGAAGTATCGATTTGATGAAAGTTCAATTCCTCAATAATTAAATCAATTAATTCTTGATTATTATCATTTCTAAATTCAAATCTTTCTATTATTTTATGTAGGCAAGTTCCAGCAATAGTTCCTTTTGGAAATTCACTTAAGGGATTTGGATAAGAAAAATAATTAGGATAATTCTTTGAATTCTTAAAATTAGAATCTTTGATAATTGATATATTATCTTCATAATCCTTATATTGATTAATGACTGAATCAATATTTTTATCTTTACGTATCCAAGAAGAATAACTTGAATAAGAAATAAATTGATCAGAATTAAATACATTAGATATTTTTTTATTAATGTTATCGATCTTCCAAAGATTATTATTGAATCGGTTGGTTTGGAACTTAGAAAAAATTTCTTTTATTTTCTTTTTTTCTATGCTTACTTCAAAAGTAGACTTATAAATATTGATATTTTCCAAATTATTAAGTAAATCATTATTTAAAATATTATTTGTATCCTCTAAATCATTAAAAACAATAAGTTTATATTTGCTCCTTGTAAGTGCTACATAAATTAACCTCTCACTCTCTTTAAATAAATCTTTTTCTTCTATTAATTTAAATTTTTCAACCTTCGCGTAATTATTAGAAATATTAACGTATATATTTCTATCAATATTTGATTTCCAAAGAGGTCCCTTAATTTTATTTGACTTATTTGAAATATTTGAGAGATATGGACATAGGACTATTTCAAATTCGAGACCCTTACTACTATGAATGGTAGAAAGATTTATTCCATTTTGAAGATTATAATCTTTCGTCAAAAAATCTTCTCTAGTAGAATTTCTTAAAATATGATCTAACTGATTTTTATACCATTTGAAGACTATATTGAGATCAAAATCATTATTTATTAATTCTATTTCAACAATTTCTGAAAGTTGAAATAAATTTGAATTTAAATCTGGATCTTGAATAATCGAGGATGGCTTGTAATTTATAAGTATTTCATTAACAATGTTTAAAAAACCTTTTTCTCTTAGTTCTTGGGACCAACTAATGCATTTATTAATTAAAATTTCTAAATTATTACTAATTCCATGATCAAGTAAATCTTCTAATTTTATTTCTATAAACTTTGAAGTAGCAAGCAAAGTTATCTTTTTTAAAGACCTCGGATTTAATAAACATTCAATGAATAAAAATAGTAGTGAACTTGCTTCTGTATCAAAAATATTTTGTTTATTTTTAATTTTGCATGGGAGATTAAACTGATTTAATTTTTTTTTAAAATCTAAGCATTGCGAATTATTTAATGTAAGAATCGCAATTTTATTAATATCAATATCTTTATTATTTAAAATAAAGTTAATTATGTAATCAGTTACAAGATCCTCTATATCAGTCTCTTTTTTTGAAAATTCTACAATTTCAAATACATCATTAAATTTAAATTCTGGATTAATATTTTCATTAATTCTTGAGGTTAATTTACTATAGTTTAGTTGTGATTGTTTAAGTCCATTCTTATATAGTTTATTAATTACATCGATTAACTTTTTTGAGGATCTATAGTTATCTGTAAGACTAAAAACTTCGATTGCATTAGATCTTGCATCTAAGTAAGTTTCAATATCTCCACCCCTAAATTTGTAAATCGCTTGTTTAGGATCACCTACGCAAAGTAAAAAATGATTTTTTATATTAAAGAACTTTTTTATTAAATTCCATTGAGTAATATCTGTATCTTGGAACTCATCAACTAAGACACATTTAAATCTTTTTTGAATTTTAGATAGAGTATTACTATTACTAATTTCGGAATCTAGAAATGTATTTTCTACAGTCTTTATAAGATCATTGAAGTTGAAAATAGAAAAACTTTTCTTTAATTCAATTAATTTTATATAAGCTAATTGGGTAAATATTCTTACAAATTCAGTAAAAAAACCTTCTTTTATTTTATAAATTTTATTTTGTAATAAATTAAATTCAGTAAAATCTAATTTTAGATTATGTTTATTAATTTCTTTAGATATATTTTCAATGTAAAAATATTTAGATAAAAGATCATCCTTAGAAATATCATATATAAAATCAATAACATTTTTAGAATTAAGCCTTTTGTTAATCTCTTCAATCCAAGAATTTATTTGATTAAACTTATCATTTCTTGGTTTTGCAGCATATATTTGACTTTTTCCACCACTTTCCT
>QCBT01000008.1 GCA_003281525.1 Prochlorococcus sp. AG-347-J06 | reverse complement strand
TAAGATATTTTTTATTGAATAAAAAAAAAGCCTCAATTTTGAGGCCTTTTTTATTATCAAAATCAAGATTTAGAATTTGAATACAGTGGTTAAAACGGTACCGAAGATATCATCTCCATCTTCGTAAACATCTGAGCCTCCGAAGATTGCAGGTCTAACTTCGATTGAATCATTAGGTCTGAAAGAATAATAAGCTTCCCAAACAAATGGATCAACTTCAGCAGTTGTACATGTACCATTACACTCAGTTACTTTAAGTGGCTGAGTAAAAGCTAAACCAATTCTGTCGTCTGCCTGGAACATATCTTTCCAAGTTAAACCAACAAAGTAGCTATCAGATTCTTTACCTGTTCCAGAAGTAACAGTGTCATCTGCAGATCTAATATCATAACCAACAGATATTTCAGGAGTAGCAGTACCTGTATCTTCTGGCATCCAATAACCTCTAAAAGCGTAGCCAGTAAAGTCACCGGATTTCATAGCTGCTGCCTGCTTGGTAGCGTTGTATGCATGACTTGACCAGTTTTGCTGATTAGAGTAAGTAACAGAACCATGCCATTTATCAGTTGTATAGGCCAACTGAGTGTCCCATTTATTTGTGTCAGACTTACCTAGCATTCCAGCAGCATTATCAGCGTCTTTGGAAACTACGTTAGATGCAAAACCAAATCCACCATCTGTCTCGTATTTAAATCCAGCACCAACATCTGTACTAGCTCCAAAGTTAGCGTTACCACCAAGTTTCATTGACTTCAAAGCACCTGGCTTGTATATGGAAGGAGTTATATACATGTAGTAATTCTCGATCTTTGGACCTACAAAGGCTGTGATGTTTTCACCAATTGGGGTTGTATACCAAATTTTATCTACCTTAAGAGAATTATCAGTGTCTTTTGTTTCTATGTGGTAAGTAGATTTGTTATCCCAAATACTAGTATCGTTTTTCCCAGCCGCGTCGGTTGGTGTTCCACCAACATCACCTGCTTTTAGACGAATGTAGAGGTTATCATCACCATTAAAACTTGTATTCAAGTTCATTGAATAGATGTAACCAGTTTCAATAGCTTCGGTATCGCCGATTTCATCACCACCGTCTACGCCACCAATCCACATGGCGGCTTTTCCATCCATGGTTGTAGTCCCTGAAAAAGCACCTGCTTCGAAATTATTTTGTTGAGCTTCTAGGCCATCAACACGACCTTTAAGTTTTGCAATGTCTTCACTAACTTCGTTAATGAATGTCTTGCTGTCAATTCTTGAAGATTTTGTTTGACTACGAGCGTAGCTATTCATTTCTTCAATGTTGACAACGTCGGAAGCTTGAGCAGCAATTGGAGCTATAAAGCTCACTGTTGCACCTGCTACCAACAATTGTTGGAAGAGTTTCATTTTACCTCACACTTGAAAAAACCCATAAAAACGGGTAACTATACTGTATCGAGCGTAACAAAAAAGGGAAGGAATATAAGTTTCATTCTGATGTGACTTTTTATACTATCAATTTTTCTAGTTCATAAATTATCTAAATTAGTTTTTTATCAATGGAAAGTTAAGGGATTCTCTTTCATCTGACCATGATGATGCAACTTCTCTTGCTAATTTTCTAATTTTTTCTATGTATTGCGCACGATCTGTCACCGAGATAACTCCCCTTGCATCAAGTAAATTAAAAGTATGACTACATTTCAAAACAAAATCAAGGGCAGGATAAGTTAATTTCTTTTCGATTAAATTATTTGCCTCTGCTTGGTAAATTTCAAATAATTTTCTAAGATTATCAGCACTAGATTCAGTAAAATTATAATTGCATTGACTTTTTTCAAATTGAAGCCAAATATCTCTATATTTCAAATCTTTGTTCCAATTTAAGTCCCAGATACTTTCCCTATCCTGCAAAAACATTGCAATCCTCTCTAATCCATAAGTAATTTCAATTGGGATTGGGTTACAATCTATCCCCCCGCATTGTTGGAAATAAGTAAATTGAGTAACTTCCATCCCGTCTAACCAAACTTCCCAACCTACACCCCAAGCTCCAAGAGTTGGTGATTCCCAATTATCTTCCACAAATCTAATATCATGATTTCTAGGATTAATCCCAAGAGATTCTAAAGATGTCAAATATTTTTCCTGGATTCCTTCCGGCGAGGGTTTAATTATTACTTGATATTGAAAGTAATGTTGCGCCCTATTTGGATTATCACCAAAACGTCCATCTGCAGGTCTTCTACATGGCTCCGTATATGCAACACTCCAGGGCTCTGGTCCAATAGCTCTTAAAAAGGTATGCGGATTCATTGTTCCAGCACCCTTTTCGGTATCATATGGCTGCATAATCAAACAACCTTCTTCCGACCAAAAATTATTTAAATTTTTAATTATATCCTGAAAAAACATTTAATTAAAATAGTGGAAAAATTTAGATCAATGCCATTAGACATAATAACAAAGCCTTAAAGCAAAAAATATTTTAAAATCCAAGTTCTCAAAAATATCATCCGATAATAAGCTTTCATAAAAATAGATCCTTTAAAAAAATAAATGAGGAATTATTTATGTAAAAAAATCTAATGGCAATGGTCCAAAAGTATTAGATTCTTTAGCACCTTCGTCATACTGACATGTTATTAAAATTCCTTCTCCAAGACCATTTTCAGATCTGACAAAAACATTACTAGTTTTTTGATTAGCTTTTAAAAAAACACCTCCATCAGCATGAAGGGAACCTAGATTCCTAAATTTAATTGAGGGATATTTCTTAGAAATTGATTGCAATGCCTCAATAGCTTTATTATCACTAGTTGCCATTATGCCTATTGTTATCCAATCTGCATTAAAAATATTTGCTTCTAGTTCCTCTAAAAGTTTTTTTTCTTGACTATGACTTAATTGAGGTGCAGTTCTAAGATTATTTAAATCGACTAATTTATTTATTTCCATTAGCTTTATATCAAAAAAATTCTTAACCAAATGTTCTTCCATTCCAAGCCCACAATGAAGCTGGTACATCATTAAAAGAAATATAAATCCTATCTATTGGGATCCCCATTTTCTCATATACAAAATCTGATATTGGCTTTGCCATTTCTGAGGGATTTAGAGAACCTATTGATTTGATTTCTAAAAAGATAGAAGGTGTCTCATCATCAAAGTACATTTGGCAATTATCATCTATTTTCGCCATAACAAAACTTCTTGATTTGTTAGTTAAAGATGAAATAAGAATTGAAATTTCTTCGAGTAATTTACCTTTATCATTTACTTTTGCTGAAGTCGAAACATTAATATAAGGCATTTCTATGCAGCAAGATAATCTTTCTTAGTATCATTTTTTAGATAAACAGTCTTATTTTTTAAATTTCTTTTTGATGAAAGATATGCCATATCGTATGAACTTATTCCGTTTTTATAAGGATTGAAAAGAGCATTTTTAGACCTATTTTTTTTGCTCCTCTTGAACTCAATCATCATTATTAAATCATTAATTAATAATTTAACTTTTTTTCAATAGATGTCTAGTTTTTGTGAGAATTTTTAATTTATTAAATAAAAAATTCCTAATACACAATTAGAATTTCTATTTACTAAATTTGTTATATAGATATTAAATTACTTATCTTGGAAGTTTTAAATAATTATCAAAGGAAGAAACTTGATGAGAGTAATGATGAAGAATTTTATGCTGATCCAAAATTTGTTTATCATCTAGATGCAAACTTCAGACAAAATCTATCTGATTTATATGAAAGAGAAATTGATAATTATTCGACCGTCCTTGATTTAATGTCCAGTTGGGATAGTTATTTACCTAAAGGGAAAAAATATAAAAAAGTTATTGGACATGGTTTAAACGAACAAGAACTTGAAAAAAACAAAATTTTTGATTCTTTTTGGATACAAAATTTTAATTTAAGCCAACAAATTCCTTTAGATAAAGAAAGTGTCGATTATTGCTTGATGGTAGCCGCATGGCAATATTTACAATATCCAGAGAGTTTAACCAAAGAAATTGCAAGAATATTGAGTAGAAATGGCAAGATTATTATCGCTTTTTCAAACAGAGCATTTTGGCATAAAGCTCCTAACATATGGACTTCATCTACTGAAGAAGAGAGAGTCAAATATGTGAGAAAAGTTTTAATCTCAAATGGATTTAATGAGCCAAAAATTATCAGAAAGTTTACTGAACCAGCACTTAATATCTTTAATTTTTTAAATAAAGACCCATTTTATTGTTTAATAGCGACCAAAGAGTAAATTTTTAATTGCATTGCACTAAACGAAAACTCTATGAAAAGTTATCAACTATTTTTCATAGCCATACTTTTAAATTTTTACTAATATTGGGTAGTTAAAATTAATCGTATGGGTTCTAAAAGAGAAAAATATCCTGAAAAATGCCCTTGGGATCTTGGCCCTAATCAACATTTAGCAAAAGAAGAGAACTGGACTTTAAGATTAGGAGAAGCAAATGTATGCTTTAGCAAAAATAAATTAGATAATAATTATTTTCATGTAATTAGTAATGAAAATGAAGAGCAAATTCTGGCTTTTAGAGCAAGACTCTTATATCAAAAACTACTTGATAAAGGATTTAGATTAGTTGAATAAAAAACCTAATTTAATAAGCATAGATCCTCGAAAACAAATTTTTGTGTTTCTTCTTCTTGATTTTGGTTTAAGTATTTTATTGTCCTAGAATTTAATATCCAATAATCGTCTTTACCCATATTTAGAAATTCATCCTCGTATTCCAATTTTTGAGAATTTATCTCAAGTGTATCTGGATCAATTTGTTGACTACTATATTTTTTACTAAGAGAACCTGTTCCTGTATCTAAAAATTCTTCTACAAAAATTTCTATTATAGTTCCATGAATTTTTCTGTAGACCATATTAATACAATTATTTTTAACCCTATATTTATCACCTTGATTCTTACCTGAAACACTCATTTCAATACCACTTTCAGAATTTTTAAGTAATGTAAAATCATTTTCTGAATGCACTGATTCAAATTCTCTCTTTACCCTATGTATGCATACTTCAAATAACTGAGAGGCAATACTTTTAACAACTTTCTCATCTTCTATATTTTGAATATTTGGTTTAAAATTTTTACCTAATATAAAGTCACCTTTGTGAATATTATCATTAGTAAAAAAAATACATTTACCTTGGTAACCATTAAAATCATTCTCCCAAGTGTAACGATTTTCATAAGCCTTTTTGAAAATCTCCTTACAATTAATTTCTCGTAAATTATCCATTTATTTTTTAAGTATGTGAAGTAATTCTACAAAAAAAAACCTCCCTGTTAGAGGAGAGGTTTTTTATTTGATTAAACTAGTTTTGAGTAATTTTTGTATTTTCAATATTATCAAAAGCTTGACCAATTTTCTTAAAGTCAAATCCCATTGCTCTTAGTGCGTGCCAAAGATGACCTTGTAAGAAAAAGAAACCCAAATAAAAATGAGTGTTAGCAAGCCAAGCTCTTGAACTATACACTCCTGAACCTAAATCTACTGTATCAGTAAAGTAAGGAGCGAATTCAAATTGAAGCTTTAAGGGTTCTCCATATAGATCAACTGGATATATGGTTGTATTTGAAGCACACCAAAAAGCAGCAACAAAAGCCATATAAGAAACACCAACAACTGAGTATGACAAAATCGCCTCAGCTCCAAGTAATCCTTTTCCTTTAAATTCTGTATATTCTCCAAATTGTTTAGTACAAATATGGAAAACACCTCCTATTATTTCTAGGAAAGCTAAGAAAGCATGTCCTCCCATAACGTCTTCAAGACTATCTATTTTTAAAAAATCAAATTGATGATTCCAGATAGCGGCAATATCTAAGTTGTAAATAACTTGTCTTGTAGATCCTATTGCTGGGTCATAAATTCCATGAATACGAGCCCATTCAACGAACATAATTGCCCCAAGACCAAGAAAGATTAGATGATGACCAAGAATAAAAGTTAATTTATCTGGGTCATCCCATTCGAAATCAAATTTTTGTGGCTTACTATTTTCTGGGTAGTCTCCAAGATCACCTGCAAATTTGTTGGAATGTAATAATCCCCCAGCACCCAGTACTGCAGAAAAAATAAGATGTAATGTGCAAATTACAACGATTCCATATGGTTCTGTAATAACACCATTTTCAACGCCACCAATTCCAATACCCGCGAGGTGAGGCAAAACAATTGCTTTCTGTGCACCCATTGGAATACTGGCGTCGTAACGGGCCAATTCAAATAATCCAAAAGCTCCTGCCCAGAACATCATTAGGCCTGCATGGGCAGCATGAGCAGCTATGAATTTACCTGAACGGCCAACAACACCCGAATTCCCTGCGTACCAGTCATAGGTGACATCAGATTTTCCGTAAGTTTGTAACACTTGATTTAAGTAAACAGCAAATTGAGCATATTGCTTATCGCTATTGTTTTTACATGTTCTTTACAGATTTAATTACTTATGTAAAAAAAACATATTGTGAAAGAACAAATGTTACAAGCAAGGGAAGTAATATCTGAGAAAGCTTACGCTAATGAAGGGATTTCGCCCTTAAGCTGAGAAGCCCATGTTTCAAGACGCGAATCGGTCAAATCAGATTCACTATCCTCATCAAGAGGTAATCCACAAAAGCTTTCTCCTATAAGACTTTTTGACTCATCAAATGTATAAGATGATTTATCTACGTAACCGACCATATCAGCTCCTGCTTTTATGAAGTAGCTATGAAGTTCTTCCATTGCATCACAATAGTTTTCTGTATAAGTAGAAGAATCTCCTAAACCAAAAATTGCAACTTTTTTTCCTGATAAGCTTAGTTCACCAATATCCTCTAAGATTGAATCCCATGCAGTTCCTGATCTTTCTTCATCGGCACCAGTATTCCAAGTGGGTATCCCACAGATAATGCCATCAAGACCTTCAAATTCGGAGAGATCATCCACATCAGATACATCTTTAGGTGCTTCTGCTGAAGAGATAAAGTTGTGAAGACGATCAGCCACGTCTTCAGTTTTTCCAGTTGTAGTTGCGTAATAAATTCCTACAGTCATAACTTCAAAATGTTTACATTAAAATAATAAAATCTAAAAACATTAAATTAATTTCTTTAAAAACTTTTTCATGTAAAATTTTATACTAATCAAGGTAAGAAAAATTTTTTGAGAACAATTTATAAAAATTCAAACCATCGTGACTGACAATTTTCAAAATGATATAAAAAATCTTATTGAAGAATTCAATTTTAATGGGCATAAAAAATTCAAATTAATTATTTTATTTGGTTTATTAGGAGATTTTGATAGCTTTGAATATGCAATAAATTTGAAAAATTTTATCGATAAAAATCAATATACAAATTTAGACATTTTTGCAATTGCTATTGGGAACCAAAATGGGAAAGAAAAATTCTGTAAATTTACTGGCTTTCACAAAGAAAATTTAATAGTTGTCTCTGATAATCAAATCCATAATGATCTAAAAGTATCAAAAGGATTAGATATTGGTTTAGGAGGTTGGATCAATATGCTTTTAATGTTATCAGGGATAAATTCTTTAAAAACAATTAAAGAAGTTATTAGAGGTTATACCGGCGACCGAAAAGCAGAGCAAATCTATTCAGAATTTGACAAGATTGATATTTTAAAGTTTTTAAAATTTTCGGGTAATTCTTTTAAAAAGGTTTTCGGGGATGGTTATTTGAGACCACTTGAATTGGCAACATTTAGATTAAATAATATGAATGAAATAATTCAAAATTGGAGTGATTATATTCTTAATGAAGAATACCTTCCTCAAAGAGGGGCTTCTTTTCTATTGAATAATGAAAATCAAATTATTTATAAATTTTTTTCAAACGATGTGCTTGGATATTCATCAAACATGAGGGCTCCCTTAGAATTTTTGACTTCTTTAATTAAAGAATAATTTTTAAAATATTTTTATGAATATAGATATATTTGGATATTTTGCAGCGATTTTAACAACAGCAGCATTTTTACCTCAATTGATAAAAACTTTAAAAACAAAAAAGGCTGATGATGTTTCTTTGACAACATTAATAATGTTTATTATCGGTGTTTTGTCTTGGATTATTTACGGTTATAAAATTTCTTCTACACCAATATTGATAGCAAATTTAATTACCCTGATCTTAAATTTATTTATATTAATATCTAAAATATATTTTTCAAGAAATTAAAATGAGTAAAAATTTTTTTTAAAAGAAATAAACTTTTTATTTATTACTTAAATCTTGATTAAGATATAACAAAAATTTACTGATCTTGAAAACTTCAAAATGCTGGGTTTGGTTTAAAGGAAGCCTTAACAATGGTGGATATTGGAAAGAAGGCTTTACATGTACTTTTGATGAGAACCCAGGAGTTTTAATAGAAAGTCCTGCTTACGTAACTTGTAGGGTTCCTACATGGAGAGTTTTGACTAAAGAACCAGAAAATTTATATAAATCTCCTCTAATTCCTGACAAAGCAATCTGGAAAATGATTTAAATTCTCAATTAACAATAAAAAACTTTTTGACTGCACTACGGCGAGTTAATATTGCTTTAATAAATATTTAATTAATACCATCTACTCTCTTTTTATAAATATTATTCCTTTTTTAATCTTTGGTTTTCTTCTGGGGAAAAAGAATCCAAAGATTTCAAAATATATAGCAAGACCTCTAATAAGATTTGGTATTCCATTAAGTGTAATGGGTCTCCTATTGAAGGAAGGTATAGATATAAACCTAATCAAAAGTGCATTTTTAGCATTCTCTGTAATTGGATTTTTAATAACTTTAATAAATATAATCCCAATATTTAAGAAGAGGCTTCCAAATTACACATTGCAGCTAGCAGGCCTAATAGGTAATACATCATTTCTTGGAATACCAATTGCGCTAGCTCTTCTACCCTCAACAACTATAAATTTCACTATTGGATTTGATTTAGGAACAACACTTTTCGCTTGGATATTTGGACCTTTTTTGCTTCAAGAAAAATCCAATAGCAATAACATCCCAAACATCAAAGGACTAATAAATGCATTGATAAATAGCCCTGCATCAAGAGGGATTATTGGTGTACTTATTGCATATCTTTTTCAAATAGATGAAATTTTGGGCAACTATCTTTGGATTCCTGCAAGAATAGTTATTGCTTTGGCAATAATAATAGTGGGAACAAGACTTGGAATAATAACAAATCAAAATGACAGGATATTGGATCTAAATGAGAAAATTAAATTTTCAATTTTATTAAAGTTATTTATTCTTCCCTTTATTATTTTTATTATATGTAAATTCTTAAATTTCAATTTCTATCAATCATCCGCAGTAACTCTTCAGTCAGCAACACCAACAGCAATATCCACAATATTGATGGCAGAAGCTTATGGTGTGAAACAAAGAATAGCTTCAAAAATTCTATTTACTACAACCTTAATTTCAATAATTACAATTCCTATATTAAAAATGTTTATGAATTTATTTATCCAAACAATTTGAATAATTGCCTTCAATACATGATTAATGAATATTGTAAAGATTATATCCTGATAACTAAATAATGTCTTAAGATTTAGTGTATGAAGTCAGCAAATCCTGAAAATGAATATATTCCTTTAGATCTTAGGATTTCTGTGAGGAGGGATACTCTAAGGCTTATCTCAGAGATGGCTCAAGATATGGGAATAACCATTAATGAAGTTTTTAGTTTTTTAGCCGAAGATTCTGTTATCGATCTCGAATTAATGGAAGATTTAAATAAAATTAGTATTCCAAGCAAGTGCAGCATTGATGATTTAAAAAATGCTCTTCTTAAAAAAAGACTTTGTTAAAATTTTTCAACTTTTCTATTTTCCCAGTCAGATTTGTAACCACTTTTAACTAAAAATCTCGAATACTTCTTTAAATCACTTTTTTGAATTCGCCATAAATTATAAATCCCAAATTTACCCAACTTCTGATGATTAATTTTTAACCATTGCTTTCGGCGGGTAGAGTATTCATCTATCACAACCAATAAAGATTTGTATTCATAATCAGGTTGATCCTCATAATTCTCTCTCCTATCAGTATTTAGCCTTTCTGAAAGATTTATTAATCCCTCTTCAGTGCTTGGTTCATAAAAAACTATTTGTCTCGAATAATAATGTAATGAAGGTTTTCTTATACCGATCATTGCTAAAGTTTCCCTTCCCTCGCGAATATCTAAAATTAATTTTGAGATATTCCTTAAAGGTAATTGTCTTGAAGTATCTGCTAATTTTCTAATTGGCGACATCAAATAAGATTGTCCAATTAAAAGGAAAATTTGGAGATAAAGAAGGATATTTCTAGATTTTAAAGAAAATAAGATTATTGCGAGAAGGGTAAATGAAGAGAAGAACAATTTTGCCTTGAAAATAATCCCAGAGCTTATAAGTTCGGATACAAGATTAGGCATTTCGGGATCATTAATTGAACTCAACCAAATGTTCGAAAAAAAGAACGCTATTGAGAAGCCAAACAAAATTAAAATGTTAAAAAACCAGAAATATAAATAACTTTTATTTATATTTTTTAAGCTTATAAAGCTATTACTCATTAATAATGCCGACGCTGGAATTGCTGGCAACCAATAGCTAGGTAGTTTCGTTGCAGACAAGCTAAAGAAGATTAAAACTGACGTTAACCAACATAGAGAATATGTATAAAGGGTTTCAGTGACATTGCAATTTTCTTTTGAACTTTTAAAGAAATCCTTAAAGGTTTTAAATATCCCATGATACAAAAAAGGAGTAAATGGTAATGAAGCCAAAATCATTATGTAAAGAAAAAACCAGAATGGTTCAGCATGATTATTTACAACTGAGGTATATCTTTGAAAATTATGGTAACCAAAAAAATTATCCCAAAAAGGCTTTCCCTCTTTTAAAAGTTCTAATACGTACCATGGAACACTTATTAGTGTTGTTATTAAAAAACCTTTCTTAGGATTAATCTTACTGAGCAACGTTTTCCAATTCTTCTGACTAAACAAGAAAGATGTAATAGTCAATAATGCCAAAACAAATGCAACAGGTCCTTTAACTAAAATTGCTAAACCTAAAAATACCCAAGATGAAATGCATTGATCATTATTTTCACTTGCCATTCTTCTCCAAAACAAAAGCAAGCTAATACCTAAGGTTCCAGTTAAAAGAGCATCACTCACGGCAGTTCTACTCCAAATAATTATTAATGGAGAAAGAGCAAAACCTAATGATGCAACTATTGGAGTGAGGAATTGCCTATTACTCTTCTGAGGCCAACAAAACAACGTATCTCCAATCATCAACATCAAAAATAATGATGCCAAAGCTGAAGGGAGTCTTGCTGATAGAGTCCCGAAACTATCCCAAATCTCGTTTTTCGGTAATGAGTAAAAAAAACCCATTAGCCAATATATCAGTGGAGGCTTATCAAAACGGAATATTCCATTAACTTTTGGAGTTAACCAATCACCAGATTCACTCATTGCCCGTGCTGCAGCGGCAAACAAAGGGGGAGTTTCATCCACCAATCCTGTAGAGCCTAACCCTAAGATAAATATAATGATCCCACAAACAAAAACTATCAATAAGGTTATAAGCCTTTTTTTTGAGTTAAGAAGAATCATTTAATATTATTTATATTCATGCATTACCTTATTAAGCCAGTTCACAACCTTGTTAGCAAATATATCTGCGGAGGCATTTTTTTCTACCCATTCTCTACATTTCTGACGCTTTATTTTTTCAAGAATCTCTACATAAGAAAGCATATTTTTCTTATCATCAGGATCAACTAGATAACCTGTTTGGCCATGCTTAATAATTTCACTAGGTCCTCCCCTTTTATAAGCTACTACAGGCACCCCACAGGCTAAAGCTTCAACAATAACATTACCATATGCCTCATTCCATTTCGGAGTATTTAGCAACCCTCTGCATTTACCAAGTTCTTTTTGTAATTCATCGGTTGATAAAAACCCCATCCAATCTATAGCTCCTTGAGGGAATGATTTTTCTATCTTTGAGGCATACATCTTATCTTCTATAAATCCCCAAACTTTTAATTTTTCGCCAAGTTGATTTGCTACATAAACTGCATCCTCCAAACCCTTCTCCGGTGCAATTCTTCCAACCCATGCCAAGGGTCCCTTATCTGAATCTTGAAAAATATAATTATCTAAATTAAACCCATTCCCAATAATTGTTGGTTTTTTTATGAATGGATAATCATTAGCTTGCATTTTCGAATGAAAAGCAAAATTATTTGGATATTTAGCATATACCTTAGAGATTAAATTACTAATTACTAAACTTTCAGAACCCATACTAATAATATGTGCAATGGGTATATCTAAATTTAGAGTCATCCAGATAGGCAGCCAATCGTAGGACATGTTCAACAATACATCTGCATGTTTAGCGATATCTAGTCCCTTTTCAAGCATTCCTGCTAAAAGGGAATTGTCTGGGATACTCACGGGAGAATTATAATTTTGATGTTGCCAACTAATTTGATCTTCACCCTCCACAACATGTAATTTTGCATTTACATTACTTTCATGTAACCTAGAATTTTTTGGAGCTACAACTTCAACAAAATGACCTAAAGAAATTAAACCTGAAACTAAAGAATTTAAAGTTAATTCAACTCCACCACCTTTTCCACTCCCTAAAAACCCTATTGGAGTACTGATCAAAACTATTCGCATTATTAGACTTTTTTCAAAAAGAAACTAATTAAATAGTAGTATCAGAAAATTTATTTTCCCATAAACTCTTTCTCTGGCTAACAAAAAATACTGAGATAAGAACAAATACCACCCCTATCCACTGAACAATGGTGAGTCTTTCATCTAACCAAACACCTCCACTGAGAAGAGCAAATACAGGTGTTAAAAATGCAAGAGTGCTAAATCCAGTTATTTCTTTATTGTTAGCAAAGTAGAAAAACAATCCATAAGCTATTGCTCCTCCAAAAATACTTGCAAATGACATAAGTCCCCAATCAAATATTGACCAATCTGGAATTATTGTGAAATTTGATTGTAAGCAGTGCTTAATAATCAAGGGCAAACTCCCTAAAACCATATGCCAACCTGTAACTGCAACTGGATCACTTTTAGTACAAGTGAATCTAATTAAAATCGTTCCTAATGCCATAGCGAGAGAAGCTGCAAGCATCCAAAGTTCTCCAAAGTTAAAAGCAATATCATTTATAGACTTATCAGACATCAACCACCAATTTCCTAAAAATTCTTGTGGAACTCCTAAAAATATTATTCCTCCCAAGCCAAAAAGTAGTCCTAACCATCCTATTGGATTGATTAAATTCCCAAAAATTGCCCTCGCTAAAATAGCTACTAAAAGCGGTTGAGAATCAATCAAAACAGAACCTAAACCTGCTCCAGTTTTTTCAATACCATAAGTTAAAAACAACTGAAAAAAAGTGGCATCTACAATCGTAAAAACAAAAAACCATTTCAAATCGCACTTATAAATTTTTAAATCTCTTTTAAACAAATATGTTGTTATTAGAACAAGAATCCCTGCAGGAAGTAATCTTAAAGAAGCTACAAACTCTGGCCCAGCACTAGATACTAAGGGAGTCATAGCCGCCATTGAAGTACCCCAAAGTGCAAAAGGGAGTATCATTAAAAACCAATTTAGGATTGAATTCATTAGGTCTGCTGATAGTCTTTTTAAAGTAGTTTTATGAATTTACCTTAAAAGAATGATTTGGCCTTTTAGACGAAAGTCAAAAAAAAGAATAGCTCGTATAGTAATTGATGAGCCTATTACAAGTTCAACAAGAGTTTCAGTCCTTAAAGCTCTTAGACAAATTGAGGATAGAGAATTTCCTGCTTTAATCGTGAGAATTGATTCTCCTGGTGGTACTGTTGGGGATAGCCAAGAAATATATTCTGCTATTAAAAGACTAAAAGGTAAAGGATGTAAAGTCATCGCTAGTTTTGGGAACATCTCAGCATCAGGAGGTGTTTACATAGGTGTTGCATCTGACAAAATAGTTGCTAATCCAGGCACAATTACAGGATCTATTGGTGTGATTATAAGAGGAAATAATTTATCAGAATTATTGGATAAAATCGGCATTAAATTTGAGACTGTTAAAAGTGGTGTATTTAAAGACATACTTTCTCCTGATAAACCTCTAAGTGAGGAAGGTAGATGTCTACTCCAAGGGCTGATAGATGAAAGTTACAAACAATTTACTGAAGCTGTTGCTGAAGGAAGGAATTTACCAGTTGAAGAAGTAAGAAAATTTGCTGATGGAAGAATTTTCACTGGAACCCAAGCACTCGAACTTGGTCTTGTTGATAAGGTTGGAGATGAATTTGTCGCGAGGGAACTAGCTGCAGAAATGGTTAATATTGATCCTAAAATTCAGCCCTTAACATTTGGGAAGAAGAAGAAAAAAATACTTGGACTAATTCCTGGAAGTAGAATGATTAACAAAATTATCAATAATATCTTTTTTGAGTTTGAATCCTCTAATAAAGTACTTTGGTTATACAAACCTTAAATCAATATGTATGAAAAAATGAAAGATGATTATAAAATTACATTTATTCGTGGTGCTACAACAGTATCTGGGAATTCTGTTAAAGAAATAGAAGTTGCCGTGGTGGAATTAATTGATGAATTAATTTCACGCAACAATATAATAAAGGCGAACATATTATCCATTACATTCACAGCGACAAAAGATTTAAATGCATGTTTCCCTGCTTCAATTGCAAGGAAATTTAATGGACTTGATTCAGTTGCCTTTTTAGACTGCCAACAAATGCACGTATCCAATGATGTTGATTTTTGTATAAGAATAATGGCTCAAGTTTTATTGCCACCAAATCATGCAATTAAGCACCCTTATTTAAAAGGCGCTGCAAAATTAAGGTCAGATAGATGTTAACCTTAGTGAAATTATTTTCCGCTTTAAACTTAATACCAAGAACCAACCTTTTAAATTCCATACCATCAATGTTCAAAATTAAAAAGAAACTTACTTTTAATCTTAAAATTTTAAGATTTTTTATTATTCCTACAATTTTAGTCTTAACCCCTTTTTTTAATAACATCCGAGAGGCTAAAGCGGGTTTAGAATTTCAGTGGGACCAAGACGATAGTTATAGACGATTAAGGTGGTTTCAAAAAGAAGATAAAAGGAAATTTAAAAATACAATTTATTTTTTCTTGAGGCCATCTGATAGAAGAACTGATCTCTTGAAAATTAATCTAGTAATTCCAAAAACCTTCAAATCCACTTTAAATAATGAAAAAATTAGTTTTTGCAAAGTAAAAATAGGTGGTTACGAGGGTAGAACTAAATGTTTAGAAGATATTTCAGCTGATTTCGAAATCAAGACTGATGAATCAGGATTACGTTCACTAGATATTTATCCCTACAGCCCGATTCCCTCTAACAAAGACAGTTATGCAATTGTCTTTAAAATCTTTAATCCAAAAAAATCAGGTTTATATCAATTTCATTCATATGGGCAACCTAAAGGGAAATCATTTTCAAGTTATTTAGGAAGCTGGACTATAGTGATCGATTAAATGATATCTTAAATAAGGATAATTAAACAAATGACTAAAAGAACTTTTGGCGGAACTTCAAGAAAAAGAAAACGTGTATCTGGTTTTAGAGTAAGAATGCGTTCTCATACAGGTAGAAGAGTTATTAAAAGTAGAAGACAAAAAGGTCGAGAAAGAATAGCTGTATAAATTCTAATTTAAATGGCCTTACCAAAGGATATGCGTTTAAAAGGTCATAGGACTTTTAATTATATTCACAAAAATTCCATAACATATCATGGGAAATTAATGACATTTAAAGTTGCAAGATCAAATCCAGAATTACTCTTAACCCATAAACTCACAAACACATCAAATAATTTTAGGGTTGCAATTGCTATCAGCAAAAAAGTTTCTAAGAAAGCTGTAGAAAGAAATAAATTAAGAAGAATTCTTCAAGAGTGGTTATTAACAAACATTCAAAAAATTAATAACCACAAACCTTATTGGTTACTTGTTAACCTTAAATTTGGGGATTTCTGCAATGATAAAAGTAGACTTTTGGAGGAATTTCAAAACTTAATGTTCAAATCTCGTCTAATCAAATGATTAACATGAATGAAGAGACCTTTTATGAAGGTGGTCCTGCTAAAGGTGATTTAATAATAAATCTACTAGCAGGAATTACTATACTTGGTTTGCCATTTACCTTTGCCGCAATAGTTAGAGCATTGTGGTTAAGATACAAAATTACCAACAAACGAATTACAATTGATGGTGGCTGGTTTGGCAAAAACAAAACACAAGTCTCATTAAATAACATTGAAGAAATCAGATCTATTCCAAGGGGATTTGGTTCATATGGAGATATGGTGCTTATCCTTAACGATGGATCAAAGGTTGAAATGAAATCATTACCTTTATTCAGAGAAAAGCAAAAATTTATTGAAGAAAATATAATTAAAAGATCTCAAGTACCAAATCTCAACGAGGTAGAAGGATTTGCTACTAAATCCTAAATAAATTAATTACAAAAATCTTTTTTTCCTGTAAAATAAAATGTCAAATAAAATTACACTCTCTTTAATATCGTGATAGGGTTCATTTCTGAAAAACTACTTATCCCGATTCTAGATTTTTTCTACGGTTTAGTCCCTAGTTATGGTTTAGCGATTGTTGCATTAACAGTCGTAATTAGAATTGCACTTTTTCCTCTAAGCGCTGGTTCCATCAGAAGCGCAAGGAGGATGAAGATTGCTCAACCAGTGATGCAAAAAAGGCAAGCAGAAATAAAATCTAAGTTTTCAGGTGATCCAAAGAAACAACAAGAAGAACTTGGAAAATTAATGAATGAATTTGGCAGTCCCCTCGCAGGTTGCCTTCCCTTGATTGTCCAGATGCCAGTGCTATTTGCATTGTTTGCAACCCTAAGAGGCTCTCCATTCGCTGATGTCCCCTACAACATAAATCTCAAGGTAGTCCCACAGGATCAAGTAGCAGCAATCGATCCAAAACCTTACAAATCCCCACGGCACTCAATTTTTATTACAGAAAAATCACATTTTCCTGTAGTAGCAACGATCCCTAGTGGAACAAAATTAGGAACAGAAGAATCCATAAAAGTAAATTTACAAACAACAAATGGCAATAGCTATTCGGAAGTTTTATCTAAATATGAAAATGGATCTAAATTCCTCCCCAGTTGGAAGGTTTCTAAAGGATCTGAAAATCTTAAAGTTTCTCAAGAAGGTATAGTAACTGCAATTAAACCGGGTGATGCAACAATCGAGGCGAAAATTCCTGGTTTAGCTGCTAAAAGTGGTTTTTTATTTATTAAAGCTCTTGGTCAAGTTGGTTTTTATGTAGATGGAGCAATTAATTGGGATATTGCTGCATTAGTAGGTGCTTTTGGATTAACCTTACTTCTCTCACAAGTTTTATCAAGTCAGGGGATGCCTGCGAATCCACAGCAATCAACAGCAAATAAAATTACACCAGTTATGATAACTGGAATGTTTCTGTTTTTCCCATTACCAGCTGGAGTCTTACTCTATATGGTTGTTGCTAATATTTTTCAAGCATTTCAGACTTTTCTTCTTAATAAAGAAGCTCTTCCTGAGAATTTACAGAAAATTTTGGATCAGCAATTATTAGCAAAAAATGAAGTAATAACAACTTCTGCTTCAACCATCTCAGATAAAAGATTACCTTTCGAACCTAACAGTAAAAAATAGTCTTAATCTTAAATAATGAATTCTTGGTGTAGAAATTTAGAATTACTCATAAAATCAAGAAACTCATTAATTTGGATCAGGACTAAAGAAGAGGAAAGATTAGAAAAATTAGTTAATTTATCTTGTGAAAGACTAAATATAAAAAGATTCGTTTCCTGGGATTGTGTTAGCGGTATAAAAGGATTAATAAATGAAGAAGGTAAATTTACTAACAATCCGTTAGGAGTACTTAATTGGCTTAAAGAACTAAATTCTGAACCTTCAACAGTTTTATTAGTTAAAGATTTTCATAAATTTTATGATGATCCATCTATCAATAGAACTATTAAAGAATTATCCTCAGTGCTTAAAAAAACTAGTCATAATTTAATTATTAGTTCTCATTTATTTCCATCATCAGAAGAGTTGGATGAATTAATGGCAATTGTAAATTTACCTTTACCTGATCAGAGAGAATTAAAAAATCTAATCAAACAAATTGCTATCAATACCAATTCAAATCTAGAGGAACAAGACTTAAACGAACTTTCTATAGCTTCAAGTGGACTTACTGAAATAAAAGTAAAGCAAGTCACTGCAAAGGCTCTTGCTCAAAGAGGAAAAATAAGTAAAGAAGACATTAAAGATATTCTTGAAGAAAAAAAACAAGTAATCGCCAGAAGTGAAATTTTAGAATTTTTCGAAGCCAAATCAAGTCAAGATGATATTGGTGGGTTAAATGTTTTAAAAGTTTGGCTTAATCAAAGATACAGGGCCTTTTCTAAAGAAGCTAGAGAGTATGGATTACCTATCCCCAAGGGAGTTTTACTGATTGGAGCTCAAGGAACAGGGAAATCGCTAACCGCAAAATCAATTTCTAATAGTTGGTCGATGCCGCTGCTTAGGCTAGATGTTGGAAGACTGTTTTCTAGCCTAGTTGGTTCAAGCGAAGCAAGAACTAGAGAAGCAATATTAAGAGCTGAGGCCATGTCTCCTTGTATCCTTTGGATCGATGAAATAGACAAGGGCTTTGGTGGCGATGCTAGAAGTGATGGAGGAACAAGTCAAAGGGTTTTGGCAAGTTTGCTAACTTGGATGGCTGAAAAAGAATCAGCCGTATTTGTCATAGCTACTGCTAATGCTATAGATAAGCTTCCTGCTGAATTATTAAGAAAAGGTAGATTTGATGAGATATTTTTTCTTGATTTACCAAATTCTGAAGAAAGATTAAGTATTCTGGATTTGCACTTAAAAAAAAGAAGACCAAATTACAGTTTTCCTCTTTCCACTATCGTAGATAGAACAGATGGATTCTCAGGAGCAGAACTCGAACAAGCAGTGATAGAGGGGATGCATATTTCATTCTCTGAAAATAGAGAACTTATGGAGAAAGATTTAATAAAGGCAGTTTCTGAATTAGTTCCCTTATCTAGAACAGCTAAGGAGCAAATTAATTTATTAAAAGAATGGTCAACTACAGGACGGACTCGATCTGCATCATAGTTAAAAAATCTTATCTAAAAATACTCCGTAAGTTAGAAATCATTAATTTAGTTAATTTTTAGTCAAAAATCGCTAATATTCAATTTAGATTAACTATTTTAATTAAGGTATAAAAAAAAATAGTGTTAGATCAAAAATTAATAAGAGAAAATCCAACTTCAGTTGAAGAAAGTTTATCCCTAAGAGGAAAAGTTTTTAATATTTCCCAAATACAAGAATTAACTCTTCAAAAAAAAGAAATTGATATAGAAATATCCAGTCTCCAATCTGAGAGTAAAAAGTTAAGTAAATTGATCGGTCATGAAATCAGCAAATCTAAAAACAATAAATCTCCAGAAGTAAATAATTTAAAAAAGAAAGGAAATGAATACAGAACTAAAATTTCAGAATTTGAAGATAAAAAAAGAACCTTAGATAAAAATATACATAATGAAATTTGTAATTTACCAAATTTACCTAGCAAAGATGCTCCTATTGGAAAAGATGAAAGTCATAATGTCCAAATAAAAACTTGGGGAGATCCGTTAGCGACAGAAAATCTTAAATCTCACTGGGAAATAGGCGAAAGTCTTAATCTTTTTGACTCTGTCAAATCAACTAAAATTTCAAAAAGTCGTTTTATTACACTTATTGGTAATGGTGCCAGATTAGAGAGAGCATTAATAAATTTTATGATCGACATGCACACTAGCAATGGTTATTTAGAGTTAATGCCTCCAGCTCTAGTGAATACAGAAAGTCTTACGGGATCTGGTCAACTACCTAAATTTTCAAATGAAAGTTTTAAGTGTTCTAACGACGACCTATGGCTTTCTCCCACTGCTGAAGTTCCACTAACTGCTTTTCATAGAAATGATATTATAGATTCCAAGCAATTACCCCTTAAATATGTTGCATATAGCCCATGTTTCAGGAGAGAAGCTGGTAGTTATGGAAGGGATACAAAAGGTTTAATAAGACTTCATCAATTTAATAAAGTTGAACTATATTGGTTTTGTGATCCAAGTGAATCTATTGAAGCTCATAAAAAGATCACCTTAGATGCAGAAAGTATTTTAAAAAAGCTCAATCTACCTTACAGACTAGTTGATATTTGTACTGGAGACTTAGGTTTTTCTTCAAGCAGAACTTTTGATCTTGAAGTCTGGCTACCAAGTAGTAAGTGTTATAGGGAAATTTCAAGTTGTAGCAACTGTTTAGACTTTCAAGCCCGCAGATCATCAATAAGAGCAAAAATTAATAAAAAAAATACATATCTGCACACTTTAAATGGTAGTGGGCTTGCGATTGGGAGAACTATGGCTGCTATTCTTGAGAATGGCCAACAAACTGATGGGAGCGTAAAAATTCCAGATGCTCTAGTTCCATATTTTGGATCAAATATTTTAAAAACTGCTTAGTATATTTAAATGAACGTTTTAACATCAATCATAGTTCTGGGATTTCTCATTTTTTTTCATGAGATGGGACATTTTCTTGCGGCAATTTTACAAGGTATCTATGTTGATGGATTTTCAATTGGTTTTGGACCATCAATAATCGAAAAAAGATATAAAAATATAACTTATTCACTTAGAGCCTTTCCACTAGGGGGCTTTGTTTCCTTCCCTGATGAAGAAATAAATAATATTGACCCTAACGATCCAAATCTCTTAAAAAATAGACCAGTTATTCAAAAAGTAATTGTTATATCCGCTGGGGTATTTGCTAACTTAATTCTTGCTTATACTATTTTGATTGTAAATGTAACTAGTATTGGAATTCCATTTGATCCCGAGCCTGGTATTTTAGTTTTGGCTACTCAGCCCGAGAAGGCTGCTTCTCTTGCTGGATTACAAGAAGGGGATAAAATCTTAAAAATTGAAAGCAATACTTTAGGAGTTGGTGATCAAGCAGTTTCTGCTTTAGTAAAAGAGATTCAAAATTCATCAGAGAATCCAATATCAATAACAATTGATAGAGATGGAGTTCAGAAAGATTTAACTTTGGTCCCAAAAAACATTAATGGGAAGGGAACTATAGGAGCTCAATTACAACCTAATATAAAAAAAGAGACTAAAAAGACAAAAAACATATTTGAACTTTTTAAATACACGAATAATGAGTTTTCATCACTTTTGGTAAAAACAATACAAGGTTATAAAGGATTAATTACAAATTTCTCCTCAACAGCCCAACAATTAAGTGGGCCTGTCAAAATAGTTGAAATTGGTGCTCAACTATCACAACAAGGAGGAACTGGAATATTATTATTTGCAGCACTAATTTCTATAAATTTAGCAGTTCTCAATTCTTTACCCTTACCTCTATTGGATGGGGGACAACTTGTTTTCACTTTAATTGAAGGTTTTAGAGGAAAACCAGTTCCAGTTAAGATACAAATGGTCGTTACTCAATCAAGTTTCTTTCTTTTAGTTGGACTTAGTGTGCTACTTATAATAAGAGATACTAGTCAACTTTTAATAGTACAAAGATTATTAAACCCATAAATAAATTTCTAAAATTGTTATGCAAGCTGTTAAAATAAAAGATAGTTTAAAAATTCAACTAAATGGCTAAAAAGTCCATGATTGCGAGGGAAGTAAAACGCAAAAAGCTAGTACAAAAATATGCGGCAAAAAGAAAATCATTATTAGATGAATTCAATGCTGCAAAAGACCCAATGGAAAGATTAGAAATACATAGAAAGATACAGGGTCTGCCTAGAAACTCTGCCCCAAACAGAGTTAGGAACAGATGTTGGGCGACTGGCAAACCAAGAGGAGTTTACAGAGACTTTGGTCTTTGCAGGAATCAGTTGAGACAAAGAGCTCATAATGGTGAGCTCCCCGGAGTAGTTAAATCTAGTTGGTAGTACATGTAAGTTTTTTATATCTTTATTGTCTATCGCAACACACAAAATTAAACTAATTAAAATTCATTTTCGATCAAATATAAGAATTTTTATAGCTTATCTAAATAATTTACTCAATATGTCCCTATAAAATGTAAGAATAAATTATGTATTGATTAATAATTTAAAAAGTGGAAGGACAAAATAAGTCGATCACGTTTGACGGACGAGAGATACGACTAACAACAGGACTATATGCTCCTCAAGCAAATGGATCAGTAATGATTGAGTGCGGTGACACCTCTCTATTAGTTACAGCAACAAAAACTATAAAAAAAGATCCTTCAGACTTTCTACCTCTGATATGCGACTATGAGGAGAAATTATATGCTGCGGGAAGAATTCCAGGTGGTTTTATGAGGAGAGAAGGTCGCCCTCCAGAAAGAGCTACTTTAATAGCAAGATTGATTGACAGGCCAATGAGGCCACTTTTTCCATCATGGATGAGAGACGAGATACAAATTGTTGCCTCTTGTCTTTCTCTTGATGAAAGAGTTCCAGCAGATGTTCTAGCTGTTACTGGGGCTTCAATAGCAACATTACTTGGAGAGATTCCATTTTATGGGCCAATGGCTGCTGTTAGAGTTGGTCTCATAGGAGATGATTTCATCTTAAATCCAAGTTATAGAGAAATAGAAAGAGGAGATTTAGATATTGTTGTTGCGGGTTCACCCGAAGGCATTGTCATGATTGAGGCAGGTGCTAACCAATTATCGGAGCAAGATACTATCGAAGCAATAGATTTTGGTTATGAAGCAGTTACTGAACTTATAAAGTCCCAAGAAGATTTATTAAAAGATTTAGGAATAACACAGATTAAGCCATCTGAGCCTGAACAAGATAAAACATTGCCCTCTTATTTAGAGAAAAATTGCACAAAACCGATTGAGTTGGTTTTAAAGAAATTTGATCTTTCAAAGGAAGAGAGAGATATCGAACTCGAAAAAATAAAAGTTGAGACACAAGTGAAAATCGAATCTTTGAAAGAGGACAACCAATTAAAAGTTCTTTTATCAGAAAATGATAAGTTATTAAGTATCGATTTCAAAAAACTCACCAAGAAATTAATGAGGTCACAAATCATTAATGATGGGAAAAGAGTTGATGGAAGAGATCTCGACGAAGTTAGAAAAATATCTGCTTCAGCTGGAATTCTTCCAAAAAGAGTCCATGGATCGGCTTTATTTCAACGAGGTTTAACCCAAGTTTTATCTACAACTACATTAGGTACTCCTAGTGATGCTCAAGAAATGGACGACCTCAATCCAAGCACAGAAAAAACTTATCTCCATCACTATAATTTCCCTCCATATTCAGTAGGAGAAACAAGACCGATGAGAACTCCTGGAAGAAGAGAAATTGGCCATGGAGCATTAGCTGAGAGAGCAATAATCCCTGTATTGCCTGGCAAAGAAACATTTCCTTATGTGCTTAGGGTAGTTAGCGAAGTTTTAAGTTCCAACGGATCAACTTCAATGGGTTCTGTATGTGGAAGCACGCTCTCACTATTGGATGCAGGGGTTCCCCTCAAAGCTCTTGTAAGTGGTACTGCCATGGGCTTAATCAAGGAAGGCAAAGAAGTCCGAATCCTTACAGATATTCAGGGCATTGAGGACTTTCTTGGTGATATGGACTTTAAAGTTGCAGGAACTGATAAGGGTATAACTGCTTTACAAATGGATATGAAAATTACAGGTTTACCAGTCTCTATCATTTCTGATGCGATTAAGAAAGCTCGTCCTGCAAGATTACATATTTTAGAAAAGATGCAAGCAGCAATAGACAAACCGCAAGAATCACTTTCTCCTCATGCTCCCAGACTATTAAGCTTTAGAATTGATCCTGAGCTTATAGGAACAGTTATTGGACCCGGCGGAAGAACTATTAAAGGAATCACTGAGAGAACTAATACAAAAATAGATATAGAAGATGGTGGGATTGTTACTATTGCCTCTCATGATGGAGCTGCTGCAGAAGAAGCTCAAAAGATAATAGAGGGATTAACGCGTAAAGTGCATGAAGGTGAGATCTTCTCAGGAGTGGTGACAAGAATAATACCTATAGGTGCTTTCGTAGAAATATTACCTGGCAAAGAAGGAATGGTTCACATATCCCAACTATCCGAAGCAAGAGTTGAGAGAGTCGAAGATGTAGTTAGACAAGGAGATGAGGTGACTGTAAGAGTTAGAGAAATTGATAGCAGAGGAAGAATTAATCTTACCTTAAGAGGTGTAGGACAAAATAATGGAATGTCTTATCCAGAACCAACCCCTACTCCAGTCGCTCCACTTAATTAAAAACTAAAGAGGATAAATTTCATTATCCTCACAATAATGTTCTTTATTTTTAGACAAATACTCTCATGAATATTCCTATCATTTGTTGCGACTATAAAGCCCCCTAATGGGAATTTTTTTGCCAATAGGTTAGTTCTTGTTTTTTTTTGATAGTCATTTACTTTTAAATCAGCTAAAGTCAAATGATTTTCTGCATTATTATTCTTTAATACATTTTTTATAATACGAATCTTCTAACAATTTAGAGTAATAAAGCAAAAATATCTGTAGCTTTTCAGCTGAAATTTCTTATATCATCGATAAGATTATTAATATCTACTTTTGAAGGCAATTCGATCATTAAATGAATAATTCCTCATTATCCCATAGAAAAGAAGAACCCGAAAACGGAATTTTATATATTGTTGGGACTCCAATTGGCAATTTAAATGATATCTCCCAAAGAGCGTTAAATATTCTTAAAAATGTTTCTTTAGTGGCTTGTGAAGATACGAGACAAACAAGAAAAATAATGAACAAATTCAATATTACAAATAAACTCATAAGTTTTAATCAACATAATTCCTCAATCAAAAATCCAAAAATAATAAAAGATCTCAAAGAAGGAAAATCAATAGCAATAGTCAGTGATGCTGGCATGCCAGGGATTTGCGACCCAGGAGAAGATATCGCTAATATTATAAAATCAGAAGGTTTAGATATAATTTGCATCCCTGGAGCATGTGCGGCATTAACAGCACTTGTTTCAAGTGGTTTTCCCTCCTCAAGTTTTGTATTTGAAGGCTTTCTTCCTAGAAAGGAAGTTGACAGATCCAAAATTCTTTTAGAAATTAGTAAGAATGAAAAAACAACCATTATTTACGAATCACCAAAGCGACTAAAAAAATTATTAAAGGAACTTTTTGAATTCTGTGGAGGCGAACGGGAGATAATGGTTGCAAGAGAATTAACAAAGAAATTTGAAGAACACGTTGGGAATACTATTAATGAAGTAATAGAATTCTTCAAAAATAAGAATGTAATGGGAGAAATAACAATCGTATTAAAAGGGATAAACAAAAAAGAAGATTTAAATGTTGATAAATTTAGTATGAAAAAAGATCTCAATGATTTAATAAATGCAGGCTTAAGTTTGTCAGCAGCATCTAAATACTTAGCGAAGAAAAATGGAGTAAAGAAGAGCGAAATTTATAATTTGATTTAAGATTTAAAATAAAGTACTAAATTATATGAGTTTCTTAATTAAAAAATTTCTCTTAGCAGTAATTTTCAACTCTTGTTTATTTGCAATCTTATTTATTGGGATACAAAATAGTTCAAACAAAAACAAAGTAAATTTGTTAATCGACGAAACAATTGAACTTCCAATAAGTTTTATAGTGGGTTCAAGTTTTATATTAGGTTCTATTTTTGGAAGCTTTCTAGTTCTCGATAAGAATAATGAATAAAAATTAATCAAAGAGCTATTAAATTTTCAGCACAAACAATTCTTGAAATTCCCTTCTTTAGCAAAACAGGTGCTGCGATTCTAAAAACGTCAGTATTTGGAACTTTAAGTACCTTTTGCTCCTTTTTACATGATCTTTTAGCAAGATTTAAATCAAAAAATATTTCAATGGTTTTCCTATTTAAATCGCCATAAGGTAAAAAATCCCATTCTGGGAAATCTTTTAATAATTTTATCTCTAACTCAATTTTTTTATCTACAACCATATATACAACTTTAGGAAAATCAACCTCTGATAAAGAAACCGAAGATAATTCTTTTCTAGAAGAACTATCAATTTCATAATCTAATGGCGCAATTTCAAAAAAAGCATCAATTGGAGCAAAATTTGAAGCAGTTGTATTTTCATTTAATACTATGGGACTATTGGAATATTTACTGAAATTTTCACTATCAAAATCTTTATTATTAGAATCATTAGTTTGATTCTTTTTAGTTTTAGATTTCTCTATATTGGATTTGCTTTTATTGGTGAATTCTTGATATTTTAATTCTCCAAGAATTTTTTTCAGATTTCTTATGATTGTGGAATTAGTACAATTATATTTTTCTGACAAAACTTCAATAGCTATTCCAGACTTAAAACTTTTAACTATTTCTTCTTTTTGTTTTTCAGTTAGTCTTTTTGGCAAGATTAGAATTCGATAACTCTACAATTTTATGTGTTTTCTAGTTAAAAGGAAATAAGTGAAAATTTTTACTCATAATATTTAAAACGATTTACTTAGATTATTTAGGTCTATAAGTTTAGATATAATAAAAAATGCTTCCTTAGCTCAGCTGGATAGAGCAACTGCCTTCTAAGAAAATCCAACAACATCTACAAAATTCATTAATAGCTTAAAAGACTTCAGTTATAACAATAGATTATAAGGAAATAACATATAAAAACAATAGGTTATATTATGTGATTATTTGTGTTCTGAGTGACCAACTGAGTGACCATATCTGATGAATGACTTATTCTATGATGTATTTCATTATTAGGTTCTCTTGTTCTTCAATACTTAGGGTTGATTTGCCACAAGTAGAATCCAAGTCCAAAGAATACTGGTAAGCACCTTTATTTAATCTATTATTTTTAAGTAGTTCAACATCTATGTTCATTTTTTTGACTTCTTTTACGACAATTGATCTTAAAAGAGTTGGATTCTCACCTTTTCTAACCTGACACTTTTCTGAAGCAAGAATGCCAATTATAAATGCTTTCTCATTAACCGTAGCGCCTAGAATTGGTATGCTTAGAAAAAATGAACTAACCAACATTGTCAATATCTGCTTAGGTGTTAATCTCATTGGATCATTTTAAATTTCTTCTTTTTCTAATTTATCATTATTATATAGAGTATTTATTTTTGAAGAATTACTGGTTAGGGGGTGCAGGGCTGATATAAAATAAAAAGGTTATAAATTGAACTGTTAAAAGTATGATTTATTTCTGGTTTTTAACCGATTTGTTATCTGAGTGACCAAATTACCGAAAAACCCCTAGCTTCCTTAGCTCAGCTGGATAGAGCAACTGCCTTCTAAGCAGTGGGCCGCAGGTTCGAATCCTGCAGGAAGCGTAAATTTAAGTTTTTTCAAAACAATTATATATAATATGGACAATCCTAAAAATGACTCAATGAAATTCTTAGCATGAACATTATTGTTATTATTTGATAAATATATAATTTTTTGAAAACAATATTAAATTTTAAAACTGGAAATTATCTTTTTCGATCAGGTATCTTTTTATTAGTTTCTTTTCCTGTATTATCTTCTATTTTATTCCTTTTTTCGATATTTATATCCACTTATAAAAATTACAAAAATTTCTTATCTGACAAATGGAACTATCCATTTTTTTTAGCTAGTTTTTTTCTAATACTTTCAGTATTTATATCAAGTTTAGGACCATTCTCTAATAAAATTGACAGCTGGAGCAATTATTTAAATTGGGTAAGTCTTTTTAATTGGCTTCCTTTATTTTTTTGCATATGGGCATTCAAACCTTACTTATATTCTTCAAAATCAAGAAAAATAATTTTGTTACTTTTACTTAGTGGTTCCGTTCCTTTAATAATTTCAGGTTTTCTACAGGTCTTTTTTAATATTCATGGGCCATTCGAGATTTTTAATGGGTTAATTATTTGGTTCCAGAGAGAAGGAGAACCTGGTCTTACTGGACTATTTAACAATAGAAATTATGCAAGTTTATGGTTCACAATATTGTGGCCTATTTGTTTAGCTATTTTGTCTCAAAGAAAAAATGGATCAAAATTTTTCATTTATATTTTTAGTATTTCAATAATTTCTTCTATTTATTTAACATATTCTAGAAATGGATTAATTAATTTATTTTTATCTTCTTTGATATTCTTAAAAGGATCATTTTCAATTTGGTTATTTCTTTTATTAATTCTATTAATAACTTTATTAATAGCTGCCATAACAAATATTTTCCCTTTAAGTATTAAAGAATTTGCAATAAATATTTTCCCTTCCAAATTAATAGCTAGATTTTCAATATTCGAAAATCTTGAGGTTTTCACTTCAAATGCAAGATTCTCAATTTGGCTAAGCGCAATAGATTTTATAAAAGAACGACCTTTTCTTGGATGGGGAGCAGCAAGTTTTCCAATTTTATATGAAATGAAGCATGATATGTGTTGTTATAAATCCTTTCTTCAATGGTATGCTCATACACACAATATTCAACTTGAAATGGCTTTAAATTATGGTTTACCTTTTTCATTTTTAGTAAATTCAACATTGATTATTGTCTTTTATAAATCATTTAAGAAAATTTTTATTTTCAAAAAAAAAGATATCAGTCTTGAGAAAATTAACTTAAATAAGTTTGATAAAGCATGGTGGACGGCTTCCTTTTCCTTCTTTTTCAGTCAAATATTTGATGTCCAATACTATGAGCCAAGATTAAATATTATATTTTGGATTTTTATATCTGGATTAATAATTAATATACAAAATCCTGAAAGAAAAATTTATAATTTAAAATAAATTTAGTTTATCTTTTAAAACTTCTTTCTACAAAGAATCATTAATTAATAGTTAAGGAGGACTAGGAAAGATAAGAATGATTTTTTTAATAAATAATAATATTACCTATCTTAAATTTAATTGTTATTTTAAAAAAGTAAGTTGATAATTCGGCTCAATGTTTAAAAAGATCATTCAATTATTATTGCCTCCTATTATTCCTTATTTATATTTAAAGTTTTTTTCATCACTTAGAAAGTCATTATTCGATGGAGATGATTTTCTTTTTAAAAAATCATTAGAGGGAATTAAAATTTATGGAGAGTATGGTTGTGGACTCTCTTCAAAATGGGTGCTTAAAAATACTAATTGTATGGTTATATCAGTAGATTCCTCTAAAGAATGGGTAGAAAAAATAAAAACTGAAAATAAAAAATATCTGTCTAAATTGACAATAAATCATATCGATTTAGGTAAAGTTCGTCGATGGGGATTTCCATTAAGCTACGTGAATTCTAATAATTTTCAAGACTATACAGACTATATTTGGAAACAATCAGAAAGTCCAACATTGGTATTAGTTGATGGAAGGTTTAGAGTCTGTTGTTTTCTTACCTCATTGAAATTTGCAGAGGCAGGGACAAAAATAATCTTTGATGATTATGTAAATAGTCCGCATTATCATTTTATTGAAAAATATGTGTCACGAATAAATGAATGCGGCAGACAATGTTTATTTATAGTGCCTGCTAAGAATGAAATAGATATGGTTTCACTTAATAAAGATATTGATGCTTTTAGATTCGTTATGGATTGAAATTAATCAAGTAATATAATTTAATTAAAAATAAATGGATAAATCTCAATAAGATCAAAAGGGATTGCATAACTTTTAAGTATTAATTTTTGTTCAAAGCATAAATGATGTTATAAAATTAAAAGTATGAATTATATTTCTTGGAGAAAGATATATTTAAAAATTTTTTCAAATAAAATTAGAATTTTTTTTTAGTTAATGATATGTGGTACAGAGTAGTAATGTTAAGTTCATTAATTGGACGAGTATTAACTGTAACCATTTTAACGAAATTTAATTATGTAGAAGCCGCGGGAGGATTAGCTTTATTATTTACAACTAGTACTTTATTTAATAATGCTCTACCACCCCTGCACAAAGAAATATATATCAAAGCTGTTAAAAGTAAGGTTTATAATTTCAGGGAAATTTTTATAAATTATTTTTATCCACTTTTATTAATTTTAATCTTTTCATCATTGCTAGTCTGCATATTAATAAGAAATTTTTTAGATCAATATGAACCTTCATTATTATTAAATTTATTAATATTTTTTTACTTATTTTCAGAAAAAATATTCGATGAGTTTCATAGATATTCACTCACTTTTAAAAAGTATTTTCCATGGAATATCATTGGTATTTGGAGAAATCCAGTAAACAACATTATCTTTTTTGCTTTAATAATTTCAGGTAAATATTCAGAACAATTTATTTTTAATTTTATTTTAATGATGTTATGTATTTCTACCCTAAGTCCATTCTTGTTAATAATAAAACCTTTTAAAATATGGAAATCTCTAAATTATTATTTTAAGTTAATTAAAAATACAAGCTTCAAATTCTTACTAAATAAGTCGCTTTTCAAAGCCTGGTTAATTTCTTTATCAATGCTTTTGCCAACCTATAGTGAAAGGATTGCATCTCTAACGGCAGGATCAAATCAAACTGGTAAAATGTATATTGCAGTTTCAATTTTCCAATTAATAACATTCGTTATAGATTTTCAAATTCTTTCAAATAAAAAAGCTGAAATAATAAAAAACAAGTCCTTAAAACAACTTTTGCAAAATTCTAAGATTTTTATATTCTCATTTTTTACAATTACATTTGTATGCTTAGGTTATGCTTTCTTAAGCATTGCCGATGGATTAAACAATAACCTCATAAGTGTATTTACATTATTAATTTTAGGATTAAGTATAGTTTTAAATTCTCTTTCTTTAATTCAAGAACAGAGAATTTTTTGGGCAAAAAAATATAAAGCAATTTTCATTGAAATGTTAATAATTTCATCTCTATTATTTTTTTCTTTTATCTTTCTACGATTCAATACTCTTATATTATCTTTTGGTATCATTTCCGCGAATATAGCAAGATTAACAATCTCAACAAAAATTGCTAATGAATATTAAAAACTTTTAAGTCATTAATCAAAACTATTTCATATTATTTTCTCTAATTTAAAGTTAAAATTGTTAAATAACTTCATTTTTTATAAGTGAATAAAAAATCGGATTTAGATATTGAACGTGAAAGATATTCAAAAAGGGCGAAATTAAATAAATATAATTCAAAAAATTCCCAAGAAAAAAAAAGAAATAATAATTTAATAGATGCACCCTATATTGAAATTTACTATAAATCCCTGATTAGAAATTCAAAAAAAGGATTTAAAATTTTGGAAATTTGTTGTGGTGAAGGTAAAAGTAGTGGAGCAATTTTAGAAAATTATCAAGATATAACATTTGCAGACATATCAAAAAATTCACTTGATGTTATTAAAAAAAACTATAGTTCTTTTTTAACGAAATCTATTAGTTTTAGGGAATGTAATATGGAATTCCTTCCATTTGATAATGAAACATTTGATATTGTTGCATGTGCTGGAGGTCTAAGCTACGGCAACAATAAAAAAGTTTTAAACGAAATTCATAAAGTTTTAAAACAAAATGGAATTTTTATAGGTATTGATTCTTTAAATGAAAATCCTATTTATAAATTAAATAGGTATATACATTATTTAAGGGGAAATAGAACAAAAAGCACTTTAAAAAGAATGCCAGATAGGAAATTATTAGAAGATTATAAGCGTAAATTTGGGATTACAAAAATAAATTATTCTGGAAAATTAATTTGGATGCTCTATCCCTTATCAAAAATAATCGGCTATAAAAAATCAAAAATTTTATCTGATTTTTTTGATAAAAATCTTCCGAACTGGATGTCTTTTAAGTTTATTATTGAAGCAAAAAAGATATCTAAATAAATAAATTATCTATATTAAGAAAATGATTTTTTTTAAATCATAAACCTACAATATATAATTAATAATAGTTTATTTTTTTGTTTTGAAAAATATCCCTTTTTGCGACTACAAAAAACTCTATCTTAATCATAGAGAAAATTATTTAAAAATAATTGATGAAGTTGCAAGTAATGGCGGATTTATCATGCAACAAGCAAAAAAAGATTTTGAGAAGAAACTATCGGAATTTACAGGTTGTAATCATGCAATAGGCGTAGGGAATTGTACAGATGGTCTGGAAATAATTTGGCAATCGATAGGATTAAGACCAGGTGATGAAGTAATTTGCTCTTCACATACTTTTATAGCTACAGCATCATCTATAGTCATGGCTGGAGGAGTACCCAAACCTGTTGATATAGGAGATGATAATTTAATATGTACAGAAGCAATTTCTGATGCGATTAATTCGAGAACAGTTGGAATAATGCCTACCCAACTTAATGGAAGAATATGTGATATGGATACGATTATTAATTTAGCTAATAGACATAAATTATTTGTTGTAGAAGACGCTGCGCAAGCTTTAGGAGCAAGATACAAAGGTAATCATTCAGGAACATTTGGGGTTGCTGGTGCTATTAGTTTTTATCCAGCGAAGGTTATGGGATGTTTTGGAGATGGCGGAGCCGTAGTAACAAATAATTATGATATTTTTAATAGATCTCATCAACTTCATGATCAAGGAAGAGATGTAGATGGAGAGCTCAAGTCATGGGGTAGAAATAGTAGGTTAGATAATATTCAGGCGGCAATACTCTCATATCAACTTCAGAAATATCCTGCAGTAATTAAAAGAAGAAGAGAAATTGCTTCTTATTATCACAAAAGGTTATCTCCATTAAACGAGCTTAAGCTTCCACCACCGCCACTTGATGACGCAGATAATTTTGATATTTTTCAAAACTACGAATTTATGGCGGATAATAGAGATGATCTAAAGAAACATCTAGAAGAAAATGGTATCAAAACTTTAATTCAATGGAATGGGAAAGGGATACATCAATGGGAATCATTAGGCTTTACTGTTAAATTGCCTAAAGTAGAGGATTTCTTTAAAAAATGCATAATGATACCAATATGGGATTATCTAACAGATGAAGAAGTTAGTTACATAGCTGATAAGATTATTTCTTTTTATCGAAAATGAATTTTACTTATTCATTCAAAAAACGTATATTTGACATTACTTTTAGTTTTTTAGGATTAATATTTGTAATACCATTAATAACTCCCTTTATGTTTTTAATTTGGTTACAAGACTTTAAAAACCCCTTTTACATAGCTGATAGAGTTGGTTTCAATTTTAAGAAATTTAAAATAATAAAACTCAGATCTATGATAGTAAAAGCAGATAAATCAAAGGTAGATTCTACAAGTGCAAATGATCCAAGAATAACAAAAGTTGGCGCGATTATAAGAAAACTAAAATTAGACGAATTAACTCAGCTTTTTAATGTTTTCAAAGGGGAAATGTCATTTGTAGGGCCAAGGCCTAATGTTGAGAGAGAAACAAATTTATATAGCAATAAAGAAAAAGAGTTATTAAAAGTTAAACCTGGTATAACAGATTTTGCTTCAATAGTTTTTTCAGATGAGTCAGAAATTTTAAAAGATTACCAAAACCCAGATATTGCATATAACCAGTTAATTAGACCAAGAAAAAATTACTTAGCGCTAACTTATATTAAAAACCAGTCAATTACTTTAGATATAAAAATAATTCTCCTCACAATTTTCGCTTTTATTAATAAAAGGAAGACTCTAAGTCTGATAGTAAGAATATTAAGAAGTTACGAAATTCCAGAAGAAATTATTGAAATGGCAAGAAGAAATAATAAATTAACCCCTATGGCTCCACCAGGTTTGAAAGATATCATCTATTCAAGAGAAATATAAAATATTAAACATAAAAGGTTGAATGCATAAAATTAAAAATAGTATTCATCATTTATAAATTTAATAATTTTTTCTTCATTAGGATAATAATCTTTCTCATGGACCTCGCTTGATGGAGCAGGGCAATCAGGGAGAGTAATTCTTCTTGGGGGATCAATTAGAGTATTTGTAGGAATATTTTCAACAATTGAAGTTATTACTTCAGAAGCCATGCCACATGATTTCCAACCTGAGTCTATTACTAGTAATCTTTTTGTTTTCAATACAGAATCTAATATATTTATTGAATTAAATGGATTTATAACTCTTAAATCGAAAACTTCAGCACGTACTCCATCAGAATGAAGTTTTTTCGAGGCATTTAACGCCAAAAGTGTCGAATAACCAGAACCAACAATAGTAATCTGATCTCCCTCCTTTAAACATTTAGGAGTTACATCATTTAATGGGGTTTCTTTAATAGGTTTTAAATCAGCAGTTTGCTCATATAACCATCTATCATCAATATAAATTACAGGATCTGGGCATAAAACTGAGGATATGAGTAGATCTCTCGCATCCTGTACAGTGGAAGGCATAACAACTCGAATACCTGGAATATGTGCGAACCAACTATGTAATGCTTGCGAGTGTTGGGCCCCTTGAGATCCACCTCTATTAATAATGGACCTTATAGTGACTGGTGCATTTAATTGTCCTCCAAACATATATGACCATTTAGCAGCTTGATTAACAATTGAATCCATTGCATAAAGCATAAAATCCATTCTAGGATGAACTATTATAGGTTTCATACCACAAATAGATGCTCCAACAGCAGCACCAGTGCAGGCCGACTCCGATACTGGGGTATCAATTATTCTATCCTTACCATATTTTTTATCTAAGTTTTTCATAGTATTACCTACGTACCATGGGCTCCATAAACCTTGACCTAAAACAAAGACTTCTGGATAATTTTTTAATAAGTAATCAAAGGCACTTAAGATAGCGTCAGAATAAGTAGTGCTAATCATATTTGTAAACATTATCTAAAAGTGATTTTCTATCAGGGAAATCATCATGCAAAGCTTTTTCCCAATTCGCATGAATCAACTCATCAACTTTTAAATCTAAATTATGCTGTTTTTCTATTGTCCAAATTTTTTTATTAATCATTGCATCACTCAACCTCTTTATTGGATCTCTTTTTTTCCAATTCAATAAATCTTTTTTTGATCTGGCAACGCCCACATCAATATCTTCCCTCCAATCAACATGTCCGAACCATCTATAGGTAATTGCTTCTATTAAATAAGGTTCAGGTTTTAATCTCATCCTTCTTATAAATTCTGATGATGTTCTATAAATTTCAACAACGTCATTACCATCAACAAGTTTAGTTTCTATTTCATGAGCTTTCGCAAATCTATTAATAGTATTTAGAGGTTGTCTCAGGCTCATATGCATATGACTTGAAAACAAATTATTTTCTACAACAAATAAAATAGGAATATTTGACACTCTTGCAAAATTTAGTGACTCATGAAATACACCCTCTTCAGTTGCTCCATCTCCCAAATAAGAAATTGCAATATCCCCAGATTTTTGTAATTTAGAGGCCAATCCTGCACCTACAGCTAAAGGGACAGTTCCTGTAACTATTGGTACAGACCCCAAAAAACCCTTTGATTTACTGGCGAGATGCATCGAGCCTCCCATACCAGAAGAAAATCCAGTATTTTTTCCTAAAACTTCAGCGAAAAGCTTATGTAAATCATTATCTACTCCCAAAACATGAGAATGTGATCTATGTGCACCGAAAATACGATCTGTATTTCTTAAATTCTTAGAAACACCTACTGCTATAGCTTCTTGGCCTACACCTAAATGGACTGGACCCTTAATTAAACCATTTTTTTTTGCTTCGGCAATCTTTATTTCTGCGGCTCTTATAACACTCATTGACATTAGGAAATCTTCCAAATAAGAATGTTCGATTTGAGATATATTTAGTTTTGCAAAAATATAGTTAGGATCTTCAAGAACTTTTTTCCCACCATCACTAATCATAGAAATAATTTTTACCTCCTTTAAATAAAAATAAGTCTAAAGATATTTATATATATAATTTAAACATAATAATATTTTAAAAATTCGAAAACAAATATTAATAAGTTTATTTATTTATTATTAGCTATCTGTTCAAGTTTATTTACTAGTTGATCATAAACCACGTCAAATTTATAATTTTTTTTAAACAGGGTCATAGCATTTTTAGATCTTAATTTTATTTTTTGAGGAGATTCAACTATACCAATAATAATATCTGCCAAAGTTGATGCTTGTTTAGGGGGATAATTCCATCCTATTTCATATTTATTAATCAATTCATAAGCAAATCCCCTTAAAGGAGAAAGTATTGGTAACCCCAAAGACATATAGTCAATATATTTATTAACTAAATTTAATTCATAGTTTTTTATATTTTTGTAGGGAGCTAAAGCTAGATGACAACTTAAAGAAATGTCTATTGCTTCTTTTCTACTTATCCAGCCTAGAAAATAAACATTTTCAATATGCTTAAAGATATCTTTTATATAATTTTCACTACCTCCTCTACCTGCTATAAATAATTGGATCTTTATTTTCTTTTTATTAAGAATTTCAATACTTTTTTTAATTGTTTTAAAATCATAAACAGACATTAATGAACCAAGAAACAAAATATTTAGACATTCTTTAGGATCTGTTTTAACAAGATCTAGTTTTATTTGTTCTTCTTCTTTTGGAGGCACAATAGGAGAAGGGAAAGTCTTTGGATCTTGATTCTTGAGAATCTCTGACAAAAATTTATTTTGATAATTATTTTTTAAATAATTAGCAATTAATTCTGTTGGGCCAGTAATATAGTCAGTTAAAGATGCTATTAAAACACAATAAATTCTATAAGGTAAAAATAAAAACTTAATTAGTTCTTTTTTTAGTGGATTAATATCCTCTTTATCCCAAAAAATATCTGGCCAAAGATCTTTGACATCTATAACTATTGGTATTGATTTAAAAAAAGAATATCCAATAGATATTAAAGACCATTCAATTGGAGGAAAACCCACAAACATAATATCTGGTCTATTTTTCCGTTTTAACAGGTTCATTAGTAAGTTGAAAGAAAGAATATGGTGATCAACTAATCTACTAACACTAATATTAGATTTATAACCTGGTGAATCAACAAGAGTTTCATTTATTCCTAGTATATTATTACTAATATTTTTTCTAAATCTCTTTTCTTGATGAAAAAATCTTGTTGAAATAATTTCTACTTTATGACCCCTTGAAACTAAAGCTTTACTTAAATTAATAGCTCGCATTGGTCTTAGTTGATTACCATCGCAATTTAAAGGTTCCCCAGTTTGAAGTATCCAAACAAGCATTAATCTTTTTTTTTCAGCTTATCATCTAATTTGATTAAAACATTTATTAATAACTGCAAGCTTAAATTCCTCCATAAAAAATTATCTGATTACAAGAAACTTAAATATTATTGATTACCAAAATTCATATTTAGAAATCATTAGTATTTCAGTACTAAACTAGTACTAGAATGGGAATATATTTATAGCCAACAAAAAGCTACCTATAAATAAATTTTGGTTTAGTCCATAATGAAAATAAATTATTTCCTTGAAAAAGTTTATAGTTTCCCAAGAGTTTTAAGAGTTTTATCACTTATATCTTTTGATATTTTAATAATTTATTTTTCTGTTCTAATTACATTTAATTTTGATTCTAATAAAACACCCTATATGAATTTGCTATTTATAAGTATAAGCTTTTTCTCAACTTTAACTTATTTCTTTTCTGGATTTTATTTAAATATAACTCGATACATTGGGAGCCAAACATATTATAAATTTGCTAAAAAAAATTTCATTATAATTTTTTGTATCTATTTAATTGGTGTTTTCTCTAATTATAAATTACCAAGTATTTTCTACTTTTTAAAACTCCACATAATCCTAACGTCTTTAATTTTACTTTTAAGAATTTTCATAAGAGATTTAGTAATGAAATTATCGAAAGATAAAGTCGTTAATAATTCAATAGGAATATATGGTGCAGGAGCTGCAGGGACTCAGTTGCTTGCATCCTTAAAACTCTCAGGCAGGTTGAATACTGTAGCTTTTTTTGATGATAATCCTAAGTTGTGGGGCACGAAAATTAACGAAGTTAAGATATACCCTCCTCATCAAATTTACAAATTTAAAGATAATCTTAAGCAAATTCTTTTAGCAATACCATCTATCAGTATTTCGAGAAAAAGAAAGATAATTAAAATGTTGCAAAATCTAGAATTACCAATATTGGATATCCCATCAATAGATGAAATTACAAAAGGAAAAACCAAGATTGATGCACTTAGGCCAATCCCAATTGAGGAACTTTTAGGTAGGGAAGTGATCGAGGCTCAAAGTGATTTAATGAATTTAGCAATTAAAAATAAAACAATATTGATAACTGGTGCAGGTGGATCGATTGGTAGTGAATTATGTAGACAAGTAATTCAAAATAAGCCAAAGAAAATTATTATTTTGGAAATTAGCGAAGAGAATCTTTATAATATAAATGAAGAAATTACACAAATAAATACAGACAATATTCGAATATTATCTATCTTAGGTTCAAGTTCTAATTATAAGTTAGTTAATAAAACTATTATAGATAATAATATTGATATTATTTTTCATGCTGCTGCATATAAGCATGTTCCCATAGTAGAGTTAAATCCAATAGAGGGTATTAAAAATAATATTTTTTCAACAGTTGCTGTTTGCGAAGCTGCAGCAAACAATCATATTGAAAAACTAATTTTAATTTCAACTGATAAGTCTGTAAGACCCACAAACATAATGGGCGCATCAAAACGGGTTGCAGAATTAATTGTTCAAGCCTATGCAGAAAAAGAATCAATAAATTCAGATAAAGATAATACTTACAAAGAAACACTTTTTTCAATGGTTAGGTTTGGGAATGTGCTTGGATCTTCAGGTTCTGTTGTCCTAAAATTTAAAGAACAAATAAAATCTGGAGGGCCTATCACCTTAACTGACCCAAATATAATTAGATATTTCATGACAATAAAAGAGGCCGCTCAACTTGTTATTCAATCTTCAGTGCTTTCTGAAGGAGGAGATATTTTTTTATTAGACATGGGTGATCCAGTTAAGATATATGATCTTGCGAGACAAATGATCAATCTCAGCGGACTTTCCATAAAAAATGAAAGTAATATAAATGGTGACATTGAAATCATTTCCACTGGATTAAGACCAGGTGAAAAATTATATGAAGAACTGCTCATAAATGCAGAATCAAAACCTACAACAAATTCGAGAATTTTTAAAGCTTACGAAAACTCTATAAAATTTATCGTTATTGAAAAAATATTAAAAGATTTAAAATTCCATCTTGATAATTATAATCTTAATGAAAGTCTGAATATTTTAAAAAAGCTTGTACCAGAGTGGAAAAAACAATCGAAGGAAAAATTGGTTTAAAAACTTATCCTCTTTGATAATAAGATGAATTAAAATATTCTTTATACCATTTAGCGAACTTTAAGATACCTGAATCCAATAAAGTTTTAGGACTATAGTTTACCCAATCTTTTAAACAATTAATATCGGCAAAAGTTTCCTGAACATCACCAGGCTGCATAGGTTTCATAATCTTTAATGCCTTTACACCCAGTGAAGCTTCTAATAATTCAATGAAATTTAATAGATTAGTTGGATTATTACTTCCTACATTGAAAATCCTATGGGGTGCAAAGGATGTTGATGGCTCTGGCACATTTTCATGAAAATGTATATTTGGATATGGAGTTTTTAAAAAACATCTATAAATAGCATCTACTGCATCATCTATATATGTGAAATCCCGTGACATATTACCATTGTTAAAAACATTAATTGCTTGTCCTCTGAGCATCGCATCTGCAAAAATCATTGGCGCCATATCTGGCCTACCCATAGGTCCGTACACAGTAAAAAATCTCAATCCTGTCATAGGAATTTGAAAAAGGTGGCTATAAGAATGCGCCAACACTTCGTTGGATTTTTTTGTAGCAGCATAAAGACTTACTGGATGGTCAACAGAATGGGACTCATTAAAAGGCGTAATTTTATTACCTCCATAAACTGAACTACTAGACGCATAAATCAAGTGTTCTATTTTAAAGTTTCTACATCCTTCAAGAATATTTAAAAATCCCAAAATATTACTCTCTATATAACTAGTTGGGTTCTTTAATGAATATCTAACGCCAGCCTGTGCAGCCAAATTTATAACAATATTAGGTTTAAATTCCTCAAAAATTTGGTCTATTTTTTTTGCATTTTCTAAATTAACCCTACAAAATCGCCAACAATTATTTTGAGCAGTTTGCTCAATATTTTTAATCCTTTTTTCTTTTAAAGAAGGATTATAGTAACCATTTATATTATCAATTCCTATAACTTCGCAATTTTCTGACAAAAGCTTTTTTACAATTGCAGATCCTATAAAACCTGCAGCTCCTGTTACAAGAACTATCTTTTTATTTGGACTCATATCAAATAAAAATCAAAATGTAAAATTTGCAATATTAGAAAACTTTTATCTTTCATAAAAGATATCATGATGTCTAATAATGTGGCATTCATTTCTTTCTAAATCTTTATATTTTTGGATTAGTACTTAAAAAGTTCAACTTTTCTATGAATCCATTTAAGACACCTTCTCCTCCTTTTTCCTCTAAGTGAAATCTTGAAACTTTTTTTAAATTTTTATGACAGTCTTTTACTGCAAAAGAGAAAGGAATTAGGGTGCAGCAAGTTATATCACTTTCATCATCGCCAATATAGGCTACATTTTTGACTTCCAATTGCATTTCACTTAGGAGCTCCAAACAACCTATCTTTTTATCAACCTGATTAAATTTTATAAATTTTACTCCAAGTTCTTTTGCTCTAATTCGTAATGGCTCAGAATCTCTTCCGCTAATAAAACCAACTTTAAAACCTTTCGATAAAAGTTTCTTTATTGCTAAGCCATCTTTTACATTAAAAGATTTCAATTCCTCCCCTTCTTTCCCGTACCACACAAGACCATTGGTTAATGTCCCATCAATATCACAAATCAGGGCTTTTATATTATTAGACATTAAAGCATTTTCTGCTTTTATCAAATCATCTTGGGTATCAACTCCAATAGACTTATTTTTTGAAATCATCATTCTTATTGACATATTATTTTCTAACCATTGCAGTTGTTCTAGATCTTCGCAATTTCCAAGAAAACTCGATTTAAGAAATTTTATCTTTTCTAAAGAGGATCTTTTGAATGCATAAATACCCTTATGTGAGTAAAAAGTTTTAGCTCCATAGGGAATTTTTGATCTACTAAAATAAAGAGCATATTGATTAATATCAAAAACAACTTTTACATTAGAGGGGTCCTCTGCTTCTAAATTACCAACTTCATGACAAATGGAAGCGATATCAGAATCACCAGATTTTATCGTTTCATATAAATTACTTAAATCTATTGGATTAACTAGAGGTTCATCTCCCTGAAGATTAATAATAAAATCGGAATCTATACTATCAAGGATTTCTAATATTCTTGCAGTTCCATTTTTATGTAATTTATCAGTAAGGAAACATTCGACTCCTAAAGAATCAACGTAATCTTTGATTATCTTATCTTCTGTTAATACTATTATAGAAGCTTTAAAATTGATTTTCTGTGCCAATTCAATAACCCATTTGAGTAGCGGCTTGCCTGCTATATCTTTTAAAGGTTTGTTAGGTAATCTCGAGGATCCCATTCTGACTGGGATTAAAATAGTGCAAGTTCTTTTTAGCATTGAACCATTACTTTGAATCTCTTAATTATATTTATCAAAGCACTTTTCTAACAATAAATATTTTATTCTATCCGTATAATGTCTTGATTCTTTACGAGATTATCTATTTCACATACTTGATCTATAAATTCGGGGATGACATCAGAGGGAATTGCTGAGGGCCCATCACATTTTGCAAAATCAGGTTTTTTATGTGCTTCTATAAATAATGCGTCAATAGATGTAGCAGTGACTGCTTTAGCTAAATTTAAAGCATACTTTCTTCTCCCGCTTGATGCCGAGCTATCTTCATTTCTACATTGTAAAGAGTGGGTAATATCCACGCAAACTGGTTTTTTTGTTTGTTCTTTAACTATCTCGAGACCAACAATATCAACTATTTGTTGATTATATCCATACATACTTCCCCTCTCACAAATTACAACATCATCACATCCAAAATTTGAAAACTTTTGGACAATAAACTTAATCTGGTCAGGAGAAATAAATTGAGGTTTTTTAATATTAATTGGTTTTCCAGTATTGGCTAAAGCTCGTATAATATCAGTCTGACGTGCCAAAAAAGCAGGAAGTTGAAGCATATCACAAACTTCTGCAGCTTCATTGGACTGAAATGACTCGTGAATATCTGTAAGAATTGGGACTTTCAAAATATCTTTTATTTCTCTTAACATCTCTAAACCTTTAGTAAATCCTGGTCCTCTATAACTATCAAATGATGTTCTATTAGCTTTATCAAAACTTGCCTTAAACACGTAGGAGATTTGGTTTCTATTACAAGATTCCTTAAATTTAAAACCTATTTCAAGCGCCTCATCAATATCATCTAAAACATTAATTCCTCCTATTATTGTTATTCTTTTATCTTTTCCTATACAAATCGGATATTGATACATCAGAAGAAATTATTAGATTAGTTATTTTGCGTTTCATATTATAGTATGTTGTCCTCTAAATTTTTTTTTAATAGAAAATAAAAGGAAAATTAGTAAACTATATTGGATATAAATATTTTTTTTCATGTAATAAAAAAACATTCTCATTTAAAAAAATTTCTTTTTGAATAGATCTAGACTTAAATAAACCTAAAAGGTTTATTATTAATTATTAATTATCTCAGATCTTTCTTTTAGATGAGACCGACTGAACGAATAAAAGAGGCTCAGAGGGTTTTAGAAGCAGAGGCTCAAGCTATTTTTGCCTCATCTAAAAAAATAGGTTTAAATTTTTCTAAATGCGTTGACTTAATTATTCATTGCGAAGGGACCGTAATAATATCAGGAATTGGGAAATCAGGTAACATTGGTAGAAAAATAACCTCTACACTAGCTTCATTAGGCACCCCCTCTATATTTCTTCACACTTCGGATGCTTTCCATGGTGATCTTGGGATATTAAGAAAAAATGACCTTTTGATTTTAATTTCTAATAGTGGAGAAACTGATGAATTAGTGAGGCTTTTGAACTACGCCAATAAAAATGGCATTAAGAGCATCGCAATTACAGGAAAAATAGATTCAACCATAAATAAAGAGGCAACTTGCACTTTAAATGCAGTAGTAGAAAATGAAGCTTGTCCATTGAACTTAGCTCCTACATGCTCCACTTCAGTGACCATGGCACTTGGAGATGCATTAGCTAGTATTTGTGCAATGGAAAGGGGATTTAAGGAAAATGATTTTGCAAGATTTCATCCTTTAGGAAATCTTCATAAATTAAATTTTGAAATTGTTGATAACATAATGAATTCTCAATGTCTTCCAGTTTGCGAGAAGGATAAATCAATAAAAGAAATAATAATAGAGATATCTAAAGGTCAACAAGGTGCTGTTTTTATTTGTGAAAACAGAAAACTTTTATGGGTTTTTACTGATGGAGATCTCAGAAGATGTATTGAAAGCGGAGTTAAATTAACAACTAAGATAAAAAATCTTAAATTTTCAACTCCTTTAACTATTAAATCACGTTCAAAAGTTTCTGCAGCATTGAATTTAATGCAATCTAATAAAATATCAATCTTGCCAGTTATTGATGACTTTGGATTACTTGTAGGATCAATAAAATTGGCGCAATGTATATAAACTTTTTATTGAATTTTTAATCAAATAGAGTTCTTTTCTATTCTTTTTAGGGAATTAAGGAATAATCTCTCTCTTTCTTTTGAATTATCAAGAAGAAAAAATATTTTCTCAACCCAACTTTCAATATTGTTATCGACCAAAACACCATCATGATTATTATTAATAAAGTCACAAAATGGTTTTGAATTGCTATAAATACCTACTGCTTTTAGTCTCGCAATGTCAAAAAACTTTGTTGGTGATCTGAAATTGTTAAAATTACTATTAAAAATAGGATTTAAAACAATGTCTGATTTACCTATTGATGTATCCAAAAAAAATGTTTCCCAATCCATTGGATATATCATTTTTATTCTTGGAATAGATCTAAAATAATTTCTCCATTTTTTATTCACGTAAATTTCGATAAGACAATCTTTCCTTTGTTGCTGAATTTCCAGAAACAAAGTTTTTAACCACCTTAATTCTATAGGATGAGAACTAGTTCCAAGATAAGAAATTTTATAAAACTTTTTTTTAGTGAAATTTTGCTTATGACTTAACTTTAATAATTTAATTTTTATTTGATTTGATGAAATTTTCTGCTGTACTTTTTCTGCTAGCAGTCTATTAGTTACCCAGACTTCATTGATAAAAAGAAAAAAGAAAAATTTGTAACAATAAATATTAAAAAAGATCTTTAATTTATATGTAAAAGGGAGTTCAGAGAAAATATTAATATCAAGTAAGTTATCATCAAGAAGCAGGATTATTTTTTTTGATTTCCTTTTTAAATAAATAAGATATAAAAAAAAATTAAATGGTATATATCTCACTAGAATAATAGTGTTGAAATCTTTTAGACATTTCTTATTTAGTCTTTTGGGATTAACAACTTTTGTAATCAATTCATTAAGCCAATAAAAAACCGTTGGGGTCACATTATGAGAAATGACCACTATCTTTTTGTCTAAACCATCAAAATTTACGAATTTAATAATATAAAAAATTAAATGTACCTTTCAATTTTATAATAATAATATTAGAAGTAAATAATCATTGAGAATTAATCATTATATGTACGATTTTTTTACTAAAAATTTTGATAGCTATATCATTGAAAATTCAAAAAAGTTTTTAATCTATCTAATCCCTGGTGAAAAACTATCTAGTAAATTTGATTGGTATGGAGAACAAAGAGCAGAAGCCTTTAATATATTTAACATTAACAAAATAAAAAATGATATTGAAGATCGAGACTTTTTCTTTTCACATATGATGATTTGGAACAAAGAAGAAAAACGATTAGCTGGCGGTCAAAGATTTTTATTTAGTAATAAAGGCTGTGTTAGAAATAAGCAAAATTCTTATTTAGAGTATTATCATCCTGGCACTTTCGAAAAAATGATAAATGAAAGTTTTTGCGAAATAGGAAGAACATTTGTAATGCCCGATTATCAAAATAAGGAAATTCTTAAAGAGTTAATAAGAGGATTTGTAAGAATACCTGAGTCAAAAAAATTAAATATTGGTATTGGATTAATAAGTTTTAATCATACATCTCTAAATAGTACTTGTATAAATGCTTTTTTAAAGATTTTAAAGAATTCAAATAAGAAACCTTTTAATCTTCCCAATGGGAAATACCTTTATGAGCATCAAATGGAATATAAAATTACCTCTGAAAAATTTAGTATTGAAGCTAATAATATTAAATATATAGAAAAAGAATTACAAAAACTTGATAAAAATTTTCAAATGCCTCAGGTATTAAAACCATATTTAAGATTTTGCAATGTAACATATGAAAATTATTCTGTAGCTAGGGAATATAATGGAATAATGCAGCTTTTATTTTCTGGCAGATCAGAAAATATCACAAAAAATCAAAGGAAATATCTGGCCAAATACAATTAAAAATATTTTCATCAGCAAGCTGAATAAAATAAACATAGTTGAAAATGTAAATCTTCCAAACTTTCAAAATCATTAGGGTTGAATACTTTAACTTTCTCTATTCGCAAAACCAAATTATCAGCATATATTCTTTTAAAGATATATTTACCAATATTTCTATCGTATGTAATATCAGATTTATCATCGAAAAAAAACTTCCAAGCTATAACTTCGATGTTATGAATCATAGATAACTTAGATACACTTTTCGATAGTCTTTTGGTAATTGGCGTATAAATAGATCCACTTGGATAAATTAGAACATTTTTTTCATTTTTGCAGACTCTATCTAAAAATAAATAAGCAGATTTTCTTTCATAAAAATTTAAATAATCAAAACAATAATGGCCATAATTTTTCAAAGAAACTTCAAAAAACGGAAGGAAATTTTTTAAATGTCTATCAACTGTAGTGATAGTTTTAATTTTAAAAAGAGTCTGCGCTACAAATATATCCAGAGGGTTGTCATGATTTGATATATGGATACCTTCTTTTAAAAAAAATTTCCTAAAATTTTGTTCAATTTGATAATTTATGCCTAAAGAAATTGAACAAAAGTATGCTGATGCATTAAATAACTTTTTTGCAAAGTTTTTAAAATTGAAAAGAATAAGTATTAACTGAAATAGATAAAGTAAGTACGATAAAATAAAAATATTCAATCTTGAAATTACACTCAAAAATTTCTTAATTTTAAAATTTTTCACTTTTTAAAAATAAAAACATCTTTAAATGGGAAAAAACCATCAAAATTTCCATTTATCTGAGAGTTCTCCAATATATATTTATAAAACTTATTTAACAATAATTTATCTACAGTAGGTGGATTTTTAAAAAATGAAATTAGATCTCTTTGATCTGTAAGACCCGTTATATTGTAAGGGCTAGTTCCTAGTGATTTAACAGGTACAGAATGATATAAAGATTGATATCCAACTGTACTGTTTATAAGAACTGTACCTTTACAATTAGGATTTTGGAACAATTTTGACAAAAATAAGTCATGAATATAAAAGACTTTATTATAGACACGAAATTCTTTTGAAAATTTTTCAATTATATCCGAATAGTTTGTATATCCTCTATCTCTAGGATGATGTTTAAAAACTAAATTTATATTTTGGCTTGCTATAGAAAAATCTTTTATAACCTTATAAATAAATTGTTTATTATCTTTTATATCTGACCCTTCTGTTATTTGACTATCTGTGGATACTTGAAGAATTACTATAAAAAATTTATCTTCAACAAAACATTTTTTCTTTATTTTATACTCATTTATTCTGAAATAGTATTTTAAGAAGAATCCTTTTATTTGATACCAAATATATATAGGCTTAGGCTGAAGTTTATGTTCCTTATTAACTATTTTATAGTTTTTAAAACTATGGTTTATAAAGGATATTGTTTTCCATATTTTCCTTATTCTAAAGCGTGCATGCTTTTTTGGTATGGGAAAGAATTTATATGAATCTTGTTTTAAATAAAATTCTCTGGTCTTTATGAAGCTACTATCATAGTTAATACCCTTACTTTCTAAAGTGACAAAATTAGGTCTCAAATAACCTAGTTCAAAAATATGGGACTTTACATATATATCTTCTTTTTTTAGTTCCTCTACTAACACCAATGCCTGTCTATGAGGGATAAGTACATTACCATACATGAAAATATGTTTAATTTCTTTTTCAATAAGAATTTTCTTTAGGTAGTTTTTAAATAAATAAATATCTTGATGAAATTTTATTAATCTTGATTTAGGAAAACCATATTCATATAAAGGAAAGGAAATTTTATAAGTTCTAACATTATTCTCCTCCAAGTAATTTGATAATCTGGAGAAAAAGGTTCCAATAGGGCCCATTAGAAATAAACAATTCCCCTCAATAACTACCTTCTTTTTAAAAAATGGCCTTATATCTTTGGAAATCATTTACTTATTTCTTGTTAACCAGCTTTCTTTTAAAAATCCCCAATTTTTGAATATGAATTGCTCCAAGTTTTTTTCTTCATTACTTTCAATAATCTCTTCAATAATATTCTCCACTTCCGTAAGACATTTAAATTTTACACTAGAGTAAAGAGGATATTTTGCCAAGGTGATAAAAGTTAATTCCTCAATTGTCAATTTCCTAGTTCTTCTTTTTGCCCATTTATGGTTACGCAGTTTGTCATCAGTTAGACCCCAACCAGCATAAAAAGGAAGCCCATAAGTAGTTACAGATATTCCTCTTAGTAGAGCTTCAAATCCTCCAAGGGAAGTAAACACTGCTACCCTATCAACTTTATTAAAGAGATGTTCAACTGAAATTTTATTTGCTATAAAATCAGCATTTTCAAAAATAGATGAATCTTTAGTCCCTTTAATCCTTAGGCCAGATTCAGTATCTGGGTGAGGTTTATAAATGATATAGGCATCTGGAAAATCTTTCCTAACCTGCTCAACTAATGCAAAATTTGTTTTTGAGATGGTATCGTCAGGAACCCCATAAATAATTGAATTATCAGTTTCTACTTGTCCAAGGACACCAATTATCTGTTTATTTAAAATATTAATTGGAAGGTTAATTTTCTTTTTTAACCTTAGATTATATTTACTAATTTTTAATTTAATTATTAAATCAATAATTCTTCTCGCTCTAATTATTTGATTACGATTAACATTGAAATTTTGAAGGAGATATTCTAAATCGCTGGATCTACTAGCATCATAATGTATACCTTTCTTATCAAATAAAAGACTTAGTGGTGGATATAGCTCCGCTCCAAGACCCACAGATCTTATAAACCCATCTTCTACTGAAATATAATTTTTTAATTTCGAAATATATTTTTCCATTTTTATATTTTTCCCCCAAATAATAATATTCTGCATTTTAGTTTTGTATCTTCTAAAAATTTTTAATCGTTTACCAGTTATTGGATAAAAAAATCGATTAATTTGTCTTGCCTTCCAAGGCGTAAAGTTTATCCCTTCTAAATTTATTGGAAAAGATTTAGAAGCTTCCCTCAAATTAGAAATATATTTCATAATTTCTTCAATTTCACACTTTTTTTTTGTTCTTGGATCTATGCAAATTTGGTACTTTACTAAAGAAGAAAAGACTAGCTGATCAAGAGTTATTTCAAGGTTTTGATTATTTACTTTGTGATCAATTGTTAATCCCATTCCTGAATAAAATGGCCTTCCAAAAACATGCACATCTTTCCCATAAATTAAAGCCTCAAAGCCTACCTGGCTAGTAACAACGCATACTGCAGCACTATTCTCTATTAATTTGTTAATCTGTCCAACATCCCCTATAACAATAACGTTTGGTTTTAAATAAAAAGATGAATGAATGCAACCCTTTTTTTTATGATTTATTACATCAGGATGAATCTTAATAACAATTTTGTGATCAGGCCAATTATTTATGGCAAATTCAAACATTCTTTTAAATAAATTGTTTTCAGCATCTCCGTATTCTAAGGAAAGATCTCCAAAAATTTGATCTATTAATAGTACGTAGGGAGAAGAAGGGGGTTCAATAAAAGAAGGGAAATTATATTTAGAGATTGAATATTTTTTCCATAAATTTATAATATTTTCAGCTCTAGTAGTATTTTCTTTGCTTAATTTTTCTTTGAAAAATTCTTTTAAATCATTTCTACTATTGCAATCATAGTAAATTCCATTTTTGTCATAACAAATACTTAAAGGAAGGTTTTTCTTTTTCATTCCAAATGAATGTACAAATCCATCCTCAATGAACACTACTTCTTGTTGATTATTATTTCGGATATATTTCCCAGACCTTTTCATACCCCACGAATAAAACTTTTTGTTATCTAATTTAAATTCATTAACTATCTTCCTTGTCCTTGACTTTAAAAAAAACAAATTAAATACACCCACCTTTAATGTATTAATTTAAATATCTTATACTATAACTTTAAATTTAATTCCAAATCAATTAGACAATGCTTTAAAGTAAAAATATTATTTAAATGCTGAATTTTTAGATTCAAATAATGATAAAAAGAAAAGGAATAATACTAGCTGGAGGTACTGGAAGCAGACTCTACCCTATTACAAAAGCTACAAGTAAGCAATTAATCCCAGTTTATGATAAACCTATGATTTATTATCCTTTGTCTACACTTATGCTTGCTGGAATAAGGGATATATTAATAATTACTAATCCTCTCGATAACCAAAAGTTTATAGAATTACTTGGAAATGGTTCTCAATTTGGAATAAATATAAAATACAAAATTCAGTCAAAACCTGAGGGAATTGCGCAAGCTTTTCTTATAGCCGAAGATTTTATTGAAAATTCAAGCGTTACATTAATACTAGGAGACAATTTATTTCACGGTGATTTGTTAGTAAATAGACTACAAAAAAACTATCTATTAGATGAAGGCGCCTCAATATTTGCTTATTCAGTATTTGATCCCGAAAGGTATGGCGTTGTAGAGTTTGATTCAAAAGGTGTCGCTTATAATATTGAGGAAAAACCAAAAAATCCAAAAAGTAAATTTGCCATAACTGGTTTATATTTTTATGACAACACTGTTGTTGAAAAAGCAAAAAAAATTAACCTCTCTGATAGAGGTGAATTAGAAATAACCGATTTGAACAAAATGTATATGAATGAAGGAAAATTAATTGTGGAAATTATGAATAGAGGAATGACTTGGTTGGATACTGGTACGATAGATTCCCTTCATGAAGCCTCATCTTACATAAGATCATTAGAAAAAAGACAAGGTTTAAAAATTGGATGCCCTGAAGAAGTTGCTTGGAGAATGGGTTTTATTTGTGATGAGCAACTTTATTTCTTATCAACTAAACATATTAAAAGTGGATATGGGGAATATTTGCAAACTATCCTAAATGAAAGTAAAGATTATTTTGGAATTCAGGGAACAAAAATTTAAAAAATGGATATTAAAAATTTATCTTCAAATAAGGGAAATATTATTAAAGGAGTCTGCATAATCAAACCTAAAGTTTTCGAAGATAAAAGGGGTTTCTTCTATGAAAGTTGGAATCAGAAATTATTCAATAAAACAGTTGGTGAAGAAGTGAAATTCTTACAAGATAACCACTCATCATCAAATGTCGGAGTTCTAAGAGGTCTTCATTATCAAATTGAACCTAAACCACAAGGTAAGCTCATTAGATGTATTTCGGGCTCAATTTTTGACGTAGCAGTAGATATAAGAAAAAGTTCTCCAACTTTCGGAGAGTGGACAAGCGTAGTACTAAATAATTTAAACAAAATAATGATTTGGATTCCTGTGGGGTTTGCTCATGGATTTTTAGCATTAGAAGAAAATTCAGAAGTTATTTATAAAGCCAGTGAGTTGTGGAGTAATGATCACGACAGGTCTATAAGATGGAATGATACAAATATAAATATTGATTGGCCTTTAAAGGATATAAATTGTTCTAAGCCAAAATTATCAGAGAAGGATTCAAAAGCGCCTTTTCTAAAAAATGCTGAAGTTTTCTATTAAATTCTAAAATGAATATTCTCTTAACAGGTGGTTCTGGCCAAGTGGGCCAAGAAATTATTAAATCAAAGCCAGAAGAGATAGAAATAATTAATCCATGTAGAAAAAAATTAGATTTATCCGATTACAGAGCTTGCAAAAATTTTGTTATGGATCATAAGCCTGATTGGATTATTAATTGTGGAGCCTATACTCAAGTTGATGACGCAGAAAAAAATATCCAACTTTCTCAGAAAATCAATGGTTATGCACTTGGAGCTTTCGTTGAGGCAAGTAATGAAACAAGTACTAATTTATTACATATCAGTACAGACTTTGTATTTGATGGGAATCAAAATTTTCCTTATAAAGAAAATCAAAAAAGAAACCCAATTTCACAATATGGATCCTCAAAAGCTTTGGGGGAAGAACTTATTGAGAAAAAAATTAATGATATCCAAAAGGCCACAATATTAAGGACAAGCTGGGTAATAAGCCCTTTAGGTAAGAATTTTATTTTAACCATGTTGAGACTGCATTCCGAAAAAGAAATTATAAGGGTTGTGTCAGATCAAATAGGCTGTCCTACAAGTGCAAAAGAATTAGCGAAAGTATGTTGGAGAATAATTGAGCTAAAGAAAAAAAAGAAATTACCTTTTATTTTTCACTGGAGTGACGCGGGTGTTGCAAGCTGGTTTGATATCGCTGTTGCAGTTGGAGAAATTGCTAAAGAATTAGATATTAATAAAAAGGAGGCAATTGTATTACCAATAAATACTTCACAATATCCAACTCAGGCTCAGAGACCTAAATACTCTTTGTTGAATACTCAGAATACATCCAATTTATTAGATATAAATCCAATACATTGGAGAAAAAACTTGAAAAATATATTAATTGAATACAAAAATTTAAAGATATATAGAGCATGAAATTATTAAATAATTTTCCTGAGAAAACAAAAATATTAATCACTGGTGGGGGTGGCTTCATTGGAGGAGCTGTTATTAGAAAATTATTAAAAGAATCTGACTGTATTATTTATAATTTAGACAAAATGGGTTACGCCAGTGACCTAACTTCTATCGATAATGTTCTTATTAATCTAAATATAGAGAAAGATACAAGACATAAGTTATTAAAAACAGATCTTAGTAATTATTCAAAAACTCTTTCAGCAGTAAAATACGCTAATCCTGATTTAATTATGCACTTAGCTGCAGAAAGTCATGTAGATAATTCAATAAAAGGGCCAGGTGAGTTTATAAAAAGCAACATTTTAGGTACTTTTAATTTATTAGAAGCAGCTAGAGAACATTATGAAAACTTATCCGAGAAGAGAAAAAATTATTTTAGATTTCATCATATAAGTACAGACGAAGTTTTTGGTTCTTTGGGTGAGAAAGGTAAATTCAATGAAGCTTCTCAATATGACCCAAGAAGTCCATATTCTGCGAGTAAAGCCTCAAGCGATCACTTGGTAAATACATGGCATCATACATTTGGCCTGCCAACTTTAACAACAAACTGTAGTAATAATTATGGCCCTTGGCAAAATCCTGAAAAACTAATTCCAAAAATTATAATTAATTCCTTAAATAATTTAAAAATCCCAATTTATGGAAATGGTGAAAATATTAGGGATTGGTTATTTGTTGAGGATCATGCAGACGCATTAATTCAAGTTATTACAAGAGGTGAAATTGGTTCAAAATACTGTATAGGAGGAAATCAAGAAAAAACAAATTTACAGATAGCTAAAATGATTTGCAGTTATATGGATGAAATTTGTCCTGGCAATAAAAGTTATGATAATTTAATAACTTTTGTAGAAGATAGAAAAGGTCACGATTACCGATATGCTATAGATACAAC
>QCBT01000007.1 GCA_003281525.1 Prochlorococcus sp. AG-347-J06 | reverse complement strand
TTAAACCTAAAAAAAGAACTGTTAAAGATGAAATTATTGACGTAGAAGTTGATACTGATAATAAATAAGATTTTAAATTAAATTAAAGAATACTAGAAATGCATAAATCATAAAAATAGGATAACTTTTAGAATAATTTTTTATTTTTTAAATTAAATATAAATGGTCTCTATTTTTAATATTTTAATTTGAATTATAAGAAGGTTGTTATGAATCTAAAGCTACCTCGATAGCTGCTATTAAGTTTTCGTCAAACGGTTTAACTCCTGGTTTGAATCTTGCAATTACTTTACTATCTTTTCCTATCAAAAACTTTTCGAAATTCCATTCAACATCTCCTTCAGGTTCAAATTTGTTAAGGGTTGTGTATGGTTCTGTGGTTTTGCCTTTGGCATGAACTTTTTCATAGATTTCAAACTTAACGCCATATTTTGTTGTGCAAAAATCTTTTATTTCTGAAAGAGAGTCGGGTTCTTGTTTTCCAAAATCATTACAAGGGAATGCAAGTATTCTTAGGCCTTTGCTTGAATATAAATCATGTAGCTTTTGAAGATCCTCATACTGAGCAGTATTCCCGCAATAACTAGCTACATTAACAACTAAAATTACTTCCCCTGAATATTCCCCTAGTTTTATGGATGATCCGTCCGCGGAAAGAACAGTAGTATTTTGTACGTCAACTTGCATGTCTAAAAAAATTCACCCTTTGAAGATAGCATTGTATAGACTTTATTGTGTTTAATTTATATGGTGGTTTTGGTTATTTCTTTTATAAGTTTTAATTTTTCATTTATTTAACCCTTTATAATTAATATTATTAATCAGTTTAAATTTGGACCCCTTAGACCCACTTACTGAAATTATTAATTCCGGTCAAGGTTTTTCACCTTCAATTGCTTTAGAAAGAATTATTTGGGCAATGATTGGAATCTTTTTTTTAGGAGCAATTTCAAGATCAATAACTAATAGCATGCGAAGTCAAAATTGGTTTAGTAGAAATTTTTTATTTAGTTATTCTAAAGATAAAAAAATTGGAGATGATGCATCTTCACAACCTTCTGGTGATGACGAATAAGTTTTTATATGAAAGAATCAATTTTTTCTAAAAAAAGAATTTTATTACTTGGTAGTGGCGAGCTTGGAAAAGAATTAGTAATAGAATCCAAAAGATTAGGATTAGAAGTTATTGCTATTGATCGATATGAAAAAGCACCTGCAATGCAAGTTGCTGATTATTCAAGAGTAATTGATATGGGAGATAAAAATATTTTAAAAAATGTTATAAAAGAATTTATGCCTGATTATGTTGTTCCAGAAATAGAGGCACTTTCAATTGAAGCACTAAAAGAACTAGAGGAGGAAGGATTCAATATTGTTCCAAATGCCAGAACTGTAGAAATTACTATGAATAGAGATAAAATTAGAGACTTAGCTTCTAGAGATTTAAAAATTAAAACTGCAAAGTTTGATTATATTTTTGAATTTGATGATTTAGAAAAAAAAGCAAATGAAATTGGATTCCCACTTTTACTTAAGCCTTTAATGAGCTCTTCAGGAAAGGGACAGGGTTTGGTTGAAACAAAAAATGATTTACAAAATGCTTGGGAACAGGCACGAGCAAATTCAAGAGGAAAGATTAAAGGTGTAATTATAGAAGAATTTATTAATTTTGATTTTGAGTTTACTCTTCTAACTGTAAGAAAAGAAAATGGTGAAAATATTTTTTGTTTACCAATTGGACATCTTCAATCTAATGGAGACTATCAATGTAGTTGGCAACCTGTAGAGATTAAGGAGTCCTTAATTATTGAAGCTAAGAGAATGACAAGTAGAATATTAAATAACCTTAATGGAGCTGGATTATACGGAGTAGAGTTTTTTATAAAAGGAAGTGAGGTTATATTTTCAGAATTATCTCCCAGACCACACGACACTGGTATGGTTACATTAGTTAGTCAAAATATTAATGAATTTGAATTACATTTAAGGGCTTTTTTAAATTTACCAATACCGCGTATAGATCTAATAGAGCCCTCTGCAACCAGAGTTATACTCTCTAACCAAGAGTATCCTAATCCTATTTACGAGGGTCTTAATGAAGCATTAGAATTTGAAAAGACCAAAGTGCTTATATTTGGCAAACCAGTTTCCAGAAAAGGCAGAAGAATGGGTGTTGTTCTCTCATCAAATTCTGACATTAATTTGGCTAGAAAAAATGCAGATGAAGCTGCTCTTAAAATAAAAGTCAGTACTACATAAATATTAAATAAAAATAACGAAAAAAATACTTATTTCCTTTGTTTTTGTTAAGTGTCTCTCTGAGTATTATTTGAGTATGTTCTCTCTTTTTCAATGATAGAAAATTATAAAGGTTGGGATATAACTTTAAATTGGGATAATAGAGATTATCTCGAGAGGGATATTACTAAAAATAATTTTTTTAATCAAAAGGAAAAATGGATTGGGGTTCACTTAAATGGTGAAAAAATCTATGGCTCTTCTCTGAAAGAAATTAGGCATATTATTGATTATCCTAGCTTGCATGCAAAGTAGGTTAAAAGATTTTTTTAATTATCCTGATTATTTTCATTATCTTCAATTAGTTCATTAGCAAGTTTTCTTAAATCGCCCTTAATCGAGACCCATGTAAAGGCAATTATAAATATTGAAGCAGATATTGCAACAGTGATTTTTTCGACAGGGGACATTCCAAGTGCAATAGCAAACATTTCAAACCAAATAGTAATTTTTTATTATATTGAATTTTTTTAAATAGTTAGAAACAATTATTTTTTTGCAATGATATTTAATTAATCAAAATATAATAAATAAAATTTAAATTACTAATTTTATTTATTGTTTCTGATTTCAATTTTATTCAGTAAGATTAAATTATGGAAAAAAAAAAGTGCCCCCAATGTAAAAATTTAATTTTAAAAACTTCTCCAACATGTTTATATTGTGGTAGACCTAATAAATTTATAACTAAGGAATACGTAAATAAAAAGTGGAATAAAGATAATAATAAAAAAGTATTTGATTATATTTTTATTAATAAGTATATTGTATTTATTTTATTATTAATATTTACATTCGTTATTATTAAATTTAGTTAAATATTATCAAAAAGTCAGTCTATTATTGCATCTAAAACTTCTTTCGTATTTTTTGATAGTTTATTTTTTTTAATCTGTTTTATTGTTTCTATCATATTACTTTTGTAAGGTTCTGAATAATAATTATATCTACTAAATACTTTTATAAAACGGGAAATTACTATTGGATTTAATTTATCAAATTCAACTATCTTTTTTGCAATATATTTATAACCAGAACCATTAATTGCATGAAAAGTACTATTTCTTGTTACGTATGTATTTAATATAGCTCTCAAAGTGTTTGGTGATTTTGAATCAAAAAACTTATTTTCAAATAATTTTTCAATAATGCTTGTTTTTTCATCAATTTCTATAGATGCATTAAATGAGAACCAACTATCCAAAACGACACTATTATTTTTCCATTTATTGAAGAATATATTTGAAATAATTTTTCTTTCAGGACAATTTATTCTACTGAAAGAATTCATTGCAGCTTTTGCTAGCGTCATCGAGTTACTATCGACATAATTAATTATTTTGCCTTTAATTTCCCTATCATCACTGCTTAAGAGTAGTTTCCAAATAGTTTCGATTAGTTTTCTTTCATTTTTACCTTCTGGCCAAACTTTATCAAGATTTTTCTCTATTTTTTGGAGCTTAAAATGTAATTCTTCTTTTAATTTGGTACCGAATAAATGATTTACTTCGTCAATAATTTTATATATCTTTAAAGGGTCTATATTTTCTATCTCCGATTCAATTGCAGCAAATGTCGGAATACTTAGTAATTCTGATAAAAGGGATAAATTAATATCTTTATTTTTTATAAATGATATTAAGGTACTTATTAGTTTATTTTCAATTTTATGATCTGGTTTTTCATATAATCTGCATAAAATAATTTTTTTATAAAATACTTTTACAGTATTAGATAGTGTAAAAAAATCTTTTTCATATTTTAAGATTAAAAATTTTTCATCCAAGGTAGTGTCTGATTCCCACTCAACAGGTGAAGAGAATTCACGAAAATAAGTTACTAAAGGAATTTGGATATGAGATCTAACATTCCTAAAAATGAATTCTTGTTTTTTTGTTTTTAAAACAACTGTTTTTTCTATCGTTTTATTATCACCGCAAAATATAGCAAGATTTATAGGAATTATTAGTGGTAAATCATTATATGGGTTCTTCTTTATTGGATTACTTTGTGAGGCTTCAATTGTAAGTTTTTCGCCTGTTTGATCCCAGATTCTCTTAAATTTAATTTTTGGGGTTCCATTTTGCTTGTACCAGATTTTAAACTTTTCAGGATCGATTTCCTTATTGTGCTCTAAAATTTTATTGACAAATTGGTCTATTGTTGCGGCCTTCCCATCATATGTTGAGATGTAATTACTAAATCCTCTATAGAAATTTTCATCATTTACAAGCTTATTAAGCATTCTAATTATTTCTGCTCCTTTCTCGTAAATCGTGGTCGTATAGAAATTGTCTATTTCTTGGTATCTCTCTGGCATTACAGGATGTGATGTTGGACCAGAATCCTCTCTAAATTGATTTCTCGTAAGAAATTTCGCATCATCAAGTCTCTTGATTTCACGATTATGAAGGTCTGCAGTGAATTGTTGATCTCTGAATACTGTTAAGCCCTCTTTTAGAGATAGTTGAAACCAATCCCTACAAGTCACTCTATTCCCCGTCCAATTATGGAAGTATTCATGGGCGATCACGCCCTCTATTCTTTCTAATTCTTCATCAGTTGTTGTTTCAGAATTAGCCAGTATTAGTTTTGAGTTGAAAATATTGAGACTTTTATTTTCCATCGCTCCCATATTAAAGTGCCTGACTGCAACAATATTGAACAATGACAAATCGTATTCAAGGTTATATTTATCCTCGTCCCACTTCATAGATTTCTGTAATGAACTTATTGCATGTTGAACATATTTTTCATCGCCATACTCAACATAAATATTTATTTTTACTTTTTTATTCGATTTTGTTATGAAATTGTCTTTTACACAATTAAGTTTTCCTGCTACCAATGCAAATAGATATGAGGGTTTCGGATATGGGTCTTCCCAAATTATTTCATGTCGATTATTTGCAAGATTATTTTCTTTTACGACGTTACCATTTGAAAGTAAGACAGGGTAATCATTCTTGTCTGCCTCAATTCTCACGGTGTATTTGCTTAGAATATCAGGCCTATCAGAGTGGAAACTTATCCTTCTAAATCCTTCCGCCTCACATTGAGTAGTTATAATTCCATTGCTCTCATACATTCCTAAAAGGGATGTATTTTCCTTAGGTTTAATTATTCCTTCTATTTTTAATAAAAAATTTTCTTTGTTTATATTTTCAATTTTCAAGTTATTTTTTTGCTGTTTGTAGTATTCCTTTCCCACTAGTGAGTCATCTATAAATATTTTTTTTATTAATATATCCGTACCATCAAGAATTAGATTTCTGGTATTCTTATTTTTTTTAACCAATTTTAGTTTGGTCGTAACATTTACAGCATTTTTCTTAATTACGAAGTCCAAAAAGATTTCTGGAATTTCATAATCAAAAACTTTGTAATCTTCAAGTTTTACATATCTTGAAATATTATTTTGGTTTTTTGGATTGTTCATCTTTACAAAAAAGTTCAGAAGTTAAAAAATCTAGAATACTTATTTTGAAATTATAAGTTTGGCTTGTTATCTTCTGTTTCACAAAAATGAGTTTTAATCTCCCCAGAAGGTAGTAGTTCGTATAAAGAAGGATTATTAATATCAGGCGATCCGTCCTTACTAAAATGATACCTCCAGTCCCATTTTTTATCTGTAAAGGAAATAAAATCTTTTTTTAGAGAATATGGAAGCATAAGCTTTTTTTTATTCCAATTAATATTAATAAATGCTCCTGGCTTTAACTCAGATATCTTTTTTACTATGGAAAAGTCACCATTAATATTATTTCTCATAACAAGATCAAGCTTTGAATTTTCACATACATAGCTACTATTTAAAGCTAATAAAAGTATTGAGGTAATAAAAAATGAATGAATTTTTTGAGCTCCTTTTAAAGTAGATTTACTTTCAAGCTAAATGGCTTAATTAAAGATCTTTTAGGATTGATTTAAATCATAATAGATTGCATACTCTTTAGATCTACAAGATTACAATCTAATTCTTCTTCATAATCCTTAACTGAAATAAAATTATTTAAAAAACCTGAATATTTTGCATCTCCGCCTATTGTGCTTGAAATTATATATTTTGGATTGAATTTGTTAACCAATTTAGGAATTACATCAGCACCTTTTACAAAAGAACCAACTAGAGGTAATTCTAAATTTTTAGTAGGAGTAATAACTGCATTAAGAGTTTGCTTGTTTAAATTTTCATCAAGATATCCATGGGGTTCTATATAAAACCCATTATCTAGATCGTCTTTAACAATATATCCGTTTTCTATTTGTGGCACTGGAGCCCCAGCAGTTGCTTCAAAACTTAAATTAAGAATATTTGTCTTTTCAGTTGGCTTAAGCACTTTAATTGAACTAAAACCAATTTTTTTTAATGTTTCAAAAGCACTTTTAGGGCAAATTATAGGAATATCCTTTCTGAACATTTCTAATGTTGCAACATGACAGTGGTCAGGTAATCCTTGGGTTAACAAAATAATATCTATATTTTTATCTATTGAAATTTCTTCTTCTAATGATCCTTTAAAAAACCACTCACCTGGAGGAAATATTAAATCTCCCTTGAGCCAAGGATCAATAATTAAATTTGTTTTTTTAAATTTTATAAGCCAACCATTTGAACCAAGGTAGGTCGCTTCAAAAGTCATTATCAATTAATTGTTTTATTAAACTATAAGGTACTTTTGGCTTTATCGAGAAATTACTAATTTAGATTAGTTTGTTTCATTTAAGATTTGAAATGACTTTCTTTTTAGATTAAATATTAAAACTTGATTATCTTTATAATTAATCTCAAAGTTTTCTTTTTCTAGCATTTGTATTGGTATTAGAGCTAATCCTCCTGTTCCTGAAAATATGATTGGCATGGTGCTATTTTTAGTCCCATTCATCTTTTGTAAGTCAATAGCTTGAGAAACTATTTTTCTGGCTTTATCAAATCCGTAGTCTTCTATTAATTCAGGCCATAAAAAGTTAACTAATTCATATTTCGAAAACTCAATTTGTACTGTTTTCATTAAAAAATAATAGATATATAGCGATTAAAAGATAAAAATATAAACTTAATTACTATTTTTAAACCTATCCATGACTAGTTGCAACATATCTACTACATCACCATCAGTTAAATTTAAATCCTTCTTTAAATCATTGCAGGTTAAATTCATTTCAAGTGCCGCTTCAGCCATATGATTAACTTTTTGGTTATCACCGCCCAATGAAATAAAGGGATTGAAGTTTTCTATCATTTAATACTTGTTGATACAATCTAGTTCTAGCTAAGAAATAATCAATAATCTTTTATTGATACAGAAGCTTATAAATATGTTATTTAATATTTAGAAAGTTTTTATTTTTAAACTAGGGATATTGATATACCTTTTGATATCAATGCAAATCTTCTGGCTCTGACTAGAAAAGGAAATAACAAATTTGTTCGTTTAGTTGATTTAAACACTCTTGATAGTAATAAAAGTAAACTACTTGAGGGATTATTTATTTGTTTGCAAATAGTATTAATTGCATCTGCCCCATGAAAAATCTCTTCATCTTTCAGAAGAATAGCTCCTTTATCTAGGTCATAACCTTTATCTAGGAGAGATTTAATTAGAGTTAAATTCTTACGACCATCCAAAATTTTAATATTATTTAACTTGCTTTTAATCTCAAGGAGCTCAGCAAAATGATTGCAAAATGGGCATTCTCCATCATAAATAAAGGTATAGTTGGAAGTCATTAGAAAAAACAGTCTTGATGGTATTAAAGTGCGCCAACAAACTAGTAATGCATTGATAATAAAACAAATAATAAAAATTTTGTGGATTTTTATAAGGGGATAGTTAAACGATTCTAATAATTACGAAGAAATGTCTCAATATAGGTATATTTTTCATAAAAATCTGTATGCTTACTCGAAGATATTATGTTTTAAAATCATGAATTTATTAGCTTCTTTTGCTTTAGGTGGTTTCAATCCTTGGGCTGCAGGCTTTGGAATTGGTTCTTTAGTCCTTTTTGGTCTTGTTGGTCTTGTTGCTGGTCCAAACCTAAAGAATTTTGACCCTGACGCATAAATCATCAAATTTAATATAAATTTTTAAAAGGCTCATTTGAGTCTTTTTTTATGCGGTTTTTTAAATTTATTTTTAGAATCAATCTAAATTATATTCCGTCAAAAATGTTGTTGAGTCCTTTTTATCCATTTACTTTTCTAAAAATCTCTTCTCTTAAAGCCACTATTGTTTTTTTATCAATACTTTTAATTAAATCAAATTTGCTCAGATTAAAAGGGGGTCTAATAGGAGGTCTTTTTGCCTTGATACTCATATCGGGGATTTTTGCCTCTAGTACCATAGCTTTAGGGTCTTTAGTTTATGCCTATCAATTAAAGAAGAAATCTAATTCTGATGATAATCAAATGCAGGATTTAGAAACTGTAAATGTTTAAGATATTTTGTGAATAAAATTCAGATGGATAACCTAAAAAGGAATTCCAGGTACAAAATGCAAGACTAAAAATCCAAAACCGGCAGCAAAAACTATTGATACTGCGATGATTAGAAGACCCGATGCCATCCCCCCTTCGTTAAAAGCCATTTAGTTAGTTATTTTTAATCAATAATAGGACATATTTGTTCCCAGGTAATAGTTCTAATTACTCATATATCATCCAAATTTATTATTTATCATCCAAATTTATTATTAATGGTGAATAAAAGTAAAAAGATGGAAGTTAATGAGAGGATAAAGCCAAATATTATTAATGGTTTAGATTTGACGTTTTCTTCTTTATTAAGCTCACTTTTTGAAGAAGAAAAATTTCTATCTTTTTTTTTATAAATAAGATTGGAAAAAGGTTTAATCACGATAAAATTTAGTTTTAAGCTAATTACCCTAAAGTTTTGAACAAATTTTTATGGTAATCAACAACATTTTGACAACTTATTACAGGAGTAAATTCCATATGAATGCCAAATTTGGCTCTCCATGGAGCAAAATGCTCAAAAATTTCTTTATCACTCTGTGCCTTACATAAACAAACTACTCTACCCTCTCCTGGAGCATGAACTCTAAATAACATCTCAAATTTATCTGTTTTATCTGATTTTGCAATTTCTCCGTTTTCCCAAGCCTCTACAAATAATTGATAAGCTTTCACTTGATTATCAATATCTGGGAATTGGCAGTCAGCAAGAAATAATTGCATTGGAGTATTCTTAAGTTTATATTTATTATCCCTCAAATACTTATTTATTATTGTGACTGTTTGAATTTGAAGATCAGAATAAGAATATTTTCCTAAATAAAGTGAGAAGAGAGAGTCTCAAGAAATTTTCCAATATCTTTTTTATATAAACTATCTGTGATCTTTAAAGAGAATAATTCATAATCATTTATATCTTTTTTTTTATCAAAATTAATATTTCCCTTTAATGAAATATTTTTCATGATTTTATTGATCACTATTTAAAATTTAAACAAATATAAGTAAAAGACAAATTTCTTAACATTATGTTTTTTATAAGGAATTTCTAAAGCTAATAAATAATAATTAATTTTTTTAAGAGTTTATTAATTTTCCTAGGATATATAAGAAAGAATTAGTTAAAGAAAAAATTACAGTTAATAGAGATGCAATAACGGGTAATAAATTGAACCACAATTGCGAAGTTGTCATTTTTGAATCAATAGGCAGAAAATTGGTTCTTTTTTTTATTCTTATTTGTAACCAAAAAATAGATAATGGATAAATAATTCTTGAGAAAGTAATTATCAATGAAGGCAAAATACCTTGTTTTGAATAAAGTATAAATCCTGAAAAAAAGTATAACGCCCAAATTAGAACCCTTCGAATCAGAATTAATCCCTTGCTTTTGCCAGACATTATTAATTTATTAATTAATTTTTTATAATTTTAGTCATTTTATATCTTTCAAAAAAAATATTATTTATAATAACTTTTTCTTTACGTATAATTTTCCATTCATTTTTAAGAAATAATTCAAAACTTATTAAACTTGCTTCAGTTGAAAGAGAATCTAAACCCTCTTTTTTAGCTTCATCCTCTAATTTATGAAGTAAATTAGAGCCGTAACCTTTTCTTTGGAATTTACCCTTACAGTAAAATAGTGCAATTCTATCGGTGGGATATCTTGTGGCAAAAGCAATAATAATTCCTTGTTTACTTATAAGCCATCCTTTTCCTTTAATTATTGAATTATCAAAATTTGGGTTCTTCCAGGCTTGGCTTGACCAGGCTCTTTTTTGTTCTTGACTATAAATTTTTTCATCTAAAGATTGAATTGAATCAAAATAAACCTTTTTTAATTCCAGTTGATCTTTAATGGTGATTTGTCTTAAATTCATATAAAATTCTTTTATTTAATATGCCTAGTAAAAATATAGTCGCAATTGGGGGAGGAGGGTTTGGACGTTCATTAGGATCTCTTGAAATTGAAAAATATATAGTTTCTTTAAGTAATAAAAAAAGACCTAAAATTTGCTTTATTCCAACAGCATCTGGCGATAGTAGTTTGTATAAACTAAATTTTTATAGAGCATTTTCTACACTTGATTGTATAACAAGCCATATTGATTTCTTCTCTAGAACAGAAAACTTAGAAGAGAAAGTTTTAACTCAAGACATCATTTATGTTGGCGGTGGAAATACAAAAAGTATGTTAGCTGTTTGGAAAGAATGGAATTTACATAAAATTCTGCGAGATGCTTATGAAAAAGGAATTGTAATGAGTGGTGTAAGTGCTGGGGCTATTTGTTGGTTTGATAAAGGTATAACTGATTCTTATGCTAAAGAATTAGCAATAATTAATTGTTTAGGAATAGTTGAAGGTATTGCCTGTCCGCATTTCGATGAAGAGAAAGAGAGGGAACCCTACGTTAATGATGTTATTCAGAGAGATATTATTGAATCTTGTATATGTATTGAGGGTAATTGTGCCTTGCATATTAAAAATGATTTTGACTATTACTCAATTGATTTTGGTAATGGTAGAAACTGCTTTAGAGTCTCTAAGGAAAATGATATTTTAAAGAAAGAAATTCTTTGAAAAGAAAATATTTTTAATATATTTTAGATCTCATCATTCTTCGAGATAGAAGTAAATTCAATCCCTTTGTATTTTACGAAAGATGCAGTCCATACTTCTTTTGAGAGATTGCCAAGGTATTTTAGAAATTGTTGTGTATCTCCGTCTCTTATCCATTCAGATTTAATGAATGGAAGTTCTTTCTGCATTCTTTTAGGATGCATGTGCACCAACAGCAAACCTTTTTCTTCAGAGGCCCTTTTTAAAGCACCTTCATCACTTCTTTGAAACACTCTCATTAGAAGATTTAAAATTACCTCTTCTCCAAGTTTCTTGAAATTTTTTGATTCCTCTAAATTATCTTTAATTTCTTTACCTCCAAGAGGCATTGCTCTAACTAAGTTTTGCTCTATTAAAGCTATTGCAATTAGATAATCTTGGCTAGCCATATTCTAAAATAATACTTTTTTGATATTCTAACCTCTCGAGTTCAAGAAAAATCTTTCATGGATTAAATATCTGGTATTAGAAGAAAGGAATAATTTATTTATTATCTTCTTATAAAATTGATCCTTTGTTTTTAATTTATATTAATTAGAAAAATTAAAGTTATTTGTTATGCGTTTTTTTTGTCCTATTTTTAGGGATTTTTGCAGCCCTTTATTTATCATGGCCCTCTTTATTAATACCAGAAAAATGAAATGTTTTAATGAATTTATTGCAAAATTTGGAGATGTTAAAATTTCTTTTAAAGCTCATTGGAGATCCCCCCCAATTAATTGCTAAAGGCTAAGAATAAAAAAACGTCTTTAAAAATAAGAATCGTAGCAGATGCATGTTTTCGTTAATATGTTAAGGGATAGAATTTGAATACTAAATAATGAATAATAATATCAGATTCGAATTGTCATTTAAAAATATTTCTCAGTTAGAAAATAAACTTAAATTCTGCAATTTAAATAATATAAAAAATATCAATATTCCATGTAAAGGAGTTATAAAAAAGGATTTTTTAAATTCAACTATTAAATATATATCTAAAAACTATAATGAATTTAATGTTACCTATCACTATAGTCTTTATCATCAATATTCAAAAAATATAGAAAAATCATATCAGGATTTTTTAGATTTTGTTAAACAATCTCACATTAATACAAATTATGAAATTCTGCTTGTGTCGGGATCAAATAAGAAAAAAAACTTTGACTCAGTTGATGTATTAGCTTATTTAAAAAAAGAAAGAAATTTAAAAGTTAAATTAGGTATAGCTTATAATCCATATTTGAAAAAATATTATAATATCTATTCAGAAAGAGAAAGGTTGGAAAGGAAAATTTCGACTGGATTAATAAATTCTATTTGGTTTCAATATGGCACAGATATTAAAGTTCTTCAGAACGAGGTAACTTATATCAAGAACATAGCAAAAGATGAAAAATTAAATCTATTTGGAAGTTTATTTATACCTTCTAAACAATTTATATCGAGGTTTAGATTCCGTCCTTGGAAAGAGGTATACATATCAGAAAAGTGTCTATGTGCCTTAGATAATTTTTTTGAATTCACGAGCGATTTAGTTAGTTTTTATAAAAATAATAATATTATTCCTTTAATTGAATCTGATTTTTCAACATCAGAGAAACTTGATTCTGTTTATAGTTTTTTAAAAAAGAAAGATTATTTCTCTCAATATTAATTTTATGAAGAGTAATATTACATATGACTTATTAATAATAGGTGGAGGTATATCGGCGTGTGTTTTCGCTTCGAAGTATCTAAAAAATAATATTACAGAAAAAGTTGCATTAATTGAAATTGGTCGTGGACTTGGAGGGAGATCAAGTACAAGAATAAGCAAAAGATATAAAGGATGGAAACTAAACCATGGTTCTCCAAATTTTAATATATCTAACAGCAAAAATAATTTACTATTAAAAAGTTATATTGATGAATTATTGGAAAATAAATATATAAAAATTGACGACTCAGACTTATTTTTTCTAAATGAAGATTCTAATTTAGAAACCATAAAAAAATCTGAATTTTCTTGCGGCGTTAATTATCTTTCTTTAGATACCATGAGTGAATTATCGAAAAAAATAATTGAGTCAAATAATTTAAAAGGGAAAATTGATTTTTTCTTTGAAACTGTAATAGTTGATTTGAAGTTTGATAATAAGGAATGGGTACTTACATCAAAAAATGGCGACAAATTCAAGTCTAAATATCTTATTTGTTCAACTAATTTGTTGTTACATAAACGTTCATTGAAAATATTAAATATAAATCAAATTCCATTAAGAAAAGCTATTCCTATAAATTATGATAAAAAAATAGATTTACTATTAAATTTTTTAGAAGAACAAACATTTATTCCTAGGTTAACTTTTTTAATATATACAAATGAAAATTATAGTTATAAAGATTTTTATTCTAAAAAACAAAGGTATTTTTATTTAAACAAAAATTTAGAAAAAAAATATAGATTTGAAAGAATTATTTTTCAGCTGCAAGATAATAATAAATTAGGAATTGTAGTACATTCAAAAAATATAGAGTTAATTAATTCTTATCTAAATGCAAAAGATGAAGAGGTTATTAAACAAACCATAATTACAAATTTCAATAAACTGTTTAAAGATAATTCAATAGTAAATAGATTAACTTTTGATGAAAAAATATCTATTATGAAATGGAGAGCTTCACAGCCTTCTGGCATTGCGATCCCATTATCTTTACAATTTAGTAGAAAATATAGAATTGGATTTTGCGGAGACTGGTTTAAAGGAGATGGATTTGGTAGGATTGAAGGCTCAATTTTAAGTGCTTTAATATTAGAGAAAAAAATCAAAGATTTAATTAAATAATTTTTCCAGAATGTGGTCTAGATCAGTGTCTTTTTCAATAATGAATTTATTTGAATTATTTTTTATTCTATTAGGTTTGAATTTCTCATAATAAATGTCCCAAGATTTTAAGAAATCATTTTCAGCTTGTTTTTTATCCTTCCCCCTTTCTTTTAAATCTCTTTGGACAACTCTTTTCATGCACTCATTTTTTTTAGTTTTTAATTCTAAAAAATAAAAATCTTTATTATTTAAAGTGTTTGAAAACTCTTTAGCAAAAATACCTTCAACAATTAAAAAACTAATATTATTTGTTTCGTTGAAGATATTCTGAATTGTTTTCTTTTCGAAATTATAAAAGCGATCATAGATTGCAATTCCATTCTTATAAATATAATCAAAATCCCTTTTGAATAGTTTGTTATTAAAACTAATACTTCTATCAAAAAAACCTTCTATAAATTTTGATAGCAATTTGCTTATTAACCCTGTCTTATAGTAATTGTCGGTACTTAAAACAAAACCATTTTTATTTTTTTTTATTATTTGATTTGATAAAGTTGTCTTACCGCTTCCAGAAGGTCCACTTATGAATAGAAGCTTCATTTTTATTATCTGCTCTTTATAAAGATTTTAACTTTACTATTAATAATTTTAATTTTAGAAAGTATATTTTTTCTTTTTTATATTTTTTAAAATAATATTGCATACCTTGCAATGGCTCGTAAGCTTGCATAAATATTAAATATGTGTCTTTATATAATTGTAAATAAATTATTTCTATTCAATTAGCTATTGTTTTATTATTATTTCCACTTGGAATTTGATAATATACTAAATAGAAAAGCTAATACTATTACTTATATTTATTACGATGATTTCTAAATTTATCAACAAACTTAAATCAATTCTGTTTAAAAGTCCAGTATCTCTTGAAACTCCTTTAACGAAAGAAAAAAAAGTAGCTAAGTCTTCAAAAACAAAAACAAAAACAAAAACAAAAACAAAAACAAAAACCAAAGCAGTTAATTCTAAGAAAAATATTGAAACTTTAACTACACTTCCAGGTGTTGGAGCAAAAAGTGCAAAAGCTTTATATGAGGCTGGTTTTAAAACAACAAAAGCCGTTATTGCTGCTGATGAGAAAGATCTTCTTGCAGTATCAGGAGTTGGGGTAAATCTTGTTAAAAAGCTTAAAAAGCTTAAATAGTTAAATTTTTTATTTTTAAACTTTTCTAATAAAAATCATTATTAAAGATTTACATAATCTTTATAACCTGTATCAGATTATCTTCTTCTTGCTTTTCTCCTTTGTTGCAACTTTCTTTTGTATTTTTCAATAGGTGTTTCGTGATGTCTAAGTCTTTTTAAATCTGCAAAAATTCCCGATTTAGATACTTGTCTCTTAAATCTTCTAAGGGCTGACTCAATTCCCTCGTTCTCTCCAACTGTAACTTGTGTCAAAATTTTCTAAATAAATTTAATTCTAGCACCCCAATAGATATTTTTAAACTTAAAACTTATACTTAAGGGTTAATCCTTTATTTGGCTAATTTTTTGCCCATTCCACAAATCTTTTTTTATTACTTTTTATATCTTGTAATGATTCAAAATAATATTCTTCCCAATTATCTTTAGGCAGTCCAAGAAACAACATTAGATTTAATGGGTATTGATCGCTATCAGAACAATTTCTAAAATCATCCCTGAATAAAAAGATTTCCTTTTTTAAAGCAATCGCGATACCTAATTCAATCATTACACCTTCATCTGGAGGATTTCCATTAACTATCGCAAAAATACAATCAGATTCTTTTAAATCATGGAAATTACTAATTGCAACGTCGTATGCCCATTCACTTTCTTGTTCTATTAATGGTTTTGCTCTTTCAAAAGGTTCAAATACTTCTACATTTAAATCATTGAAGATTTGAATAAATTTATTTAAGAGAGTTTTTGTTTGTTTTGAAAATCCATATGGATTTGCCAAATATAATTTTTTTCTCAACTTAAACCTCTTTTTATTATGTACTCTTCGCGGTCATTTTTTGAAGTTAACGAGTCTTCCCAGGGAAAAACTATCCATTGGCTTTTTTTAGATATAAATACTGTATTCCACCATGTAGGTTTGATTTTACTAAATAATACAAAAAACATTGCTCCTTCAATATCCTTAAAGTTCGTTAATGTGAGACCAGTTTCATAAACGTCATCTACTATTAATGAATTTTTTATTGGTTCTGAAATTAATTCAATTTTTAATTTATGACTTAGTGCTACAGCAAGACATAACCCACCACGAGGAACTCCATATATTCCAGAAAAATCCTTCAACTTACATTTTTTAGCTATTTGTTCTACGCTCTTATCAAAATCGCCCCAAGTAAAATAACTTATCATCTTAATTTTTATTTTTTTCTTTTGTAATTGCGTAATTTGAAGCAATTACACTTAAAAGTGCTACTACTTGCTCATTTGGACAATTAGTATTTTTTTTTAAGTTTTCACATTCATTTATTATCTTGGCGTATGTATCTTCTACTATTCCGTTCATTTGATCGATACTAAAGGAATATGGTTTAATCATTTTTTAATTATAAGTTATTTTATTTTTACTTAAATATACAACGAAGTAAATATTTTGAGTATTAAAAGATCAAATTATTCCCACATGGGATCATTTAATTTTTCAACTCGAAGTGAAGAAGGAACATAAGTATGTAAAGTTTCAATTTTTATAGCCCATTTTTTAGAGTTACCCTTTAAACTTTCTGTTTCAATTAGATTTGTAAGGGGAAGCCTTTTTCTAACTTTAAGAAGACCTAGACAAGCTTCCCAGGCTTCTTGATCTTTATAAGTATCTAACCAAAAATCAAAAATATTTTCCACAATTTCTAAAGGAATATCAAATGAAATTCCCATTGAAGAATTTCCAATTAAATAATTTTTTTTTCTTAGTTCATTTAATAAATTATTTACGTTTAAATTAATAGCTAAAAGAATATCTTTTGCTGATTCATTACCTATTAATTCTTTTCTATGGCAATCTATAAGATTTTCATCTTGAAGGATATTTTCATCGCAATTTTTTATTCCCACAATCCAATAACCTTCTCCATTATTTACTCCACTAGCAAGAAATAAATATTGAGGTGAATTCTCCAAGATTTGAAAGCATTTTTTCCATTTTTAACATTTTTTGGATGATAAGAAAATAATTTTGCAATTCATTTAACAATATAAATTCCTCGTATAGAAAATTTTATTGTTAGGATAAAATTTTAGAAAATGTTTGATTTAAGAGAGCTAAAACTTATGTTTTTGGATCCAACTGATTTGATCATTAATAATATAAATAAATACCTTTATAGTAATAGAACAATTAAATTTATTTTTTCTTAGGAAATAATTTACCTATTTTCTGTTTTTGCAAAAACTCCTTTTTAGTTCTTATTTTTTTATCTTCTAATGATTCTTTATTAGTACTTACTGCATAAATAATGTAGAAAATCATACCAGTAAAGATTAATCCTAAAAAAATAATCAATATTCCTATAGGTTCACTGGGGCTTAAAATTTTGAGATCTAAAGCTGTATTTAGAAAAATTATCATCAATTAAGTAATTCCTTAAAGAAATTTATGGAAATCTAATTGATTTCTTCATATCCAAAAAATGTAGTATTGTCTGAGTTTTTATACCCATTAGCCGCTTCTTGTGGGTTCTGACTGTCAATTTTTCTTGCTTTAGCATGAATCATGTTGAATGGGAAAATTACAGCCCCTACAAAAAAATGAAGGATTAAAAAGTCTGAAGGTAGTCCATTTGTCCAGTCAGGAAAAAATAGCAATGTCATCAATGATTCGTACATATAAGTAGTCAAATAAACCTCTGACTATTATTGCTGAACTTATCGCAATACTTTTAATTTTTAATAAATTGAAATTTAATTTGCTGTTAATAATTATCAGATTAAATTGAAAAGACAATTAGAAAAAACTACTATATTATTTATAAGGATTGATAAATAGCTATTGTTAAAATTCATTTTTGGTTTTCTTTTATTTATAATTTTATTAAACCCTTCAATAGGTCTAGCTTTTGACACTTCAGACCCTAGTGTTAGTTTGCTACAAAATAGGATTACTAATAATTTCTCCAGGGAATATTGCAAGGCTATTCAAAATGGTTTTTCTAAAGATGAGGCAATGAAATCAGCTATTGTAAAAACTGAAAACATTATATCTTTTTCTTATAATCCACAGAAAAAATGGATTGAGAAAATTGACTTGGCTAATCAAATTTCATTGCAAGTAGTAAATAATTGTGGACAGTCAATTGGATTGATTGGAAAGGAGGGTGTCTATTATTTTAAATCATATTTTCTTGAAATTTATGAAAAAACTACTCCTGACAAAAATTTTTCAAGATAGATTAGGTTAATGAAAAATATTTCAGACAAATTAGTAATGACAATCATATTGATTACTATTCTTTTTGTATTTGGATTAATTTTTTCAGTAAAGTCGCCAGAGAGAAAGGTTTTAGATTCTCCAATAATGTGGAAAGATGACTATTCTAATATTTCACTTATAAGGAGCAATAAAATAAATTCAGAAATAAAAAAATTAATTTAAATAAAAATTCATTATTTACAAAAAGATGAAGATCCTATTCAACTATATAGAAAAATATTTTTTCGAATCTCAATTAATTAATTTTTTTAATTTAAATTTAAGTAGTTTAATAGAACTGACGCAAGTTTCAAATCGTCATTTAACCATGCTCGTATCGCCATAGCCCTTCGAGGATCATAAAAATTTTGTTTTCTATACCAGCTAAGAACTTCTGAATCTGATTTCTTTCCATTACATGACAAACAGCATGGCACGCAATTACTTGTAATGCTAATCCCCCCTTTTGACATTGGGTGAAGGTGGTCAAGTGATTCTGACGGTTTACCGCAATAAATACATTTATAATTAGTTAGTTTATTAAGTGACTCTCTCCAATTTTTATTACTTATCTTGGGACAAAACTGATCAAGGTAAATTGCATCTTGTCTATGCATAATATTCTTGATGATTTTTTTGATAATAACAGTTTTTTTTAAAGTATGATTGAAAAATATAATATGTGTCTTATAAAATCATATGCCTCTTATGAAAAGAATAATTTTTAATTTTTAAAACATGGGAAATTTATAATTAATGTTTGATTTATTAACAATATCTTTAGGGAATTTTGATGATTTTCAATTTAAAAGTATTTATATCTTTTTGATATCATTTTTTTCTAACACGTTCTCAGCAATTTCTGGAGGAGGAGCAGGATTATTACAATTGCCTGCATTGATTTTATCTGGAGTTCCTTATTATCAGGCTCTTGCTAGTCATAAACTAGCAACAGTAGCGTTAGGAATAGGGGGTTCATTAAGAAATTACAAATCTTTAGGTAATGATATAAGTGTTGCCTGGCAAATTTTAATTTTTGGATTACCAGGAGTAATTTTTGGATCTAATATAGTTCAATTTATATCAGAAAAATATTTATACTTAATTTTAGGAATAATATCAATATTTTTAGCTTTTTACTCATTCCTTAAACCAGATTTAGGTTTATCATCTGGGAATAATAAGATTAATTTTGTTCAAAAAATTAGATTTTTAATTTTTATTTTTCTTATAGGTATTTTAAATGGTTCTATTTCTTCAGGAACTGGATTGCTTGTAACAATACTCTTAATAAAAACTTTTGAAATGGATTTTCTTCGAGCCATAAGTATGACATTCTTTACTGTTGGGATTTTTTGGAATTTTTTCGGAGCAGTTTTTTTGTCAAGAATAGGATCGGTTCCTTTAAATATATTGATAGTATTAATAATTGGTTCTTTTACAGGAGGATATTTCGGTGCTCACCTGTCAAAATTAAATGGGAATTCTCTAATTAAAAAAACTTTCATAACAGTTTGTATTTTGGTTGGTATTAGTTTATTAATTAAATCCATAAAAAGTTTTTTATAAAATTAATTGAAAATAGCAGTACAATTTGGGAAAAAAAGTGTAAAGCACGTTTATTAGTTAAAGAAAATAAATCAATTATTAACTTTATTCATTATTTTTATTCATTTCCAAAGGGCTTTATGAATAAATAGTTTTATTAAATAATACTTTTAAAAAGACTTTATTTAAAAACCATAAAAAAAGGCCTCACATTTGTGGGGCCGGGTGATGGGGAACCTTATTTTTAAACCAATTTCCTATAAAATGCAACCCCCTATCTATAGCGCAAACATCATCAAGTTCATACACTACCTATAGTGCTTTAATGATTTTCTAATATATAGATTTAAAAATTCTTAAATAATTTTTTAATTTTTAAAGTTTACGATTAAAAATATTATTTTTCGATTTCAAATGTTTTTGGTAATCTTACTTGTTAAATATGTCCTGCACAGTATCATTCGTAAGAACTTTGCTAGTAAAATTATTTAATGATTGAATTAACTTTACTAACTCTTTTGAATTATGTTGGGGATAATTTCTGTGAATATAGGAATCTGGGCCATGATAACTATAAATCTTTACTCCTTTCTTACAGTGATGCAAGTCATAAATTTGGACCATTAGAGGTTAAAAAGGTTATTGAGAAGTCCGAAAATTTTAAAGTTACGGCTGTTGCTATTGCTGCAATTAAGTGCCCTCAGCATATAGTTAAATAATGAAGTTTGAATTAAAAACTGAAAATGAAAATTATTCAAAATCATTTTCACAATTCTTCAGTATAGTTTTTTTTCTCACTATAATAATTATCCTTTGTGATGTTGCAATCAAATTAGGAATCATATCTAGAAATCATAAAATTGAATACAACTGCAGGCTTTTATATGTTGAAAAATCTAAACCTCATTTTAAGAAATTATCTAGGCTTTCTAATCTGAAAAGTAAACAACAAATTTGGGAACTTTGCAGGGAGGTTATTAAAAAATAGTTAGCTCGATGCGGATGAATAGAATTTTAATGCAAATAACCAGAATTTTCTTGAGGTTATAAGAAATACTGAAGCAACAATAACTTCAAGCAATATTTTCCACCATTGAGAAAGTCCTAGAAAAACTTCAGAAGGAATTGTAGTTATAAAAGCAATAGGAATGAAAATGCTAAAAAAAACTCTTAAAGAAAATGAAAATGAATTTAGAGGAAATCTTCCAATATAAAGAAATGATCTTAATACTTCTATTGCATTCCAAGTCTTAACAAACCAAATAGTAGTAGTAGAGATAAAAAACCATAGGCTATATAAAATACAAATCGAGCAGCTTATCGTAATCAAGGATAGGGTCAGAAAACTTAAACTTAAATTTATTTGATTTATTCTTACGCAGAAGAGCAACAAGAGAAATCCAAGCATTATTTCTAAAAATCCAGATGGATTAATTTTTTTTAATGAAATAAAAAATTGACTATCAATAGGTTTTAAAAGTACAAAGTCTAATGTTCCTTCTCTTATATGTTTGACTATTTCTGTAAGATTTGGATTAAACCATGTATTTGTTATACCATTCAAAATTGTATAAATGCCTTGAATTATTAGTGCCTGTTCAAATTTCCACCCTCCAATATATCCATTATTTTGAAAGAAAATAGATAATAGAAAAATACTCCCTATTAAACTTAAAATTGCAGTAATTAAATCAACTAATATATTTGTCTTATACTCCAATTCAGAAGCTAAAGAAGTATGTAAGAATTTTTTATAAACTTTTAGATATTTTCTTATATTCATGACCCCATTGCTGTATATTTTTTCGTTCCCTCAGACCAGATTTTCTTAAATAAAGGGAAAAGTAAAAAAATCCATAGAATTTGCATACTTAAGCCTCCGCTAATATTTGTTTCATTACCTGAGAGTAAGTTCGCGGGGAAATCAATTAGATATGGAAAAGGAGTGAAATAAATCCAAGATTTAACATAAGCGGGAAATGAAACTACTGGTGCTAAAAGACCTGAGAGAAATAAAGTTGGAATAAATAACAATCTTTCTATCGATGATGCTTTCTCTGTCCAGAAACATAGACATGCAACTATTGACTGGATTAAAAATTGAATCAAGAAGGATAAAAAAGTAGATAATATCGATAAGAGTAAAATACCTAAATTTGGCATCCAAATACTTTCTGGATTAAAAATAAAAAAGAAAAATGCAATTATTACTGCGAAGGGAAATCTTGTTATTTGTTCAGCAAGATGTTGTGCAAAATATCTGAAAAATGGATTTAAAGGTTGGATTAAATATGGAGAGACTTTCCCCATAAGAGAATCCTCTTCAAAACTGAATACAACCCAGACTACAGAAAACTGTCTCACAAAAAAAGCACATAAGAAATACCTAGAAAGTAGTACATCACTAATGTTTATGGATTCATTTAGATTATTATTTGTCCAAATGTTTAACATGAAAAAAGGAATAATCCCTGAAATTGCCCATAATGCAATTTCTACCCTATATTCCAGCATGTTTGAATATTGGACTTTTAATAAGGTGAATATCTTACGGTTAATCAAATTAAATATCATAATCTTTTTTGATTAATACCTCCCCAATAACTTCATCTATGGGAGGTTCATTTATAAAAAGGTCTTCAATATCAAAATTATTTAAGATAGTTTTTAGCGAAGAGGTAATAGAGTAGTTTTCAATTTTTATAGTGACTTCATTCTTTGTTTTATTTTTAACAGTAAAACCGGAATTTTCTAATTTAATCGCATCCTCTTCTGAGCGACAAACTATTAATATTTCTTTAACAGGAGAAAGTTTTTTTAATAACAGGTCAAGTTTCCCATCATATGATATCGCCCCTTCATGCACACATATAACTCTCTTGCATAGGGATGTAATATCTTTCATGTAATGACTAGTTAGGCATATCGTTGCATTAGTTTCCTTATTATATTTTTGAAGGAATTTTCTTAAATTTCTCTGTGCATTAATATCTAATCCAAGTGTCGGCTCATCTAAAAATAGAATATTTGGTTCATGTATCAAAGCTGCTAGTAACTCTGATTTCATTCGCTGACCTAGTGAAAGTTTTCTAACAGGCATGAATAGCTCCTCATCAATTTCAAGCATTTCCGATAATCTTTTTATTCTCTTTTTAGCTTCAAACTTATCTATGTCATATATTGATGCATTCAAATAGAATGATTCAATTGGCGGAAGATCCCAAATAAGCTGTTGCTTTTGTCCCATTATTAAGGTGATATTCTTTAGGAAATTTTCTTTTCTCCTGAATGGTAAGTAGCCTGAAACCAAAATCGAACCCTCAGTTGGATAAATTAAGCCACAAAGCATTTTTAATATTGTTGTTTTCCCAGCTCCATTAGCACCTAGAAAACCTACTATTTCTCCTTCTTTAATTTCAAAACTTATATCTTTTATAACTTTTAAACTTTTTGTTTGTCTTCTAAAAAAATGCTTAATTGTTCCTTTTAAGCCTGGTTCTTTGGATGAGATATCAAATGACTTAGATAAATTTCTTACATCGATAATACTTTGTCTCATTTAAATTTTTAATTACTGAAATTTTTATTTAAAAAAAATCGTTAAATTATTTTTATTCTAGAAAATATTTTTATCAATTAAAAAATATCTTTAAACGATACGATCAGCCAGATAAAAAAGTTAATTGGATTAAGTAACTCGCTTACCTTTTTTTTATTTTCATAATTTAATCCTCTTAAAAAATCAAATATAAAATTACTATTCACTTTTTTATCATTATTTTTTTTAATTACATTACCATTTTCGTCGAGAAGATCAATTTCATCCTCAAAAAACCATTGCTCTTTTCCATTAGATAATTGCAAGACAACTCCAATACCTTTGCCATCAGTTATTCTAAAATCACTTATTTTAGCCAATGAAGAAACATTTATCGCATCAATAGTTTCTTTGGTTAGTCTATCCTTAGATAGTTCTAGGTTAACTTGAACTGAATTTCCTATCTTTACCTTATCTAAAATTGACATTTTTTAGGTTATTATACCTAGTGATAAGGGATTTATGCGATTAATTCAGTATTATTGATTTATTTCAATAATTATAATTTTTTGAAAACAGCTTCAAGGATCCTCTTTATTGAAATTGTTAATACCCTCAAAAAAACAAAAAAGAGACCTAACCAGCCTAATATCATAGCTATTGATAGCATGCTTGAACCTAAATCATGCTGTATAAAATTCTGCATATAATTCTTATAAATTACAAAAATCATACTCTACTTTATTAAATTACATATTAAAGATGTAAATGTTCAAAATTCAGATTTTTAAAATTCTTTTATTTGGCTTATTTAATAGATATGATTTGTGAGTTAAAATTTAGTTAGAAATTTAATTAGATATTTTGGTACTTTCTTTTAACTCTTACATTGGGATATTTTTTATCATCATTGGTCTGTTTGTTAGAGTTGACTTTAAATTCTCTATACAAAAGGATTTTAAATAATTTTTTAATAAGCTCTTTTTAGTACTATATAAAACCTTCGTTTCCGTTATATTTTTAATAATCGCTATAACTATTGCAAAAACAAAAAAAGCAGCTTTGAAGCTGCTTCTAAATGGTGGCGGGGGGGAGATTTGAACTTCCGACCTTCGGGTTATGAGCCCGACGAGCTACCAGACTGCTCTACCCCGCGACATATACATAGCATACATCTGAAAGGGTTATTTTTCCCGTTTTTTAGGATTCTTGGAATTTTACTTTACCTTTAACTTCAAGTCGCACTCCTTCAGAAAAATTAAACACCTTTTCTTCGATGTCTTGAATTCTTAAATCAGATATCCACTCTAACTGTTTTAGTAAGTGAAGACTAACAGCATGCTTCGCTCTTTTTGAACCGTCTTCTACTTTTAAAGCTAAACCTATACCTTCATTTACTTTACAAAGACACTGTATTCCCTCGGCTCCACCTTTACCTATAACGTTCCCATGAGAAGCTTTAATTATTTCTGTATCAAATTTATTGTTATCACTTACCATTATTGGATTTATTGTCATAGCTCTACTGATTTGTTCTAATTCAGCATTTTCGGAACTGCTCAGAAGCGAATATAACCTCGACATTTCTAATAGTTTTAAATAAAGAGTGGGTGCACCACAATCATCACGTTCTGCGTTTATTTCAGATGATGGGATTTCAAGTAATTCAGAAACAATTCTGAATATTTCTATTTGAAGAGGATGATCCCCCTTTAAGTAACTATCTAATGGCCAATTCATTTTTTTGCATGTAGCTAAAAAAGCAGCATGTTTACCCGAACAATTATGTTCTAATGGACTTGTCATAGATTTTGGACATTTAAGATTATTAATGTCAATGTCATATTCCCATAAAATTTTAAATGCTTCCCTTGAATGAAGTTTTGATCCACTATGTGACCCGCATGCTAAAGCAATTGATTTTGATTCATTATTGATTTTTGATGCAGCTCCACTACTAACAAAAGGTATTGCTTGAAAAGGTTTTAGTGCTGATCTTATGAAACTTTTATACTCTGGATTTCCTGCGCACATTAAAACCCTTCCTTTTTTATCAGTAATAACAGCATGTATTTTATGGATCGACTCAATATTTGATCCTCTCATTAAAGTAGCTTGTAAAGGAGGATTGTTAGAAGTGTAGAGGTTTTTGAAATTAGAAGTCATTTAGAAATTGTTATATTGAAAAATCAAAATACCAAACAAAGCTAAGACTGAAATAATTGAAAAAATTTGAATTAAATTCTTTAAAATAGGTTTTACCTCAATTGAGGCAATAAGTGATTCTTTTTCTTTCAAAACTAATGGCTTTTCCCATATTTGACCGTCATACCAACCGGATTCCTCGTATTCAACTTTTTCAGATATTAATCTATGAAATATATGGTTCCAACCTAAATATAACCTTATTGAAATTAAGAGAGGTATCGATAAACTACTGAAAAAGCTTAATAAAATATATCTTAAAGGGGATGTTTTAAAATATACACTTCCTGAAGAAATGACAAGAAATAGAACAAAAGCTCCTACCCAGAATTTTATCAAAATAAGAATTAGTGATTTTTTTGTTTTTGGCCATGAAAAAATTTTAGATTTTGATAATTCTATGAATTCATTTATGGGTTGTTGCTCTTTAGGGACAGGACACTTAGATTCGTTCATAAAATATATTATGGAAATATTAGATTATCTCCATTACTCCAGAACGATTCAAGGTCATAATATTTCCTTATTTCTGGTTGAAAAATATTTACTATCAAATCACCATAATCAAGTAAAGCCCATTTCGCTTCGTTAACCCCTTCTTTTCGTATCGGTTCAATTTTAGCCTTCTCTCTAAGTTCTCCCTCTACAGAGTTAGTTATAGATCTAACTTGTACATCCGATAACCCTTCTGCAATTAAGATCCATTCACTTATAAAAGATACTTTGTCAATTTTTATAAGTTTTATATCTTTTGCTTTTTTTTCATCACATGCTTTAGCTGCCATTAAAACTAAACTTTTATTGTCCATAAACATTTTCGCTTGAAACTGATTTTTCTGAACCCTCTTGCTGAGATAGTTCTGATCTTGCTTTCTCTGCACTTTTTCTTAAAGCATCTAATCTATCTTCAAAGAAGCTTCTTTTTTTCTTTTTACGTGTCTTATCAATTAACTCCTTTAATGCTCCTCCAAGACTTTTATAAGCATTTGGAATGCTGTATCCAAATCTACAAGCAAGATCTATAGCTCTTTCATCTGCATAAATAGCATCTTGAAGTTTTTTTTCAGAATTATTTTTTAAATATAATCTATAGCCTGCAAAACTTGATAAACCAAGAGCAAGCAATAAAAGTAAGCCATCTTGTACCCACAACTCTCCTATGGCCCCTCCAAGTCCTATGGCGAGTGCTGCCATTTCCCATCCATCTCTGGGAATTGTGTCATTTTGAATTTTTCCAACCTCGTGCCAAAATAATAGGTTTCTGTGGTCAATAGCAAGGTTATCCCATTCATCTAAATCTATTTGAATTTCTACTTCGTCACGACCAATTTCCTCAAGGGTTATCAAAGGTGGGTCAATAGCAGCAGCAGCTTCAATAAATACCCAACTTTCATTTTCTGGAGGCAGCAAATTTTTAAGTCGCTGAAGTTCGCTCATAAAATATTAATTTCTTCCAATACTATAGAAACAAATGTTGCTTTTCAAGTAAGTTGATTAACATCTGATGATTTATAAGTAGCATGTAATAAATGAAATGTTTAAATTATGCCTCAAAGAGGTGATCTAAAAAAAATTCTTATTTTAGGTTCGGGACCGATTGTTATAGGACAAGCATGCGAATTTGATTACTCTGGTACTCAAGCTTGCAAAGCTTTAAGAAAGGCTGGTTATGAAATCGTCTTAATAAATTCAAATCCAGCATCAATAATGACTGATCCTGAGATCGCAAGCAAAACATATGTTGAACCATTGACTCCTGAAATTGTTACTCAGATCATTTTAAGAGAAAAACCTGATGCGATTCTTCCCACTATGGGAGGTCAAACTGCTTTGAATCTTGCGGTTAAATTATCAGAGTCAGATTTTTTGAATCAAAATAATATTGAATTAATTGGTGCTGATTTAAGAGCTATTAATAAAGCTGAAGATAGAAAATTGTTTAAAGAATCGATGGAGAAAATAAATGTAAATGTTTGTCCCTCCGGTATCGCATCTAATCTGGATGAAGCTTTGGAAGTGTCCAAAAAAATTAGTTCTTACCCTCTCATTATAAGGCCTGCATTTACATTAGGTGGAGTAGGTGGTGGAATTGCTTTTAACCTTGAAGAATTTGTAGATTTGTGTAAATCAGGTTTAGAGGAAAGTCCAAGTAATCAAATATTGATTGAAAAATCACTTATTGGATGGAAAGAATTTGAACTAGAGGTAATGAGAGACACTGCTGACAATGTAGTAATAGTTTGCAGTATTGAAAACTTAGACCCAATGGGTGTCCATACTGGAGATTCTATTACTGTGGCCCCCGCACAGACTTTAACAGATAAGGAGTATCAGAGATTAAGGGATTTATCATTGAAAATTATTAGAGAGGTAGGAGTTGAAACAGGAGGGAGTAATATTCAATTTGCAATAAATCCATCTAATGGAGAAGTAATTGTCATAGAAATGAATCCCCGTGTGAGTAGATCCTCTGCTTTAGCAAGTAAAGCAACTGGATTTCCCATAGCTAAGATTGCAGCTTTATTATCTGTTGGCTATACACTTGATGAGATTATTAATGACATTACAAAAAAAACACCTGCATGTTTTGAACCATCAATTGATTACGTAGTTACTAAGATCCCTAGATTTGCCTTTGAAAAGTTTAAGGGTTCTTCAAATATTTTAAGCACTGCCATGAAATCTGTTGGTGAGTCAATGGCAATAGGTCGTTCTTTTGAAGAATCATTTCAGAAAGCATTGAGGTCATTAGAAGTAGGTGTTTTTGGTTGGGAATGTGATTCACAAGATGAATTTAAGAATGAGAGTCAAATTAAAAATAGTTTAAGAAACCCTACATCTGACAGAATTCTCCTAATTAAAAAAGCTATGCAGATTGGGAAAACTAATACTTATATTCAAGAAGTTACGAATATAGATTTATGGTTTATCGAAAAACTACGTAATATCTTTAATTTTGAAAATGATTTTTTGAAAGATAAGGAACTTTATACTCTAGATAGGGATTTGATGTTACATGCTAAACAATTAGGCTTTTCAGATCAACAGATAGCAAAGTTAACTAATTCTGAGTTTTTTGATGTAAGAAGATATAGAAAAAAACTTAATATAATTCCAATTTATAAAACTGTTGATACTTGTTCAGCAGAATTCTCATCCTCAACTCCCTATCATTATTCAACTTACGAAGAATCCTTCAATAATTTTAATTCTGAAATTTTTGATAGCGAGATTTCAGAAAATAGTAAATCAAAAAAAATTATGATTTTAGGAGGAGGTCCAAACAGAATTGGTCAGGGAATAGAATTTGATTACTGTTGTTGTCATGCATCATATCAAGCTTCTACAAATGGTTATAAAACAATAATGGTTAATAGTAACCCTGAAACTGTATCAACAGACTATGATACTAGCGATATTTTATATTTTGAGCCTGTAACTTTGGAGGATGTGCTCAACATAATAGAAGCTGAAAATCCTTATGGTTTGATCGTTCAATTTGGAGGTCAAACTCCACTGAAATTATCATTACCTTTATTTGATTGGCTTAAATCTAATGATGGGGTCAGAACTGGATCAAAAATTCTTGGGACTTCTCCAATATCTATCGATTTAGCTGAAGATAGAGAGGAATTTACAAAAATTCTTGAAGAATTAAGTATTAGACAACCTTTAAACGGTATTGCACGTAATCAAAATGAAGCAGAAATAGTTGCAAAAAATATTGGATTCCCCTTGGTTGTAAGACCTTCTTATGTTTTAGGTGGAAGGGCAATGGAAATTGTTAAAGATGAGAATGAATTATCGAGATACATCTCTGAAGCAGTTAAGGTATCACCTGATCGTCCAATCCTTCTTGATCAATATTTGAATAATGCAATTGAGATAGATGTTGATGCTTTGTGCGATTCAGAGGGGTCTGTTGTAATCGCAGGCCTAATGGAACATGTGGAACCTGCAGGAATTCATTCTGGAGATTCAGCTTGTTGCTTACCACCAATTTCTCTTTCAATATCCACAATAGAAAATGTAAGGAACTGGACTAAATTAATTGCACAAAGATTAAATGTTGTTGGTTTAATCAATTTGCAATTTGCAGTACTAAATACAAATAATCAAGAAAATAAATTATTTATTCTTGAAGCAAATCCAAGAGCATCCAGGACAGTTCCATTTGTTTCAAAAGCTATAGGTAAACCAGTTGCAAAATTAGCTACTCAGTTAATGCAAGGTTTTACATTAGAGGATCTTAATTTCACAAAAGAATTCTTTCCAAAATATCAGGCAGTAAAAGAGGCCGTTTTACCTTTTAAAAGATTTCCTGGATCAGATACATTACTTGGACCTGAAATGAGATCTACTGGAGAAGTAATGGGTTTAGCTAAAGATTTTGGAATTGCTTATGCCAAGTCAGAATTGGCAGCAGGTAATGGTGTTCCTTCAGAAGGAGTAGCTTTTTTATCTACAAATGATTTAGATAAAAAAAATCTTGAGGAAGTTGCTAGAGAACTTTTGATTTTAGGATTTAAATTAATCGCAACAAAAGGTACAGCTGCTTATTTGGTGAATTTAGGAATTGAAGTTGAAGAAGTACTAAAAGTGCATGAAGGAAGACCGAATATTGAGGACCTAATTCGTTCAGGACTTGTTCAATTAATAATTAATACTCCAATTGGTTCACAGGCTCTTCATGATGATGCTTATTTAAGACGTGCTGCCTTAGAATATAATATTCCGACTTTTACAACTATTCCTGGGGCAAAGGCAGCCATTAAAGCGATCAAAGCTTTGCAATCCAATAATATTAATACTTACTCTTTACAAGAAATCCATAATTATTAAAATTTATTCTAAGTTTTTTAATTTTTCTCTTAATTGATTAACCAAAGAGTTTCGACTAATTGAAAGTAATTTGAGAGTATCTTGATACATCTTAAGTTGTGTCTCGGCTATTTGTAGCTCTTTTATAGATTCTTTTATTTCATTAGAAAGTTCATTTATTAAATATTTTCTTCCTTCAAAGGTTAAAACTGGATTTGAAGAATCATTTGTGTTTTCGCTCATAGATTTACTTTTTTAATAAATAAGATAGAACTATAATTTTTTAATCAATTGTTTTTCACATAATTCTTTATAAATTCCAGGTTTATTTATTAAATCGATATGTTTCCCAACTTCAATAATTTCACCTTTATCGAAAACAACTATTTTATTGGCCTCTTGAGTAGTGGCTAATCTATGAGCAATTACAATAACTGTTCTATTTTTCATAGCTCTATTAAGACCTTTTTGTACTTCAGATTCTGATTCTGCATCTAACGCACTTGTGGCCTCATCTAAAAGAAGAATTGAGGGGTTCCCGAGTATTGCTCTTGCAATTGCTATCCTTTGGATCTGACCACCTGAGAAATTTGATCCTCTTTCAGTTATCTCAGTTTCATATTTCTTAGGAAGCTTTTGAATGAAGTTGTGAGCATTTGCTTTTCTTGATGATTCAATAACTTCTTCTTTGGTGTAATTTCTACCCATTCTTATTACATCAATAATTGTTCCTGAAAACAAAAAAGGCTGTTGTTGTACTAATGCAATGTTCTTTCTAATATCTTTTGTATTTAATATTTTGAGATTTTTATCATCTATAAAAATTTCTCCATTATTTGGAGTTATAAACTTTAATATCAAAGCCAACATTGTACTTTTACCAGCTCCAGAAGCTCCAACAAATGCTGTGACTTCCCCTCTTTTAATTTCTAAATTGATATTTTTAAGTACTTGATTATCTTTTTTGTAAGCGAAATTTACTTTCTTGAAACTTATTTTGCCTTCAAAATTGGATATCCTTCGTAAATTTCCTTTATCATCTTCGACAGGTTCTTTATTTATGTTTTTCAACCTTTTTATTGAGGCTTCTGCCTGTTTATAGTCATTAAAATTTGTACTTACATGGCTTATTGGATCAATAAGCATTAATATTGCTGCAAAAAAACTACTAAATTCTTCGCTTGTTAGAAGGCCTAGATTGATTCTCGCGGCTCCTAAACCTAATATTGCTAATATTCCAAATGCTTCAACAAATCCTACAACTGGATGTTGAAATGCAAGTAGTTTTAATGTTTTATATTTTGCTTTTTTATTTGTACTTAATCTTTTATGAAATCTATTCTCAATCCAATTTTCTGCAGCAAAAGCTCTTATCGTGGACATTCCATTTATAGATTCACCTATTAAACCTGCTAAATTACTTGTTGATTCTTGACTTTTTTGGGATGCTATTAAAACTCTTCTTCCAAAACTATTAACTGAAAGAATAATCAATGGAGCTAAAACGAACGTTGATACTGTTAGTGACCAGTCTAAATAAAACATGTAGATTATTACCGCCAACAACTGTAATGTGCATGGAATGGTATCTTGAGCTGTTTTATAAATTACTTCGCTTACCCTGTCGGCATCTTCTGTAAGTCTATATGTGATGTCACCGGCTGAAATATTTTCAACAGAATTCATCTTTATTTTTTGAATTCTGCTAAATAAATTTCCTCTCATCACTTCACTAATTTCTAAAGATGGTTTTGCTATGAATACATCCTGTCCAAATTGAGCAGTTTTCTGGACTAAAAATACAAATAAAGATTTAATTATTATGCTAGAAACTTTTGAGAGATCACCTGACCCAATTGCTGGGATTAAGTTTCCAGCTAAATAAGCTAATAAAGGCCAACAAGCTACGTAAATAAGCATGCATATAAAACCCTTGATAAACCTATTTGAATATGGTCTGACTGGTGGGATTAGTCTCAAGATATTATATATTTAATTGTTTATCTTACTTTATCAATATCTTGGGGTATAAAAAACAATGAAATTGGATCAATTCTTAAAATGGAAAAATTTGGTATCTTCTGGTGGCGAAGCAAAAATTTTTATTAAATCCGGTTCTGTTAAGGTTAATGGTGTAATTGAAACTAGGAGAGGAAGGAAGTTAAACAAGGGCGATAAAGTAATATTTCTAAAAAATGAATTAATTTTTGAATAGTTAGCTTATTCAACTCACTTTGTATTAGTATATTTTTCTTGGAGATAGTATTTTGAGAAAATCTGTAATTGCTGGTAATTGGAAAATGCACATGACTTGTGCTGAAGCTAAATCCTATTTAAAAGAGTTTATTCCATTAATAAAAAACATTAAAGATGATCGTAAAGTTGTTATTGCTCCACCTTTTACTGCTATTTCAACCTTTTCTGATCATTCTGATTTTGAATATTTAGATATTTCTAGTCAAAATATTCATTGGGAAGATCAAGGAGCATTTACGGCAGAAATATCCCCCAAAATGCTTCTTGAACACGGTGTCTCATATGCAATTGTTGGACATAGTGAACCAAGGAAATATTTTAGTGAAAGTGATGAACAAATTAATAAAAGAGCAGTTTTTGCTCAATCAAGTGGGCTTACTCCAATAGTTTGTGTTGGAGAAACATTAGAACAAAGAGAGAGAGGAGAAGCGGATAGAGTTATTACTAGACAGGTTGAGCAAGGATTAGAAAATACAGATCCATCTAATTTAATTGTTGCCTATGAACCAATATGGGCTATTGGCACTGGTAAAACATGTGAGGCAGAAGACGCTAATAAGATATGTTCTTTAATTCGGAAATTAATTGGTTTTGATGATGTAATTATTCAATATGGAGGATCTGTTAAACCTAATAATATTGATGAAATCATGTCAATGAGTGATATAGATGGGGTGTTAGTTGGAGGGGCTTCATTAGATCCGAATAGTTTCGCGAGAATTGCAAATTATCAATAAGAAGAATCCATGGCCAAAAGGATGGGGCCAAAAAACTTCAATTATGGGAGTTATTAATTTAACTCCCGATTCATTTAGTGATGGTGGGGAATTAAACTCTTCAAAAAAAGTTTTAGATCAAGTAAATCATTTCTTGAGCAATGGTGTTGATGTTATTGATCTTGGTGCTCAAAGTACGAGACCTGGGGCTGAAGAAGTGGGATCTAATATAGAGATAAAAAGATTGATCCCATATCTAAGATTAATAAAATCTGAATTTCCAGATGTTTTAATTTCTATTGATACTTTTAATTCTGAAGTGGCTTACGAAGCTCTTTTAAATGGTGCTAATTGGATAAATGATGTCACGGGAGGAAGAAGAGATATAAAAATTTTGGATGTTGTATCAAAATTCAACTGTCCATTCGTCATAACTCATAGTCGTGGTAATAGTCAAAATATGAATCAACTCTCTAATTACCAAAATGTATTGAGTGATGTTAAGTGCTCGCTTGAAAATTTAATAAAGAATGCTTTAGAAAAAAATATATCTGAAAAAAACATAATAGTTGATCCTGGAATAGGTTTTTCAAAGGATATTTTTCATAATTTGGAAATCTTGAGAAACTTAGATGTATTTAAAAAATTGAATTTGCCAATTTTGATAGGTGCATCTAGGAAGAGATTTATAGGAGAAATTTTGAATGAGAATAATCCAAAAGAAAGGGATATAGGAACACTTGCAATAAGTTGTCTTTGTTCTCAATTTAATATTGATATTGTGAGAGTTCACAACGTCAAACTAAATTATCAAATCTTGAAAGTAGCTGATAGGATTTACAGAAAATAATAAATTTATTATTCTTTAACTCCTTCGATTTTATCCTCTACCTCTTGGTATAATTCTTTCAACTGTTCTATATTCTCATCCGAAGTTTCCCAATATCCCCTACCATTAACTTCTAGCAATGTTCCAACAATTCTTCTGAAACTATTAGGATTTAGATCCATTAATCTTTTCCTCATCTCTTCGTCATTTATAAATGTTTCATTAGTTTCTTCATATACAAAATTATCTACTTGACCACTTGTCGCACTCCAACCAAGGGTGTAATTAAGTCTGTTAGAAAGTTCTCTAACTCCTTCGTATCCAGATTTGAGCATACCTTCATACCATTTTGGATTTAAAAGCTTTGTTCTTGAGTCTAATCTGATAGTTTCTCCAAGTGTTCTAACTTGAGCATTAGAAGTGGTTGTATCCGCTATGTAGCTACTTGGTTCTTTTCCGTCATCTCTCAATGTCTTGATCAATTTTGTTGGATCCGAATCAAAATAATGACTTACATCTGTTAATGAAATCTCTGAAGAATCAAGGTTTTGAAATGTTACATCTGCTGTTTTCATTACTGACTCAAATACCTCTCTTTTTTGATTCATCTCACCTGGATTATCTGCATTAAAAGCATATGTTTTGCGAGATAAATACATTTCTTGTAATTCATTCTCTTCCTCCCATGTTGAATTTTCTACGGCTAAATTAACATTTGAACTGTAACTTCCACTTGCATTAGAGAATACTCTGGCTGAAGCTTCTCTGATAGAAGTGCCTTCTTTATCTGCTTGTTCTAGTGAATGTTTCCTTACAAAATTACAATCCAATGGTTCATCAGCTTCAGCTGCTAATTTGACTGCCTGATCTATTAATGCCATTTGATTGATAAATAGATCTCTAAATACTCCTGAACAGTTAACCACTACATCTATTCTTGGCCTACCCAATTCTTCTAAAGGTATTAATTCAAGTTTGTTAATTCTTCCCACAGAATCTGGTTTTGGTTTTACCCCAACAAACCATAGGATTTGTGCCAGTGATTCCCCGTAAGTTTTGATGTTATCTGTACCCCATAAAACACAAGCTATTGTTTCAGGCCAAGTTCCTTGCTCTTCTTTTTGTCTTTCAATTAATTTGTCAACAACAGACTTGGCTGCAGCAACTGCTGCTGTAGTTGGGATTGATTGAGGATCAAGTGCATGGATATTTTTGCCACTTGGCAAAACACCTGGATTCCTTATGGGATCTCCACCAGGTCCAGGTAAAACATAATTTCCATCTAGTGCTTTAATGAGGCTATCCATTTCTTTATCTGCACATACCTGTTCCAGACAATAAAGTAAGTAATCAAATAATTTATTTAATTCCTTCTGATTAACTTCATTAAATCCATTTAATCTACAGACTCTTAACCAAGGGGTAGGTAGATTTAGACCAAAAACTTTAAGTAAATCGAAGAGTTTGGAAAGAAGTGATTTTTCTAAATAAACTCTACCATCAACAATTTTTAAAGAGTTGACCATTGCAAAAATTGACTCTCTTGCTGTCTTTATGATTTTTTCATTTAACTCAACAAATTTAAGTTCACCTTTATTATTACCATCATAAATTTGTTCAATAGTTAGACCTATGGATTCTGCGAGTAATCCAGGAAGAGATCTTAATCCTTCTTGTTCTCTTTCCAAAGATGCAATATTTACAAGTGTTGCAACAGCTTCTTCTGCTGTTGGAGCTTCTCCAATAGTATGAAGACCGCAAGGTAACAATCTACTTTCAATTTCCATCAACTGTTTATAGACATTACCAACAAATAAATCTCTTTCATCTATTGAAAGTTCTTCTACGTCTTTTGAAGGAAGATCTACATCTTTGTCAAGGTTACATTGTTTAGAAGTCTCAATTATTGCATTAACAATTTGAATTCCCCTGCTATTCTCTCTTAATTGTTGATAAGAACCAACGAGTTCACTTAGTTCTTTAAGTCCTTTGTAGAGTCCAGCATTTTCAGCTGGAGGAGTCAGATAACTAATAGTTGAAGCATATCCTCTTCTCTTCGCAATAGTTGCTTCAGATGGATTATTGGCTGCATAGTAATACAAATTAGGCAATGATCCAATGAGTGAATCCGGATAGCAAGCTTCACTCATGCCCATCTGCTTCCCTGGCATAAATTCAAGTGAGCCGTGAGTTCCAAAATGAAGAACAGCATCAGCCCCCCAGATTTTTTCTACATACGTGTAATAAGCAGCAAAACCATGATGAGGACTAGCACTTCTAGAATAGAGCAGTCTCATGGGATCACCTTCATAACCGAATGTAGGTTGAACTCCTATAAAAACATTTCCAAAATGTTTTCCATAGATAAGGAGGTTTTGTCCGTCACTATTAAGGTTTCCGGGAGGTTTACCCCAGTTTTCTTCAAGTCTTTGTGAATATGGAGTGAACTCTTCGTATTCCTTTACTGACATCTTATGAGCAATATTTAACTCTGGGGAGCCATCCATCGCTTCAGGGTTGTTAATTACTTTTTCCATTAATTCTTTTGAATTACTTGGAAGTTCATCTATTTGATATCCTTTCGATTTCATTTCAAGAAGTACTCTATAAATTGAACCAAAAACATTCAAGTATGCTGCCGTACCAACATTTCCTTTGTCTGGTGGAAAACTAAATACTGTGATTGCTAATTTTTTATCCTTTCTTTGTTTAACTCTTAAAGTCGACCATTTTATTGCTCTTTCAGCTATTACATCAACTCGATCTTGGAGCGTATGCGCCTTACCTGTAGCATCATCACGACCTGAGAGAATAATAGGTTCAATAGCACCATCAAGCTCTGGAATTGCAATCTGAAGAGCTACCTGAACAGGGTGTAAACCAAGATCACTATCTTCCCATTCTTGTGTGGTTTGGAAGACTAATGGAAGTGCAACCATATAGGGTCTGTTTAACCTTTTAAGGGCTTCAATAGCTTTAGGATGATCTTGTCTTGCTGGACCACCAACTAGTGCAAATCCTGTTAGAGATACAACTCCATCTACTATAGGTTGATCCTTATTTATGGAATCATAATAAAATTCATTAACTGGTTTAGAAAAATCTAGACCTCCACAGAAGATAGGTAGTACTCTCGCACCTCTGTATTCCAATTCTTGAATAACAGCAACGTAATGAGCATCATCTCCTGTAACAATATGACTCCTTTGAAGCACTAATCCTATTATTGGAGTTTGGTCATCTTTAGGATTTATATCTTTCCTATTATTTTCCCAATTTTGATATTCTTTAAGACTTTCAAACATACAAGGAGCAAGAGGATGCCAAATTCCTAAATCTGGGAATGTTTCAGGGTCTTGAATTTTGAATTCTTCTATTTGATCCTTAATGATCTCTGAAACAGCGTACTTTTCAGAAATCATTAACAAGAAGTTTTTTAAGTTCTCGGTGGTCCCACCTAACCAGTACTGAAAACTAAGAATAAATGTTCTTGCATCTTGAGCTTTTTCTACTGGTAGATATTTAAGTATTGAAGGTAGTGTATTTAATAACTTCAACATTGAATCTTGGAAACTTGCTCCATCAGATTCTTTTTTCTTTTTTATTAAATCTCCAATAATACTTTTAGATTGACCAAGTTGGGCCATACTAAATGAACCTAGCTTATTTAATCTCATTACCTCTGGCATTGAGGGGAAAACAATTGATGCTTTAAGTTTGTCTTTAAATGGAGATACTGCATCAACCACTTTTTGAGCAAGGTCTTCAATGAAAATTAGAGAAGCAACGAATATATCTGCATTAGCTATATCTTCCTTAAAGTCTTCAAAATTACTTTCATTTCTAAGTTCTTCGATAAGATAGCCGCTAAGGTCTATGCCTATTGGCCCATTCATCTTATTTATTGACTTTGCAGCTTCCGTTAAGGAATTTTGGTATTGTGGCTCAAGGACAACATAAACAGCTTTTATTACAACTTTGTGTTTGTTATCCTCAACAGGAGATACTCTGCGGTTTGCTGAGCGGACCTGCGTAAACATTGATTTTCTTTAAGTATTTCTACCAGCCTACGAATGAAAAGACGTTATTGTGTGCAATATAAATAGCGTGTAACAACCTTTAAAAAAAATTTTTTAAAAAAAAATGATTGAAAATTCTAAAAAACCCATACCAGTACTAGTATCCGGAGCTTTAGGCAGAATGGGTAGCGAAGTTGTTCATACTGTATTAAATTCTACAGATTGTGAACTTGTTGCAGCAATCGACATAAACGAAAAGAACAATGGCTCAAATATTTCTGAATTATTGAAGGTAAAAGATTGCGATGTTTTTGTTTCTAATGATTTTGAAGGAACTTTATGTTCTGTTAGTCAAAACTATAGAAATAAAAATATTAAACCTGTGCTCGTTGATTTTACTCATCCTGATTCTGTATATGAAAATACCAGATCAGCTATTGCATATGGTGTATCGCCAGTAGTAGGAACTACAGGTCTAAGCCCTTCGCAAATAAAAGATTTGTCTGTTTTTGCTCAGAAAGCATCGGTTGGTTGTGCAATAATTCCTAATTTTTCAGTAGGTATGGTTCTTCTTCAGCAGGCGGCATCGGTAGCTGCAAGGTTTTATGAAAATATTGAATTAATAGAGATGCATCATAATCAAAAAGCTGATTCTCCTAGTGGGACGTGTATAAAAACTGCAGAAATGATTGAAGAATATCCAAAGAAATTTAATCAGAATTTAGTAAAAGAGTCTGAGTCATTGAATGGTGTACGGGGTGGGCTCAGGGATTCAGGAATTAATATACATTCTGTACGATTACCAGGATTACTCGCTCATCAGTTAGTAATTATGGGATCTCCAGGTGAAACTTACACAATTAAGCATGACACTATTGATAGAAAGGCATATATGCCAGGAGTTTTACAGGCTATTAAAAAAATTGGTAATTATGAAACTTTAGTTTACGGACTTGAAAAATTGATTTTTTAAAATGTTAATTCCAATTAATTCAAGTCAAATTTCAAAACTTATTCCTGCTGTTGGTACAGGAAGTCAATTTAAGTATGCGCTGGGGAATCCGAGAAAAATTCTTCAAAGAATAATAGTTTCTTCAATTGGTGGATTTATATCATTAATTATTAGTTCGACGGGAGATCAAACTAATAATTTTTGGTTATTCCTATGTGTAGGTTTCTTTTTGTATATCATCTGGGGCCCAATTCTTGAATCAAGTAGAAAAAATTTGCAATTAAGAAAATATAAATTTTTTTCTATATTTGATGGCTATATATCAGATATCTATAAAACAGAAAAGATTGAAAGTTCAAGAGAACAATCTAATAGGCAAGGTCGATTAGAAGTTATCGAAAACAAAAGGACTTGGTTAGTACTTGAATTAGAAGATGAAGATGGTTATTTGGAAAAATTAAGTTTTCCTATGGAAAATAAGCACAGTCAAATTAGGGTTGGTTCGAGTATTAGATGTTTAATAACATCTGATAACCGTAATTTTGACAGAGATTTTTATTTGACCGATGCTTGGCTTCCTGAAATTAACTTATGGGTTGGTGAGTACCCCTATTTATTAAGACCAGCATTTGAGGAAATTTGCTATATTTATTTGAATAGATAGTTGATGCTCATATAATACGATGAAAAATAAACTGAATTTTAAAATTGTTGGATCAGGTCCCACAGGTTTATTACTTTCAATTGCACTTTCAAAATTTGATTGCAATATTTTTTTAACTGATTTATTAACAAAAGATAGATTAATTGATAAAGATAAAACTTATGCAATTACTCACTCAACAAGAAAAATCTTATCTAAATTCAGACTTTGGGAAAAATTAGAACCATTTTTATTTGGCTTTGATACCCTTTCAATTTCAGATAGCGTAACTTCTGCTTTCACCAATTTATCAACTTCTGACTTAGATGATGATATAAGTTCTGCCGAAAATATTGGCTGGGTAGTTAAACATTCGGATCTCATGAACGTATTTTTTCAAGAGATTGACAATTATGAAAATATTTTTTTTATAACACCACAGAGATTGTTACGTAAAAAAATATTATTTGACTATCAATTCTTTTCAACAGGGGCTAACTCACTTGATAAAAAATTCATAGATTTTGTTGATATAAAAAAATCGTATAGTCAGTCTTGTTTAACTTTTAAAGTTTCTCTTAGAGGTCATTGTGAAAAACGAGCTTATGAAATTTTTAGAAAAGAAGGCCCACTTGCATTATTACCTTTAGAAAAAAACTTATATCAAGTAATTTGGACTTCAAGTACATTAAAGGCAATTGAAAGGTTGAATTCTGACAAGAATTTTTTGATGGATAATTTATCAACAATCTTGCCTAATGAATTTAAGTTGGACCAAATAATAGGCGAATTTAATATTTTTCCTGTTTCATTATCCTTAAATTTACCAGTTTTTAATTTTAAAAAATTAGTTTTTGTAGGAGATGCATTTCATACATTTCATCCTGTTGGTGGTCAGGGTTTAAATACTTGCTGGAGAGATGTTAATACTATTTATGATCTTTTTAATAAAAATACTGCTATTACTAAATTGCAATTGATATTATTTAAATTTAAGTATTTTTCAAGCAGAATTTTAGATATTATTGTCACTATTTTTATAACTGACTCGTTGATATCAATTTTTGCTAATCGAAACGTTTTTTTATTTCCAATAAGGAAATTTTCATTTTTACTTTTAAATAAATTTCTTTTTACAAGAAAATTAGTCCTTAATCAAATGACTAAATCTCTCATTTACTCAAGTATTAAATAGAATTCATGAATAATTATTTATCTAGAGAAATGATAATTTATTTATTTAATGTATTAGGTTTAGATGAATCTACTATTGAACTTGGTATAAAATTATCTATAGAAAATAACACTCCATTACCAATATTATTATGGAGTTATGGAATGCTAACTATTGAAGAACTAGATAAGTTATATTCATTTTTATTTCAAAAAATGGATTAATAATTCTGTTATAATTTTCCTATATCTTAATCGAGAACAATTACAGATTTAACTAAGGGAAATCAAGTATCAAGACAATCTATAGAGAAGCTTGATTTATTATTAATAATCCTAGAAACTATTGATTTAAATGGTATTCAATCCTTTTACTCTTTATCAAATAGACTTGATTTAAATGATGTTCTGCCAAATAAAATTACTATTTGGAAATTAAGGAATAATAATCCATTGAGAAAATCATATGTTAACAACAATATTAAAGTAAACGAATTCGATGCCTTAATTAAAATCACCGTTGAAATGTCCAAATATTTATATCCTTATATAAGAGAGATACTGAAATCTAAAGAGGATATTAAAGAGAATTCAATTATTTGGAATGATTTTAATAAGAGATTTATTGAGTTGATTAAAGAGAGATTTAATGTAGATAGTATAAGAGTGAAAAAGCTTTTAAATCAAACTGAAAATAGTGAGATTATAATAAAATCCTTGCTTATTTTATCTTTTTGTATTTCAAATCAGGGTTATCAAAAGTTGAAGAATTTTTTATACGATTTTTAATATGATGCAAAATAAATTGTCATTTCATCAATCTTCAGTAAGTCTCGAAATAATCGGATTGCCAGATTATTCTAATAATGAAAATAAAGATCAAATATCTATAATTTCACAATGGAAATTAACCATAGTTGATAAACCACTTATTGAAGGCAAAATTGAACATTTAGGGCCTATTATGGATGCTTTTTATATTTATTCAAATCTTTTAATCAAAAACGAAATTCCAATATATGAGTCTAAATTAATCGATATAAAAGCCGATAATCTCCACATACATAATATTGTTCTCAAGAGCTCTAAAGCAAATGTAAAGCCTTTAGTTCTAAAGATTGGTAATTCATTGCTTTCAGATACCATAAATTGTTTTGATCAGTTAAATGAATCGCCAAAAGTAAGAATAAAAAAAACAGATATACCTACTAAAATTCCAAAAAAATTAAAATTTTGGTTCAATAATAAAGTTAAATTTTTCAATTTCTTTATTCCACCGTTTTTTGCAATTTGCTCTTTAATTCTATTCTCTTCCTCTTTTATTTATTTTTATAGTCCTTTTGAAAATATAGAAAAAAAAGAACTAACAAATCCTGAATAAAGGGCAATTAGCATCTTAAATACAAACACGATACTATAGGTTAATTTCTTTTCAGAGTTATTCAAATTTTTTCTTTGAGCTTTGATTTATGGCAGATTTAAACATCCCAAATTTGAATATTAAACCTGATAAATATATTTTTAAAAAAAAATTAAATTTAAGAAGAAAATCTAAAAGAAGACTATTTACTGAATCTTTCTTTTTGTTTATTTTGAGTGTTTTTTTAGTTTATATAAATTATTTAATTCCTAATAAAAATTTGCTATTACAAAATCTACCTTCGACATTTAATAAATCTTTTTTATTATTGATTGATCTCTTTTCCTATCTGTATGAGATATTTTTGGTGATTTTTATTTTTGTATCTTCCTTTACTGCTCTTATTTTAATGATAGGTTCATTTAATAGGATATTTAAAGTCTCTAAGAGAAAGTCAAAACAAATTGTTTATAAATAATTTCAAATAGGTTGCATTAAGCCACCACTTCCTGAATCAGAATCATCATCATCATTTTCTGTTTCTCCTCCAAATAATGCAAATATGCCTAATACAATTGATGAAAGAATAATTGATAAGGGTAAAATCGAAGTTTGGATTCCGACGTCTATATATTCACCCATAAAATAAATAAATTTTTATAAACCTAACCGAAATCAAACTGATTCGCGGATTTTAAATAATTATTTAATAATTTAATCTCTTTTAATTAGTTCTTTATCGAAATTCTTTATTTCTCTTTCAAAAGACGCGAACCACAACATTAGTTGATCAATTTGATTTTGAATTTCGGTTGCACCTAAGCCCCTTATAGTGATGATTGAAAATGGTTGGCCTTGATTAAAATTAAATTTATTTTGAACACTACTTGCCAAAGAATTTTTAAGAATTTTAAAAGTAGAATTTTTTAATTTTGTCTCTATCAAGATGTTTGGCTTTTTGAGCTTGATCTTATTAAAACCACATTTTTTAGCTAGTAATTTTATTCTCATTATCATAATTAAGGACTCAACAGGTTTGGGTAAGTTTCCATATCTATTAACCCAGTCTGTAGCTAATTCAGTTAATTCATCATTATTTGAACATTCAGTAACAGATTTGTAAGCTTCAAGCTTCTCTTCTCTGTTTAATATCCATGTAGCAGGTATAAATGCATTTATTGGTAGATCAATTTGAGTGTCGTTAACATCAGGTATTTCTTGCCCGCTGATTTCTGAAATAGCCTCATGGAGCATTTCTATATATAGATCATATCCAATAGCATTAACCTTTCCACTTTGTTCTTCTCCTAGTAAACTACCAACACCTCTTATTTCCATATCTTTCATTGCAAGTTGGTATCCACTGCCTAGTTCTGAAAAGTCTTTTATCGCTTTCAATCTTTGTTTTGCAGCGTCATTAATTTTATTTATATTTGGATAAAATAACCAAGCATGTGCTTGTACACCGCTTCTACCTACTCTTCCTCTAAGTTGATAAAGTTGTGAAAGGCCAAATTTGTGAGAATCTTCAATAATGATTGTATTTACTTTAGGGATGTCTAATCCACTTTCAATTATCGTTGTGCATATCATTAAATCTACTTCTCCATTATTAAAAGCAATCATTGCATTTTCAAGCTCTGTTTCGTTCATTTGTCCATGAGCAACAATAAATTTTAAGCTGGGAAACATATTATTTAATTTGTTTACAGCTTGATCTATATCAGAAATTCTTGGAAGAACATAAAAAATTTGACCTCCCCTATCAAGTTCTTGATTAATTGCAGTTCTTATAACATCCATATCTATTTCAGATAAATATGTTTTTATTGATCTTCTTGATGGTGGAGGAGTGTTTAGTAAGCTCATTTGTCTTAGTCCAGATAAGCTCATATAAAGAGTTCTTGGAATTGGAGTTGCCGAGAGAGTTAAAACGTCTATGTTGGTTTTGAATTTTTTTATTTTCTCCTTTTGTCTTACTCCAAATCTTTGTTCTTCATCAATAACTAGTAGTCCTAAGTTTTTAATTTCTATTTCTTTTCCTAAAATTTGGTGCGTTGCTACAACTAAATCAATTTTGTTATTTTTCAAACCTGCATAGATTTCCTTTCTTTCATTAACAGTTTTGAATCTATTGAGTAATGATACTTTTATTGGGTAAGGTGAAAATCTATTACTTATTGTCCTCCAATGTTGCTGAGCTAGGATTGTTGTAGGTGCTAGTAATATTACCTGTTTGCCTGATGTAATAGCCTTAAAAATAGCTCGAACAGCTACTTCTGTTTTGCCAAATCCTACATCTCCACAAACTAACCTGTCCATGGGCTTTTCGCTTTCCATATCAGATTTTATTTCTTCTACAGCAGTAATTTGGTCAGGTGTTGGTTGATAAGGGAATGATTCCTCTAATTCATCTTGCCAAGGACAATCTTCTGGGTAAATGTAACCCTTTAATTTTTCTCTCTTTGCATAAAGTTTTAAAATATCGACAGCAACTTTTTTAATTTGTTTCTTATTTTTTTCTTTTATTTTTTCCCATTCTGTCCCTCCTAATTTATTTATTTTCGGCTTTATTTTTCCGCTTGATCTATATCTGTTAACACTACCAAGTTGATCAGCGGCAACACTTATCTTTCCATCTTGATACTGAATGACTAAATAATCTCTTGAATCTCCTGTTATATTTATTTTTTCTATTTTTAAAAATTTTCCTATTCCATGATTTTTATGAACTATAAAATCACCGGGACTAATCTTATTTACATTTATATTTGAATTGATACTTCTTTTTTTTCTTCTTATGAATACATTATTAAAAAGAGATTGTTGTGAAAATAATTCTTTATCTGTTATGAGGACAACTTTCCATATCGGAAGATAAAACCCCTCGATTTCGTAATTGTTCTTATTTTTTAAAATTAGAGGAGTTGAATTATTAATTGACTTATATGCTTCATCAATATCATTAGGATTGTTTAAGAAGTTTGCATTACATTCGTGCTCAAAAAGTAAAGTCCTTGTTCTCAATGGTTGTGCTGATAATATCCATACTTTTTCATTATTTTTTATATTTTTATTTATATCATTGGATAATTTCCCTACATTTTTAGAGTATGAATTTAATCTTTTATCGTTTAACAAAAATCTATTATCGACATTGATTTTAGATTCAAATTCATAAAATTTTATTAAATTAAAATTTCCTAGTGATTTTAATATTTCGTCAAACATTAAATGCAAATTAGGTTTGGCCTCTAAATTAATGTCATTATTTGAAAGGTTCTCATTTAATTCATACGTACAATTATCAAAATTACTTTCTGAATCTAGATACCAATTATTTGCAAATTTTTTACAATCTTCTAATTCATCAATTACAAGAATTGTTTCACTATTTATAAAATCTATTATGTTTGAGGGTTCTTCTTCAATTATTCCTAAATAACGATCAAGATTATTTTTATTTATATCTTCTGAATTAAAAAGATTGTTCTTGGATAAATTATTTAACTTATCTTTTATTAGCAAATCAAATCCAGCCTGTATTATTTCAATATTATTTATACTTTCTAATGTTTTCTGTGTATGGGGATCATATTCTCTTATTTTCTCAATGACATTATCAAAAAATTCTAATCTTATAGGAAACTCATTATTGACAGGATAAATATCTATTATTTCCCCTCTCCTACTCCAGAATCCTTCAGTTGAAGTTACATTATCCTTTGTATAGCCCAACAAAGTAAGTTTATTTGCTAATTCTTGAATCTCGATTTGAACTCCTTTTTGCAAATCTAACTTGTTTTCAATTAATAGGTTTTTATTTATTAGATGAGGTTGTAGTGATCTCTCAGTTGATATAACAATATTAAGTTCATTTTTCTCTTTTTTTATTAATTTGGATAAAACAGTAAGCTGACTAAATTCAATCTCTTTGGATTTATTAATTGATGAGTATGGTAGATGTTCTGTGGGAGGATAATATAAAACTGCTTTATCATTTATACTTTCAAAATAACCAATCCATTTGTAGGCAATTTCTACATTAGGACAAATTAATAATATATTTTTTTCCTCTTTTTTTGCGATGCTATCTAATATTATTGATTTTGCATATCTACTTGAACCAACAATATTTAATTCATTATTTTTTGAAATTCTTTTTATTAATTCAGAAGTAATTTGTGAGTTCGAAATATAATCAACTAAAGTATTTAAACTCATTTATAACTATCAATCTTGATTACAAATATCCGATACATTATATTAGATTTTATACTGATTGTGAATAATATTTGATGGATTCCGCCGCAATAAATTCTTTTATACCCACATTAGATCAGGTAGACAGTTGGTACGAAATTTTTACACTTTTACCAATATTAATTGCTCTAGAATTATTATTATCTGCAGACAATGCTGTAGCACTAGCTTCTCTTACTAAATCCCTCGATAGTTCAGAATTAAGGTCAAGAGCCTTAAATATTGGTATAACAATATCTTTATTATTTAGAATTATTCTAATCATATTATCTAATGTTCTTCTAAAGTTTATTCTTATTAGAGTTTTTGCTGGTTTTTATTTAATTTATTTATTCTTCTCTAATGTTTTTTTAAATTCAGATATAGAAAACGCTGAAAATGAGACAGATAATAATAAAAATAATTTTAGGTTTTTAAGGGTTGTAGCGCTTCTTTCAATTACTGATTTTGCTTTTTCCATAGACAGTATCACTACTGCAGTAGCTATAAGTGATCAATACATATTAATTATATTTGGAGCAGTGATTGGAGTATTAGCCTTAAGATTTACATCGGGGATTTTTCTAAAACTTCTGGATATATTCTCTAGATTAGAAACAGCCGGTTATGTAGCAATTTTAATAGTTGGGATTAAACTTTTACTAAATACGTTAATTAAAGAATCTATTCTTCCAGACTATTATTTTTATTTTTTGATTCTTTTTGCTTTCATTTGGGGTTTCTCTAAAAAAGAATCTAAAACTTAATCTGAGAGATATTCACCTGCTGATGGCTTTAACTGTTGAATCAATTGCTTTTTGCTAGAAATGTTTTTGCCTTCAATTTTTGCTTCTATCAAAATAATCGGATCAGTTTTAGTTGAAATTATAATTCCTTCATTTTCTATTACAGCAAGAATAATACCTGGTCTTGAATAATTGCTCATGAAAAGGTATTTTTCATTTTTAATTACATCACTAGTCAAAACTTTGATTTTAAGTAATTTAAGGTTCTTACCTCTAAAATTTGTATTTGTTCGTGGGTATAATCCTTTTATTTTTTGAGAAATTTTAATTGCCTCATTACCCCAATCAATTTTAAAGTCTGATTTTTTAATCATTCTTGCGTAACTAATTTCTCTCCCAAGGGTATTTTGATTTATTAATTGAGGATTAGTATTTTTATTAATATTTTCTTCGATTATAGATGTAGCATTTAAAAATAATTTTGCCGATAAAATACTAAGTTTTTCCGATAGTGTATTTAAATTATCGTTATTATTAATTTTAATTTTTTCTTCCAACAATATATCGCCAGTATCTAGTCCCTCATTCATTTTCATAATTCCTACACCAGTAAATTCATCGCCTCTTATTAGGGACCATTGAATTGGGGCGGCACCACGCCATCTTGGCAGTAATGAAGCATGTGCGTTCCAACAACCAAATTTTGGGATTTCCAGTATCTCTTTGGGTAAAATTTTCCCGTAAGCTATAACAACAAATAAATCACAAGAAAGTGATTTAAGTTCATTTATAAAATCTATATTGCCCCTGATTTTTTCTGGAGTATAAATTTTTATAGATTCTTTCTCAGCAATGCTTTTTACAGGTGAGGCTATTAATTTATTTCCTCTAGATCTCTTCTTGTCCGGTTGGCTAACTACTGCAATTACCTCGTGCTTAGATTTAATAAAAATATCAAGACTAGGAATTGAATATTCAGGTGTTCCCCAGAATATAATTCTCACGCGTCACCAGTTATTGATAATTCATCTACCCATATATGTGGAGAAATTCCACTTGTTGTTACCTCCTGGCTTGATTCGATATTTACTATATTTTTCAAAAGATATTTGATATCCCCTGCTACGGTGGCAGATTCTATTGAGATTTTTTTTCCGTTTTTGTAGAGCCATCCATCAAATGGAAGAGAAAATGAACCTTGACTTGCTCTGACACCTGCATGGATTGCATTTAACTCTTCTATATAAACAAATTCTCCCTCATAAGTAGAGTGATCTAGTGATGTTTTTAAATCAAAGTTTTCATCTGATTTTTCAACTACGATCCAATCAGGAGATACTGAGACTTTTGATCCTAGTCCAGCGTGGCCAGTGGGAGTCGTTTTAAATATTCTTGCAGTTGATTCAGAATGTATAAAATTTTCAATTCTCCCTCTGTTAATTAGACATAGTCTTTTGGTTGGGGTTCCCTCTCCATCAAATGGTGTTGAAGAAATATTCTTTTCGTGAAGGCCATCATCATAAATATTAAGTGCTTCTGTAGATAGTTTCTCTCCGATTGAATTTTTATTAGATAAGCTCACTCCATCTATGATGCTTCTAGCATTAAACATTGAGCTAAAGGCGTTAATGATAGTTAAAAAAGACTCTGGGGAAAAACATATTAGATATTTATCAGTTTTAATAGATGAATAATTTAAATGAGAAATTGTTTTATTTGAAGCCTCTTTAATACACGACTCTATATCTATATCATCAGCTCCATATCCAAGTTTTACGGAACCTGAACTACGAGGCTTCTTATTTTTCTCTTCTGCTCTTGCATATAAATATAGTGCTGCTTGACTTTTGGAATAACTTCGAAAGGCACCCTCACTATTTGCATAAACTCTCTCAAAGAAACTCTCAGATAAACCATTATATGGAACAGATTTTATGGATTCATGACTTTCTAATAGTTTTACTTCCGCTTCTCTTAAAACTGTAAGTAATTTTTTTATTCCAACAGGATTTCTTTTTTTAACTTCCTTAAATTTAATAGGATCCTTCGCTAGTGGTGAAAATTCTGTAGATTCATTCTTATTGCCGAAATCAGAAGCTATATTTGCTTGCTTGAGAGCCTTTTTAATACCAGATTCACTAATATCACTTGTTGTAGTAATACCAACTAGATTAGATTGATTCCAAACTCTTATAGTTAAAATTTGTTTTTGTGATGCCTTAAGTTGTTTAGCCTCTCCTTTATCTACTTGCACAGAATAATCATTAGAGAAGCTTGCTCCATAATCCCATTTTTTAAGATTTAGGAAATCTGCAGCTTTGGAGATTTGAGTTGTGATTTCTTTTGAATTCATATCTTATCTTCCGCCAACAGTTATTGAATCAACCTTAATATGAGGTTGGCCAACAGTTACGTTGACACTTCCACTAATGGATCCACAGAATCCAGGAGCCAATTCGAGATCATTTCCGCACATTGATATTTTTGGCATAACTTCTTTAGCCTCACCGATCAATGTTGCTCCCTTTACTGGACTAGTTAATTTTCCATTTTTAATAAGATATCCTTCTTCTACCGCAAAATTAAATTGTCCTGTAGCACCTACACTGCCACCACCCATTGATTTGCAGTAAAGCCCTTCACTAATACTATTAATTAAATCCTCTTTAGAGTGCTCACCTTTAGCTATATAAGTATTTCTCATTCTTGAAGCTGCAGCAAAAGAATAATTTTGTCTTCTTCCACTTCCTGTTCTTTTATGGCCAGTTCTTAATTCACCTGCCCTATCGGATATGAATTTTTTTAAAATTCCATCTTTTATAAGAACTGATTTTTCGGGTTCCATACCTTCATCATCTACTGATAATGAACCGAAGGATCCTTCTGATATCCCTTCATCTATTGCTGTTACAGATTCATGTGCAATTTTTTCATTCAATTTATTCTCAAATGGAGTTGTTCCTCTCTCTATTTGAGTAGTTTCAAGTAAATGACCACAGGCTTCATGGAATATAACGCCACCAAATTTATTAGCTAATACAACAGGCATTTGTCCTGCATCAACATAATCTGCATACAACATGTTCATTGAACTTTCAAACACATCATTAGCTGCTTTTTCGTGATCCCATAATCTAAATTCATTAGGCATTCCTGATGATCCAAATCTTCTACTTCCACTAGATCTATATTGAGCATCACTTGCAATTACATTGAGACCAACTGTTTGATGCAATCTAATATCTGAGACATAGGTTCCGTCACTGGAGGCTATAATTACTTCTTGAAGATTTCTTGAGTAACTTCCTTTCCTAGTTATTATTTTATTATTTTTTTTTAAAGACTTTGTGCTAACTAGTAGTTTTTCACTTATCTCATGAATAGATGGGACTTCATTAATCCATTTTTTCTTGGATAAACTATAGTCTCTATGTTTATTTAAACCGTTAAATAGTTCTCTTTTATTGTCTGTTATGTCTAACATCTCAATAGCCTGAGATACCGATCTCATCAAGCCATGTTTTGTTAAATCATTTGTACTTACAAATCCATCCTTTTTCCCCTTGAAGATTCTAATGCCAGCACCCCTTCCAAATGATGGACTTACACTTGTAATAAAATCTTCTTCTGCTAACACGCTTGAGTTGTCAGTATTCTCTATAAATATTTCTACAAAATCAGCACCTAGTCCAATTCCGTAGAAAATGATTTCTTCTAATAAATCTTTATTGCAACTACCAAAAACGATTTCATTTGATTTTATTTGTGACGAAAGCATATGAGTCTATAAATCTTCTCTGTATTAAAGATTATCTAATCGAAGGTTGGAAATCTTTGCTATCAAGAGGTTTTAATAAGTATAGTCTTAATAACTGATAACCGTTTGATAAATATTTAGGTAATTTTTTAAAAGTTTTAGATACTTTATTTCCATCACTCTTTGCAATATCAAAAAGAACCTTATTATTCTCTACTATTTTATCTAATCTTCCATAAAAAGATTTATCATAAACGTCCATTACTACAGGGAAAACTCTAGCTGCAGTTTCATTTGTTTTATTAATAACAAACTGGTCGTAATCTCTGGCATCTAAACCTAAAGAACTGTAGAAATCTTTTTTAATTCCCAAATCCCTTGCATACATAGTTGCAAATACAGCTAATAGGAAGAACCTTGACCATAACTTGGATGTTAATGGAAGATTATTCAAGAAATATCTAAACCTATGGAAGTAGTCGAATAATGGGTGTGTAAAAGTAGAGCCGCCAATGGTAATTTTTTGGCTTAATGATTTAACGGTACGTGGCTGTGCTTTCATTAATGCGTCAAAGAAATCCCCATGTCTATTTTCATCTTGACACCAATTTTCAAAGTAATTAAATAGTGGAAAAATTTTGCTATCAGGGTTCTTTTCGAGATGCCTATAAATTGCTATGTATCTCCAATAACCTATTTTTTCGGATAAATAAGTAGCGTAAAAAATACTTCTTGGAGGGAAATAAGTGTAATCTTTATTGGCTGTTAAAAAACCTAAATCTAACTGAAGTCCAAAGTCACTCATTGATTTATTTAAAAAACCTGCATGTCTTGCTTCATCTCTGGCCATATGAGCAAAACATTCAGCAAGTAGAGGGTTTTTGACTTTAATTCTCTTACTAAGTTCCTTGTAAAGTAAAAAACCTGAAAATTCTGATGTACAACTTCCCTCGAGAAAATCAACAAAAAGCTCTCTTGTCTCAGGATCTAATTTTTCTGCAGCGCCTTCAAATTCACTATTTCTTACAAAATGATGTCTATTGTAATCTTTCCTAAATTCCTCACAAATAGCTTCCAATTCCTCCTCGTTTATTGATAAATCCATATTTTCCATAGCCTCAAAGTCTGTTGTATAGAATCTTGGGGACAAAATTGTTTCTTTTGCAGGTATCTTTCCATTATTAATATCTTTTTTATTTTTTGATTCAACAGTTGATTGAGCCATTTTTTATTCGGTTTATTAATACTATTATTTACTATGATTTGTATTTTCGAGGGAAAAGTTAACTTGGTGTTATTGTTTTTCTAATTAACTCCTATTAACTTTTGCCCATTCAATCTTTGAAGTACTCTTGAAATTATTAATTTTAGGGTAATTCTTTTTTCGTCAATAAGAAAGGATTCAATAATACTGGGCTGTTGATTTGGTTTTGATAAAGAAATACTTTTTAGTGAACTAATGTCATCCTTCTCAAAGGATAACCAGAAGTTACATGTATCTTTAATTTCACAATTTATTACCCAACATTTATCTCCAGCAATAGGTCTATTTGTGTTAGTGAGGTTAATATTGTTTATTTCTAATCCTCTTTGATTAATTTCCTCAGTAAGTGAAGGAATTAGGTGCATTTTAATAAATTCTTGGAAAGGCTTTTTCTCTACTGGGAGTTCTTTTTTGGGTTTTGTTATAGGTTTTTCGGGAGTATTAATTTCATTTTTTATAACAACTTTAGTAGCAGAATCACCATTATTTATATCCATGTTGATAACTTTTTCTGATTTAGGTTCTTTTATTTCCTCAGAGTTTGATTTAGTAGTGTTGTCAGATATTTCTTTATTAACCTCATTATTTTTGTCTAAATTTTCTTCCATAAAAAAAACTATTTACTCCATTATAAATTAAAAAAACATTTTTTAATTATTTTTTCTACCAATCATTATTAGCACTATCCCAGTCATCTTTAATATCCTGATTTGAATAACTTTGATCTTTTTTAAAATTATTATCATTCATATTTTTGACTACTCTGTAATTAACAGAAATCGTTGGTTGAGTTTCTCTAATATCCCTTTGTGGCGGCATCTCAATGTTTGGTTCCATTTCTTCCTCATTATTATTGGATACAAAATCATCTTCCACATTTTCGAAAGTTTTTTTTCTATTACTAGTACTTGTAATTGTTGTGTTCAATAAAGTGCTTACAAATAAACCAGAAAAAAACGAAATACTGATTAACTTACCTATACTTACTTCTTGGAGGGTCCATTTAAAGTATCTAATTGAAGTCTTCTGATTATTATTTGTATATAATAAAATTTGAAAAATTATTATTAAAAAAAGAGTTAAAAGTAAATATTTTTTCTTAAACATAATTATAAAAAGTTACCTAAATATTTTTGTTTAGTATTTCCATAATATATTTTTTAAAATTTATTTATGTTAATTCTAAATCAATTTGATATTTAAGAATATCGACTTTTATTATTTTTACTTCTATTTCATCTCCAACTTTATATGATTTTTTAGATTTTCTTCCAATCAATAGATTTTGCCTTGACCTGTATTCATACCAATCATTATTAAGAGTGCTTACGTGTACTAAACCCTCTACATTTAGTTCTGATATCTCAACAAAGAAACCATATGTTTGCACTGATAAAATAAACCCACTATAAATATTACCTAGTAATTTTTCTGCTTTTCTAACTTTTTTTATATTTATCATATTAGATTTATATTGGTTAACTTTGTACTTGAATTCATTAAGTTTATCTATCACAAACTTGTTAAATAATATTTCTAGATTTTTTGAAATTGATGAATTAAATATATCCCAATTTACTAAGTCTAATGAATTACTTTCCGATATATTGATTGCATCAATATTATTTTTCTTTGATTTCTTACCATTTATTATCATATTAAAAATACAGTACTGGTTAATAAGATTAGTAAAGTCAAATCCAGGAATCGTCCATGGAGAAATAAATAATTTTTCTGATTCATCATTATCAGGATCTTTAGATATCAACTTTATTTCATTGTCTTTAAATTCATTAATTAGTAGTTTGTGTAAGATGCGTTTTTTATTATCATCGCCACATATCTTAATTACTTGACTAAATGTCAGATTGCCATCTTCATTAAGCTCTATATCATTATCAATAAATTCTGAATATTTGATGATTTCATTTGCATTAACATAATCAATTCCATTTGAGAGATGTCCAGCGCTTTTTAATCCATATTTATTTGAATGTTTGAACCATATTAAATTAGCTTCATATAGTATTGGTGAAAGGTAAGTTTGGCAATCTTCTTTATTTAATGATTCAAAATATCCTTTTGAATATTCAGCTGGATTGTGAATAAAAAATTCTTCTAGTGCTTCAATCTTATTCAGTGGCGCAGGAATTTCCACTTTACCCTCCAAAAGATGGTTTTCTCTGAATGAACATGAAATTTCTAGTATTTTATCTAAATCGGGGACATATTCCTTTATAGGTTTTAGTACCCGAGAGGTTATTCTTGATTTGCTTTTTCTAGATAGAAGCGCGTTAGTATGATCACTTCCAACAATAAGTGTGCATTTTACTAAAGTAAGATGAAATGACCAATCAATTATTTCATTATCACTATTTAAATTGACGCAGAGGCTTATTGCTTCATTCTTTTCACCAAATTTAAATTCAGAATCATTTCTTATAGTTTCACTAAGATAGTTTTGCCAATCATTTAATAAGGGTAATGATTCAAAGCCTTTGTATAATATTTCTAGAGATCTTTTACTATTTAGATCTACTCTTTCTGCAAGATTATTTGCATGTATCCATAATTTAGTATTTTTATTTTTTCCCTGCTCTATTTGAATCATTGGGAGCATTGGAGAATTATTTGAATTCCAACTTTTGAATAAATAAGAGTTTTTATCTGTAAGGTCTATCCTCTCCCTTTGCTCTATTTTTTTTGATTCAATATAATTTAAATCGTATGATTTAACGATATTGCTCTTAGATAAAACAAAGTCTGTATCATAGTCTTCATTATTGCTTAGTTTAAGTTCTTGTATCACATGACCTAGTCCTTCTTCTTGACCTATGGGGAATCTATCAATTTCAACTTTTACTATATTCTTATTGTCTGGATTGAAAGCATATTTTTTATTTTCTTTTGGAAGTTTAATTTTAGAGAGGATCCTATCGTCTATTGGTATTGCATATACATCGTTATTTATTATTTCTACTTTAGAAAGAAGTATTTGATTTGATCTTTCAAGAATACAATCAACTATTCCTTCAGGTGATCTTCTTCTATATCCATCTTTTATTATCCTTACTAAAACTTTATCTCCATTCCATGCATAGTTAAGTAAATTTTCTTTAATGTAGATATCTTCTTTGTCTTTTCCTCTTACAGCAAAGCAATAGCCTTTGCTACTACATCTTATTTTGGCGACAAGATGGTCATTATCCTTTATGCAAGTATATTCATCATTTTCATTTTTATTAATTATTTCAAGTTTTTCTAGAGCTGTTAAAGCAATATTTAATTTATCCTTATCAGATTTCTTTGTTATTTTTAATAATCTGCATAATTTTTTATATTCTAACCCTTCTGACTGATTTAGATTATCAATTATTGAAGATGATGTGAACATGATCTAAATGAAATTATAAATTAATTTAGGGGTATACACTTCATTATTACACCTTATTATCCAAGCTTAAAACTAATTATTTTCTTTCTCTTCTTTTTCTTCTTTTTCGATGGTAAAAGAGTTGATAAAAAGCCTTATACCAATGATAAAAAATGTAATGGAAGCTATTGACTTAAGAACTACTTCGGGTAAAAAACTTGAAATAGAACCACCTGTTAAAGCTCCTATTAAACTTGCAAAAACAAGTGCTGAAGAAGATCCTAGAAAAACTGCTAAAGGTTTATTTGAAGTCCCACTTATAGTTAAAGTAGCTAGTTGAGTTTTGTCACCTAATTCAGCTATGAAAACGGTTAGAAATGTTGATAGTAATAAACTTAAAAGCATTTATAAATAATTTTTGAATGTTTCATAAGCTAAAAATATACTTATCAATATCATTAAAATACCAGTAGATAAAGCAAATTTGCTAGGAGATATTTTTTTTGATACCCATTTACCAATAAGAACTCCTACTATGCTAGAGCTTATTAATGCTAGAGAACTTCCAAGAAAAACAATTATTGGCCTGCCCGATTCGGCAGAAAGCATTAATGTGGCTATCTGAGTTTTATCGCCAAGTTCAGCAATAAAAATTGTTGTAAAAGTCGTTATAAATATTGAAAAAAAACTTTTTTCTAGATTGTTTTCTTTTTTTTTTAATTTACTATTCATTTTCCTGAAACAGCAATCCTAAAAGTTTTCATCTCTTTACTTTGGTATCCATAATTTGATGAAATATGTTCTTTGCAGCAATCTATTAAAAATTTATCACCAGATTTCAAATATCCTTTAAATGTGGTTGAAAATTCACTTACACGGCAAAAATGTGGTCTGGTTTCATAAATAAGGCATTTTTTATTTTCTCTGTCCAGGTTTTTACACCAACCGTCTTTAGCCGTCATCGAATTTATCAAAGCTATATCTTCTTTGTTAAGTTTGTTAGCTAAATCACTTCTTTCGCTCAAGTCGAATTTACAACAAGCTCCACAATTTTCTATACATGTCCATGATTTCATAATTTAATTCAATCTCGTAACGTATCAGTACAGTTGCGTCATTTATTTGTAAAGATAGTATCACAAAACATATTCATTAATCATGGCAACACTTATTCCTTTGGCTGTAGTTGCGTTAGCAGGACCAGCAATAATTGCTCTTGTATTTTACCGTAAATAAAAGAAATTCTTTTTGGTGACTTATCTGGAAGGTGTTTATTGGGATTTAGATGGTACCATTGCAAATACTGAATTAGAGGCCCATTTACCTGCTTTTAATAATGCTTTTAATGACCTTGGTATAGATTGGAATTGGGATACTAATTCATATATAGAACTTCTGAAGATAAATGGGGGCAAAAATAGGATTAATTATTACGCTAAATCTAATAATGATAATTTCTCAGAGGATTTAATTCTAAAAATCCATGAAACAAAGCAGTTTCATTATCTAGAAATTATAAAAAAAAATTGCGTTAGTTTAAAAACTGGTGTTTTTAGATTAATAAATGAATTACATAGAAAAAAAGTAAGACAATTTATTGTTACTTCAAGTTCAAGAATTCAAGTCAATCTACTTGTTGATTATCTTTTTAATGGCTTCAACCCTTTTGAGTTCATTATTTCAAGCGAAGACGTTGAATTAAAGAAACCAAATCCATTACCGTATTTAAAGGCAATCCAATTAAGTGGTATAAACAAAAACAACTCAATTGTTTTTGAAGACTCCAATCCAGGATTGAAATCTTCCTTAGCAGCTAACTTGCCAACAATTTATGTTCCTTCAAATATTCCAATTGTTCTTGAGGAAAATATTAAATTAGATTGTATTTTAGACAGCCTTGGTGATCAGAATAATGTGGCAAATGTAATTAAAGGCCCTAAACTAAAAAAATCATATATTGACTATAACTTTCTAAATGATTATTTAGTGTCTTTTAGTAATGCAAAAAACTGATTTTTCAAGAATTACCGACCAGTTAAATAATTTATTTTTTGGTTTTCTAAGTGATACTTGGAGAACAAAATCTATTGCTCTAATTTCTGTTTTGACAGGTTATTTTTTGTTCGCAAATTTTATTACAAAATTTATATCTGAAGGTAAAAATGAGTTGATAATGGTCCCAATAATTATTATTTTTATTGAAATCATTATAAGAATTAAACCTGCTGCAAGTTCAAAATTTTATTATCTATGGACCATAGTTGATAAATTAAGAATTGGTGCAATTTATGCCGTTATACTTGAAGCATTTAAATTAGGATCTTAAAAGCTACTCTTCTTCTTCTTCTTCAATAGGATAAACAAATCCTTGAGCTTTCCCAGTTAAAACTGATTTACCTAAAGATATAGCTTTTTGAGCTGCTATTGCTGCTTTTCCTTTCCAAACAGCATGCCTTTGGTTCCTTTTGCTTTTTGATTTTTTCTTCTTTGGTACAGCCATTCTGTTTCTTTATTTCCATATAATAATATAACCTTTAACTGGTTATCTCCAAAACTTTTGAGTATATTTTGTTTATATACGTCAATTTTTTAAATAAGCATATATGCTTTATTAATCACTTATAAAGATTAGTGTTTAGATCAAAATTCTCATATTCAGATTCTAAATCAAGTTATTCGGATCTTCTAGAAGATATAGAGACGGGGAAAATAGAATCAATATTTTTCTATCCAAGGCAGAGAGAAATTGATGTTCTGTATAAAAATGGGGATAAATTTAAAATACCTATCCTTTACAACGATCAATTAATCCTTGAAAAGGCTACTGAAAATAAGGTAGATCTAACTATTAACAATAGTAGAAAAGAAGCCTCAGCTGCTAATTCATTTGCTTCAATAAGTCTTTTCCTGATTTTCATATTAGCTATAGTCTTAATCTTGAGGAGTACATCAAAATTGGCTTCCAGAGCTTTTGGTTTTACCAAAAATCAATCTAAATTTGTAACTATTGATGATGTAGAAACGAGATTCGATGATGTAGCTGGCGTCCCTGAAGCAGCTGAGGAATTAAAAGAGGTAATTACATTTTTGAAAGAACCAAAGAAATTTGAAAATCTTGGAGCGAAAGTACCTAAGGGAGTCCTTCTAATAGGCCCACCAGGAACAGGTAAAACTTTATTAGCTAAAGCAATTGCTGGTGAATCAGGAGTGCCCTTTCTCTCAATATCGGCATCGGAGTTTGTAGAACTTTTTGTTGGTGTTGGAGCAAGCCGAGTTCGTGATCTATTCTCTAAGGCTAAGGAAAAATCTCCTTGTATAATTTTCATTGATGAAATTGATTCCATTGGTAGGCAAAGAGGTTCTGGGATCGGAGGTGGAAATGATGAAAGAGAACAAACCCTTAATCAGCTTCTAACTGAATTAGATGGTTTTGCTGATAATTCTGGGATTATTGTTTTAGCAGCAACAAATAGACCAGATATCTTGGATGCAGCATTATTAAGACCAGGTAGATTTGATAGGAAAATTGAAGTAATGCTTCCAGATTTAGATGGAAGAAAAAAAATTCTTTCAGTTCACTCACTCTCCAAACCTCTTTCAAGTGAAATTGATTTAGGATATTGGGCTTCAAGAACAGTTGGATTTTCGGGAGCAGATCTTGCAAATTTAATGAATGAGAGTGCTATTCACTGTGCAAGAGATGAATCTAAATTAATTAGTGACCTTCATATAGAAAATGCTCTCGATAAAATTACCATTGGCCTAAGAAGTTCATTAATAACTTCTCCAAATACAAAAAAAATTATTGCTTATAACGAAGTGGGCAGAGCGATTGTATCTGCTGTGAGAAATGGAATTGAATCAGTTGATAAAATTACTATTTTACCTAGATCTGGATCTATAGGAGGATATACAAAAATATGCCCTGACGAAGATGTAATTTCTAGCGGCTTGATTTCAAAAAAATTATTATTTTCAAAAATTGAAATTGCACTAGCTGGAAGAGCAGCAGAAACGATAGTTTTTGGTGAAAGTGAAATTACACAATGCTCCGTAAATGATATCTCTTATGCGACCAATATCGTAAGGGAAATGGTTACAAAATATGGATTTTCAATTATTGGTCCAATTTCGATGGATTCTGACAATAATGAAATGTATTTAGGAGATGGATTATTTAGAAGAAAGCCTCTCATAGCAGAAAATACTAGTTCGAGAATAGATAATGAAATTATAAATATTTCTAAAATTTCATTAAATAATTCAATAAAAATATTGAAAAAAAATAGAGTTTTACTTGATAAATTAGTTGATATACTTTTAAATCACGAAACTATAGATAAAAAAGTTTTTAAATTAACTACTTCTAAATTGTTGAAAGTTTGATTTAATTGTTTTAAATTAAAAAAAATTTAATACTTTCTTGATAATTAAAAACAATACTACTAATTTATTAGTTACGGTTTCATTTTTACTTATTCTTCCGTTAGTCCAAAAACAATGGTTTAATTTGTATTCATTCAATATTAATGATATTTCATTTTATTCAGTTCTTTACTATTTGAGCGGTACAATATGTCCATCTTTAGTGTGTCTAAACTCTTTTAAAAACTATACATACTATAATTTTAATAAAAATGATATTCATAGTAAACATATAATTAATGGAAGAAGATTATTATTATTAGTAGCAATAAATTTAATATTTCTCTCTTATTTTATAGCTGATTATTTATATATAAATTTTGATCTTATATTTAATTTATTTCTTGAAGGAATTAAATTACCAAAACCGGATATTTTACATTTTGTTTTTTTCATATTTTCAATTTCTATTTTATTAATTATTAAGAAATCTAAGTTTTTATTAAAAAAAATAATATTGATAAATTTTATTTTGATTTCTCTTTGTCTTTGGCATCTTCAAATTAATAATATTAATGTTGATGATCAGTTTCATATTTTTAGATATTTTGGTTTAAATGACCTAAATTTAATTAATATTTTTATCTTACTCGCTATAGAAATTTCTTTTTTTACGTGGTCTTTCTTATCATATAAAACTAATTTAAGCGATTGGATAGTAAAAAAACCTCAAAAAGGGGATTTAATCCCCTTTTTGAATATGTTTTCTTTTTATTTTTTTATAATTATTTACTACTCAATACTTGCTTAAAAGTATTTAATTTTACTAGAGCGCAGAAAAATATTCCTTACTACCTTTGGGGTCCTCTAACATTGTTTTCTCCCCAGGGGTCCAGTTCGCAGGACATACCTCATCTGGGTTTGCTGCAACGTATTGATAACCTTGAAGAATTCTTAGTGTTTCATCAACATTTCTGCCTACAGGAGCCTTGTTAACAGTAGTATGCATAACCACTCCTTCTGGATTGATTAGAAATAAACCTCTATCTGCCTCTCCATCATCATTAAGAACATTGTACGCCTGGCAAATTTCTCTTTTTAAGTCAGAGACTAACGGATAGTTAATATCACCTATACCACCTTCATTTCTTGGGGTTTGTATCCAAGCCAAATGACAGTGTTTGCTGTCAACTGAGACCCCAAGTATTTCCGTATTAAGTTCCGAGAAATCTTTGTATCTATCACTAAATGCAGTAATTTCAGTTGGACATACAAATGTAAAATCTAGTGGGTAAAAGAATAGAACAACCCATTTACCTCTTAGACCTGAAAGTGTAATCTCCTTAAACTCTTGATCATATACTGCTGTAGCACTAAAGTCTGGTGCTTCTTGGCCAACTCTTAAGCTCATGAAAAAATTTGTCCTTATTTAAATTATGTATGGTCTGAATGACCGTAGTAAGTATTATAATTTTATTAATAATGAATTAGCAAGTTTTTTTTTAATTCAATGAAATGGCACTATTCCTTTACTAAGAAATTTACGATTTTGAATCACAATAAACTTTTAAAAAATCTCAAAAAAGAGTTAATTAAATATCCCATTAACAGGCTTAACAATAAAAATTCGAATTAAAAGAAATTTTATTTTATTTAAGATTCCTTAAAATTTAACTCTCTATAATTGGAAATATTCTTTTTAATATTTTTAATTATGGCTAAATATATTGAAAGACTAAAGGAAAAAGTTAAAATAAAAAAATTTGATTCTAATCAGCCAATTGGAGCATGGATTTTCGTCGTAATTTTGAACATAGTTGGATTTGCTGGTTATTTTTACTTAAAGGTAAATCATATACAATTAGGTAGTTAAAAATTTATCTTATTTCCTTCTTAATCGAGCGACAAAAATTTTTTAGTCTTTCATTTCTCGTTAAGTCAGGTAATGTCCAAATTGATTCTGTCTCAGGTAAAGGATCTTTGCTCCATTCTTTGAATTCTTCCATTATCGAAGCATTATTTAATTTTGATGTATAGTGTTTACGTTTTTTTAAATATTTTCTTATTACTGTAAGATTTGCCTCAATATATTCCCTCATAAAAAAATACTTAGTCTTATATTAATTTATCATCTAGCAAGTTCTACTTTAAAAAAAAGATTAATTAGACATTTTGAACTGCTTGAAAAAGTCCAAACGAATAACCTCCGATTAGAATCCAGCCAAGTACGCTTGATATTATTGTAGATCTTCTATTATGTCTCCTTAAAGCTGATTCAATCATTTCATTAACTTCATCTCTATTAAGGTATTCTTTCTTGGAATTTTTTTTCATTGTTTTTTCTTTTTACAATAAACGAATTTATAAGAAA